>NZ_JADEWI010000137.1 GCF_015207705.1 Nostoc sp. LEGE 06077
TTCAAACTTTACTCCTTCAAACATTTGAGGTATAAGCCTCAGCAAGTTCTATGTCGGTGCTAACTCACCTATTACCAGATTCAAGCAATCTAATACTTGAGAATTGCCAACTTGACAAAATAAAAACTCAGATAAATTTGATTGTTTCCGCAATCAGTAGAGTAGTTAACTGTCCAGTTTGTAACCAACCAACTCAAAAAATTCATAGTCGCTATGAACGCTTATTAGCAGACTTACCCTGGGCTGATTACAGCATTACCTTACAGTTACGGGTAAGGAAGTTTTTTTGCATCAATAGTTTATGTAAACGACGCATTTTTACAGAAAGGCTGACCAATGTAACTGCACCAAGGGCTAGAAAAACTCTACGTTTAGCTCAACGACTGAGTGTGATTGGTTGAGCTAATGGTGGTGCAGCAGAGGAAAGACTCTCACAGCAATGGGGGATAAAAGTTTCTCGCAACACACTGTTAAATTTAGTCCGCTCAATCCCACTGCCACCAATCGTAACGCCACATACTCTTGGGGTAGACGACTTCTGCTTTCGTAAGTGTAAAACTTACGGGACAGCACTAATTGACCTCGAACGCAGCCGACCAATTGCTCTACTAAAAGATGCCTTGGCTGAAACCTTGACAGAATGGTTAAAAGCGCACCCTGGTGTCAAAGTCGTCTCACGAGATCGGTCAAAAACTTATGAAAGTGGTATTCGTCAAGGCGCACCAGAAGCTATTCAAGTTGCAGACCGTTTTCACTTATTGCAGAACTTATCTCAAACGCTCTATCAAGTCTTTGGTATGAATACCAAAGTACGTAAAAGTTGTGGAAAAACAAGTATTTAGTACTGATACTAAAGTGCATTTAGATGTGGAAACATCACTAATTGAAGGCATTCGGGAATTGGATGAGGATACATACCCCACCCAATTGCAGACCACTGAAATTCAAAACGAGTGTGAGGATGTTAAACCCTTTTTGGCAGAGAATACAGACGGATTGACTGCACAGGAAAACCCTCAAACCAACATTCTGCCTTCTGCCTTCTGCC
>NZ_JADEWI010000138.1 GCF_015207705.1 Nostoc sp. LEGE 06077
ATACCAATTCACGAAAATTGTGATACAGATAAATAAGGAATAAATATTAAGGAGCAAAGATGGCTGGAGTAACCAAAGTAGAAATAAGAGAGTCAGTAGAGGAATTACATGAGTTGCTCTTAAAACAAAAAACAGCATCAAGTTTTGAACGGATTCAAGCTTTGTATTTGCTAAAAATAGGACAGGTGAAAACAATACAAGATGTAGCGGTGGTAGTAGGAAGGGCAAGGATAACGGTACAAAGATGGTTAAAAGATTATCAAGAGTCGGGAGTCTTGGGTCTATTAACAACAAAAAAGAGTCCAGGGCGACCAGCAATAATTAGTTTACAAGTAAGAGAGCATCTGGATAAAGAGCTTCAAGAATCGGAGGGATTCAAAAGTTATGAGGAAATACGAACATGGTTAAAAGCAGTAGAAGGGATAGAAGTATCATATAAAGTAGTACATGATACAGTGCGCTATCAAATGAAAGCAAAGCTAAAAGTGCCGCGAGCAGTAGGTATTAAATACGATAGCGAAGCAGAATCAGAATTTAAAAAAAACTGCCACAATACTTAGAAGTAATTAAAAAACACGTCATAGCACCAATAGATAAACAAAAAACAATTAGATATTGGTGTGGGGACGAAAGCCGTGTGGGGTTGAAGACTGAAGCTGGGAGACTAATTACGAAAAAAGGAGTCAAGCCCATCGGGATTATGCAATGGAAGCGGGATAACTTTTATTTATATGGATTAGTGGAACCATTAACTGGAGAGTATTTTATCTGGGAGTTCTCTCATTTAAATACAGCCTGTTTCAATATTTTTTTAGAAAAATTTTCACAGACTTATGCTCAAGATATTCACATTCTTCAGTTAGACAATGGGGCTTTTCATTTAAGTCAGCATCTGAAAATACCAGAAAACATAGTTTTGTTATTTCAACCTCCACATACACCTCAAGTTAATCCAATAGAAAGATTGTGGGAAGAAGTTAAAAGGCATCTAACTTGGGAAAGCTTCTCAAGTTTAGATGAATTAAGAGAATTTAT
>NZ_JADEWI010000139.1 GCF_015207705.1 Nostoc sp. LEGE 06077
GGCTTTGTTGCATGAAAGGAAAAAAGGACACACCAATCCGAAGTAAGGAGAGGAATTAGTCTTCGACTTTATAAGAGTCGGGCTTACCTAACTGGATCATGCGGTTAAGCGCAGCACATTGCAGAAATAACTCGACAGCCTGGTTATCAAAAAAGCGTCGTCTTAACTTACCACCAAAGATGGTTTTGAGCCGAAAAATGGCAGTTTCAGATAAAGAACGGCGATGATATCCACTCTCTTGTTTCCATTGCTTGCGCCCGACTTGGTTCACCCGCAACAGATTTTCATCTCTAGGGTGTGGCCGTGCTTGATTATTTGGTTGTTGAATTTTGGCGTTGGTGCGCGGTGGAATTACCGCTTTTGCACCGCGTTGTGAAATGGTGTCGTAACAACCTCTTGTGTCATAGCCACCATCACCAGATACTTGCTCTATCGGTTGCTCAATCTGCTCCAATATTTCAGGCAGTACCTCGCAATCAGCTACATCATTAGTAGTTACCACCGCACCGAGAATTTCGCCACTCTCTCAGTCAACTCCTAGATGCAATTTCCGCCACGTCCGTCTTTTACTTACTCCATGTGTGCGGACTTTCCATTCACCTTCACCATATACTTTTACACCAGTTGAATCCACCACTACATGAATACCTTTGTCCTTTGGAATAACTGGTAGTTCTACAGACAACTTGCTCAAACGACGAGACAGCGTGGAATGGTCTGGTACTTCTAGCTCAATTCCCATGAGCGTGAACAGCGATTCTAAAAACCCCTCTGTTTGTCGCCCTGGTAAATGAAACACCGATTGGATTGTTCCCATAGTGGCGATTGCCACATCACTGTAATGATTTGATGCCCCCTTTTTCCCGGTTTTTTGCTGATTTCGCCACTGCTCGATGATTTCTTCGTTCACCCAAAAAGTTATACTGCCTCGTTGCTTGAGGGCAGCATCATAAGCGTTCCAATTCTTAACTTTGTACTGGGCTTTCGTCTTCATATGCAGGGTTAGGCGGCTCGAAAACATCGACTATA
>NZ_JADEWI010000022.1 GCF_015207705.1 Nostoc sp. LEGE 06077
AGTTTTATCTTGCTCTCTAGTCAGAAATACCCTTAAACGGCTACCCATATTGCTGTTACCTTTGTAGACGCATTGTACGTATTTACTTATCTTTACATAGTTTGGTTTTTTCGCCTCGTTCTACTTACTGTCTTGACTTGTAGTTTTTCGGCTATAGCCCAGACAATAGACACGGCAAATACTCAACAGTTCACGGATTCTTCTATCATCACAATATCCTCAGAATCAACTACATCTCAACAGTTTGCCAGTGCTGACACCCAGGAATCTACTAGTTCAATCCTCACGCCGATTCCGGGAACAGTCGCCACCTCATCAGCCGCACTCTTACATCAGTCTGTTGAAGTTACGACTCAACCGCCAGAGGTCAAAAAAGTTGCCCAATCAAATGTTGTGAATGTTGGTAGACGCACTCGTGGCGGTAGAGGTTATATTGGTATTGGCGCTAATATTGGCTTAAGTGGCGGTGATACATCTTTAGGTGATGGCAACTTTGCCGTTCTGAGTAAGATTGGATTCACAAATGCCTTCTCTATTAGACCTTCAGCCATATTTGGCGACAACACGACAATTTTGATTCCCGTCACCTACGATTTTTCTTTACAACAAACAAGACGAATTTACTGAGCCTTTACCCATAGCGCCCTATTTAGGTGTTGGTGCAGCTATTAACACTGGCGATGATTCACAAGTGGCTTTCTTAGTATCTGGTGGGATTGATGTACCCCTCAACACTCAATTTACAGCCACAGCATCTGTAAATGCAGGATTTTTTGACCGAACTGAGGTGGGTTTATTGGTAGGAGTTGGTTACAACTTCAGCGGCTTCTGATTACTGAAGTTAAAAGTACAAACGCAAAAGGCAAAAGAATTTTTTCTTTTGCCTTTTTATAGCCGTAGTCACTGAGCTTATACCAATTTGAAGAATGATCGCTACAGATGTAGGTTGGGTTGAGGGACGAAACCCAACGCCTTAAAACCTTGTAGATGTTGGGTTTCACTTCGTTCTACCCAACCTACGCATCTCAGCACGGGCTGAACGCCCCGCTACCGCTAACAGCACTTTGCTATTTAGGTGTAACTTTATCTATCACGCTAATCTTGCCATCATCTCCTACACTCCAAACATCATAGACACCAAGGACATCACCGTTAGCATCAACATCTACGTTGCCACTAGCACCTTGGTAGTTAATCGTTTTACCTTCTTGGAGTAACTTTAACCCTTCACAGACATCAGTAACTTCTGTACCTGAGCCAGCCGCAACTTCCCGAATTTTACTGGAAATGCCCACACCTGTGTTGTCTTTAGCGGCTTGTGCTGCCAAGACTAGCAATGCAGCAGCATCCCAGGCTTGGGGTGCGTATTCTCCAGGTGAACCACCTTTTTTCTCCTTCCACAACTTGTTAAAAGCTTCTAAAGCTTTACCATCGGAACCAGGTACAGTACCTAGCGCCCCGGTTAAGATAAATTTGCCATCGCTACCTTTACCTACTTGTTCTGGGAAGGTGGGTGATTTCACGCCATCAGTGAGCAGAACTTGTACTCCCTTGGTCAAACCTTGTTGATAGGCAGCTTTTAACAGGAGACTACCTGTTTCAGCATAAAGTACAGCGACTACGGCATCTGGCTTACCCGCAAATGCCGCTGCGGCTTCGGTGTCAAAGGTCTGGGCTTTGGGGTCATAACGCACTGGGTTATTTTTATTAACTACAGTACCGCCTAATTTTTCAAAAGTTTCGACAAATGCTTTTTCAAAACCCACACCATAATCGTTGTTAATGACAACTGTGGAGACGCGTTTAAAACCTTTTTTATTAGCTAATTGAGCTAACGCCAGTGCTTGATACGTATCTGGGGGTGCAGTCCGCGCCCAAAAGCCTTTAAAGTCGCCTTTTTTCGCTTTATCTGTAAATACGGGACTGGTGCTACCAGGAGACACCAACATAACTTTATTAGGTACAGCCACAGAAACCGCTGCTGTGGAAACACTACTAGCAAAAGAGCCAACTACTCCTCCAACTTTATCTAGTGTTGCCAGTTTAGTCATCCCAGCCGCACCAGCTTTGGGGTCGGTTTGGTCGTCTACTTGTACGAGTGTGACGTTTTTACCATTGACTCCACCACAGGCGTTAACGGTATCCACTAGCAAAGGTACAGATCCTACCATTTGCTGTCCGATGGAAGCTAAGTCACCAGTTGTTGGTAGTAGCGTTCCAATTTTTAACCCATCAGTACTACTGGTTGTAGTGGTTGAGGTCGCTGCTGGGGAATTAGTACTGGTGGTATTGCTAGTGTTGGTATTATTGCAAGCTGCGGTGAAAAAGCCTGTGGCTATGGTAGCTACACTCAAGGCTAGGGCAGTAGTAATTCTTGGCATAATTTACTTTCACTCCTCTGATATTCAGGAGTCTGAAAGTAGGATTCAAACTATGTTTCAGGTTAGCTTGATCTTAACAGACTCCAAATGTTAAATGATAACATCTACCATGAGGAGTATCTGTGTTAATGCCGACATTGATATTAATATTTGTTTAATGATTTTCAGTACTGAGTGGAATGTACTGATGGAAAACGGAGAGGGAGGGATTCGAACCCTCGGTACGGAGTTGCCTGCCGTACAACAGATTAGCAATCTGCCGCTTTCGACCACTCAGCCACCTCTCCAGGGTCACGAATATCTATATTAGCAGTTTTTCATCAATAGTCAATAGTTATTAATTTTGCTGTTGACTATTGACTAAATTTTACAGAACTTGCGATCGCATCCATGCCACAGGTAAAGTAGATAACTTTCGCCATTGGGGGACGTAGGCTCGCTGATTGAACACATCATAATCGTTGCGTTCAATGACATTTAAAATGCCGCTGTAGTGCATCAATGCTGCCCAAACTGGCAACCGCGCATCAGGAGATAGATAAGCAATACCTCTTTCTGCCTTGCGATAAAATTGTTCTGCCCGTGCAATTTGAAAGCGCATGAGAGAACGCCAGCGGTCATCTATGACACCCTGGAGCAAGTCTTGTTCGGTGTAGTTAAATCTTGCCAAGTCTTCTAACGGCAGATAAATTCGCCCCCGCCTGGCATCTTCTCCCACATCTCTTAAGATGTTGGTCAGTTGTTTAGCGATTCCTAGAGCAATTTCTTCTTGAGTGGGAATATAACAGGGTTGTTCACGGTTCCACGGTGCTGTATTGCTGGTGTTATCCAACCCCATAATTGCAGTTGACATCAAACCGACAGTCCCAGCCACCCGATAACAATAGAGGTACAATTCCTCAAAAGTTTCGTAGCGACTGCGGTATAAGTCCATTCGTTGTCCAGCAATCATGTCCCGAAAGGGCTGAATGTCCATCGGAAAGCGTTGCACCGTATCAACCAAAGCTACATCATAATTTTCGACTGGGTGTCCAGCAAAAATTGATTCTAGCTGCTGCTCCCATTGATCTAGGGTTTCTGGTGTGGTAAGAGCAGATGCAGGGCCATCCACTAGTTCATCTGTACGGCGACACCAAGCATAAATAGCCCAAACAGCAGGGCGTTTTTCTTTACTCAAAAGCAAAGTACTCAGGTAGAAAGTTGCGGAGTACTTGGCGATAAGTTGCCGACAAAGTTTGTATGACTCGTCTACAGAGACCAGCGTTTTCATGCGCGGGGGGGAATCAGGCAGTTGCAGCATTCGTTGCAGGCGTTCGGGTTAGCGTTTGTAGGTTTGAGGCACTGGCCTCTGGCAGCGATTCACAAATCGCCTGCGCTGTTAGCTTACCAGAAAGTACGGCCCCTTCCATACTGCCTAGATAGCGTTGCATGGTGTAACTCCCGCTGAGAAAGAAATTGGCGATGGGAGTTTTTTGGGGAGGACGGTACTGTTGGCGACCAGGAGTCGCTTTGTAAACTGAACGCGGCGTTTTCACTACATGAGATTTCAACAGTTTGGCTGGATTCTCTTGCCCAAAGTGTTCGGGTAAGAGTTTTTCCAACTCTGTCATAGTTGCAGCAATAATTTCCTCGTCAGATTTGCTAATCCAATCTTTAGCAGGAGCCAGAACTAATTCCAGCATTGAGCGATCTGGGTTAGCATATTCTCGACAAGTGTTGCTCATATCAGCATAAACGCTGAGGAGGGGCGATCGCGAAAAAAGTAGTTGATCAATGTCGGTTAATTTTCGATCAAACCAGAGATGGAGGTTAATTACCGGCACACCTTCTAAGCCTTCTAGCTTTTGGAAGCAGTCTATTTGCTGCCAAGGTTCTGGCAACATAACTTTTAAGGCATCAACTGACATGGCTGATACGTAAAAGTCTGCCGTCACAACTTCATCTGGTTCGCCATTTAACCCGCGCAGCAAAAATTCTTTGACTGTCCCATCGGGGTTGAGGACAATTTGTTTTAGGGGCGCGTTTAGCCGCACTTGGCCGCCACCTGCGGTAATGTAATCAACGATTGGTTGACATAATCTTTCGGTGGGTGAACCATCCAAAAAGGCGATTTTGGAGCCATATCGCTCTTGCAAAAAGCGATTTAAGGCAGTTAATAAAATTGTGGATGATACTTCATCGGGGTTGATAAAGGTGAGGGCTTTAGAAGCAGCAATAAATACGTCACTGGCTACTCGTTCCCCAATACCTTGTCTTTTCAACCACTCGGCAAAGCTGTACTTGTCCATCTCCTCGACATATTTTTGACCGCGCACAATGGCTGGAAGCAGGCCGATAGCGAACCTAATTTTTTGCTCCCAAGTCAACATATCGTTGTTGCGAAGAATCGAGGCAATAATGTTAAACGGAGAGGGAATATCGGGAACATCAAACCGTGAGAGTGTTCCGGGTTTTTCTGGTTGATTAAAAATTAGTGTATGCTCTTTCCACTGGAGGCGGTCTTGAATGCCTAACTCCTTGAGCAATTGCAGCATATTGGGGTATGCCCCAAAGAAGGCGTGTAACCCGGTTTCGTACCAGTCGCCGTCAGAGTCTTTCCATGCCGCTACAAGGCCACCCAATACGTCCCGACGCTCTAAGACAATGGGAGTGTGACCTGCGTCTATAAGATATTTCGCGCAGGAAAGTCCTGCTAGACCAGCGCCAGCGATCGCTACTCGCATTTACACCTACTGTTGTTCAATATTTCTTAATGGTTTTGCCGTTCTCATTATACGTTGCAAACCGTTACATTTGGCAGTAATTGTGCGATCGCTTACCTAAAAACTTCTGCTAGAAGGGATTTAGGGACTAGAGACTAGGAACAAAAAGGGACTAGAAAATAGAAACAAAAAAGTAATTTTTCTGACTAAGTAATTAGCTATCAATCTAGATAACCATGAGACAATCAAAACATCTATTCTCTAGCCTCTATGAGCAAATTTAAACAATAACTATAGGTAATAAATTATGCCAGTATCACGGGAGCTAGAACTATTCGGAAATCATCTGATTCTCGGTATTTCCGGCACAAAATTAAGTGATGATGATAAACGGGCGCTCAGTGAATTAAAACCAGTTGGGGTGATATTTTTTGCGAAAAACTTTATAGATGGTGTTCCTTATCAGGTTTGGTTAGCCAGCTTTCAAGAACTCATAGACCAAATTCGTGAATATGCAGAACGCGATTCGATGTTCATGACTTTAGATCATGAAGGTGGGCGTGTAGTCCGTACACCCTTACCAATTACGAGATTTCCCTATGCAGCGTTGTTGCGATCGCAAGCTAGGGAAGTAGCAAAAGCCACAGCCAGAGAGTTAAAATCACTGGGCATTAACGTATCTTGGTCGCCTGCTGCTGATATTTACTCTAATCCGCATAACCCGGTAATTGGGCCGCGTGCCTTTGGTAACACACCAGAAACCGCAGCAAAAGGAGCGTTGGCATATTATTTAGGGCTGCAAGATTCCGGTATTTTAGGATGCGCCAAGCATTTTCCAGGACATGGAGACACCAGTACAGATTCTCATTTTGAATTACCAGTACTGAATTTAACTGTACAAGATTTGCGCGATCGGGAACTGATACCTTTCAAAGCTTTGATTGATGCTCAAATTCCCTTAATTATGACAACTCACATTTTATTTCCCCAAATTGACCCAGATGTACCGGCGACTATTTCGCAACCGATTCTGAAAAATATCCTTCGTGATGAACTAGGGTTTGAGGGTGTAGTTGTCTCTGATGACTTGGATATGAAAGCAATCTCCGATAGGTTTACCCAAAGCGGAACCGTCGCCCGCGCCTTTAATGCTGGGTGTGACTTGTTTATTTTGTCGCGGAATATCAATTCATCGTCTTTGGAACGCACTTATTACATGGCGGGAGATTTTGCTGATGCTCTCAGTAACGGTAACTTAAAGAAAGAGGTAGTGACCGCAGCTAGGCAGAGAATTGAAAATCTACTAGCACAGACACCGCAATATATTGTCCATGCTTTAGATAAAGCTACATTACTACAACACGCGGAGTTAGCGATCGCTTGTTCTTTCCCATAAAGCATTTCAGGCAATCACAATATCGGCGTTGCGTAAGTCCTGTTACGATAATCCAGCTTGTCAGGATTTTGATAAAGTACATAATACAGTACGGGCGATCGCGGAATAAAATAGCATAGAGGATCGCACATAGTTGATGCAATAACTCCTGCACTCGTTCAGCCGGGGCAAGACACCATGCACACCATTCCACTAATCTCAGCCCCAGCGATACCTATTTCTAACTCTCAAGATATAAGTTTGTTTAATTTGGAAATCTTAAAATAAAAGATTAATTCAGATAGAAACTTATGACAACCGAGCAAGAGCTTCAATCTCTTTTTAATACTTTAGATCGCGATCAAGATGGCAAAGTCTCCATTAATGAGCTTTTTTTAAGTCCTGGCTTAAGTGCAGTCATCTCATCACAAACAAATACCAGTAGCCCCCAAGAGTTGATAGTACAGTATGATTCAGACGAAGACGGTAGTATTACATTTGAAGAGTTAAAGCAAGCAGTTAAGAAAGCAAGTAATTTAACCTAGCACTCAAAAAATCCCCAATCCCCACAATCCCTCTTAGCACCCAAGCTAAGAGGGATTTGCCATTTCTCGCTCAATTTTCTCAAGACTTATTTAAATGTGACTATTTCGGAAAAACTGACTCCTTTTGCGTTGCCGTATCAGGTTGCCGGAGGCATCGCACAGAAACTACTGGTGAGGAATTAATTGCTAGATTTTGTTAGGTTATACTAGATAAGGCTTAGAGGTTGTTTTAAAAGTAGTTAGCTGTAATTTTAAGCACTTATTTATCCCCCCTAACCCCCCTTAAAAAAGGGGGGAACTGAATTAAAATCCCCCTTTTTAAGGGGGACTTAGGGGGATCTAAAAGTATTTGATACATTGCCAGGGACTTTTCAAATATCCTCTGAGAAATTTACTTTTAAACGCAGAGGTAAAGACAGCAAAAAGTTGAGCCACTGCTTTGGGCGGCTTTGCCTACTTGTAGCAAATGTCGTCGGGTTCCCGCTGTTGAGCAAACTTTTCAAAACAAAGTTAGGCAGAGTCTTTGTTCAATTTTCGGCTCTAAAAATATAGATGAAACTGATTAATCATCAAGCAGTAAATCTTAAAGAAATTATCAAAAATCAACAATTACGAATTATTTTGCAATGACATCATCTGTATTTGCTGCGGAACGTCTTTTATTTACTCCTACTACTCCTGATACTGATGCGATACCTTTAATTTTTGCTTTTCCTAATGAGTACAGTGTGGGTATTACTAGCCTTGGCTATCAGGTGGTTTGGGCAACTTTAGCAATGCGCGATGATGTGCAGGTGAGTCGTCTATTTACTGATATTCATGAACAACTTCCTAGACAGCCGGAAATTGTGGGGTTTTCGATTTCTTGGGAATTGGATTATGTGAATATTTTAAATTTGCTGGAATCTTTGGATATTCCAATTAGGGCAAATTTGCGTGCTGAGAATCAGCCTATCATTTTTGGTGGCGGCCCAGTGCTGACAGCTAATCCTGAACCTTTTGCTGATTTTTTTGATGTCATTTTGTTAGGAGATGGGGAAAATCTGCTGGGTGATTTTATTGCAGCTTACAAAGAAGTAAGAAATGCTGATAGACAAACTCAGCTAAAAAGATTGGCACAAGTACCGGGGATTTATGTTCCAAGTTTGTATGTGGTGGAATATCACACACCAGATGGTGAAGTAAAGTCAATTAAGCCGATTGATTCAGAAATTCCGGCTATTGTGCAGAAGCAAACTTATCGTGGAAATACTTTATCAGCCTCAACAGTTGTCACAGAAAAGGCTGCTTGGGAAAATATTTATATGGTGGAGGTGGTGCGGAGTTGTCCAGAAATGTGCCGCTTTTGTTTGGCAAGTTATCTGACTTTACCATTTAGAACAGCCAGCCTCGAAGGTTCATTAATGCCAGCGATTGAACGCGGGTTAAAAGTAACAAATCGCCTAGGATTATTGGGCGCTTCTGTGACACAACATCCTGAATTTGAGGAGTTATTAAATTATCTTAGTCAGCCGAAATATGATGATGTACGGTTGAGTATTGCTTCTGTGAGAACTAATACGGTAACGGTGCAGTTGGCAGAAACTTTGGCAAAACGTGACACGCGATCGCTTACCATTGCTGTAGAAAGTGGTTCCGATCAACTGCGGCAAATCATCAACAAAAAGTTGCAAAATGATGAAATCATCCAAGCGGCGATAAATGCCAAAGCTGGCGGACTCTCAGCCTTAAAACTCTACGGGATGGTGGGTATTCCCGGTGAAGAGGCGGAAGATTTAGAGGCGACTGTGGCGATGATGCGGAGTATCAAAAAAGCTGCGCTAGGACTGCGATTAAGCTTTGGCTGTAGTACTTTTGTCCCCAAATCCCATACACCATTTCAATGGTTTGGGGTAAATCGTCAAGCAGAAAAACGGTTGCAGCTTTTACAAAAACAACTCAAACCCCAGGGGATAGATTTTCGTCCAGAAAGTTATAACTGGTCTATCATACAGGCTTTGTTATCCAGAGGCGATCGCCGATTATCTCAACTTTTGGAACTTACCCGCGACTTTGGCGACTCCTTGGGTAGTTACAAACGTGCTTTCAAGCAACTTAAAGGGCAAATCCCCAATTTAGATTTCTACGTCCATAATACTTGGTCAACATCTCAAGTCTTGCCTTGGAGCCACTTGCAAGGGCCGCTACCGCAGTCTACACTACTAAAGCATTTGGATGAGGCTACCAGTCATTTCCGTTCAGCCCCCAAAGAACTACAGCCCTTAAATTCCTAGCCAAAAATTGAATGCAAACAACTGCTGAGTATTACTGCGCCTTTTGCGGCGAACCGAACTTAACTTTTATTGACTGGAGTGCTGGGGGACAACAATCTTATGTTGAAGACTGTCAAGTTTGCTGTAACCCCAATATTTTGTATGTGCGGATTGATGAAGATACTCTAGATATTGAAATTGATACCGAATACGACGAAGGCTAATACTATTTGGATTTAGAATAGCTTTCTGCATTTAAGTTGTGTCAATCTATCTGTTTCCATCATTTTTTATTGCTGTTCATGCTGCACTTCAACCATTCATCGTTAATTAATGCGCCAATAGAAGTAGTTTGGCAATTTCATGAAAGGCCAGATATTCTGCAAATGCTAACTCCACCTTGGCAACCAGTCAAAGTAATTCGGCGGGAGGGAGGACTGCAAGTAGGTGCTATCACAGAGTTTCGTTTGTTTCTAGGGTTAGTACCTTTAACTTGGTTAGCGCGTCACACAGAATGTGAACAATATCGCCTATTTGTGGATGAACAGATATCCGGCCCCTTTGAAACTTGGGTACATCGGCACGAATTTCAGCTAGAAGATGGCAAAACTAGATTAACAGATGCGATTTCTTACTCTATGCCAGGGGGAGATACGGTTGAATTTGTCAGTGGTTGGCTAATTCAAACTCAACTAGAAGCGATGTTTCGCTACCGTCATTATGTAACAAAGCAACAATGTGAGGGCAAAGGCAGTAACTGGTGGTAAAAATAGGGATTAGGGGCTAGGACAACAAGGCTAAAGTATAAAGTGTGAAGTCTGAAGATATCTTGTACCATTCTCCATAACAGTAGGGTGAAAGTGGCTTATATTGAGGGGAATATACAAGTCTCAAATAAAACTATCCTCTCATAAATTTTCAGCTAATTGCTTGAAGTTCTGGCAAAATAGGTCAATTGGTAGAAGCAGAATCTATCTTGCAAGAGAGGGTAAATCTTCCCACATTGTTCATGATAGTAGAAAGACATTCAAACAAACTATCACTGAAATTTTAGGTAAAAAAAATGTTGGGAACATTTCTGATAACTCTAGCTACAGCACTAAGCTTACTAATTGTTGATTTAGTTGTGCCTGGTGTGAATATTGCAAATTTTCCCTCTGCTTTAATTGCTGCTTTAGCAATTGGCTTAATTAATAGTTCAGTAAAGCCAGTTCTCTCTACTCTATCTTTACCTTTAAACCTTGTCACCTTCGGCGCATTTTCTCTGGTTGTTAACGGTATCTGTTTTGCATTAGCAGCATTTTTAGTACCTGGGTTTAGCGCTCATGGAATTCTCGCTTTTATTCTCGGCCCAGTTGTTCTATCTTTGGCTAACACCTTCATTGGCAACTATTTTGCTGAAAGAAACGTGGCTTTAACTGGTAACACTTCAACTCCAGGTGAATTACCTCAAGGCAATCCTCAGCAATAGTACAAGTATTATCCTTTGGAAAAGTCATACAGAATTAACATAATGCCTGGGACAGAGTTGGTAGTTAAGTTAATTCTGGACAATGTGAATTAATCAAATTGAAAAAGTAACAGCAAATCTATGAAATTATTTCGTTTTCTTCTAGCTCTTGTCGTGCCTCCTTTAGGCGTTTTTATGACAGTTGGTGTTGGCCCTACTTTAGTAATTAATATTCTGCTCACCTTACTTGGTTGGCTTCCTGGTAGTATTCATGCACTTTGGGTAGTGGCTAAGAGAGAAGAAGCATTGAATAGTGGAACTTACTAAAACTAGGCTTTAACTTAGGCAAGGGATTTGACACAAATTCGGCATAAACCTCTCTCAATAAGGACAAAAAATTAAGGGTAGATTTATATAATCTACCCTTTTTATTATGTTTTTGATTAATGTTTATATAGCCGTAGTAAATTATGTTGATTGCACATAAAATATGCAATATAATCAGAGTCCGTGCAGAATAAAGTTTGTCAAAAGATATGCCCCAGTCAGTTACGAGGATGTCACTGGCAGAGTTTTTGGCTCAACCTAAGATTGAGGCTTCGCCTGCGTGGGAATTAATTGATGGGCGAGTTGTTCAAAAAACAATGCCAACTCTGTTTCACTCCCGACTGCAACGTAATCTAGTCAATTATATTAACGATCGCACTGATAAATTTGAAGCGGTGCAGGAGCTACGTTGCATTGTACCACCTTACTCACCAGTCCCAGATATTGCTATCATTGCTGGCGAGCGCCTTGGCGATGAGGATGGGCCATTTAATGGAGCGCCAGATTGGTTAATTGAAATTCGCTCACCTGACCAAAGCACTTTAGACTTACAAAACAAGATTCTCCATTGTCTCAGTAATGGAACGCAACTAGCTTGGTTAATCGATATTACTCGTCAGCAAATATGGGTTTGGCAAGGAGATGACCTACCAATAGTCTTTGCCGGAGTAGACTTGCTACCAAGTTTAGGTATTCTCCCTGAACTTACAGTGAATGCTGTTATGGATATGACTAAGGGAAAATAGCTACTGTATGAGTATGTTGCTAACGAAATTTTGCTCGCTCAGATACCCGACTTATTGAATAAATCGGGTATTTTGATTATTCAGGAATGATTAGTTTTTATCTGCTGGTTCTTTGTCTTTAAACAAATCAGCAGTTGCGAGGAGTAACTCGCGTAAGGTTTGTTTGAGTTGGAGTTCTTTGCGAGCTATCGCTGTACCTGCTTCTCCTAGTTTATCTTCTAACTGCGATCGCTTCTGTGATACCTGTGTCGCTAAAACTTCCGCTTGGGGACGAGCTTGGTTATACCAAGTTTTGGCATCATTGAGATAATTTTGCACTTCTTCCGAACGTCCGCCATAACGCGCAGCTAAATTAGCTCGGACAATGGCTAATTGTGCTTGCAATTGTGCATAACGTTTTTTTAACAAAGAAACTTCATCACTATCTTTGATGGCGGTAACAGCCGAGTCAATGATGCTGGTGGTGTCAGTAGTTTTTCCTACACCTGGTTCTTGAATTTCTGCTAATATCCCATCTACATCTTGCTGAAGCTTTTCTTCTTCACTATCTAGTTGAGCTTGCAACCTTTGGAGTTCTGATTGAGTTTGAATAATATTTTCGTGTCTTTTCCGATTAGCACCTTCTAAAGCACCTTCAATAGAAGCTGTCACTTCTTCTTTAATTTCGCCACCTCTTTCTTGAAGGCTTTCAATAACAGCAGAAACCGCATCTCTGACAAGTCCACGCAGTTCGATGGAACCTTCTTTAAACTCAGAACCAACTTGCGAAACTGCTGCTTTGACAATTTCTCTAACTCGTTCAGTCCGTAACTGACCAGTTTCTTTAGCTTGTTTCAAGTCAGTTTGAATTTGTTCTTTGATATTTCTAACCATTTTCAACTCTGGGTATTTAGCTAATTTGGATAAATTATTTAGTTTAAGTATGATGCCACACTTAAAATTGTGACCTATTTCATGAGGAATAGGCACTTCCTTTAGATAGAAAATAAAACATGGGGGCATTTATCTGCGGACAGCGGCGCTTTTATTTACATAGAAAATATCGTGTATCACTATGTACATTCTTGTGAGAAGATGAGTTTTAATTTCTAGTTAAGATAGAAAAATGATTAACGCTAAAGCACAAATCCGGCTCATAAGAATTAACTTGCTAAAAATCATGCAATTAGTATGTTTAATTCTCTTGTTATCTACCACCACTTTTACCTTACCGGCTAGTGCAAACGAAATATCTAATGGCTCAGAAATATTTAGCGTCCATTGTGCTGGCTGTCATATCAATGGTAGTAATATCATCAGACGGGGCAAGAATTTAAAAAAGCAAGCACTGAAGAAATATAATATGGATTCTATTGAGGCAATTACATCCATTGTCACCAATGGTAAAAGTAATATGTCTGCTTATAAAGACCGCCTCACTGAACAACAAATTCAAGATGTTGCGGCTTACGTTCTGGAACAAGCTGCAAAAGACTGGCGTTAAATAAATAACTCAAAATTAAACTATATGGTGCTACCTACAGACAGTCGTCTTCAACTTACTCCTGATTTAAACATTTGTCGGATATTAAACGGAATGTGGCAAGTATCTGGCGCACATGGACAGATTAATCCTAAAACCGCAATTCCCGCCATGTTTCAATATATGGATGCAGGTTTTACTACCTGGGATTTAGCCGACCATTATGGCCCGGCGGAAGACTTTATTGGTGAATTTCGCCATCAACTACTTGCGAATAGAGGTCAAGCAGCTTTAGCTAACTTACAAGCTTTCACAAAATGGGTTCCCCGTCCTCGCAAAATGACGAAAAAAGTGGTTGAGGACAATATTAATATTGCTTTGCGGCGAATGAATGTTGAATCATTAGATTTAATGCAATTCCATTGGTGGGAGTATGAAGATAAAAATTATCTAGATGCTCTCCAATTTATGGCTGAATTGCAAACTGAGGGAAAAATTAAGCATTTAGCTTTGACGAATTTTGACACCAAACACTTACAAATTATCGTCAATGCAGGGATTAAAATTGTTTCTAATCAAGTGCAATTTTCTGTAGTTGACCGTCGTCCAGAAGTGGGAATGGTGGAATTTTGCCAGCAGCATGATATTAAACTATTTACTTATGGTACAGTTTGTGGCGGTTTCTTATCAGAAAAATATTTAGGTCAGCCGGAACCAAAAAACTTTGATTTAGCCACAGCCAGCTTACGCAAATACAAAAATATGATTGATGCTTGGGGTGGTTGGCGATTATTTCAGGAATTGCTGGCGACACTCAAAGAAATTGCTGATAAATATAGTGTCAGTATTCCTAATGTGGCGGTACGTTACATTTTAGCTAAACCAGCAGTGGGAGGTGTGATTGTTGGCGCAAGACTAGGTGTATCGGAACATATTGAAAATAACGCCAAAGTATTTAATTTTAGTTTAGAGCAACAAGACTGCGATCGCCTTGATCAAATCTCCCAAAAATCCCGCGATCTATATCAGATAATTGGCGACTGTGGCGACGAATATCGCAGATAATTTATAGTTTGTCATCTAGCAAGTTTCATACATTTGTTTATGCTTGGCTAAAAGCTGGAGATATTTGGGATTTGTCTTTGCTTCAACCCATTTAGTTTTAAAAATAGCGGCTGATTCTGCTTTGATTGGGTCTACATCGAATGGTAATATTTCTTTTTCAGAACTTCCTTCTTTGGAAGTTTGTTTGTATTTTCGTCCGCTTTTATGATTAGCGTAACGGCGAGAACGAGTATAACCCATCTGGATAAACTTCCGCGCCATATCTGCTCCCACAAAATCTTCCTGTTCTAAATACCCTAGAAAAAGCTGATAGATTTTTTCACTCGACTCTCTAGCAATTTCTGGTGTTTTGAAGCGCCAATAGGGGAGAATTTCTGATTTATAGGGTTCTACCAAAAGTACACCCTGTTCACCTTTACCAACGCGATATAATTCAGGGTGTTGGCGAAAATCTATTTTGGTAAATGCTAAAGAATAATCAAAAGCCATAATAATTTACAATAAACTCTGTTTAAGAGTTCAACTTCTATCTTAGTAAGGAAATTTATTCTGCCCTTTTATCTAACTGCTGTATGAAAAGTATCCTTGCTCCTGGACATTTGCGGAAAGTGCATCACATTGCTCTCAATGTCAAAGATATGCAGGCTTCGCGTCACTTTTATGGTATTGTTTTAGGCTTGCATGAATTGACAGGTAAGCAAGTACCCGCAACCCTAGTGGAACTTGTCGCTGAAGGGAAAGTCGCCAACTTTGTGACTCCCGACGGCGTAATTTTAGACTTATTTTGGACACCTGATCTCAATCCACCCCACCCAGACCCAGAACAGAGTTTTACAAGAGCGTATCATCTAGCTTTTGATATAGATGCGCGATTATTTGAGACAGCACTAGCTGTTTTGGAGGAAAATAAAATAGCGATCGCTCATGGCCCAGTTACTCGTCCTACAGGTAAAGGTGTGTACTTTTATGACCCCGATGGTTTTATGATTGAAATTCGTTGTGATCCTCAACCTGAAAGGAAAGTACCGAGTGCTAATTACTGAGTTCGTCTCTAAAATTTATTCTCCTGATATTTCCTTCTTCTATGGCAATGCAGATATTTCAACTCATTGAAGCCACACTTACTAAACCACCTATTCCCCACGAACCATATAAGCAATCTTTGAAAGCTTGGGCAATGTATTGCTTACGTGACAGAGGCTTCAAAGTTGTTTATGCTCAAAATGCTGATTTTGCCATTGAAATCAAAGGTGGAGAAAAAATCTATTTTAAGGTGACAAATAATGCAGATGATGTAGATAGTTCCTGCGCTTGGATAGTGTGGGACAGTGTTGCTAAAACTACTCAATTAATTCCCCCTACATCATCTTGATAATTTAATTTTGCATAATCAATTAGCCCAAATACCCGACTTATTTAATAAGTCGGGTATCTTGTTATTCACGAATGATTTAGGACTCCAAGAGCAAGGATTACTTGTAGATTACCTATCAATCAATATTATTTAAATTCTCATTAATTACCAGGAGATGAGACAGCTTGTTCTGGTAATTTAGCTGCTTCACTAGCTGGAAAGTTGGGAGAAATTGCTTTGGTAATCCAGTAAGTTAGGATGTGAGAAAGTAGTCCCATCGGCCCAGCAAACAAACAAAGAAATAGGGAATGAATTGTCCAAACTCCGGTTTTTTGACCTTCCCAATAGATAAATCTGCCAACAAACAAATCCATCACTAAAAAATGAATCCAACCTGTTGCTGCGGCTGTTTCATCGGCAAAAAATCGCGCAATATCCGCTAGTTGAGGATTAGATAAAGCTTGGGCATTTTCTGGAGTGATACTGGTAATGAATAAATACAAATATGCTCCAGCTAAGGGCAAAAATGGAATGTATGATTCCATAATTCGCCGGGTAACTTTCCAGTTAGGCAGGAGAATAATCAACGCCCAAAAAGGTAAAACAAATAGATTGGCAATGTCAAATAATTGCGAGATTGTCATAAAAAGAATAGCAGGTGATAGGTTACAGATTGCAGGTTATAGGTTTGATCATTTACTGATGTCCTAATAACCTTGGTTTACTCAGCTAAAAAACGGTTAGTTTGCATATCTAAATTAGATTAAACTCTTGTGAGTGGGCATCTTGACCGCCTACGTTATGCAAGTTCAAAGTGCAACGCCTTATCAATAGCAAAAGTAGAATAACCTACAAAGCGACAAGTTGGGATTCTATTTCTGTTGAGTTCAAATCACGACCGATAAACACTAAGCGGGTTTGTCTGGCTTCTGTTGCTTGCCAAGGACGGTCATAAAATTTATCAAAGCGGTTTCCTACGCCTTGCATAACTAGGCGCATGGGTTTATTGGGAACTGAGACAAAGCCTTTAATGCGGTAAATTTCTTGTTGGTTGACGAGATTTTGCAACTGTTGTTGGAGTTGTTCTGGGTCAAAGGCGCGGTCTAAAATGACGTGGGTTGAGGTGATTTCGTCGTCGTGGTCGTGGTCTTCTTCGCTGTCGTGATGGCTGGGACGGCTATCTAAGTTGTCTTCGACGGCGGCTTGTAATCCTAATAATACAGATGGATCGATTTGACCGCGATCGCTCTCTACCATTTTTACCACTCTGGGCAGTTCTTGTTTGACTAATTCTTCGACTTGGGCTTTCGCGGCTGCATCTACTAAGTCAGTTTTACTCAATACCACTAAGTCTGCACAGGCGAGTTGGTCTTCAAATAACTCTTGCAATGGTGTTTCGTGTTCTAGGCTATCATCTGCTTGGCGTTGGGTGGCGATCGCTTCTAAATCACTGGCAAATGTGCCAGCGGCGACGGCTGCACAATCTACCACGGTAATTACTGCATCTACGGTTGCAGCGTTGCGAATTTCTTGCCAACGAAAGGCTTTAATTAGGGGTTTAGGTAAAGCCAAACCCGAAGTTTCTATGACAATACAGTCAATGCTATCTCGGCGTTTGATTAACTCTTGCATTGTGGGATAAAACTCTTCCTGCACAGTGCAGCAGAGACAGCCATTGGTTAACTCAAAGATATTACTCCCGCCATCTTCATCTTCGGGGCAGATTTGACAAGATTTCAACAGTTCGCCATCAATACCCAGTTCGCCAAATTCGTTGACTAAAACGGCGATGCGACGACCTTGGTTGTTTTGCAGCAGGTGACGAATTAGGCTGGTTTTACCACTACCTAAGAAGCCTGTAATTACAGTAACGGGAATTTTGTTAGCCATTGTTCAATCATTTAGCCTTACGACTTTTTACTCAGCACTATTTCCAGACAGCAGTAGGGGCAACTTCCTTGCGATCGCCTTACCTTGATAAGATGACCCCAGGGAAATTGCCCCTAGAAGTAACTAAAATTAGTTTACAGAAATTTACTCAGCTGTTGCTAGTTCGGTGCTGCCACGAGCGCGACGGCGGGTGAGGCTATTGTATAACATCATACCGATCGCTTTAATCAAGTTCCCTTCTAATTCTTGGAACATTTTCATGTTGGTACCAAAGGCAGCGTTAGCTTCCTCCACGATGCGATCGCCTGTAGCATCATCAATGGGTAACTCATCTAATGTTTGCCGATAATTAGCTTTGAATGCCTTTTCATCAGGAATGTCGGCAAATTCATAGAAGGCTGTTCCTTGGCTATCGTGCAGATTCATCGCTGTGACAGCAATGTTTTTGAGAATCTGTCCTCCGGATAAGTCACCTAAATAACGGGTGTAAGAATGAGCAATTAATAATTCTGGTTCTGTCGCCGAGATTTCGCGGATGCGTTGTACATAAGCTTCACCTGCTGGCGATAGTTTGATTTGCTCGCGCCAGTTAGCACCATAATAAAAGCTCAGGTCTTGCTCTAGAGTTCGCTTGCGGTGCAGTTGGGGAAAATTAATTTTAGAAATAATTGGGTGCTGGCGGTGCTTGTCCATCTCCTCTTCCATTGCCGAGTAGACGAAGTAAAAGTTAGCCACTAGCTTCCGATAGGAATTCTTCTCTACCACTCCTTTTAAGAAGCACTTGACAAAACCTACATTTTCTGCCATTGTGTGGGCTTTTTTTGTCCCGACACGCAACTTGCTGGCTAAATTGCTGCTCATACTAAAATTTTTCACCTTTAAAAGGATATACCGAGGTTCCGTATTTACGAACGGCTAAGAAAGGTCATTAAAAAGTTACATTAGAACTATTTGATGAGAATTTATATTAAAAATTTTTAAGCAATTAGATTGTTTACTTTTGTAAAGCTGGATGGAACTCCGGGAAAGTAACTACTCCACTCATGACCAAGGGTAAAATTTATGGCGAAGATGATGATTACTGGAGTTTCTGTATAAAAAATTTACAAACCTCAGAAAAATTTTAGAGATTTTTACTTAATCCAGTCTATTGGTAATAGATTCCTGCAAAGAAAAACGAGTATATAGTACAGATAAAAGTTCTGGGTGTTGAGTGCTGAGTAAAGAACTAACCTCTAAACTCTAGCCTCTATGTTCATGACGGCTACTTGAATTGGTTGAATTAAAGAGTAAAGTAATATTTTCTGGTGTTACGGTGTGGGGTATTTAATATTATGGTTTCATCAATAACTAGAACTCAAGGCAATATAAGAGGTCTTTCGGTTACAGAATCTCATAGTTGTGAAACAGGACTGGATGAGAATTTGGCATTTAGCTTGATATCATTACCATCAACGCCTCTGTTTGGTACAGATGGGATTCGGGGAAAGGTAGGAGAATTACTGAATGCGCCTTTAGCTTTACAAATAGGTTTTTGGACAGGTGTAGTTTTACGGAATCATGCAGGTGAAACACGACCAGTAATTCTAGGGCAAGATTCTCGTAATTCTAGCGATATGTTGGCAATGGCTTTGAGTGCTGGGCTAACAGCAGCTGGTATCGAAGTTTGGTATTTAGGGTTATGTCCTACACCTTGCGTTGCCTATCTTACCAGCATGAGTGAGGCGATCGGGGGGGTGATGATTTCTGCCAGTCATAATCCACCGGAAGACAACGGGATTAAAGTTTTTGGTGCGGATGGTGCGAAGTTACCACAAGCCTTACAAGCAGAAATTGAAGCCGGATTGCGTGGTAAGTTAGCAGTTACAGGTGGGATGGGTTGCGGTAGACATTATTCTCGTCCGCAATTAGTAGAAGATTACAGCCAAGCATTGAAACAACCCTTGCAGAATAACGGAAATCTGCAAGGAATGAAAATAGTTTTAGATTTGGCTTGGGGTGCAGCCGTTGGGTTAGCACCACAAGTATTGATGGAAATGGGCGCAGAAGTTATCTGCTTACATAATGCAGCTGATGGCGATCGCATTAACGTTGAGTGTGGTTCCACCCACCTGGATATTCTGCAAGCCGCAGTCAAAGAACATCACGCTGATGTCGGATTTGCCTTTGATGGTGATGCCGATCGCGTGTTAGCTGTAGATAATACAGGTAGACAAATCAATGGCGACTATATTCTTTACCTCTGGGGTCGCCAGCTGCAACAACAGCAACAACTACCAGATAACTTGATAGTTTCCACCGTTATGGCCAACTTAGGATTTGAACGGGCATGGCAACAACAAGGTGGTAAATTAATTCGTACCGCTGTCGGTGATCAATATGTGCAAGCCGAAATGCTGCGGACTGGAGGAATGCTAGGCGGCGAACAATCTGGGCATATTTTGTGTAGACATTATGGCTTTACTGGCGATGGCTTATTAACAGCTTTGCATATCGCCAACTTAGTTAAACAATCTGGTGTTTCTCTAAGCGAATTAGTTGACCAAAGCTTCCAGACTTATCCCCAATTATTGAAGAATGTACGAGTAGTAGATCGCGATCGCCGTTTGGGCTGGAAAGATTGTCAACCTGTTCAAGATGCGATCGCCTTAGCCGAAGCCGCAATGGGTGATACTGGGAGAATCTTAGTCCGCGCCTCCGGTACAGAACCAGTAATTAGAGTCATGGTTGAAGCCGCTGATGCCGAACTTACCCAACATTGGACAAATGAATTAGTTGCTAAAGTACAGCAACATTTAGCGTAAGAAATCATAGAAGTAGGTTGAGTTACGCTTTGCGTAACTCAACCTAGAAAAATTCCGCTAACGTTTGATCACTGTGGTATCAACTACAGAAACCCCACTAGCACCATTACCTTGTGTAGATTGAGTTTTGAGCGTACCGTGTAATATTACATCTGGCTGTGGTGGTTGTGGTTCTGGGCCTAGAGGTTGGGGATGAGCAACATAGTGGAATTCTCCTTTGCCATCCATTGAAGCACCTTTTGCCCAACGACCTTCAGAACTTTCCGTACCTTCTGAGTGATTCCAAAACTGATAGGCAAACTCGCGTTTCTCTAGTTCTAGAGGGAAAGAACTAGGTACTGGAGTAGTTTCGAGTCCAGAGGCTTCTAAATCTTCAATTGCTGCTAACCACAAATTTTGGTGCATGGTGTCACGAGCAATCATAAAACTCAAGGTATCTCTTACACCAGGGTCGTTTGACATTTCGTACAATCGTACCGCTTGCAAACGTCCTTGACTTTCGGCGTGGAGATTAGAACGGAAATCTGCCAAGAGATTGCCGCTAGAAACGATAAAACGACCATTCCAGGGATAGCCAACGCTATCAGATGGCGTAGCACCCAAACCAGAAACAATAGCGTGCTGGGGGTTCATCGCCGCGTTCATAATCACCTCGCGTGGATTGGTACCACCCATCACCGCACCCACTACAGCATCTTGTGCGCCTTCTTCTTGGACTTTAACTGGTGCTTTGTCTAGTAGGTGGGCAATCATCGTTGCTAACATTTCGATGTGACCAATTTCTTCCGTACCCACATCTAGTAACATATCTCTGTATTTTGCTGGGCCGCGACAGTTCCAACCCTGAAACAGATACTGCATCATCACAGTCATTTCACCAAAAGTGCCACCAATCAGTTCTTGAATCTTCATAGCGTAGACTGCATCAGGCTTTTCTGGGGGTTTGAAATACTGTAATTTTTTGGTGTGGTAAAACATTGCGTCTCCTAAAGTTTTTGTTACCTTTACCTACTAGGAAACTCAGTAAATCTTGTATCTACATCAGCCTGTGGTTTGATAAAAAAACCGGAGAAATTCCCAATAATTTAGCACTATAGATGAATACAAATTAACAGAGATACACTAGCTCGTTTGGCAACGAGAATATAATGCGTTACTACACAAAACAAGCGAAGTCTGCACTACTCGCAAGATCGGAAGAATAAAGTGATTAACTCACTTGGTGCGATACTAATTTAAATTAAAAAATTGAATCTACTGGCTATTCTGCACATTTTAAATAATTGTCAAGTGGGCAATATCACAAATAAAAAATCAGGACTTAATCGATTTTTCAGTATTGCCCACCTGACTTTAATCGCCATCAAGTAGTTGGCACAATAACTCCTTCTCTTTCTCTTGGCTTCCTAATTTGATCAATATCTTCTGCTGCTAATAACTCCCGAATTAGATGTGCTAAAGACTTCTGTAATAAACGCGTCCCAATTTGCTGACCCAAACGCTGCACACCAGGATTAACCAACAATTGGGCTAATTGAGGAGCTAATTGCATGGTGTCAAAACCACGGGTTTCTTGAAGTATTTGCAAAATTTGCTTGATATGTTCTAAGGTTTGTTGTTGTTCTACTGTTGCGGCTGGCGTTTCGTTGACTGCTGTTAAACCTACCCGTTCTCGTAGTAAATAGGTGAAGTTGTGCAGCACATTTTTACTTAAAGCATTAACTCCGTTGACGAATTCATCGACTAATCTGTCACGAATAAATGCACCACGTTCGGAAGAGAGAAAATCTAAACCTTGATTTAAGACTAAGTTCAAGTCGTAGTCTTCATTATTACGGGCGTTGCGTAACAAATTTTCTAAGCGATTCCAGCGGAATTTGCCTTCTTTAAACAGTAAATCTCGTAGTGATGTTCTTAATTGGGGCGCTGGGTCAGTTAGTAACCTTTTGGAAACGTAAGGGTAAGCTTCGCTGAGAACTTTGAAGTTAGGATCGATAAAGATTGCAATTCCTTCGAGTGTTACCAGAGAGCGAATAATTAAAGCGTAGTAAGGCGGAACGCGGAAGGGATATTCATACATCAACGCTGAGAGTTCATCGGTGATGCTTTTAATGTTGAGTTCCGCTACACTAGCGCCTTGGGCATCAGCAAATACTCTGGCAAATGCGGGGATAATTGGTGTAAGGTCTGTGTCTGGTGTTAAAAAGTCGAGTTTGACGTAATCTTGCGCTAAACCTTCAAAATCACGGTTAACTACGTGGACAATCGCCTCAATTAAACCATATCGTTGGGGCGGCTGAATCTCGCTCATCATCCCAAAGTCGAGATAAGCTAATTTCCCATCCGGTGTGGCTAATAAATTACCTGGGTGCGGGTCGGCGTGGAAAAATCCATGTTCTAATAGCTGTCGCAGAGAACACTGCACCCCTACTTCAATTAAATAACGTGCATCTATCCCTTGGGCGGTAATTTCGGCTGTCTGGGTTAATTTTGTCCCGTTAATCCATTCCATCGTCAATACGCGACGATGGGTATATTCCCAATAAATTTTCGGTACGTAGATATCTTTAATATGACCGTATAATTGGAAAAAGCGCTCGGCATTTTCACCTTCATGGATATAATCCATTTCTTCAAAAATGCGATCGCCTAATTCATCTAAAATTCCAACTAAATCACTCCGCACCCGCTTGAAATTTTGCTGTACCCAACCAGCGATGCGGCGCAAAATATATAAGTCAATCGTAATTTTTTCTCTTAAATCAGGTCGCTGCACTTTAACGGCAACTTCTTCACCTGTTTTGAGTTTACCTTTATAAACTTGTCCCAAGGAAGCCGCCGCAATTGGTTCAACTGAAAGTTCGGTATAAATTTCTTCTGGTGGTGCGCCTAGTTCTTCTTCAATAAACTGGTAAGCAATTTCATTCGGGAAGGGCGGTAACTGGTCTTGTAACTTAGTTAACTCTTCTAAATAAACAGGCGGGACTAAATCTGGCCTGGTAGATAATGCTTGACCTATTTTGATGTAAGCAGGCCCCAGTCGTGTCAACAATTCTCTGAGTTGCACAGAACGGCGACGGTCATTTTTAACAACTTTTCCCCGTTTACTGTCCCACCACACCCCAAAAGCAAAGGCTAAAGTTGGTTGCAATACCGTAGCAATTCGCTGCAAAACTTGTAGCGGTCTCTTTTGATAATGCGCCGCCACATCTAAAGGATTGTACTTTATGGCTTCGTACTCAGCGTTTTTGATTAACTGACTTGGGGAAGTGGACGACGGGCTACTCTTATACACAACCAAAGCTTGTGTACCATTGTCTGATACGACTTCAGTTTTATGCAGTTCGCCCTCAATCGTTTGGGAAGTTTGGGGAAGTGTCTTAACCATCATGAAGAAAGCTACCAGTCGAATGGAACTTGTTAAGTATTGTAACAATATGTTTAGCTATCAACATCCCTAATATTGGGGATCAGCTTAATTAGCATTTTCCGCACAAGAATGTTGTGGCTACTACTGCTTAAAATATTTATTTACACCAGGAGAGGCAATAGCTAGGTTTGCTACACTGAAGTGGACGTACTAGTTCCATTGTAAGTGCTGATTAGAAAGTGCTGAGGAGCCACTGCGTTGCGGAGGTTCCCTCCGTTGCAGCAAGTGGCGTTGCTGAGTCAGGACAATGAGTGCCTACGGCACTACTTACTTTAAGATTCTTTTGACTACTAGTAACATACTCAGCACTCAGCACTCAGCACTCAGCACTAAAAAGGGAGAAGCTTGATGCTGCTTAGTTTGCGAATTGAAAACTTTGCCCTGATTGACCAACTGGAACTAGAATTTGGCGTTGGGCTAAATGTCTTAACAGGTGAAACCGGCGCGGGAAAGTCGATTATCTTAGATGCGATTGATGCGGCTTTGGGTGGTAAAGTCTCTAGCCGAGTAATTCGGACTGGGACAAGCCGCGCAATGGTAGAAGCTACTTTTCAATCTCATCAGCCTTTAACCGCTTGGTTAACTGAGCAGGAAATAGATTTAATTGACGATAACTCAGTAATTATCAGTAGAGAAATTACAGCCACAGGTAGTAATATTCGCAGCCGATCGCGGGTGAATGGTGTGTTAGTAAATCGGCAACTCATGGTAGGATTGCGCGATCGCCTCGTAGAAATTACAGCCCAAGGTCAAACTGTCCAAGTAGGACAATCTGCCCAAGTCCGGGAATGGTTGGATGTATATGGTGGGGATGCTTTAATCAAACAACGTCAAGTCATTGCTACAGCTTATCATGCTTACCAACAAGCCCACCTCGCCTTAGAGAAACGCCGCACCTCCGAACGGGAACGCCTACAACAACTTGACTTGCTCACTTATCAAGTGCAAGAGTTAACAACCGCCAACCTCAGCGAACCGCAAGAATTAGAACAACTCACACAAGAACGGGAACGTTTAAATCACGTCGTTGATTTACAACAGATGAGTTACAAAGTTTATCAGGCTTTGTATCAAAACGACGGGGATACGCCAGCAGCCGCCGACTTATTGGGAGATAGCGAAGCCACCTTAAATGACATGGTGGAATATGATAGCCAACTGCAATCATTATTAGAACTGGTGAGAGATGCCCAAACCGCAGTTGTAGAAGTAGGACGACAGATTAACGCCTACGGGGACAGTTTAGAAGCCGATCCGCAACGATTAGAAGAAGTAGAAGAACGAATTCGAGAATTAAAGCAAATTTGCCGCAAGTACGGGCCGACACTCACAGAAGCGATCGCCTACTACCAACGCATCCAACAAGAATTAGCCGACCTCAACGATAGTGAACAATCGATTGAAAGCCTGGAACAGCAAGAAAAAACTTGTTTTGATAAACTCACCCAAGCTTGCCAAAAGTTAACTAAATTGCGCCGTCAAACGGCGAATAACTTAGAAACTCGGTTGATCGCCGAACTGAAACCACTGGCGATGGAAAAAGTACAATTCCAAGTTGAGATAGTCCCCATCGTCCCCACGGCGGCGGGTGCAGATAAAATCACCTTTGTGTTCAGTCCTAACCCTGGGGAACCATTGCAACCATTGACAGAAATCGCTTCCGGCGGAGAAATGAGCCGCTTTTTACTCGCGCTGAAAGCTTGTTTTTCCCAAGCAGACTCCGCCGAGACATTGGTATTTGATGAAATTGACGTTGGCGTATCTGGGAGAGTCGCCCAAGCGATCGCCGAAAAATTACACCAACTCGGTCAAAACCATCAAGTATTATGTGTCACACACCAACCTTTAGTAGCTGCGATGGCTGACCGTCATTTCCGGGTTGATAAGCAAACTATTACTCAAGGTAAAGGTAAAAAAACAAACAACGGCAGTACAGAACAGCGTACCGTTGTTCGAGTCACTTATTTAGACAATATCAATACTCGCCGGGAAGAACTAGCGCAATTAGCCGGGGGTAAATCTGCAATAGAAGCGATCGCATTTGCTGAGTCTTTGTTATTACAAGCCGCCAACCACCGTAGCCGCGAAAGCATCTCCTCAGAAGACTTATAAGTGATTTTACGGCTAGACTATACACCTAAAATTTTGACACTATAAACTTATTTCTAGTGGATTTATGATAACTGTAAGCTTGACTGCGATCGCTACGATAGTTTGGAATAAAGTCACCAAAATCATTTAAATTTGCAGTCAACTCTGTTACCCATCCCCTGCTGTATCTATTTACCGAAAGTAAATGCATCCTCTTGCACTCTTTCAAGATGTACTTTACTCAACCCAGAAATACTCAAATAAGCAATATACATATAAAAATCTAAATTACATTTAGTTTTATTATCAAGAATCTTCACTATCTTAACTGTCTTAACTGTCCTTGCATTCTTATTAGAAGTCGGAGACATTAAAAAATATCAAGTGAGTGTTACCTTTTCCCAGACTTTTCAAGTAACAACCACAACAAACCTCAAAAGGTAATGTTATGACTAATGTGGAAGAAATACTACCTGCTTCAGAATTTTTGAAAAAAAACTTAGGTATTTCCGAAGCTCCCTTTGAAGCATATGTTAATTACGGATATGCGCTACTCACTATTGCTGGAGCCGATGGAGAAGTTTCCGAAGCCGAACTTAATTGGTTAGAAAATCATCAACGATTGGCTGGTGCGCCAGAAGAAGTAATAGCAAAATACAAAACATTTGCCTACAAAAATGCTGATTTAGAAAGTATCCTGAGCAAGATTTCAGTTGATGTTTCTACTTGGTCTAAATCAAGGTCATTGTTGTATCATGCAATTCAAATGTCTCGTGCGGATAACAATTACTCAATGGAAGAGCAAAAGGCTGTAAAAAAAGCAGCTAAACTGCTAAAAGTTGAAGATGATATTGCGCTTGCTATTAATAGATTAATCGAAACAGAAGAAGCTGTAACTGCACTACGTAAAGCGCTATTACAAACTGAAGTTTTAGCTTAATCAAAAAGATTTGGTTCTTTTATATAGTTTGGTTTTTCCAGTTGTTGTACTTACAGTTATTGAGAATAGTTCAAGATATCTGTATTACTTAATAACTTTGAGATTACACCTATAATCCAGGTTTCGGGCTATTTTTCACAAAAGGATTTGTCAGCCCGAAACTATTTTCATATATGGATGTAAACCAGCCTTTATATGACGTAATATTCATTAAGTTCTGGTTCTCTCGCTAAATTTAATATGCCTACCATCAGTCAAAAATCAACAACAAAAGCTTGGTCTAGTGCGATCGCTCAACCGGCAACAGAATTTCCGCTGACCCAATTGCCCGTTATCTCTGGTAAAATCCCCAATGGCTTACGCGGGACACTCTACCGTAATGGACCCGCGCGGCTAGAACGTGGTAAAAAGGTTATGGGACATTGGTTTGATGGAGATGGAGCCATTCTCGCTGTTCATTTTACCGATGCAGGAGCCAGCGCCGTTTATCGTTACGTACAAACCTCTGGTTATCAAGAAGAAACCGCAGCCGCTAAACTGCTTTATGGTAACTATGGTATGACTGCACCAGGAGCCTTTTGGAATCAATGGCTCAAACCAGTGAAAAACACTGCCAATACTTCGGTGTTAGCCCTTCCTGATAAACTTTTAGCGCTGTGGGAAGGTGGTAAACCCTACGCCTTAGATTTGCAAACTTTAGAAACCCACGGCGAAGATGATTTAGGAGGGTTAAATCAAGGATTCAGCTATTCTGCACACTATAAGCGTGACAAACAAACCGGGGAAATTTTTAACTTTGGTGTCACTCCCGGATTAAATGCCAAACTAAATCTTTACAAGAGCGATTTCACTGGGAAAATTATTCAAAAAGCAACATACTCTCTTGATGGAATCCCAATATTGCATGATTTTGTGTTATCAGGGCAATATCTTGTGTTTTGCATTCCGCCAGTGCGGCTGAATATTTTGCCTGTACTGCTAGGAACAAGCTATAGTGATGCACTAGAGTGGCAACCTCAACTAGGAACTCAAATTTTAGTTTTTGATCGTCAGACATTATCTCTGGTGAGTCGTAGTGAAACCGAACCGTGGTATCAATGGCATTTTGCCAACGGTTATTTAGATGCTAGTGGTTCAGTGATTGTAGATATTGCTCAATACAAAGACTTTCAAACCAACCAATATCTGAAGGAAGTATCTACAGGTAAAACTCACACTGCTGCTAAAAGTACACTCACAAGAATACATCTTCAGCCTCAAACGGGCAAAGTTACAACCATTGAGCAGGTGCTAGACAGACATTGCGAGTTCCCCAATGTACCACAGCAAAGTGTCGGGCAATTCTCTCGATATACATATTTTGCCTCATACCAACAAGGCACAGATATTAGCCAAGAACTATTAAATGCGATCGCCCGCTTTGATCACCACACTGAAATTCTGACCGAAGCGAAACTACCAGAAAATCTCTATCCTTCAGAACCACTACCTGCTCAAGATACCCAAAACCCTGAGCAAAGTTGGGTAATGACAGTTGTCTACGATGGTAATTCTCATACTAGTGAAGTTTGGATTTTTGATAGCGATCGCTTGGACGAAGAACCTGTGTGCAAACTTAGATTACCAAGTGTTATTCCGCCTAGTTTCCACGGCACTTGGAATCCAGCTTAACGAAGTCAGAACAAAGAACAGCGAACAATTGATATTTAAGAGATGAATATACTAATTATCCTGGGTGAAATCATATTTTTAATCGTCATTTTCTCGCTGTTTAACTGGCTAATTGGCATCATCTTCAAGCAAGTGGCTAAAGTTTCTTGGATGCAAGGAAAAACTGAAAATATAATTTTCTTGCGCCGGAGTATGAGCAGAATTTTCATCCTGATTGCTGTGGTGCTATGTCTAGCATTAGTTAGTGTCAATGGAATAATAATTTATCGCGGTGGAAACGTTCAAGAATTTCAACTTAATCTGATTCGCAGCCTTCCCACTCAATTTTGGGTTAATTTATTTACTGCCAGTTTAAAAACCATCACTTTGCTATTGCTAGTTAAATTTACCGTACCACCTTTAAGCCGAGGGATAGACTGGATTTGCGACTACGCCAAGAAAGTTGATCAAATCAAAGCTAATGATGAGAGCGTTGAGGCTTTTTTCCAAACGTTAAAAAGAATTATTATTCATAGTATCTGGATATATTCTGCTATTTTATGTGCTAATTTCTTGTACCTATCGGCAGTTGTTACTAAATATCTTTTTATTGCGTTAAAAATTTATCTCACTATCTCAGTTGGTTTACTCATTGTCAAAGCAGTTGCTACTATTGTTGATACTCTGGATGCCCTCAGTTTAAAGTTTTCTAATTCTAACAATTTACTGCGTTTATATGAACGTTTACGCCACTTAATTCCTTTATTCAAAAAATGTTTGGAATATGTTCTCTATGTAGGTATAGTTAATCTTGTTCTTCCAGAAATAGAACCAATTGCTTGGATAAGTGCTTATACTCCTAGAATTGTGCAGATTATTGGAGTTTTCTTTATTAGCAACGTTTTAATAGAAGTCACTTACTTTATTCTGGATGAGTTCTATTTAAGAACTACAGATAGTAACGATTCACAACGGCAGAAACGGCTAACACTCATTCCCTTAATTCGGAGTTTTGCCAAATATTTTATCTATTTTACTGGCGGAGTAACTATACTCAAACTGATTGGTATTGACCCTGCACCTATCTTAGCAGGTGCAGGAATTGTGGGTATAGCAGTTGGGCTGGGGGCGCAAAACCTAATTAATGATGTTGTTTGTGGATTTTTGATTTTATTTGAAAACTATTACTTGGTAGGAGACTATGTTGAAGCGGGGAAAATGGAAGAGAGAAATGTAGAAGGAATTGTTGAAGCCATTGAACTGCGAACCACTCATGTCCGCCATCCTGATGGTCAATTGCAAATTATTCGTAATGGAGATATAGGTTCAATTATCAACTTTTCCAAGCAATATATATATGCCAGGGTAGAAGTTAGTGTTTCTTACAACTCTAATTTAGATCATGTATATAGAGTGGTTGAAAAAGTAGGACAGCAGTTAAAATTGGATGAACAAGATGTGATAGAACCTACACGAGTAGCGGGAATAGAACATTTTGGTGAGAGTAATCTATTACTGCTGACGCTGACAAAAGTTAAGCCAGGAAAGCACCTACATATTCAGCGCATTTTGCGTAAAATATTGATGGATAATTTTAATCGGGAAGAAATTGAAATCTGTGGTTTTAATAAGAATTGATATGAGCTAATAGGTTTGATGAAGCTGCTCTGCGATCGCATGATTCTAGAAAAATCGTACTTCATACTTTATATGATTCCATTTCATACTGATGCCATTGTTGATCAATGCGTTCAGCTATTAAAGGTCGGACAATAAATTTAAGTGGATAACCATCTTGGACATCAACTCGCACGCAGGAATAAGGTAAGCGTGTTTGAGAAGCGTAACCATGTCTACCGACATAAAGTAGGGAATCTGCGACTTTGCGAATCGGACTACCGGGAAGTTCGGTAAAAGCCTCTAACAATTCTGTTCCTTCTCTACGCTGAGGGCGGGGACGGCGGCCACTACCACCAGAGATAATACAAGGGATATGAGAATCAGCGTATCCTGTATCAGCTATGCGGAGATATTCTAAACAGTGGGCGTGGCCGTTGAAGATTAAATCAACTATGGGACGGCCTTCTGTAAGGGAACCAAGATTTTCTTTGACTTGTTCTAATACCCACCGCAAACGGTGACGTACTGCTAAAGTTTGCGCTTGACTCCATTTTGTGGCTTCGGTGACGTAGGGGGGATGGTGAAAAAACAGAATCCGCCCGCGGACTTCTGAGGTATGCCAAGATTCAATGAGTTTGTCGCGCAACCATTCTAGTTGTTCAAAGTCAATTGTTAGCGATTGGTGGGATGATAATTGTTTTTCAATGTCGAGTTTGATTTCGTTAATTTGGTCTAATTTGGCACTGAGGTCGTCGAGTTGTTCCGCATCGGTTGGGTTGTCAGGATTGAGGCGATCGCTCATTGCCAAAATCTGCTCTTCTTCTCTATCTATTTCCTGGCGGCGCTTTTGTAATTCCCGACGGTAATGATCTCCGGCTTGAGTTGTCGGTAAAGGCGATGGCATATTAAAAGTATTAGAATCAAGCGCGAAAAAATCTATACCACTATACCGAAATGTGTAATAACGATTGGGTACACGAGTAAACTCTCCGGGAACGTAACGCAAACAACGACCAGCGTCAGTTTTTCCGGTGTAGTGTTGGTCTAAATGATGCTGCAACTCTTCTTGGGAGTGAATACCTGCTAGATAATCGAGAAAAGCTCTGGCATAAGCATCGCCTTGATTTGAACCATGCCAACCAATTTCAAAATCTTTGTACCGCAGCATTCGTCGCAGCCGCAATGTACTACCAGTAATTAAACGATACATCAACGGCACATCATAATAATCATGATTGCCTAAGACTGGTAAAAACGGTAAGTTAAAAGTCATGCGATCGTAAGCAATGTTTCTTGGGTTCTCGCCACCCATTAAAAACTCGCGGTAAGGTTCAATAAAGTTGGCTGGGTAATATTCATGGGAACCCACAACATAAATCACATCGCCAGTGTGTAGCACAAAACGGCAATCATCTTTATGCGCCAGCATTAATTCAGCTACTTCCCGTTGCGGGTGGTGTCCGTAATGAGATTTTGTCCCACTATCCCCAATCACCAAAAACGAAAATTCGGGATGCTCATCTTTGCCATCGTCAATCACCATACTGGTTTGATCGATGCCGTACTGTGCCATACTGGGATGTTTCCAGCGTACCCGCTCCTTCATTTTTTGAATTTTTACAGGAATTGGTGGTTCAGAAATCAATCTCATACTTTAACAATGCTTTCCTACCGCATCCCAATTGTAGCGAGTTGTTTTAGTAATTAATCAGTGGAGGATTCACACCCGCCACTCATACAGAACACAATTGTGCGTTTTGTTTTGATAAATATCTTACTTATTTGTTACTAATCTTGAACATAAAAATATGTACAAGCAAGTTGTAACTGGATTATAGTAGTTTTACGGAAGAACCAACACCACAAATCGCTAAGTAACATTAACACCTAAAAACTGTAGTTTATTACTGATGAGATAGTTTATTTGTAGTCTTTCGCAGCAGGGAGATACTTAATTAACTTAATTCAATCAACTCCATAGTTTCACAGATAACACAGAAAATTGTCACGAAGACTAGATAAAATTTTGCATAGATCTGCGAAATACAACCTATCTATGTTGTATGAACATACAGTAAAGCCCAAGTGAAGGGATTGGCTATGAAACCGTTTTTCCTGATAAGATGCGTCTGTGTAACCTTAGTGCTTGGCTCTCTCTTACCTGTTAGTTCAGATAAAGTAGCAGCCGTGCCTTCCGACTTAGCTCAATATCACTCGAACTACAACCAATATATGCAGTGGGGTTATAATGCTACCCGCCAGCGTAATTACTCAGCTGCTTTAAATTATTTTAAACAAGCACTTCAAGCAAGGCCTGGCGATCGCTACGCTACCACAGCGGTGAATAATATCCAAATTTATGTATCACGCGATCGCCGCAATGGCAACAAGCGTCAAACCTACGTTACCTATATTCCCACAAACTTGGGCAAACCAGCGCGGCAAGTGCAGGGGGGAACCCGTGGCGGGCAACGTCTTAGCGAAACTGGGGCTGTTTGCATTCCCGGTAAAAAACGCTTAATGGCGCTGACACCAACCTTTGATCCAATGCAAAGAACTACCGCCGCGAATCCCTCTTTCTTATTTTATGTACCGCAAACATCTGCACCAGTAATGGAACTGGTTTTGTCAGATGATCAAGACAATATTGTGTATCAAAAGACCTTGCAAACACCAACTAAAGCTGGTATCGTCAGCCTGAACTTGCCCGAAAATTCAAATGCGCCAAGTTTAAAAGTTGGTCAAACTTATCGCTGGGACTTTTCGATAATTTGCGATCGCAGCGATCGGCAGCTAGACTATACCGTTTCTGGCTCCATTGCACGTATTGCCCCAGATGCTGAATTGACGACTCAATTAGAGAAAGTCAAACCAGAAGAACAAGCAGCCATTTATGCCTTATCTGGATTTTGGGAAGATTCTTTAGCAATTCTGAGTGAATTGCGTAAATCTAGCCCTAACAATCTCACCATTAAAAATGATTGGGAAGATTTATTACGCTCTGGAGGCTTAGAAGAAATTACTCAAGAACCTCTTGTGCCTTGCTGCACCATCCAGTAGTCCTCTACTTGTCAAAATTACCTTATCACCAATAAGCAGAAACTTTACCGTGGTGAAACAATGATTAAGAAAAACTTTTAATTTCCTGCACGCAAAACCTTATAACATCATACGTACGTATAACAGGAGTATTAATAGTAAACATAACTTCACCAATCACAACACCCATCAATTTGTATAATCACTAGACTTCACATAAAAATACAAGCAATCAAATATCAAGTTGTTTGTACAGCTAAATTTCCTTGGATCTCAGACAAACCATTTATCTGTTAACTAACAAGGCAGTAGTAGCTGATAGTTTTTCTATGAACTTTTACTCAGTCTAGGGAATTTTATCCACTAATACATACTAGAACTCTAACTTTATAGCAACTGCAAACAATGATTAGTCAAGTCTCAGAAAAAAAGATGCACATTGTCAGGTGGCTGCTTGCTATCGGCTGGCTGACATTAATTTTTTCTTTATTTTATGATCCACTTTCGGCATGGTTAACTGACCCAAGTAATACAGCAAGTCCTTTCCATCTCCATCCAGAGAGATATCTTGACCCAGATGATTGCGTAGCCGTTCAGGGTGTATGTTTACCAGAGCAACCCTATCCTATGGGAGCGCGGATTTTTTGGGCGATGGTATTGCCCATTGGGATCATGGTTTTGCTGTTATTTGGGCATGAATTTTGGCGGCGGATTTGCCCGTTGTATTTCTTCTCCCAAATTCCCCGCGCCTTAGGGATTCAGCGCAAACGCAAAGTCGTTAACCCAGATACAGGCAACATTCGGTACGAATTAGCTGGGGTAGAAAAGGAATCGTGGTTAGGGCGCAATTACCTATACCTGCAAATGTTCCTTTTCTATTTGGGATTGAACATCCGCATTTTATTTGTGAACAGCGATCGCACAGCAATGGCTGCATTCTTGTTGTTCACCATCGCTTCTTCCATTGGCGTAGGCTTTCTCTTCAAAGGGAGAAGTTGGTGTCAATACTTCTGCCCAATGGCTCCCGTGCAGATGTTTTACACAGGCCCCAGAGGATTGTTAGGCAGTGATGCTCACCTCAAACCACCCCAAAGCATCACTCAATCCATGTGTCGCAGTGTCGATACTAGTGGTAACGAAAAAAGTGCTTGCGTTAGTTGTCAATCTCCTTGTATTGACATTGACTCAGAACGCTCCTACTGGGAAGGAATTACCAGACCAGACCAAAAACTAGTGTTTTACACCTATTTTGGGCTGATGTTTGGTTTCTACTTCTTCTATTACGTGTACGCTGGGAACTGGGACTACTACTACTCCGGAGCTTGGACACATGAAGAAGGGCAGTTAAGTACCCTATTCAATCCCGGTTTTTATTTCTTTGGACAAGCGATACCCATTCCCAAAATCATCGCAGCTCCTATTACCATCGCCGTGTGTGCTGGTCTGAGTTACTTGATTTGTTCCAGCTTAGAAAAAGTTTATCGCGCCTTCCTCAAACGCAAAGGCAGAAATATTAGTGACGAAGATATTATGCACACTTGCTTTGTCTTGTGTACATTTATCTCTTTTAACGTCTTCTTCTCCTTCGGTGGTCGTCCCAACATTAGTTTGTTTCCCACTTGGGGGGTTTTGGTACTTAATGCCTTTGTCGTATTGGTCAGTAGTTTATGGCTACATAGAAGTTTAGCGCGGAGCAAAGAAAATTATTCCCGTGAGAGTTTGGCTAGTAGTTTGCGTCGTCAGTTGAACAAACTAGCAGTAGATTGGAGCAAATTCCTCGAAGGGCGATCACTCCAAGATCTACTACCCAACGAAGTCTATGTTCTGGCTAAAGTCCTACCCGGTTTTAGCCGTGCTGACAGACTGCGCGTCTATAAAGGCGTATTGCAAGAATCTCTCCAAGAAGGTAACGTTCAATCTGCCGACAGCTTAGAAGTTCTCAAAGATGTCCGCAAAGAACTGAACATCAGCGATGAAGAACACTACTCCGTACTCGCAGAACTAGGTGTCGAAGACCCCGCCCTACTCGATCCTCAAAGACAACTCAGCCGCGAAAACCAACTGCGGATTGATAGCTATCGCCGCGCCCTCGAATTAGTCATCCAAGAACTAGTAGAAACAGGCACTCCCTTATCAGATGCCTTCGAGCGCAAACAAAAGCAAATTATGAGCTTGCGGCAAGAATATGCCATCACATCTGCCGAACAAGAACAAGTCTTGGCAGAAATGTTTAACCAAGATGGCGCATTACTAAGGACAGCAGAGAATTTATTGTCTCAGTTACAAGACTTAGCTGTTCGCTATCAAGCACTACAAAACTTAGTTCCCAACCCCCACGCCCCGGTTTACGTCCTACTACGACAAGCAGTCCAAGAAAAACAAAAACTGATTGTCACCCAATTACTCAGCATCCTAGAAATTTTAGGAGATACCCCAGAAGCCCTCGACATTGCTCGTTCCATAGGTGTACTAGCAGCCAATATCCTCGGAGATATTCTGCGGTCAAATGAAGAGCAGTCGAAATGGATATCTCGGCTCAGTATGAGAGTCATTGCCTCCTTACGCCAAGCCAAAGACCTCGTAACTCAGTCAGTTGGCATAGCCACAGACATAAATCCTGGGCTGGCTGATACGCGAATCGACGCGCCCAATTCCCTACAGAACTCTGCGCCACCCACAAACTCTACTTGGAGTTCAATTGTCGCGCCCACCCAAATCCCAGAACCAGCACTCCGTTCTGATGTGATTATTGATGTCTTAATGCAAATGTTGCAAGATATCGATCCCTTAGTCCAAGCCGCCAGTCTTTATGCGCTACATCAGAGCGATCCTAGCCTTGGTTTCCAACAAGCTCGTCAGTTGTTAGATACAAAGTCCACTAAAGATCAACTGGTGATTGAAACCGCCGAACGCATTCTCGGTCAAGGACAAACCCACGCTAAAAGTACCGTACCGACCATGATTGCTCAAATCAAAATCATGGGACGTGTGGAAAGACGAGTCTTTCAACAATCCACAGTTCTCGTCGGACGGGAAGTTGGCAACGACATCATCATTTCCGATAACCGCGTTTCGCGTCAGCACGCCATCTTCTACATAGATGAAAAAGGCGTAAGCGTCAAAGATTTAGGTAGTAGTAACGGTCTGCGGATTGGTAAAACACAAATCCTTGATCAGCAAGCACAACTCAAACAGGGTGATGTTGTCCGCTTCAGCAGTGGCGACGATATCGTGATTCTGGTGCAGTGGGAAATGCAAGCCCAACAAGGAGATACCCTGGCGGAAGCTTTAGGAACCTTAGAAAAGTTGTTATGGCTGTATAAGAGCAGCTTCTTCTCAGGACTCAAAGCAAACGTCTTAATTGATTTGGCGAAAAATAGCCATATTCGGGTTTATCGTCCAGAAGAGGAAATTTGCCGGATGGGTACAGTGGCTCATGACCTAATCGTTTTAATTGATGGTGAGGCCAGAGTCAGCCAAAGCATGGGTAATCAAGATATGTCAGTGGTCTTACCGGGACAAACTATTGGTGAATTGGAAGTATTAAACCATACCAATTATGCAGCGACCATAGTAGCATCTGGTACCCGAACTAAGACATTAAGAATCAATGCCGAGAATTTTGAGGCAGTGCTGGCCCAAGACACATTACTAGCCAGAAATATCTTGGAGCTTTTGAGTAATCGTTTGCAAGCAAGTTTGGGACAAGCTTGTTCCATAACGCAACTCTAGCCCTTTAACTGGGATGGTACTGCCATCCCAGTTAAACCGATCAGCGCCAGTTTTTTGGCACTCCTCATTACCTCCGTTGAGTTTAGGTAATGATTACAACATAAAATGTAAACAATTTCCCTGATTTTGGCAGTAGAAACACATAGGAATTGACATATTAGGTAATTAATATGCTTAAACTCAGAATCATTGACCCACAGCAGCCCAACGAACTCAAAGAACTAGACCTCAACTTAGACACCATGCTCAATCACGAGTGTCTAATTGGTCGCTATCCCAACTGTAATGTGGTTTTAGATAGTGCCGAAGTCAGTCGGATGCACGGCAAAATTTCTCTCAAAAATGGTAATTATTATTACACTGATTTGGCAAGTCGTGCTGGTTCGCGGTTAAATGCCGAGCAGATCCAAATCAATCAGGATTATCCCCTGAAAATGGGAGATATGATGCAGATTGGGCGGTTCTTTTTGATGGTGGTTGGCGTAATATCCAGCAGTGAGCCGACCATGATTGATCTGAATATAAACGTTACTAACGTGATTACGCCCAGCAACGGTCAGGCTGTACAACAAGAAATAGCGATCGCCCCTGTCGCCCCACCGCCAATTCCTGAACCACAAATAATTTCAGCCGCCGTTGCCAAAGCTCCCCAAGAGTATATGCCACTAGCGACGGTAGATCACAGCCAAATTGAACGTTGGTTGAAAGGAGATTTAACCGTCAAATGTATCCAGATCATTGATGAAACCAATGATGTCAAAACCTTTCGCTTCGTGGCAGACCCACCAATGCTCTTCACCTATAAACCAGGTCAGTTTGTCACCCTCGATCTAGAAATCAATGGCGAACAGGTGTTGCGTTCCTACTCCATCTCATCCACACCCTCCCGTCCCCATACCTTAGAAATTACCGTTAAACGCGTCCCGGCACCAACAGATGCTGGCTCAGATGTTCCACGCGGGTTAGTTTCCAACTGGTTGCACGACAACCTCAAGGTTGGTAGCACACTCAAACTCAATGGCCCAACAGGTAAATTTACCTGCTTTGCAAATCCTTCACCAAAACTGTTGCTGATCTCCGCTGGTAGTGGGATCACACCGATGATGTCCATGTCCCGCTGGTTGTATGACACCGCCTCTAACGTTGATGTCGTGTTTTTCCACTGCGCCCGTAGTCCTAGAGATATCATTTATCGGCAGGAACTAGATTGGATGGCAGCGAATCATCCCAGTTTTAATTTGGCAATTAGCATTACCCGTCGTGAACCCGGTCAAAGTTGGATGAGTTTCACCGGGAGACTTGATCCGGCAATGTTAAAACTAATTGCACCAGATTATAAAGAACGCACAGTCTATGTATGTGGGCCGAACCCATTTATGGAATCGGTCAATGACTTGCTCGAAAGCATCGACTTCCCGATGCAAAACTACTACGAAGAAAGCTTTGGCCCACCTCGGAAAAAAGCGAAAAAAGCCCCAGCGCCTGCTGTTCAGGTAGAAGTTGCTCCTACTCCTGTGGGTAATTTAGGACTGCGCCAGATGTTGGGCAAAATCTCCACAGAAACAGCACCAGTTCAAGATGCCGTAGCGCGTGTGGCGACAACCCCATTAGCAGCTCCAACTCCCATCTCTCCCGCACCAGCATCTTCTAGTCAAACACTATTAGTTTTCTCGAAATCAAGCAAAGAAGTACCTTGTGATGGCGAAGAAAGCATCCTAGATATGGCTGACCAAAGCGGAGTGAAAATCCGCAGTAGTTGCCGTTCTGGGGTTTGTGGTACTTGCAAAAAACGTAAGTTAGAAGGAACTGTCAAAATGGAAGGCTATGATTCAGAAGCCTTAGAAGAAAGTGAAATTAAAGAAGGCTATATCTTAACTTGTGTGGCTTATCCTGTCGGTAGAGTCGTGATTGATGCTTAGTTACACAATCCATAACCGTTAAAAATCGTCGGGGAGTTGGGATTGCTGAGTATTGAATAAATTGTCGTCCTCACCAGAGTTTTCTGGCTGAATAACTGCAATATTTTGGCTAAATGGACTTAACCCTAGTTGCATCCGTAAAGCCTCGTCATATCTGGCGTGTTCCCAATTCCTGGCTAATTTAACTTGCTCTGGATTCAAGTTTTGAGCATCTCGGAGATCAGCATTTTGCAAGTCTGCACCTTGAAAGTTGGCTTTGTCAAGATTGGTGGGACTGAGGTCTGCACCTTGAAAATTGGCATATTTGAGATTAGCCCCTTGCAAATTGGCATAACTTAAATCAGCTTCTTGAAGATTGGCATAACTTAAATCAGCACCTTGAAGATTGGCACTCCAAAGGTAGGCTAATTGAAAATTGGCATGACTTAAGTAAGCATTCTGGAAATTGGTGTAACTGAGGTTAGTACTTTGTCCTTGAAGATTAGCATTTCTTAAATTTGCTCCCTCAAGGTTGGCATATCGCAAATCAGCTTGTTGAAGATTCGCATTTCGCAAATCAATCTCCTGCAAACAAGCATTTTTCAGGTTAGTCCCTTCCAGGTTTGCATCTCGCAAGTCGGCTCCTTTTAAGTTAATCCCAGCTAAATAAGCTTTATCAGCTGTGAGTCCCGCCAAGCTAATCCCATCGTTGTTCAAATCTTGTAATGCTTGAAGTCTACCCCCACTGGCTCGTTGTCCATAAGCGGAGTTAATCACACGCCACGCTTCGTAATGCTCCTGTTTTTTTCGGGAAGGAGTTTCTCGGAAGTAAAGAATAACCGCCGCTAAAATACTCAAGTCTTGCAGAGTACTAATAAATTTAGAACTCATCAATGATTCCACAATACTTTTAAAGGGAGGTTTATCTTCAAAAACCCGAATCACTACTATTGACAAAACAAATATCAAAGCGAAAATGATCCACTCTTGAAAGTCTTGTATCCATTTACGTAAACGTTCGCGCATTTTTGCTTCCTCTTGTTGTCAAGATATTGAATAACAAAACCAGTGTTGATTGAGTTTTGAGAATCTTAATTATGAAATTTATCTCTTACATCGTTATTGCTTGTCTACTACTACTAACAGCTTGTACCTCGCCGACCAACGGTGCTGGGCCACAGCTAAAAGCGCAAGCCCCAATAATTGGCCCTGGTATTGAGGGTACGCTTAAAGCAACACAAACTGAGAATGGTTTTGTTTGGGTGGCGGTGGAACTCAAAGGTGATCCGAAAATCTTGACTCCGGGATTACATGGTGTTCACATCCATGAAACAGGTGCTTGTGAAGCAGGCACTGAAAAGCCTTTTAGTTCTGCTGGTGGACACTTTGACCCAGGCCCCTTTGGTTCATCAAAGCCTGTGGAAAAGAACCATCCTTATCATCTAGGGGATTTACCAAATATTAAAATTAATCCCCTAGGTCAAGGTCGTTTAGAAGCATTTGTTAGCAGTGTAAGTCTTTCCGATAGTCCAACCAGTCTATTTGATGGTGATGGTAGTGCTGTAATTGTGCATAAACTCCAAGATCAAAAGAAGGCTGGAGGTACAGCAGATGAAGCTGGTGGTGGTCGTCTAGCTTGCGGTGCGATCGCCAAAGCGAACTAGTTTAAATGGGCGTAGGGAAAATCAAATATGATTCTCCCTACTTCTAGAGATTTGATTACTTTTGTTCCAGTTCCGATACATAACATTGAAAGTTTCAGTGATCAATCTACAATTACTCTTAATGTGTATGGCTAAACTAACGCCAAAGTTGTGTACTTTAACGTAGTTGACCTACCATAAAGATCCAACTTTCGTAAGACTATGTTTGCAGGGGCGAAAAAATTATTCACACAGCCAGTAATAGTTACTAGCGTGCTAGTTACACTAATTTTGGTTGGGGTTCAAAGGCTCAGACTATTAGAATACTTTGAACTGAAGGTTTTTGACCAGATGATGCAAAGGCGTGCAGATTTACCTCCCGACCCTCGCCTTTTAATTGTGGGATTTACAGAGGAGGATATCCAAGAACTCAAGCACATAACACCTACAGATGAAGAACTAGACAGGCTCCTAGGCAAATTAGAAAGTAACCAAGCCCGTGTCATTGCTTTAGACTTCTTTCGAGATGTACCGATAGAACCTGGTCACACCCAACTGCTGAACCGCTTGCAAACAAACAAGAAAATTATTCCAATTTGTAGCACGACAACGCCCCCTCCGCCGGGATTAGATGCAAATAATGTTGGCTTTGCCGATCTGCCAGAAGACCCCGATGCAGTTATTCGCCGCGCCCTGCTATTTGTCAATCCTGAACCAAAAACACCATGTCAAAGCCAGCAGTCTTTGGCAGTTGGAGCCGCATTTAAATATCTAGCAGACACAGCCAACATTCAACCACAAATTACCCAAATAGGTGGCGCATTACAATTAAAATTGGGTAAAACCTTATTTAACCGTCTACCACAAAATGCTGGCGGTTATATAGAAGCAGATAACGGTGGTTTTCAAATCTTGCTCAACTACCGTTCTTTTCATAATGTTGCCCGAACAGTCAGTTTTACAGACGTACTCAACAATAAAGTCAATCCTGATTGGGTCAAGGGCAAAATCGTTTTAATTGGAGCCACAGCACCTAGTAAGCAGGATATTCGCAACACTCCTTACTCTACTGGTAGACAAGATAACGCTGGGAAGATGCCAGGAATTGTCATTCATGCACATATTGTCAGTGAAATTCTCAGTGCAGTGATTGACCAAAGACCAATATTTTGGTTCTTCCCCGAATGGGGAGAAATAACTTGGCTTTGGGGCTGGACTTTAATAGGTGCGTTGATCGGATGGAAAATTAAGCATCCACTGCTTCTAGGATTAGCTGGTGGAGGAGCTTTGATTTTCTTGGTAGGTGGTGGTTTTATCATCTTTAACCAAGCTGGATGGGTACCAATAGCACAGCCTGTAATCGGATTAATTGCAGCAGCTGGTAGCGTAGTTGTTTACACTGCGTATTCTGAAAAGTTACAGCGAGACAAAATTGCCAATCAGATTCAAGAACAAGAAAAAACTATAGACCTATTGAAATCGCTATTACGAGAAGGTGGCCCTGCTGCTAACGAAGCCAAATCACCGGTTGATAGCCAACCCCAAAGCGGTCAATTACTGAACAACCGCTACAAGGTTGCACAAGTATTAGGTTCTGGGGGTTTTGGTTATACTTACTTAGCCGACGATACCAAGCGTCCTGGCTCCCCAAAGTGTGTTGTCAAGCATTTACAACCAGCACAGAAAGACCCTAGATTTCTGGAAGTTGCTAGGCGTTTATTTCGTGTTGAGGCAGAAATTCTCGAAATTTTGGGACAACACAAGCGAATTCCTCAATTACTGGCTTACTTTGAAGAAAACCAGCAATTTTACTTGGTGCAGGAGTATATCAAAGGGCATTGCTTACAAGATGAATTAATTGCTGGTAAGCGTCTGGAAGAAGCTGAGGTGATCAAAATCTTAACGGATGTTTTGAAGGTACTATTATTTGTCCACGATCATAATGTCATCCATCGAGATATCAAACCCAGTAATTTGATGCGTCGGGAAACAGATAATAGGATAGTACTAATTGACTTTGGTGCAGTCAAACAAATTCAACCCCAGCAAGAAGAGGAAAGCTTGACAGTGGCGGTGGGTACTCTTGGTTATGCGTCACCGGAACAACTCATGGGTCAGCCAAGGTTGAACAGTGATATTCATGCGCTGGGAATGATTGGAGTTCAAGCTTTAACTGGAAAAAATGCTAAAGAAATTGAGCGTGATCCACTAACAACCGTGCTAATGTGGCGAGATAAGGCACAAGCGTCCGATGGGTTAGCTGCAATATTAGAACGGATGACTTCTTTTGATTATCTGAGAAGATATCAAACTGTTAAAGAAGTGCTTGAGGATCTAGATAAGCTCTAGCAGTATACTTCGACTCCCTTCCCTACGAGAGGCTACGCCAAGGAATACGCTCAGGGGGGGTATAGTAGTTTTTGCACAGATGTACCCTGATAATATAGCCGTAGCCACACAGCTTAGAATATCCTAAAATGCCAAAACCAATTCACTGCCAGCATTTCACTTTTGACTTTTGCTATAGCTACTCAAGCAAACTTGATAAGTAGAACAATACTTCCAGCCCAACGCACTACCTCTCTTTGGCGGTTCGTTTTTTCGATGTGGTATAAACAATCAGGGATCAATGATCTCACTCAGAGGTGCAGAGAAGATGAGGAGTTTTCTACTTGAGTATCTGAATAGTTCATTCCTTAATTCAGCAAAGCCATTTTTTCATAATTTTGAATAAATTATGAGCTAATTTCTCAGTAGCACTTTGTTGATGAGATACTAAAAATAGAAAATAAAATCTGATCGCCACCTACTTGATTTTTTCTTACTTCCGAAATAGGCGATCGCCACAGTTATCTGCTGTATTATCTATATCTTGAATATTGTAAAATTTGGTAATAGATATTACTGTACTACCTAAAGGATGATTGTATGCAAAAGGCTGATATCTACTGCAAAATAGATATTTTTATCGATAAGGATTGCTACCATACTCGGTAAGTACTAACACAGAAGTCAAGAATGAATAACTTTGGGACAATTAGAAGCAATAAAAGTTCCTAATTTAAATCCCTGGATAAGATAAAAAATTAATCTGGCTGGTAATGATCACAGCAAGGTCAATGAATTCTTATTTAGTTAATGACTTGAATCAAAGTTTAGCTGTACACCCTCCTTATGTCGAATCGAGCTAATTTATGAAGCACAGACTCCTCACTGTTACAGCACTAATGACAATAACATGGTTTACGTCTTTAGGTAAAATCAAACCCGCAACTGCTAGTCAAACCTACAGAAGTAACCTTAATCAGTTGGCCGCCATTAGTTCTAGTTCTAATCAAAATGGTATTGGACAACAATTGTCTCTAATGCTTGTAATTGCTGGTAGTGGAGTCTTTGGTTGGCTAGTTATCAAAAATAACAAATCGGTTTTGAGCAAACTTTCTGTTCAGAAAATAAATTTAGCCGAAAGTGTCGCCCCAGAAGTACCGATCTCGAAGGATACAACTCTTCAAGAAGAACTTCATAACACTACACAAACTACAGATATTGCCACATATATTAAACGAGCCTATAGCCATTTCAAACAAGGGGATACTCCCAGAGCAATTGAGGAATTCAATCATGCTATTGGTGTCAATCCCCAGAATGCTTATCTTTATGGTGAAAGAGCTAATTTTCGGCGTAAGAATCTTGGCGACAAGCAAGGAGCGATTGATGACTATAGCAAAGCAATTGGCATCCATCCGCAAAACGCTCTCTTCTATCTTTGGCGCAGCCAGGCTTATAATGACCTGGGCGAACAGAAAAAAGCTATGGAAGACTACAATACAGCGCTGCGTCTCGCTCCAGAAAATACGATGTATCACTCTTTCCATAGTGCTACCAACATTAGAGAATAATTATCTAGATAATTGCTAAATAAATTCCATCAAACCGCTACATTAATTAGCGATCGCTCTGCAAGTAGAATTTAATTAATTATTAATAGTTAAAAATTTTTACAAACCATGAATATGGTGTAACCGCTTGTATCTGGTAGTCAGAAATTTGCAACTACTGTAGTTTTAATTACTGAGAAAACTACAACCATATTCTGAAGAGATATAAAGTAGTTTTATTCCCCAGTTGTCAAAACAGAATTCAGGAGTCAGTCGCCAGAATTTTCCAATTGAATTCTGTGTGACTGGGGGATAGCGCAGTGGTAGCGAGTCTACATATATCTGAACAAGCGGGTGTAAGACTGTTCTAACTCCTGAATTCTTCTTCAACATAAATTTGCTGTGCCAAATCACAGTGCCGCATTGTTCAAGAATGCTGACAGGGTAATTATTGTATAAATACGCGAAATCAGTATCCGATGATACGTAAATTGCTTTGAGGTAAACTTCTATAGCCTGGAATACTAGCTAACTTACCCGGAGTTCTCAAGATTCGTCATCTCTTAGCCAATCGGGAAAATTCATCAAATAGAAATATTACCTACGCAAATATACTGGTAAAATCAGTAGATAAATTTATCGGAAATATATTTTGGGTGTGTATGGATTTGGGGCGATCGCTTATGCATATACGCCCATACTTGAGCATAAATCTGAGTAGTTTTTAGGCCGATACTCAGGCAAGATTCCTGCTACTAGCTGGATATTCAACAACAAAGGCGCAGTCAAACCGATTACCCATTCCTTCCACAACAACATTTAACATATCTTGGTCTCTATCTACATACCATGCCTGCTGAATATTTTTTGAGTCTGAAATATCAGAAGCGATCGCTCAATTTGCTGATCCTCCTATCCTTATTTCTGGGCAATTTATCTCCCAGTCCGGTGAAAGCGCAGACGAGGAATATTAATCTAGTAGCTCAAACTAGGACTAATCTGCCAGCACCAGAAACTTTACCCAGACCACAACTACCGCAACCTACGCCACCAGAGACTCCCACCCTACCACCTCCAGAAGATTTATTCCGCACACCCAACGAAACTACTCCGACTCCAGAAACAGTCCCCAGTGGTGGATTAGACACAATTCGCGTAGACCGCTTTGAAGTAATTGGTAGTACTGTATTTAGCCCTGAAGAATTAGCTGCGGTCACTAAAGAATTTACTGGTAAACCCATCACCTTTGCTGAACTACTGCGGGTGAGTGATGCTGTGACAAAACTCTATACAGACAAAGGGTACATTTCTTCTGGGGCATTTATTCCCGCTGATCAAACCTTCAAAGCCAGAGGTGGTGTAGTCAAAATCAATGTAATTGAAGGTAAGGTTGAAAGTATAGAAATTAGAGGACTCCAACGGCTCAACCCAGATTATGTGCGTAGTCGCATCGCCGTAGCCACAGGCCAACCCCTCAACGTGAATAAGTTACTGCAAGCACTGCAACTACTACAACTTAACCCCTTAATTAAAAATATTTCGGCGGAGTTGGCTGCGGGTTCTAGTCCTGGAAGTAGCGTGATTGATATCAAGGTATCAGAAGCCAAAACCTTTAGCGCCCAAGTTAGCTTAAATAATAATCGCGTTCCTAGTATCGGTAGTTTTCAACGACAAATTCAACTTACTCAAGCCAATTTATTAGGATTAGGTGATGGACTTTCCATTGCTTATGCCAACACCGATGGTAGTAATGATGTTGATGTCAGCTATACATTACCAGTCAATGCCTACAATGGAACTGTGCAGTTTCAATATAATTACACCTCTAGCAATGTAGTAGAAGAACCCTTTGATGTTTTAGATATTGAAGGTAGATCCCAAGACTTTGCCGTGACATTTCGCCAACCACTGATTCAAACCCCAACTACAGAATTTGCGTTGGGAATTACAGCCAATCGGCGCAACAGTGATATTGGCTATTTAGAATCTCTGGTTGGTGAACGTATTCCGTTTCCTTCACCAGGTGCTGTTGATGGACAAACACGCCTCTCGGTGCTGCGATTTTTTCAAGATTGGACACAACGCAATAGCCGAGAAGTATTTGCTGCGCGATCGCAATTTAGTTTTGGTCTAGATGCCTTTGATACTACCAACAGCGGCGCACCACCAGATAGTAGGTTTTTCTCGTGGCGGGGACAAGCTCAGTGGGTACGCCTACTCGCACCCGATACCTTACTCTTACTCCGTGCTGATGCTCAATTAGCTGATAGAGCATTAGTACCCCTAGAACAGTTTGGTTTAGGTGGTCAACAAACTGTGCGGGGCTATCGTCAAGATTTACTCTTGACAGATAATGCTTTTTTTGTATCTGCCGAGTTACGCTATCCCATCCTCCGCGCCCCCCAATTAGGAGGTGTATTACAACTAACACCATTTATTGATTATGGAACTACTTACAACAGTTCTAACCGCGCCGATCCTGACCCCAATAGCCTAGCTTCCGTGGGATTGGGTTTATTGTGGCAAAGCGATCGCATCAATGCTCGGTTTGATTGGGGTATTCCCTTAATTGATGCAAATTCCCGCAATAACACCTTGCAAGAAAATGGGCTGTATTTTTCCCTTGTTTATACTCAACCATTTTAAAAAGCCTGAAGTCTGAATAATCAAACAGAGTTCTGCCATTACAAAATCAACCACTTTTAGCAAAACTTTTTTCCGCCAAGCCAAATTACGAATTCAATTACCTGCCTTTGCCAGTGGGAGCCACTTATCCTATGTCTGCACTTCTTTTTTTAGCCACAATATCACAAATTACTCACCCAGTTGCCCTGATTCCCAACTCTTACCAAGTTGCAATTCAAAATATCACTGCACCCATAACAGATACCCTGCTATCGAAAAGTCCGCAACAAATTTTAGAACAAGGGATTCAAATTTACCAATCAGAAAAATTTACGGAAGCTGTGAAGTTATTCCAAAATGCAGCTGGGAGCTTTCAAGCTCAAGGAGATCATCTTAATCAAGCCCTAGCATTAAACTATCTGGCATTAGCTAATCAGCAAGTAGGACAATTACCCCAGGCTCAGAAGGCGATCGCCGAGAGTTTAGCATTATTAAAAATTGCTAGACAAAAAGATTCTCGTGAGTATTTATCGATACTTGCCCAAGCTCTGAACACTCAAGGACAAGTACAACTAGCATCAGGACATTCCCAAGAAGCATTAACCAGCTGGGAACAAGCCACAGCTATATATAGCAAAATGGGTGATGATGCAGGTAAAATTGGTAGCCAACTCAATCAAACTCAGGCATTGCAAGCATTAGGGCTGTATCGCCGCGCCAAAATTACCTTAATTCAAGTCAATCAAATTCTGCAAAAACAACCAGTCTCTCCGTTAAAAGCCACAGGACTGCTGAATTTAGGTAATACTTTGCGGTTAGTGGGTGATTTAAGTCAAGAAGATATTACTGTCAAAGATATAGACAAACTTGGCTCTGTGCAAGTGTTAGAGCAAAGTTTATCCATTGCCGAACAAGTATATCCCCAATTAATTCCCGAAATTCATTTGAGTTTAGGAAACACTGCCCAAGCCTTGAGTTTAGGTAAAAGCCCCGAAGAGAAAAGTCGCAGAATTACTCAAGCTTTAGATTATTACCAAAAAGCTGCCGTTACTAAATCACCGTTAACTAGGGTACAGGCACAACTTAATCAGATGCGCTTGTTAATGGATGAGCAAAAATGGCAGCAAGTACAAAGTTTGTGGCCAGAAATTCAGCAACAACTAAACGCAGCACCAGCAAGCCGCAAAACAATTTATGCCCGGATTAACTTTGCTCAGAGTTTAACTTGCTTTAAACAGTTAACTGAACCTTCCCGGATGGGAATCAATGCTAATTGTCCCAAAAATGAGCTAGTAGCAGATGCTAGTTTGAGTCATGTGAAAAGCTTAGACGGGGCAAATGTGGAATGGAAAGCGATCGCCCAAATTATTGCTGTCGCCGTTGATCAAGCCAAAACCCTGAAAGATATGCGGGCAGAAGCTTATGCTTTAGGGACATTAGGTAATTTGTATGAGCAAACTCACCAGTGGTCAGAAGCGCAACAACTGACCCAACAAGCCTTAAAATTGGCTGAAGGGATTGGTGCAGCTGATATTGCCTATCGTTGGCATTGGCAATTAGGCCGAATTCTCAAAGCGCAAGATAACCCCCAACGTAACGAACAAGGGGCGATCGCTTCTTACACCAAAGCCGTGAATATTCTCAAGTTGTTGCGGAGTGATTTAGTCGCCATTAACCGCGAAGTGCAGTTTTCCTTTCAAGAAGGGGTTGAGCCTGTTTATCGAGAACTAGTGAGTTTACTGCTGCAAAATTCGCCATATCAAGACAATTCTGAAGCCAGCCAGCAAAATCTCAAAACTGCCAGGGATGTAATTGAGTCATTGCAATTAGCAGAATTAGACAACTTCTTTCGCAAAGCTTGTTTAGATGCTAAACCTGTGCAGATTGATGAAATTGATCGTACAGCCGCAGTGATTTATCCGATTATTTTGAGCGATCGCTTGGAGGTGATTGTTTCTTTACCCAACAAGTTAAAGAACCAAAAACAAAACTTGTTATTACGCCCCAAACCAATTCCTGTTTCGCAAACAGAAGTAGAAAAGACTATTCAAGAACTCCGAGCAACATTGGTGACACGCTCAACTCGTGACTTTTTGCCGGTTTCCCAAAAAGTTTATAACTGGTTAATTAAAGATATCGAACCTCAGTTGCAAGCATACAAAGTGCAGAACTTGGTGTTTGTCTTAGATGGAACACTGCGGAGTGTGCCGATGGCTGCCCTGTATGATGGCAAACAATATTTAATTCAAAAGGGGTATAACATTGCACTGACACCAGGGTTACACCTGTTACCGAACCGTTCCTTAACCAGACAAAAACCGCGTACCATTGCTGCGGGAATTACAGAAGCCCTAGGAACCTTTGAGGGACTACCCAGTGTCAAAAACGAAATTAATACCATTCAACAAGAAGTTCCAACGCGAGTGCTGCTAGACAGTCAATTTACGAAAATAGCTTTAGAAAAAGCTATCAAGTCATTTCCTGCACCTGTAGTTCACCTCGCAACCCACGGTCAGTTTGCTTCCAATGCCGAAGACACCTACATTTTGACTTGGAAAAATTCTGATGAGAAAGACCCAGCCTTATCAAGCGATCGCGTTAACGTCAACGAATTGAGTTCTTTATTACAAAGCCGAGAGACAAGCCAAAAAAATGCGATCGAGTTATTGGTTTTAAGTGCTTGCCAAACTGCGAGCGGTGATAAACGTGCTGGCTTAGGAATTGCGGGATTTGCTCTGCGTTCTGGAGCGCGTAGTACACTGGCAACATTGTGGAGTGTAGATGATCAAGCTACTGCAAAGATAATGGGTGAATTTTATAAACAATTCGCTAATACCAAAGAGAGTAAAGCAGAAGCATTAAAACGCGCTCAACTATTGCTCTTGACAGACCCTGAATATAAGCATCCTTACTATTGGGCCCCTTACGTTTTAGTAGGCAACTGGTTATAAATCAAATTGATTTTTTTGAAATCACCCTGATTCTTTCGTAAAAAAAACAGGGTTATTTCTAAGTTAATTGTGCAACATCTATCTATTGGTGGAACTCATGAAATTTTCTCTAAATTTAAATAACTATCCACAGTATATTTTTTATTATGATGATTGGCTGAGAATTTGAATCCTCATATTATTACTATTGCTATAATTATAGATTTTTTTAACTCTGATTACTGAATTATAACTTTTAAATTCTCATACAAATTTATTATTCTCTTTGGTTCCACTACATCTGTCTTCAGTAGGGTTAAACACCAAATGTATGTTTGATAACGTGGCTAATGGCAACATAAATCACAAGTAAATTCGTTATGACCTATACTCAAACTAGTGATCCCACTATCCGTCAATATGTCCAATCTTGGCGACAATTAGATGTAGATCAACAACTAGGTTTATTCTGGTTCATCTATAAAGAAATGGGTGGGTCTGTGACTCCTGCGGCTCCTGCGGCTAGTACTGTTTCTCCAGAAATTGCCGAAGGTTTATTTAATCAAGTCAAAGAATTGAGCCACGAAGAACAACTACAAGTTCAGCGGGACTTGATTAATCAAGCAGACACCCAAATTGGACGAGAATATGGTTCTTTGGGTGATACCACCAAGCTACTATTTTGGTATCGCCTATCTCAAGGGATGGATAGCAATGTGATTATTCCTGTACCTGCTGGTTATCGCCTTTCCTCAGAAGCAGAGACCTTACTAAACCAAGTTAAAGAATTACCGTTTGAACAGCAGATTAATCTTTTCCGCGATTATGTATCTCCAATGGGTGCTGAACCTAAAGGTGGTGCTGAAATTTAATAACTAGCATTTTGAGCTACAGCTTTACTTTCTTTTTCTAGAAGTTAGCATCTAGACTCACAGATAAGCACAGAGTAAAAATTATATTTACTCTGTGCAATTTTTTAGTTGCTCATTAGGATAGTTGCACCCTAAATTTGTAACGCCCTTTGTTTTATATCTCATACTTTAAATTGTCGCTTCACAAGTTTCATCTATCTGACGAGTGGTTGAAAAATTTTGTTTTTAATAAGGGAATAAAATTTTAATCGATTTATCAAAGATGTGAAATATGTCCAGAAAAAAGTAAAACCCTAGGACTGGGAAACCCTAGGGCTTGTAACCTGACCACCTTTACTTTATTTATAATTTATAAAAAATCATAGTGCGAGTTTACAATAGACTTAAATATGTAGCTTATGTCTGAAAAAATAACTCAAAAATATTATTTTAATGCTGGTTAATACATCGAAAAACATGGAGTATATATGATGCTAATGAAATATGGGATAAAAAAGCATAACATTTAATTTTCAAGCCTTTAATGTATGAAAAATTAAAGATAAAATTCCTGATTTTATGTCCAAAGATGTAATTAAAATAGCTTGATTGCTAACAACAAATAAGGAAGAATAAAAACATCATGATACATGATTGTAGCCCGTTACAGTGACAGAAAGCCTAACCAAAGTCCGCACTTGCGGACTTTTTATTTATTGTTTTAGATAACTTTTAGCTTCTCGACTGTCATGGTCATAATTTTCTAGAATGCCATTTAGATTACACTAAAATCAATGGTAGAACTATAAGTAGGGTGGGCATTTTAAGTAAATCCTCTCTATCAACATAGAATGTAGTAGTAGATGCCCACCTGAGAGATTAAAGTCAGGTGGGCAATGCAGAAGAGTCGCTTCATCTCTAATTTTGACCGTGTGGACATTGCCCACCCTACGGTTATTGATAATGGTACAAGAATGAGACAAATCAAATAAAAACATAGCCAATTGCGGACTGCTAATGGTAGAAAGCTATTAGCGATTTGCAAGTAACTTTTATGACAAATTTTCTCCAGCCGCCAAGATTACGCATTGGTGAAGAAGATAGTGCAGAAGAAAGACGCGCCACTTGGCTAGAACTTTTTTATGATTTGGTGTTTGTTGTTGCAGTCTCGCAAGTAGCGCACAATCTGAAAGAAGATATTTCCCTATTGGGATTACTGGGATTTATCGTTTTGTTTATCCCGATTTGGTGGTCATGGATTGGGACTACATTCTACGCTAACCGCTTTGATAGCGATGATGTTGTACATCGGTTGCTGGTTGGGGTGCAAATGTTAACTGCGGCGGGGATGGCGGTGAATATTCACCACGGCTTGGGGGAAAGTTCTTCGGGTTTTGCTTTGGCTTATGCACTTGGTCGGGCTGTGTTGGTGGTGGAGTATGTGCGGGCGGGAATTCATATTCCTTCAGCGCGTCCTTTGACAACACGCTATGCGATTGGTTTTACGATCGCATCTTTGATTTGGTTAGGTTCCGCATTTTTGCCAGTTCCTTGGCGATTCGCGCTTTGGGGCGTGGGAATTGTGATTGATTTTGGCACACCGTTAACCGCCCGTAAACATCAAATGGGAATGCTTCCGCACGCCTCCCATTTACCAGAACGTTTTGGACTGTTCACAATTATTGTGTTGGGAGAAGCGATTATTGCAGTGGTTAACGGTGTCTCAGAGCAAAAATGGCAGGTGTTAACTGTTGTTTCTGCGATTTTTGGGCTAATGATCGCCTTTAGTTGGTGGTGGGTTTATTTTGATAATTTAGGGGGAACACCAATTGAAACCGCACGCATACAAGGAAAGGTGGGGACTGTTAATGTCTGGCTTTATACTCATTTACCATTAGTGATTGGGATTGCAGCTACTGGAGTTGGTGTAGAAGAAATTTTGGTCAGTCAGCCAACTGTCGCTTTAGCAGATCCGCAAAGGTGGCTAATTTGTGGTGCAGTTGCATTATGCTCGTTAGCAGTGGGCATTCTCCACAGATATGGCGTGATTAGATATTGTAAGATTCGTTCTTTGTATCGCTTGGGTGGCGCAGTTGTGCTGTTAGCGATCGCATTTTTTGGCAAAGGTTTATTACCTATTGCAGTTATCGCTTTAGTAGCCTTAGTTTCTGCTTTACAAGTGATTCAAGATTTGTCTCAGAGTCGTCCGAATAATCGCTTGGCTGATCCTGAAATTTAAAAGTGCTGAGTGTTGAGTGTTGAGGAAAAGAACCAAGTATTAGTGCTAAGGCGGTTTACAAGAATAAATATACCGATGCCGTTGGTTTCGACTTCGCTCAACCAACTGATATATCGAGAGTTGAGCGAAGTCGAAACTCGCCAACACAGATATTTTCTTTGTCGGAAATCACCTAATCTGCGATCGCCCATCGCACATAAGGACGAGAAGTTGTTACAGTTTTGTAACTAATTAAAGTGTCTGGTACTGGAATTTTCCGCAAGTCTACACGGAAATATGCCTGTTTATTTTTGAATTGCACACTATAAAAAGGATATTCCTGACCTTGGGTTTGACCTACACAAGTAGCGTAGTTATTGCGTAAAGGTGAAACAAATTCTACAAAATGTTGATTCTTTGATGGAACTAATTTAGTTGTATCGGCAAAAGCTCTAGTATCGGCAATTACAGTATGTTCAGCACCACCTTCATAGGGTAGCGTTAACCACCACAAACCAACTATTTGCGGACAACTTCCGCTTGTACGTTGCACTTTTAATTGCACATTGGGTTCAGCCAGTGGACTTTGTGAAGGTTGTGCTTGCGCTGTAGAGGCGATCGCACTCGCTACTACTAAAGGGCATAAAATCCCACCTAAAATTGTCAATTTCGCCAACTTATTCATAACTGGGAATGTTTGTCATGCTAACTATTACTCATAAATTGACTCGGCAAATGTAGCAAAAGTGCCTAATTAATTTGATTTATCGCTAACGTGTTTTCAGTTACAGTTACACCCTAAGAAACAACGCCACAATATTGTTAATTACGCATTCATACCACCTGCTGTCTCATGAAACCTCGAATCATTGTTTGCGGCTTAGGGCGTACTGGATATAAAATCTTTCGTCTGCTGAGACAGCAGGGCGCATCGGTTATTGGTATCCATCACAAACCAATCCCTGGCGAATGTTCACCAGATGTAATTATTGGCAATTTACACGCGGCGGCTACTCTAACAGCTGCGGGAATTCACCAAGCACATACTTTGGTGATAGCTGGTTCTGAAGATACGTTGAATTTGTCAATTCTGATGCAGGCGCGGGTATTAAATCCGCGAATTCGCATTATTAATCGCTTTTATAATACAAATCTCGGTGAGCGTTTAGATCAAACTCTTCCAGATCATTTGAGTATGAGTGTTGTGGGATTAGCCGCACCATTATTTACATTTGCGGCTTTAGGTAATCAAGCCATCGGACAAATCAAGTTATTTGATCAAACTTGGCCTGTCCAAGAAGAATATATTGATGAAAACCATCCTTGGTTGGGGTGGAATTTGAGTGATTTGTGGGAAGAACCCGCACGAATGCCGATTTATTATTTGCCCATGCACGGGGAGATGAATTTAATACATGGGGTGTTGTCTGGGCAAGAATTACAAGTAGGCGATCGCTTAATTGTCGCCATTCAACCCCGGATTCGTTCTATTCGCAGGTCGTTAATTAAAAAAGTATTGAAGGTTTGTACCAGTCTGCGCCAGTTTCAACAACATGGCAAGTCAGTGGTGATTGGTGCGATTGTGTTGATGGTAATTATTGCGATCGCCACACTTACTTATCGGTCTACAGAACTGAGTTTATCTGTGATTGATGCTTTGTATTTTTCTGTTGGTATGATTACTGGCGCAGGCGGTAACGATAAAGTTATAGAAAATGCCCCTAATAGTATCAAGTTATTCACCATTGTGATCATGCTAATTGGCGCAGTGGTGATTGGGATTTGGTACGCCATGCTAACGGATTTTGTCTTAGGGAACCGCTTCAAGCAATTTTGGGATGCAGCGAGAATTCCCCAACGCCATCATTATATTGTCTGCGGTTTAAGCGGTATCGGCAGCAAAATTGTCCAGCAACTCCATACCAGTGGTTATGAAGTCATTGTGATTGAAACTGACTCGAATAATAAATATGTTAACTCCGTGCGCGGGTTGGGTATTCCAGTAATTCAAGGTGATGCTAGTTTCCGTACCATTTTGCAAACCATTAATGTTACCTCTGCGGCGGCGGTGTTAGCGGTAACTAACAACGATGCGACTAACCTAGAAATTGCCCTTAAAACCAAAGGTTTAGCCCCAAAAATTCCCGTAATTGTCCATTATGCTGACCCAGATTTTGCCGGGATGGCGCAACAAGTATTTGATTTTGAAGCCGTCCTCAGCCCCGCAGAACTAGCAGCGCCAGCCTTTGCGGCGGCGGCTTTAGGGGGACGCATTCTCGGTAATGGCATCACTGCTGATAAGCTTTGGGTAGCCTTCGCCACACTAATTACACTATCACATCCCTTTTGCGGTTTATTGGTCAAAGAAATAGCCATGTCTGCTGACTTTGTACCGCTATATGTGGAAATTAACACTCAACGTATCCAAGGTTGGGAATTATTGACAACACAACTGGCTGATGGAGATATTTTATATTTAACAATGCCAGCAAATCGGTTATATCAATTGTGGCGGGAAGAACGAGTATCGCATAAGAGTTAGTAGAAGAAAGGGTGTTAGGGTGTAAGGGGTGTAGGGGTGTTAGGGTGTAAGTTTTGCGATCGCTCTCATTATGATTGTGATGGTGAAAATATGAAATGCGATCGCTCTCATTGCTATTGTGAGAGTAGAAAGATGAATTGCGATCGCTCACATTGTAATTGCGAGGGTTGAAATAAGAATTGCGATCGCTCACATTGTGATTGTGAGGGTGAAAGATGAATTGCGATCGCTCACATTATGATTGTGAGGGTTAAAAGATGAATTGCGATCGCTCACATTGTTATTGTAAGGGTAAAATATAGCACTTCTTAGGTGTACAAATAAATTTGGGTTAAGTACATCTATCCCGCCTCGGAATCAATTCCGAGTCTCATAGCGCAAGTCCTCTGAAGAGGACTAAACCCGAACCTCATTCCAGTCCACTTAAGTGGACTTTGGCTATGAGCCTGGAACTTTAGTTCTAGGCGGGATGCGATTTCATACTGCAAATTGTAGACTTATGTGTACGATGAATACTCCTAATTTTCTTCTTCTAGTAATTGTTCAATATATTTTTGTACTAAAGGCACTTGAAAAGCATTACCTTCTTGAGTCAGAATTTCTTTGCGGATGAGTCTTCGTACTGTTCCTTTATCTTGTGGTGTGGGAGTTTGACCTTGAATTATTCGCTGAAGTAAATTGCGGTCATTATCTGTTAAATTATTCCAGATTTCCCGAAAATATTGATCGCCTCGCTCTAGCACAATAGCAATAATTTCTTGTACATCCTGCGCGGTGGCTTTGATTGTCTCTCGTTTTCGGCGATTCGCTCTAATATCCTTGTTTAAAAATTCTACTAACTCATAACACATCAACTGCACAAGATAAGGTTGACAGCAAGTTTGTTGAATAATTAAATCTACAGCACTTGATTCATAAATATTAAAAAAATCTTCGATAGGACGGGTAATTAATTCACGGGCTTCGGATTCTTGCAAATAACTCATTCGCAAAGCGCGGGTGTTAATTAGATAATCAGTCCAGTAAGGTTCAAGTTCAGATAACAAATGGGAACCACTAAAGAGCAAAATCCATTGTTTTTGATGTTGCAGCAAATTGCGAATAAAGTTGAGTGGCGCACGGCTGTTTGTGGCTGTAACCACCTCACTCAAGCGTTCATATTCGTCTAAACATAAAAGAAATCGCTTACCAGAATTGCTACGTTCGATTTCTGCTAACCAAGTTTGCAATGCGGGAAATGGATCTTCCGCTAATTTATAAGCATCTGGAGTTGGTAAGTGTATTTTGCGGGGTAAGCGGCGTGCAGTATTGATAATTTGTTGTGATAGATTTTCGGCGAATCCTTTAAGTGTTGTGGCTGAAGCTGCACCTTGTAAATCTACCAACAAAGGAACGATATTAGGAACAACTTTGTCAGGTAAATATTTTAGTGCAGAGGTTTTACCAGTTCTGCGCCCACCGTATAGTAATAAAACTGGTGGCTGATCGGAAAGTGTTAAAGTTTCAATTTCTCGAAATATATCAATTCGCCCTTTAAAGCGATTTGTAGCTGTGGCGGGGTCTAAAGAATTACCAGCAATGTAAACTTGCCGAATCTCTTGTGATTGTTTTGCTGTTTCTGCTAAAGTGCGTTGTGCTGTTTCTAATATTGTTAGCCAACGGTTTGTAATGCTGCCAAATTGAGTAGCCAATGCAGCGTTTTTTGCAAAAGTTAGAGTGTTTTTAAGTTCCTTCAAAGCATTGATAGGAGGTTTTAATAATTCATATTGTCTATATGATGTAGTTGCCTCTTGTGATGCTTTTACGCCTTGGCTAATATCTAACAATTGGGGCAGAATTGTACCAATTTCTGGTGGAGGTGGTGACGGAATCCATGTTAGTTGATAGGAGATATCGGCAATATCTCCTAATCTTCGGCATTGGGTGAGAATATCTATAGCAATTTTGATGATTGCTTGTGTTGCAACTTTTTGTTTGTTTGTAGATGTAATTAAATAATCAATAGTTTTACGAGCAATTACGGGGTTTTCTGCGTAAGCCTCTACAATCATCCAATCCATGAAAGGCAAAGGTAAAATAATCAATTCATCAAACCAAGGAGGTAAATATTGTAAATAACTTCCTGAACTTTTCCACCGAGAAATAAAAAAAGTAATCAACATCCAAACCAATTCCGGCAACCAAAAGTAAACTCTGAGTACACCAAAAACCCACGCCACGCCTCCCGCCACGCCTAGCGACATGCCGAATGCCACGCTGAACGCCACGCCTACCGCCACGCCTACCGCCACGCCTAGCACCACGTCTACCGCCACACCCATCGCCACGCCTACCGCCACGCCTACCGCCACGCTAAACGCCACGCTGAACGCCACGCCTACCGCCACGCCCATCGCCACGCCTACAGCCACGTCTACCGCCACGCCTACAGCCACTCCTCTCAGCACTCCTCTCACCACGCCGAATGTTACGCCTACTACCACGCCGAACGCCATGTTTAACGCCACGCCAAACGCCACGCCTGACAAAAATCTATCTGCTAAAAATACAGAAAGCATGGCAGCAACTAAAATAACTAATCTATTTCTATAGCTACCACGGTCGAAAACCTTTCCTATTAGCCAGCCCAACAAAAAAATCAAGCTTTTGAACCAGTTAAAAGATTCGCCACTAACTAGTGTGTAAACTGGTGCAACTAGCAATACAACAAATATTGGCGCTAATGCCGTTAACCACCAAACTTGCCCTGCATAGCGACGTAAACGCGGATTGCTGCGAAACTCAGCTTGTTTATCAAAGGGATCATCTCTCGGTTTTAATTCTGGATGAATATCGCGCAGCCAGCGTTCAAAGGTAAAAGGCTTGAAGTAAATCCAATGCAAAAGGCGCAGACATTCAGCTACATAATTCCAAAAGCCTGATTTTGGTGAGGTTTGACTCATATCATGTTCTGTAAATAATTTGTCTTACGTCATTGTGAGGCGTAGTGAAGTGTAGCTTGGGTTAAAGAACGGAAACTCAACTATAGTTAAGACTTCGTTGGGTTTCGCTATCGCCCCACCCAACCTTACTTTTTTATTTAATCCCTAATTGGTCACGCACAAAATCCCAAACTTCATTCCAATTGATAACTCGTGTAAACACCAAAATAACCATTACTAAAATTGCCATTCCCTTAATCCAGCTACTCACATCATCTACGGTTCCGCCCAGAAATTTAACTATGCGCCCTAGACGTATTGGTAAATTCCAAACTAACCAACGCAGACCACGCCACCATCGGCGCGAACCTAACCGAGACTGTGGTAAGCGCCGAGATTCTTGAACGAAACGAGTTTTTACCCAGTTTTCATCGTGTCCTTGCTGACGTGCTTCACACACCAAGCCTCCTGCTATCTGGAGTAAAAATGGATGACTCCCAGCTAACTGCTGAGTTAAACGCTGTTCATCCATACTTAAAGCAGGTGCAGCATTATTAACTGTACTAGCTGGTAGACGTAGCAAATCTTTGACTTCATCTTCTTGCAATTCTCCCAATTTAATCACATGACCTAAGTTGAAAAAAGAAGAAGTTAATTGATGTTTTTTGCTGTAAAAATCTAATTGATGTTGTGAAGCGATTACCAACATCACAGAGTTGTGATTCATCAAAGAACGCAAGTTGTTGTAAAAGTCATTATTGAATTCGCTCTTGTTGTCAAATAAAGTTTTGAAATCATCCAAACATAAAACTGGTAATACACCTTGCCTTTTCCATTCTCTGATCGCATCAGAAAAAGCTATACGGTCAAGGGGTCTAATTCTTAAAGGGTCACTTAAAGCTGGGTTGGTCGCCACACTAGAAAAATTGAGTAATTCCTGCGCCACTGCTAAATAAAAATTTTCCTCTCGTTGACAATGTACACTTTGCAAGGAAAGGTAAATCACAACGTAGCGGCTAGGGTTTTGTACTCGCTGTTCCCAAGTTAGAAAAAAGTGATACAGCAGCGAAGATTTACCAATGCGCTTTTCACCGACAATATTAATACTTGTCGGCTGTGCGCCACTCATCCGAGATGCGATCGCGTGTAATTCATCCTTCCGACCAACAAACAATCTGGGGTCTTCAATCATCCCCGCAGCCACAAAAGGGTTAGCAGGCAGCGATCCAGAAGTCATGTATAATTTTATATTAATTTAATTTATTTCAGTGTAATTGCTTAAAAGCATAGCATTATATTTTGTTCGGCAAAAGACTCATCATCAAAGCCGCAAAAGTTGTAAGGAAGGCGGACATTACAATTGTGATGATTGAAAGATAAATTGCGATTGCTCACATTATGATTGTGATGGTTGAAATAAGAATTGCGATCGCTCACATTGTAATTGCGACGGTGGAAAGATGAAATGCGATCGCTCACATTATGATTGTGATGGTTGAAAGATGAAATGCGATCGCTATGATTGTGAAAGTAAAAATATAGTAATTCTTGGTTGACGTAGTATATTTTTGACCTCTCTCCTTGCAGGCTATGGTGTACACACAAGTCCAAAATTTGCCTGTTCAACCACATCCCGCCTAGAACTAAAGTTCCAGGCTCATAGCCAAAGTCCACAAAGCGTGGACTGGAATGTATTTCTCGTTCAGTCATCTTGAGATGACTTGCGCTATGAGACTCGGAATTCATTCCGAGGTGGGACAGATGCACTCAACGAACATTTGTGTGTACTCTGTAATCTTGCAGGAGAGAGGCTTTGAGTCTTACTCCCCTTCCCTCGTAGGGAAGGGGCTGGGGGTTAGGTTTGTATTAGACTCAACTCTCAACGGATATGTTGCGATCGCCTACATTAAACCCTATGATTCCTTACTCCCCGCCCATACAATTACATTTGGAAATCAAAGCAGATTCCTATAGTTAAGCTTATAATGAGAATTGTTGGCGAAGCTCCAGAATATGAGTGAAACTGCCGAAAAACTCAAACTTGAACTTTCTCAGCTTTCGGCAAAAGAACGTGCTGAAATTGCCTATTTTTTAATTCGTACTCTAGATGAAGATATAGATGATAACCTAGAAACTGCTTGGGATACAGAATTAACTCAAAGGTTAGAGGATATTAATTCCAAAACAGCTTTTGGGGAACCATTATCTCAAGTTTTTTCTGAGTTACGAGAAAAGTATTCGTGAAGTTTATTGTAATCCACACCGAAGCTCGAAAAGAGCTTGATGCTGCAATAGCTTACTATGAATCTCAAAAAGTAGGCTTGGGGCTAGATTTACTATCGGAAATAGAAAAAGTTATTTTAAAAATTCAGCAAAACCCTAATTTAGGTACTCCGCACAAGATTGAAGGAATACGTCGTTATAATATTCAACGTTTTCCTTATTTGATATTTTATACAGAGCTTGAAGAAGTGATTTGGGTTATTGCGATCGCGCATGTAAGCGCAAACCGAATTACTGGAAACAAAGAAATATTGAAAGTTAATCAAAAATTGCAGAAATAAGCCAAAGATACCGTGCTTTGACATCACGAATTTGAATTAGGAAATATTAAGAGCGATCGCTCCATCAAAGCACTACTAAATTGACTGCCCAACTTTACCTATTATTTATGATATGTCATTGCGAGTGCAACGAAGTGGAACGACGCAATCGCCTAGACTCTGCGATTATAGAAAAATCTACAACCGATAGCCGACGCTGAAGTAAAAACCATCATCTTGGGCATTTGTCCCGCGGTCATCTAAGTCTATCAGGGGATAGCCGTAATCAAGTTTGATATCAAGCTGAGGTATGGGTTGAAATAATATGCCAAGTCCGATACCTGCAATAAATTTCTGACGTTGTAAGGTATTCGGGTTATCATCCACATTCCAGATGTAAGCCATATCAAAGAATGGGGCAATTTGCAGTGTTGAATTACCAGATGCGTCTCGTTGTACTGTTAAACGGTCTTCGATAGTCAAGCGTACACCGTTATCGCCAGCGCGGACATTTTGGCGATAACCGCGGACTGATTGACCGCCACCGACAACAAACTGCTGGGCTGGTAACAAAGCATTGGGTGTAATTTGTAACTCAGCTTGGGCAACTAATATATTATCTGTACTTAGACGTTGTACTCGCTGGGCTTGTGCTAACCAACTAAAAAATTGCCCATCGGGAATGGGGCTGGGATTGCTAGTAGCATCAAATATACCAAGACCGAAACTAAATAGCGATCGCAATGCCCAAGCACCATTAATATCCCGCACTACATAATCTTGACCAAATTTAATTACACGGGTACGACTATTCCCCTCATCATCTGGGCCAAAACCAAAGGGTGTCGGCCCTGCAAAAGTAAAGGTTTGACCATTCTGCACTGCAAAACCTAGAGATAAAGCAAATTCTTCACGGGGTGTTCTGATTAATGGTTGTCTAAAACTAATTTCGTATAGTTGCGATTCGCCACTAATATCAAAAGCCGCAAATGGTTCTTGTACAACATTCGTATTGTTAAATGAGGTTCGCAGTTGTAAAGTCCCATCCATCGGGTTGAGTGGGAGGCGATAATTAAAATCAAAAACATTTGCGCCACCCCTAGTTGTTAAATAATAGGCCGCACTAAATTCATCACCCAACCCAGAAAGATTGCGATAACTAGCATTCACCCCCAATCTTTCCGAACCAATGCTAGGGGGAGAATAGTTATCAACAGTCAACGCGGCGTTAAAAGGTTGTGCTTCGGTCACACGCACAATCAAAATACTTTGACCTACACCACTACCCGCGCGTAAACTAGCTTCCACGTTAGAAAATAAAGGGTCAGCCCGGAGTAATCTTAATTGGTCTTCTAATGCAGAGGTCAAAAGCGGCTTACCTGCGCCTAAAGCCACACGACTACGCACATATTCAGGATTTAATCTTCTTGTACCTTGAACGTCAATTTTTTCGATTCTCCCTTCAATTACCCGGATTTCTACTACACCATTATTCACGGTTTGGTCTACAACAATCGCTCTAGAAGTAATGTAGCCTTGGTCAAGGTAAATTTGAGTGATAGCATCAGCGGCTTTGCGGAGTTCTTCAACAGTGACTTCACGCCCTTCTACCTTCTGAGTTATCGACTGAAATCTATCGGGGCGAAAAACTGTACTCCCCGTGACGTTGACTTTCTCTACTTTAATAGTTTGAGAAGCTTCTGTCGGCTGAGTTTCGGGAGTTGGAATCGGTGTTGGTTGTACGGGGGGTTGTGATTCTGGCGGTAAGGGTTCTGGTGTTGTTCCTGGCTGGGGAAAGCGGTCTTCATTAGGATTTCCTTGGGGATTGGGTGCTTGTGCAAACGATGGCAAAGTTAAAATTACACAAACACAACTAAAAATCAAGCTATTAGATAGCCAATTAATGTATTTTTTGAATGAAAAATAATTTGTAGATTGCAAATTTGACATTTTAAATTTTGTCTATAAAAAATCATTCCTGTGTAAGATTTATTGTTTCTGTTTTTGCTATATTATGTAACTTTTTTATTATTTTTTAATGTACTTCTCCAATTAAATTGAATCCTGACCAATATTTAGGATTCGGGTATTGCTTCATTGTGGCTAACATCGCCTTTTGTAAAGCTTGGGCTTTGTTAGGGTTCTGCTTTAATTGGCGATAAAACTCAGTAGTTAAAACAGAGGTCGGTGTATCTGGTGATGCCCACTGAGAGACAATCACACTAGGAACACCAGATGTCATCAATGCTAAAGATAAACTCAGTACACCATTGCCTATGCTACCTTGTCCAGTTTCGCCAGCACTGATAAAAGCTAACTTAGCACGCAAACGTTTACCTTTTGGTTGATTGTACAAGTTGAGAATTTCGCTGGCGGTGAGTAGTCCGTTATTCTCTCCAGCTAAAGCGATTCCTCCGGGGATACCTTGTCTTTTGATATCATCTAAGACACTATATGTTGCTAGATGAATGAGTTTTGCTTTGGGTAATAAAGGTAGAATTGCGGCTTTGGTTGCTTGACTACCAATTAAAGCTTTGGTTTTGAAGAAATCAGCAACAGCTAAAGCTTCTTGTTCTGAATTTATGAGTTGTGGTAAAGGTTGCGGTGCTTGATTAATTGCACGAGCAATTTTTGGCATGGTAGGATTACCCACGACAACAACTTTACTCCCGCCTATTTTACCTCTTTGTTCTTTTGCTAACTTGAGTATTTGAATTGCTGGTACAGTTGAAATTGGGTGTTTGGCAATTAAATATTTGTCGTAAATATCCACCAAAGCCGGGAAGGGAACAAACCATAATTCATCTTGGGGAATAAATATGATTTGGGCTGTGGGGTTGTCGGGTAACAAATCAGCTATGGGTTTGATTAATAGTTGATGTAACTGTAATAATGGATTAACAAGTTTTTTGCCTTGATTCTCTTGACTATTGATACCTAGATAATTAGGAACACTAGCAATTATTTGGGGGATGGAATTAACTGAATCAAATGTATTTTCTGGTGTTGGTTTGACTTTGCGGAATGTAATTTTCCCTGTCGGCTGAATTACCCAAATATATAAGCCATCATCAGGAATGATAGTATATTTGACCAGAGTTGCTTTTTGCTCTTTGGCAATTTTTTGAATATCGGTGATTGTCGGTAATGTAATTGATTTGGGCGCTATTTTTAAATTATTGTCTTTTGCTTCAGAAGCTAACCGCATCCCCAATAATTGCAAGGATGCCATAATACTGCTTTGTTCAGAGATTTCTAATGCGGCTTCTGGCTGATTTTGGGTAATTAAAACTTGTTGCAGCAAGCGATATGTGTTGGCTTGTTCCACCGCATAATCAATGGTATTACCTAAATCTAAACGTAGAGATGTCCAATTTTGAATACTTGTTTGCAGCGTAGCTTTAGCATCATCTAATTTATTGGAGTTTAAATAAACAAAAGCTAAGTTATTTAAAGCTGTGCCTTGAGTATAATTATCTTTATTAGCTTGAGCAGACTTCAATTGTTCTTGATATATTGCGATTGCCTTATCGTACTCTTTGGCAAAAGTATAAACGCGTCCCAATTGTCTGATTACTTCAGCTTTTTGCGTTTTATCTGTAAGTTTTAGCTGTTGTTGATAAAAAGCGATCGCCTGATGAAAATTCCCTTGCGTTTGGTAGGTTTCGGCGATTTGTTTAAAGGTCAGACTAACTATAGTATTATTGTTTAATTCCTGAGCTAATTTTAACTGTTGTTGGTAAGCTGCGATCGCCTGGGGATATTGCCCTAATTGGCGATAACTTGCAGCGAGATTTTGCAAGGAATCAATTTGCAGTTGATAGTTATTATTGGCTTTTGCTGTTGTTAGTTGTTGGGAATAAAAAGCAATTGCTTGTTTATACTCAGTCGCCGCATCATGATCTAAACCAACATTACCTAAAAAGGCGGCTTCTCTGTCGGGATTACCAATTTCTTTTTTGAGTGCGGTTGCTTGTTCTTGATATTTTTTGGCTAACCTTTCATCACCCAGAGTAATATATGTATTGGTAAGATGTTCTAAAATTTGCACTGTAATTGATTGATTAGCAAAATCTTGGGTTAGTTGGAGACTTTGTTTGTAGAAATTAATGGCAGTTTTATATTTACCGAGGGTAAAGTAAGCGTCACCAATGCGAAATAGTGCGGTGGCTTCTCCAGTGCGATCGCCAATTATTTGATATAGTCTGAGTGATTCTTGTAATGATGCTAAGGCTGATTTAAATTGTCCGTTGGTTAGTTGTGTATTGCTGAGGTTTAAGAGTAAGTTAGCACGGTATTGTTGTGCATCTATTGGTTGGTTGGAGTTGGCGGTAAGGGGGGATAAAAGGAGGAGGGAGGTTAAGGTTATTGTTATAAATTGATGGGGTTTCATAGTATTTTTTATCTCACGCAAAGGCGCAAAGCCGCAGAGAGGAAATTGAGAGATTAGTTTTAATCAAATCCTGGTGGTAGTTCTAAGGGTGAGAGTTTGTCTGGTTGAGAAGGTGCGGGAGAGTTAGGAGTAGGTACGCTATTGTTAGTTGGAGATGAGGATGTTCCGGGAGAAGCACCTGGGGGTGGTGTAGGCTGTCCTGATGATGAGGGAACAGTTGGGATTACAGGTTTTATATCTCCTGACGGTATTACTGGTGTTGGATTTACTGTAGGCGGTAAAAAAGTTTCAATGGTGACGGAACGACTAACTTTTTCGCCAGTAGAATTGGTGACTTGTAAAGTAATTGTTTCGCTACCGGGTTGTTGATTAACTGGGTAGGGTATTGTACCGTTACGGGGGATATCTCCTGGTGCGGGAATTAGTTCAACTTTAATATTATTAGTACCTTCTACTTTCCAAGATAAGTTGAGAGGTTTGTTAGGTTTAAGTGGATTAATTAATATGGGATATTTTGGTAATGGGTTATTACCATCAATTTTGAATTCGATAATTTTACTGGGTAGAGGTTGGACTTTAACTAAGTCTGTTTTTTGCGAGATACTTGGTTTATCGGTGTCGGTTTTGGTAAATACTTGCAACTCAAATATATAGTCACCTGCGCCGCGATTATTTGCCGGAATATTACGACAATTTATTTGATTTTCTTGCTGGTTACAAAAGGCTTTGATTGTGTCGGGAATACCTTGGCTGACATCGTAGGTTTGGAGTGGACTGGTAACTAAATTTTCCGGCGATCGCCCAATTACTCGTAATTCTTTGATCCTATCTAAATCATTGATTTTCCAGTTGAGACGAATTGTATCTGGTCTAATTTTTGTGGAACTATTTTTGACTTCTTGATAAACAGATTGGGCGGGAGAAAATTGGAGAATTTGCGGTGGTGGAATCGAGACAATTTTAATCGTATTCGTTTTAATTGTCTCGACTGGCAAGTCTGGATTATTATTAGCAAATGCTTGCATTTGAAAAGTATAATCTCCTGGTTTCCGCGCATCTGTCGGGACGTTAGCACAAGTTAACACTGCACCCATTTGACAAAATGGTTGTAGTTCTGCGGGAATCTTGCCATTGAATGTATAAACTATAGGTTGTACCGCCGCTGTACCATCAGCAAATAAACCAGTTAAAGATAATGTTTGCAATTTTTTGGGGTGGCGAATTTGCCAACTCAAGCGAATAAAATCCCCGTTCGATGCTTGATAAGTCGCATCAGAGGAGAGAAATTGCAGAATTTTGGGGCTTGCGGGGGGACGGAAAAACCATAACCAAATCAAAAATGCGATCGCTGCTACACTACCTATAACTGTCAACAATACAAGTAAAAATTGCCACCAAGGGCGCGGTTCCCAAATTAAGCTTCCTGGTAAGACGGGATTAGGTAAAGGGATTTGTTGCTGATCTGTTAATTCAATGCGAAAGTTAAGTAATCTTCCCGCGCCGAACATTGGGCGATACCACCATTTCACGGGTACTACTGTGACTTTTGTCGAAACTTTTTCTCCTGGTAATACGCGCAATAAACCAGGAGAAGTGGTGTAACTACATACCTTATCTTCGTCTACAGGAACCGCTTCACAAGCGATTTCTCTGACAGTGTTACCTGCATTTGTCAACTTGACTTCAAAAGTCCCTCCTTTGCGTCTCACCCGATTTACTACTATCAGCATCTCTGCATTTAGTAGGTAAGACGGCAAAATTTCCCAATATATGACATCCAACAGCATCAAATCAGGATTATTGGCAGAATATAAGCGGATGCTGGGGTAGTAAAGTCCGGCGTTTGCGCCTAGTGGTGGTTGAAACTGAAGTAAGATTTCTCCCTTTTCGCCTGGGTTGAGATTTAAACCCATATTCGGGATAACCAGTCCCGCAGTTTCCAAACCTTCGGGATAGCGAATACTTATCCATTCTTCGGGTAAATCAAGACAACTGAGGCGAAATCTATCTACCCTATCAGAACGGTTGTGGACATTGACATTCACCTGTAAGATTCCGCCTGGGGGAATTTTTGCAGGCGATCGCGAACTCGTTAAAGGTAGTAAGCTAAAAGTCGGGTCACTAACTCTGACAACAGTTTCAATCGCAGGTAAAACTTGAATCCGCGCCCCATGTCGAATTGGCGTATCTTCAGGATAATGCAAGGGTGCATCAACAACAATTGAATAATTGTAAGTGCTAGGAATTGCTGTGACAGGTACTTGAAATTCAAATAACACCTCACCCACAGAATTTGGACTCAGTGCTAACCTTTGTTTAGGTGCATCACACCATTGAATTAATTGCGGTGATAATTCATCAATAAAAATATCAATTAAAGCACTTTCTTGACCTTTATTAGTAACAGTTACATTAAGTTCAAATTTTCCCCCAGCTTGAACTGCGTAATCACCAGAAGGATTAAAAATAACTGCTAGAGGATTTCCCGGCGCAAGAGTTTGTTGCAGATTTTGCTGTTGAATACCGCGTTTAGCCGCCAGATTAACCTTGTATTGTACCTCACCAGACGTTAATACTTGCTGAACAAAACCTTCTTCAACTAATTCATCTAATAAAGCTAAAGTAGCTTGTTGATTTAAATCTAAATGAATTGATACTTGGGTAAGAGAAGCACTATTTGGACGCTTAATTAACCACTGCACAATTTTGCGCTGTTGTGGTGGCAGAGTCAACACATCTGCCATACTCAAACCGAGTTGGGAATTACTAGTTCTCGAATTTGTGGCAGTCATATCTTACCCTCAAAACAATAAATAAAAGTAACTTTCTAATTTTGTAATTGTTCTTGACAAGTTGATTTTTTATCGATATCTATCATGCTAAATCCAACTGTACTGTCATTATTACCACTAATAACTAAAATTTTATTTCTAACCACCTTAATATCCACACTATTAATTACTCTTCTTTTCCAAAAAGTTATCCAACCCATCCAATTATTATTTTGTATTTTTATGCCATTTATAAAATCTGGCTCTCGTTTACCTTCTTTACTTAATGGCCATAACATTACCTGATTATCGTCACCGCCACTGACTAAATAACAACCATATCTACTTAACGCAACTGATCGAACCGCTTTACTTTCGTGTCCATCGCGCCATTGATCAATAATTTGACATTGAACTTTACGATTATCCAAACATTGTTTCATATTCCATAAAGTAATTTGTCCCATAGTATCAGCTGTTGCTAATAGATCTGGGTTGTATTCAGCACTATCTACACTCTCTATATAATCATTTTGACTACCAGGAGGATTATATGGTACTTTCCATAGTTGATCTTGTGAGTAATTCCAGATAGCTAAGTTGTTATATCTGCCTGCAATTACTAAATTCTGTTTATCCTTGCCAGCTAAGGTTAAAGTAGAAATAGCAAAATTTACATTTTTTCCATTTTTAGTATTAATAGGTTCTTTTAAACTTTTACTATCACCTAAAAGGGCGCTATTAACATTCCATTGCAAAATTGCACCACTACCATGACCGCTAAATAAAAAGCGAGAATCTTGGCTAAACTCTAACCCAAAAACACGATCATCTTTATTTTCTATCGAAAAAATAACTTTATTACCACTACTTCCCAGAACATCTCGAAGTTGAATTTCAGCATTTTCCAACCCAGCTGCAACTACATCATTATCTATAGGTTTATAGCGGACAATTCGCACAGATTTATTTATACCTTTTATCTTCTCTTCTTGTTGATTAATTAAAGGATTAATAAAACCAGCAATATTCCATCTGATGATACTTTGGTCTAGAGAAGCACTAACAGCGCGATCGCCTACACCATTAAACTGCACAAATGTCACAGCATCCGAATGTCCAAAGAATGGGCTATCAGGATTTAGCCATGATAAAAACCAGAGTAGAATCAACAACAAAGTTCCTAATACTATCTGTAGCCAAATATGTAAAATAGGATAAATAATCAGTCTGATAAATTGGTTTTCATCATTAGCATTAATTCTATGATCTGAAACAGTAGCATTCACCTTAAATGAGAGTTTTTGTATTAAACCAAACCAATGTCGCCGTTTCTTCACTACTAGTTGTAAATTCTGAGTTTCTCCTGGTTGTAATTCCAGAAACTCTGGTTTAACTTCCCAAAAACATTTAGGTTGTCTTTCTTCACCTTCTTTAATTTCAATGCTGATTTGCTGACTTAAATTACTTAAATTTCGACATTCAAGTTGATAAGTCGTAGAATTGGTTCCTGGCTGCGGTAGCCAAGGACGAAATTCTGGCATCTGTCGTTTGTCTGGGAAGCATTTAAAATTGATAGATCCTACTGGGTTAACATTAACTATGCCTTCTTGACTGCGCGACGGAATACCATTTGGATAATTAGCTTCAATAGTAAAAGGGTATGCCTGACTTGGTAATTCTTCTGCAATTGGTAACTGACATAAAAAAGAAGTTTCTATTTTAGTTCCTGGTGCAACTTGCAACAGTTTTTCATCGCCATTAATAAACCATTGGGGTTTAAGTCCAACAGGTTTTAGAGAAACACTTGCAGGTAATTGACTTGGATTAAAAACCCTCACCTTAATCTCTATTAACTCCCGTGGTAGAGTTGGAAATTTCTCTGTTATTAACTCAACCTGCATAGGTACAGTACCAGCACCTGCTTCAACTATCAACCGCAGTATTTGTCTGTCCTCACTCCGCAATTCCAATGAAAATATGCGGACTATCAGATTCATTTTGCCAATAAACCCAGCAACAGGCGTATTGATAATTGTTACATTAAATTTTGTACTATCTCCCGGCGGATTTTTAGCACTAACAGATGGCGTAATTTTGTACCAATTAGACCCTAAACTCTCGCCACTACCAGCCGCAATAATTTCGATTTCAAAAGAAGCAAACTGATTACTTTCATTAACTACAGTTACATCAAAAGAAGCTGGCAAACCACCCGGCTGAAAATTCAATACTTGTGTAGAAATTTTAGTATTAACTAGATTAATTGCCATATTAATTGTCATATATAGAGTGCTGAGTATGTAATTCTCTGCGTTCCTTCGCGTGAAACTTTGCACCACTTTGCGTTAAAAAATCATTCCAACTTATTAAAAATACTTTTTAACGCATCAGGCTTGCTTGACACAGGTGTAGCAGTTTGTTGCCTTAATTGCGTCATTTGCTTTCTATTCCATCCGAAATTAAGAATATTAATCCCTAACTCTTGGGCAGTGCGAATTGTTTCTCGTGGTAAAGTTAACTTTTCATCCAATCCCCAAGCTAGAGATAAATCACCAATAACTAAAACGATGCCACCTGCAACTAAAATTTGCAGATGCTTTTGATTAAAACTTGGCAATGCTGCAAATAAAAATGGCTGTGTCCGTAACGGATGATGGCGATCAAGTCGGCGTAAATCCTCTAAAGGTGTGCCTAAATTTTCCGTAATCTCCAAAACACTTTCTAATCGGTCAACTGCATCAGTGGGTGATTCAACTAATAAAACTCCACCACCATCTAGATAACTTTTGAGATTAGCTAATTCTTGAACATTGAGAATTAACGGTTCACTACCTGTGATAAAAAGCAAATCATAATTAATGGCAATAGTTGGGTCTAAAAGTGGAAAACTTAAGCGAGCAATTTGCTCATCTCCTTGAATAGTACAGGTAAGACTTTCGGTATATCTTAACAAAGAAGATAAATTTGCAAAACTATTACCTTCTTTAGTTTCCTGCGTATCCAGATGCGCTGCACGCACCACAGCCGTTGGACGCGATCGCGCAATTTTTCGATAACGAAAATCTAAACTATTCAAACTCGGATAAAAGACATCTTGAGGATGTTCTAAAGTTACTAATCCCGGTTGTAATAATATTCGACATAACTCCACCTCAAAAGTATCAGGTGGTGTTGTTTTTTCATCAATCCGAAAAGTTTCTGTTTCAAATTTACTAACTTGTTTTTCAAATTCACTAACTTGTTTGCGTTGTAAAGTATCTGGATCTACATAACGCACGACTAAATAAATTAATCTGGGTTTTTCTTCCGTAATATCAGCCGAGATATGAAAATCTATCTGTTGCGGAACCACAATCGGATTCCCATTCACATCAATAGCAATTCCTGGCTGAATTTGTAACCATCGCTTATCGTTATATTGTGATGGTACATCCTTCGGCGCAAGAATCAAACTCACACCCAAACCCTGAACTATTCCCGGTTCATTCAACGATTGATAATGAATATTTTGCCTTTGACGGTGATAATCATGCGATCGCTTCCACCGTTCAGCATTAATCAATAAACCATCTTGGATTTGTAGTCGTTCTAGGGGGTGAATTTCCATAATTAGGGGTTCAGGGGTGTAAGGGTGTAGGGGGAGAATATTTTACTTAACACTCAGCACTCAGCACTTTCAACTATCTATATAAAGTTCATAAGTACAAAAGGCGGGTTTTTCTTGCTCAATAATGTGTCTTACTAACTGTTCATCTACCTGATTTAAACGTTGCGGACGGAGGCGGACGATAAAATGATAGGGACGACCGCCGCCAATCATTGCATCTTCACCTAGGCGTGTATTTCCTAATACAAAACCTTCGCCGCGAATTTCTTCAATACAAATATGTTTATCAACTTCTCTGGTAATATGTTCATCTAAAGGTAAATCTGTATAAAGATGTATATATAAACGCAAACCTCTACGTGTTCCCCGCCAGCGATAAAGCTCAACCGCCGAACGAATTAAATAACGTTGTCGTTCTAAAGTCCAACGGCGATCAACAGGCCAAGCTACCCAATGGGCGAGAAAAGGTAACAATGACTGCGGTGCAGTCATGGGGTCTAAATAAGCCCACAACACATCCAACGTTTGCACTGAGGGTTCAAAAGCCTGTTCAAAAATTTTCAAAAAGCGCCCAATAAAGTCAACTTCTCGATATAGCGCCGGGACAAACTTTTGATAGAGACTGCGGGGACGGACATATAAATTTAAACCAGCCGTTTCAACTAACTGTCTACCAGTACCCTCCTCGCTGTAGTTAACATGAATCCGACTGTGATAATCCAACACCAAAGATTGACCAGTCCCTAGTTCGGGAGTTTCAAAAAAATCTGCGGGAAGTTGGAAGTATAACACCACATCCATTCGCGATCGCGGCGCAAGTCCATAACCTTCCATCCCAATGCGACACCACTCAGCCGGGAAATTCCCCTCCACCCGCACATTCAACCGCAACATCCGACTACCCAAGTTTTCCAGCTGCAAAACTATCTCACTCGGTTCCGGCGGATGAACCACCACATCACATCCAGCACGTACTGTCGTTTGGCTACTAAGTGCTGTTTGCGAAAAATCATCTGCACCTTTACCCACCGCCAACGTTTGAATGGCGTTAGGTAATTGCATTGATGTAAGTTGCAGGTGCAGAATTTGACTAGTCATAACATATTTCTCATTTAAGATTTATCTCTTTAGAACTTCAGGAAAATCCCTCTCAAATTCTTTCTTCTTTCTTCTTTGTGTCCTTTGCGTCCTTTGCGGTTCGTTATATTAAACTTTTAAGTTTTCACGCAGAGGTGCAAAGGCGCAGAGAGTAACGAGAGGTTTATTGGATGAGATTAACAACATGACCAGAACGCAACCGCGTATTTTGCCAAGAACAAATCAAACCCAAAGCCCCCGGATCAATCACCGGATTTTGGGGAAGCGATCGCACCCAAGTAGAACCGACATACCGCAATTCAAACAACTGCACCACCCCCAAATACCGCACCGCCGGAAATTGCTGAAACAAATTCACAATATCCGAAGGATAAACAGGTCGCCCAAACGGCCAGCCTCTCCCATCTTGTCCCCCCGTAATCGGATTCAAAAACCGATACAACGCCACCCGTAACTTCCCCAAAATCTCTTGCTGGGCGGCGGGATGGTTGTATTCTGGTTCCAGCGCAACTTCGGTTTGCACCGCTACACCCACATATTCCGGCGCTTGCAATTTAACTTGGATTCCTAATAACCTCCGTTCATCTAAATAAGCAATAATTTGGTCACGTAACTGCGGACTCAGACTAAATAATTCCGGTTCGATACCTTCGCCACGATTAATTGCATCTGTATTCGCCGCCGGGACAACTAATAATTTGACAGTTCCAGCTTCTTGTGTGGTTGTCGGTGGTAAGCAGCGTACCCGCGCCACCGCACCACCGCCAGCTTGTAGCGTCAACACCTCAAAATCTTCGGGAGTCACAGCGCGATCGCGGGTTCGCAACATCGCCGGAACGCGAATTACCGCATCTTCCAAAGATTCCGCATCGGAACCGTTACGCGCTGGTATATGGTTAATCAACCTCGCCACATAAGGAACCGCAGTTTTCGCTACGGTAATCGTCCCCCGTTGCACATTCCCCTTACGCCCGCCACCAGTCCGGTATGCAACCATCCGAATCACCGAACCGCGCGGTGGTACAGCCCCATATTGCCTTTCTAATTCCTGAATATTAGAAATATTTCCCACTCCCCGCCTAAATTCCGTTTGCTGCTGGAGTTGGGCTGGTTCCCGAATCACCGGGCCAAATTGTACCGTCCCGGTGCGCGAATCAATTGTATAGTGCAAATCTTGGGGGAGAGAATTAGCAAAATCGCTGACCTCATACCACCGTTGAGGAATTCCCCCAGGCGGTGAAACCAGCAAATATTCATCTTCCCGACGGTTCAATAAGGGAACGCCTTGTAACTGGAATGTTTGTCCCGGTGTACCGTCGCTTTCTCCTAAAATTTCATTGCGAATCAGTTCACTTTGACTAGCACCCACCGTCCCACCAATGGATCTCACCGTCAAACCAACCATCCGCGGCGCACTGCTATATCCTGGTTGATTGGGTTGGGGCGAAGTGTAAACGCAACGCAACCAACGTCCTTGGTACGCGGTGAAAGTCGTCACAGGCCAGAATTGGGGTAAATGCAAAACTATATCCGCACCTTGTAGGGGGTTAATTCCTTGGGTCGCCAATTCGCTAAAACTAAAACCCTTGGTGCTATCGTCTGATTCTTGCAACAGTACCGCTTCCCATTCCACACCGTTCCAAGCTTCCCAACGCCGCGGCGGAATATCAGGGTTAATCCCGGTGGCGGTGGCGGCTTCTCCTTTTAGTTGCAGTGCGAGAACATTCCCTTCACACTGCGATTCCCCATCAATCACTAAATAAAAGCTGTTTCCCGGTTGGGGTTGTTCGTCAAACAGTGCCAACTCTCTACCATACCATTCACCATCAGAGCGCATCGTCCATAAATTAGTAAAGCGATCGCGCAAAATTTCTGGTTTTTGATCGGCGGTGGGACAGGTGAGAAAGTGGCGAATTTGTGGTTTATCAATAATTAAAGGCCGATCTGTAGTGAAAGATATGGCCTCTTCTGTTTCCGTGCGAATTGTCGCCACCTCCACCCCAGCCGGAATCGTGTAAGTTTCAGGTAAAGCCGCACTTAAATAAAAAGTAATATCCGCCACCGCAGGCGCAGGTGCTTGTAACCTCACACCCAATAACTCTAAAAAAGTAATGTAATTGCGCTTGGGTACTTCATTAAACCGCAGCAGCATTTGGTCAGTTAACCAAGCAAATAGCTCAATGAGCGTGATACCTGGGTCACTGGGGTTATAATTCGTCCATTCTGGACAATAGCGGGGAATCCGCAGAATACACTCATCAACTAAATCTTTAAAAGTGCGATCGTCTAGATTAGACTTGGGTAATTTTGGTAAAAAATCAAATTCCACAATATTAATAAAAGTGTTGAGTTAAAAGTGCTGAGTGCTGTAAAGCCCTGCGGGCATGGCTGCGCTTAGAGCGGTAGCGGGGCGTTCAGCCCGTGCTGAGTGCTGAGTATTTAATATTTCTCCTGCCTTCTGCCTCCTACCTCCTGCCTTTTTACTATTGCCCATTCAAATAAAACGGAAATACTAAACTCCGCGAATCATGGCTATCTTTGGGATGATATTCAATCACAATATCTACACGACCTCGCAGTGGATCAGGGTCAGCACGCACCGCATCTAAAACAATGCGCGGTTCCCACATTTCCAAAGCTTCTTGGACGTGTAGACGCAAAAGTAATAAAGTTTGAGTGTTCATCGGTGCAAAAGTCAACTCCGACAACCGCGAACCAAAGTTAGGACGATACACCCGTTCACCCAAATCGGTACGCAAAATCAGCATCATCGACTCTTCAATATTGCGATCAGCCTTACTAAGTTGCAGACCCCCTTGGACATTCACCCGTAACGGAAACGACCAGCCCGCACCCAGGTGTTGATTTTGATTGAGTTCTGGCATGGTAGGTACACAGTGATGAGCAGTCTACGCTACTTTATGCTGATCAACAAAACAAAAACCATTCGCCAAAAGTCGAGTTCACTTGAGCCGAAAAATTTAACCTCTGTATATTTACTGAATATACAAAAATCAATGAATCTACGGTGAATTGTCTGAAATTATTCATTTATAATCGAGTTGCATCGCATATTATTTAAAATTTTAACTTTACTAAATCAAAACTGATACCTGGAAATATGGCAGTTATCTGATTATAGATTCACTAAATAATGCGTGACAAATAACCATCTATACAGCTATAAAAAACTGATGCTTTAGCAAAATCAGCAATAAAATCAGGATGAGAGCCGATGATTAAAAGCAATTTAAGCAGTCTGATTGTAAAAAAGGATGTATTAGCTCTTCTCCATGATTTTGCTAAAGCAATAGATATTCAGTTCAGAATAGAAGATATCGAAGGTCAAATACTCTTCGGTACAGCAGTGGATATATCTGCGATCGCCCATCCGATAGAATTTGCTGGTGAATTGATTGGTTGGGTACGTGGTTCACAACAAGCGGCTGGTGTTGCTTCACTTCTGGTTTATGCACTCAAGCAAGAGTCTGAAAAGAAAAATCTCGCCCATGAACTACTAGAAAGATATCAAGAAATTGATTTACTCCATGATATTTCTATTCAAGTTACTGCCAGCCTCAATCTTAAACAAGTTTCTCGATTGCTAATTCAAGAAGCTGGTCAATTAATCCCATCTACTGGTGGGGCTATCTTATTATTAAACAAAAAAACAAATATTTTTGAGACTCTGGCAGAAATTGGTGGTAATAGTTATCTCCAGCATCCGATAAAATTAGGCGAAGGGATTATTGGTAATATAGTCCAAATGGGCAGAGGAGAAATTGTCAATAACATCGTCTCTTATCCTCGATTTATTGGGGAAAACAAACAATTTAATTCGTTGATTTGTGTCCCGTTAAATGTAGAAGAACGAGTAGTTGGCGTAATTGTTATTGGCAACGAAACTTCGATTAATTATACAAATCGAGATTTAAAACTATTAAGTATCTTAGCAATGCAAGCAGGAGTAGCAATCGAAAAAGCCCTGCTTTATGAGCAAAGTTGTGAAGCTGCTAAAATTGCTCAAATCCAAGCTCAACAACTGCAAACTACCCTTCATGAATTGCAGCAAACACAAGCACAGTTAATTCAAAGTGAAAAAATGTCCAGCTTAGGGCAGTTAGTTGCGGGAATTGCCCATGAAATTAATAATCCAGTCAACTTTATCAGCGGCAATATTAGCCATGCTCAACAGTATGTTGATGATTTATTGCGTCTAGTGCATATTTACCAAGATAATTGCGATTACCTACCGGAAATTCAAGACCTCACCGAAGAAATTGATCTAGACTTTCTCTCTAAAGATTTGCCGAAACTGATAGGTTCAATGAGTTTAGGAATCAAACGTGTTCGTGAGATTGTTGTGTCTTTACGCAACTTCTCGCGCACAGAACAAGCACAGATGACAGTAGCTGATATTCATGAAGGCATTGATAGTACACTGCTAATTTTGAACAATCGCTTAAAGACCAGCTGTGGCAAATTAGGAATTGAAGTCATTAAAAATTATGACATACTGCCTTTAGTTGAATGCTATCCCAGTCAACTGAATCAGGTATTTATGAATATTATTGCGAATGCGATCGATGCCTTAGATGGTCAAGAAAAAGAGGGAGTTATTACTATTAGCACCTCATTAGAAAATGGCAAAACATTGACAAATTCTCCATATATAGTGGTTCGGATTCAAGATAATGGTTCGGGAATGAGCCAAGATGTGCGCGATCGCCTCTTTGAACCGTTCTTCACTACCAAACCCATTGGTAAAGGCACAGGGCTAGGAATGCCCATCTGTCGGAAAATTATCGAAAAGCACAACGGTACAATTGAATGCTTCTCTGAACCAGGACAAGGTACAACTTTCTGCATTCAAATTCCCATCGCTTCTCGCAAGAATGCTGATTTATCAAAGAATATGCTCAGTAAAGGCGCTTTCACCTTTCAACCACCAATTAACACCGTCGGCGCACCCACACCCACAACGGTAGTTAATGGTACACCTGTTACAGTATTCACCCCTGCTACCTGAGATGTCACTCGCGCCGCAGGTCTACCACCAATCAACACGGTAAAAGACCCCATCACAATACTGCCAGTCACCACAGGCCCCGCCACTAAATCGCCAACACAAGCTGCGGGTAAACCTGCAATTAAAACATTAGGCACACCAGGCGCAGTAATCGGATCGCCTGTGACAGTTAAATCGGTTAGTCGTGCTGCTGGAAACATAATTTTTTAGGGATTAGGTAGGGAATAGGGGTGTAAGGGTGTACTTCTCTGCGAGACGCTCCGCGAACGACTGCGCTCAGTAATCGGGGTGTAGGGGAAGAATCAATGACCAAATTAACAATTTAACCGAATTATCCCTCCTAAAATGCCGACGGAAGCTGCACCGTTGATACTCACCGCAGCGCCAGCATTGACACTGACCGAACTACCAGAATTAGCAGAGATTGCGCCACCCGCATTAGCACTCAAAGAACCTCCAGCTTGCACACTGATGGAACTACCAGATTGGATACTTACAGTTCCAGTCGTTCTCATTGTGATACCGCTGGGTGTAAGTTCGATACTTGTACCCCCTACAGTTAAAGTAATTTTTTGTGTTGCCGTTAAAGCAATTTCACCACCGTTGACACTAATTTTATTTACTGTGCCGCTTGTTCCAGATTTAACTGTAATGTCACCTGTAGAAGTCAAACTAATAGTTTTATTACTGTCATCACAGCGAAATTTATGACTGCCTGTAGTTTCTAGTTCGGCAAATTTCTCGCTGTCATTCATTCGCAAATTATGACCGTCTACTGTTTGCAGATATGCACCTTTTTTAGTACCTTTGTCTTCTTCAACAAATTGGAGTTTATGCCCAACACGAGTTTTAAAAGTTCGTAGGCGCACTTTCCCACTAACAACAGTGTCACTAACTGCTTCTGGCGGTGCGTCTGTGCCATTCCAAACACCACCAATCACATAGGGACGGTGAATATCGCCGTGTTCAAAGGCGACTAAAACTTCGTCATTGACTTCTGGTAAACAGTCAAAACCTCTCCCTGGGCCTGCACCAACACTGACAACTCTTGCCCAATTGCTTTCATGTTCCTCCGTTAAGGTGGGAAACTTCACCCGTACACGACCCCAGCCTTTTGGGTCTTGATTATTACTGACCACACCCACCAACATAGTTTGTCCTGGTTGCAGATGGGTTTGGGGGGAGAGGGTAGCTAACAAGTCTCCAGAACGCAAACCACGGACACTAAACTCCGTGACAAATTTTCGCTCATGGAACAGATGGCGCGTTTCTGTAACGTAGTAGCTACCACTGTAACTGCCCATATCTGTCAATTTAATGACTTTCCCTGGTCTGATTTCGGGATTGCCTTCACCAGTAGCATCAGCTGCAACAAATTCACCTCCTAGTTCATTACACAAAGCTTGGGCAATTTTCGTTGCTTCATTGGCGCTAAATACTGGCTGGTCTACCACAATCATTTTCGGCTTGATGCTAAATTTAGTGCTACTTGAACTGCCTTTCCCGTTATCTGTGGTGGTAATTACTTGTTCTGTAGAGGCTGTAGAAACAATTGGCTTTTTGGTAGTATAGTCCCAGCCCCGCACTTCTACAGAACTCACTTGTTCTGCACTCGTCACACGAACCCGAAAGCTATGGATATCTTCTAACCATTTGAGGGATAAAGATTGGTCTTGGGCTGGTTGGCGAAAATTTAATTTGCCATCTTGCACATACAATTCAAAGCCAAGGCGGGCGGCTCTCTCCCGCAAAAATTCCATATTGGTTTGATTTTCTTGAAAGATGTAATCATGAACAATAGTTGTAGAAGTAACTGTCCCTGATGTAATCCCTGCTTCGCCAATAATTTGAGTCACAACATCGCTATCGGTGACATTTTGAAAGGAGCGATTATAACGTCCTCGATGCAAGCGATGAGAAATATCATAGCCACGAATCACGATGGGAGCTTGAGAACCACTGGTGAACTCAGTTTCTATGGCTGTAATTTCCCCTTCTAATACGTAACCTTGCTCCGCATCTTCAAAATCCACGTTTTGCGTGGTGCTGGCAACAAACCCAATCTTAATCTTTTTACCAATAGCAAATAAACTTTGATGCTTCCAGGTTTCTTCTGTTGTCAGTCCTGGAAAGTAATCATTGCGAATTACTAACGTAAACATTCCTGGGAGATGCAGACTTTCCTCTACTGTGATTTGCAAAATATCATTGAGCAAATCAGCAGAAGCATCAGTGCCATCAATTTGTAATAGTGGCTCAGGTATGTAAAGAACAGGCATACATATTGGCAAGAGGAGGTTGCCAATAGCCTAATGAAGATAGTGTATTATGGGCTATTCCCCAAAGGTCGAATTAATGGAGGCAGGAGTTGAAAGGCACGAGGCAGGAGGCCGATTACAGAGGGATTTAAACCCACCTCTAATCGTAGACCGCCAAATCACCAGATTATGACGGGGGACTTAAACCCAAATGGGCGAGTCAAAAAGGCTTTATTCTTAATTTAAAATTTGCCCTTCTGCCTCGCCCGAAGGGCAATTAACTGCGGTTACTTCTGCTGTCGCCACTGCGATCTACACTGCTAGATGTACCCATGCCCGGTTGAGAAATTGATTCATCAACTTCTTCTAAGGAGAGGTTAACCTTGGCACGCACTGGTGTACCGTCAGGTAGAAACAGGGTGAGGCTATAGTTGAGAGATTGGACAAAACAGCGTAAATACTGCTGGTCGCCCCAGGTAAATATATAGACTGGTGGACGTTTTTCTTTACCTGCGCCAGCTTCAGCAAAGTTAACGGCTTTTTCAAATTTTTTCAGGTGGGTGAGGACGCTAGTACCACTCTCGTAAGTGTCAAATATGATGTTATTAATACTTAGCTTGCACGGTTCTGGGTAGGCAAAACTAACTTTCGGTAAGCCTCGTCCGGTACGCGCACCACTGCTTTTGGTCAAGTTAATTTGCTGCGAGAAGTCTAACTGACTAGGGTTAAACATAAACTCGATATCGGGCGCAGCTTGTTCTGTGGCAATTAATTTTGCTTTTACTAAACGAGTAGTCATAGTTGGGGATGGAATTGATAAAGTGAAAAATAAAAAGGCAAAAGTAAACAGCAACTAATCTTTTACCTTTTTACTTTTGTCTTATTTGCCCCTATTTAGCCATTATTTTTGCTGAACTGTCAAAGTATACTTATGCTTGGCATCAGAGTTAAATGTACCGACCCAAATCTGATAAATACCTTTTTTCCAGTTGCGATCGCTAATACTAGCATCTTTACTTCTACCCGTGTCATCGCCGCAACGAATTGTCTCATTGTCTGGCCCTTTGATGAGTAAAGTTGTATCGGTATTCCCTGTATTCACCAATATTGTTAGTTGGTCAAAGTCTTTTTCTAAAACCATTGTGTAATCTGGTTTGGGGTCTGCAAAGCCAAGACAAGCTTTTTTATCGCGATCGCGGTTACTAATGGCAGGCAATGAGAAAGAGCCACCAGTATAACCCGAAAATTTACCTTGGGCAGGTTCAAATCCCGGTAGCAGACTGAACTTACCAAAATTTGGTGTTTCGGCGATCGCTGGTGCAGCAGTTACAGCGGCTAGGATAGCTAACACCCAGCCGATTCGCTTATAAAGTCGGGGGCGACAGTCTTTCATAGTAGCCCTCCAACAGGCTTAACTAAATGTAGTTATATATACATATTGTAATTAATTGATTCCTGAATAATTTGACTTGTCTGTGCCACATTCGGATGTGACACAAAAAGAGAAATAAAGTGCATCTTTCCCGCCTCGGAATTAATTCCGAGCCTTATAGCGCAAGTCATCTCAAGATGACTCAAGCAAAAATGTCTTTCAGTCCACCCTTTGTGGACTTTGGCTATGAGCCTGGAACTTTAGTTCTAGACGGGAATGCTTGATTTCATACTTATTCTTCCTAGTCTTGTAGTTGCAAGAACACACCGCCTTTAAGTGCGTTGGTTTCGCTACCGTAACTACTGACTGTGAGCGATCGCAAACTATTAAAAAATGGTTTTCCCAATACTTCTATTAGTTTGAGAACTGGGATTTGTCTTTCTAAAATTCTTTGACTTTTTGCCCAATCAATGTATACATATCCTTGGTTTGGCTGGGGAATTGCAGCGACACTATTTTGAAAATTGCGATCGCCTATTAAAGATTTTTCTTGATTGGTGAGAACTTCGTCCATTGTTGCCAAATCGGAGGTAAAAATTTCGTAATTGTCTAGGGTTGTGTGTATCCCTTGGGCTTGGGCTTCAATGGTGAATGATGGTCGGTCTTTGGCTGGTGTTTGTTTAGCTGTTAACTGCGTCCAAGCGGAAATCTTCTGTTTATCTAAACTCAAGTTACTGCTACTAAGTCCACTTGAGGAGGCGATCGCATCTAATTTCGCAATTCCTTCTGGGACACTCTCGACTTTCTCCACCACAAAAACCCAATCGGGGAGAATTTGTCCTGGACGGGGTAAAAGTGCGATCGCATATTCTCCTTTCACCCAGCTAAAAATATCTTGAGTAAAGTTAATTCCCCAGTTTTTTTGCACCTCTGTTAACGGTTGTACCAATCTAGAAATTAAATCTGTTCCTGAACCAGAAATGGCTATTTTCATTTGTGTCCAGAATTTGGCTAAATTGCTATCACCCAAGTTGCTTAAATTTGCGCCGGAAATTGCCAAACCCGCTGATGCTGGGATATATTTCAATGCGCCTACTGGTTTTGCTAGTGACGATGATGGCGGTGTGAGTTCTAACCCAGATAAAAAGCTGGTTTCTGCTAATAAACCTTTAGAATTCAAACCTAGAGAAATAATTTCACTAGCGTAGGTTGGTTCTGGTAATTCTAAACCTTGCCATTGGGCAATGATGGGAAAATTCAAAAAAGCCACAGCTAAGGAGGCTGGAGGTAATTGCTGGGTGGCTTTTTGATATTGGGGAGAACTAGTTAAATTGAGGTCTGGTGCTTGGACGTTGTTAATTGCATCTTTGACCACACTAGGATCATTAGCAAACAAAACAAAGCCATCGCCAACCACGGCTGCTGCTAGTTGGCTGTCGTAAAGCAACTTCACGCCTTGATATTCTTCCGTATCTAAGTTTGCGCCAGCTAATACCCGCTTAGAAAATAGCAAATCGACAAACTCGCGGCTTTTGTCTTGTTTATTGGTAGCTACAGCCATGAGATATCCTGGCTGCTGTCCGTTGACGGAATCTCGGTCAATATCTGTGGTAGTGACAGCTAGGGTAATTTCGTTACCTAGCCAGGGCTGAATATCTTTTTGATAATCTATGCCGCTCTTAGCTAATAAACTAGTTTTAATTTGAGAAATTTCCCCGTCTCGTTCTAAGGCTTGCAAACAGTCGGGATTAGTGAGTAACGATATCATCACCGGAGATAGTTTAGACACGAAAATAGCTGCACCAGGCTCCGAGGTAGAGGTGACTAGGTTCACGGGGCTTTTGCTAAAAAACCAAACAGATGCGATCGCAATTAATATCAGTGCGATCGCACCAGCCGCGATCAAACCAAAGAATGAGCTTTGTCTATTCACCATAAATCTATTAAATAATCAGTTTCACAGCCATTTAACCAGAATTATGGGACTTACGCATAAAGATGAAAAATGAGGATTTAGATCAGGGTGTAGGTGTTTAAAACCCTGACACCCCTACACCCAGCCTGATAGCAGTAGCCAAGTTGGTTAGGACATCGATAAATAAAAAAACTTAGAAACCACAAAGCTTTTAACCCTATCACCTGTCACCTGTCACCTATTACCTATCCCCTAAATCTTGAACCTAAGCCGAAATTACTGAGAATAGATGCTCATGCTAAGGGTAAGATTTTCTGTCAACATAAATGTATAGGATCATTTACAAAAACTTCATGACAGATAAATCCTTTGCTCAACCCATGATTCAGATTAGTGTTGAGGAATTAGCAGAACGTTTAGTAGCTGGCGATGCAAGTATTCAGCTAGTAGATGTGCGTGAACCCCAAGAATTAGCGATCGCTAGTCTTCCAGGGTTTATTAACTTACCTTTGAGTGAGTTCGCCGAATGGAACCAGAAAATTTTAGCCATATTGAATCCGGAAGAGGAAACTCTGGTACTATGCCATCACGGTGTTCGTTCTGCTCAAATGTGTCAGTGGTTGGTGGTTCAAGGATTTACCAATGTCAAAAATATTTCTGGTGGTATTGCCGCTTATTCGCAACTAGTTGACCCAGCAATTCCTCAATATTAGTCAATAGCGATTCTCCCCTACACCCCTGCACCCTTACATAATCAGCATTTACCCTGACGACATTTATCTTAAAGGGTGAGAGAAATAAGTATCTAACAATACAACTTATTTGTGTAATTTGTGGGAAGATACTTAACAATTAAAAAATTTAAATTTTAACCCAGCTTTTTGACTGGAAATATTTGTTAGTTCAAAATTAGCAATCTAAGAATGTTGCTATAAGTAACTATAATAGAGATAGACATTTTGCTATCTTAAATTAATTAATATTCATCTTTTTTTGTATTAGCTCAAAAAAATTTTCAAGCTTTACTTAACATTTGCTTTCAGCAATAGACACCTTATGGAAGTCCAGTTGACAAGTCGACAACAGCACATACTTTGGGCAACAGTACGTCACTACATTGCTACAGCAGAACCTGTTGGATCAAAGGTTTTAGTGGAAGAGTATGATCTTGGGGTTAGCTCGGCCACCATTCGGAATGTGATGGGTGCATTAGAAAAATCTGGGTTACTTTATCAACCACACACCTCAGCAGGAAGAGTACCTTCTGACTCAGGTTATCGCATCTATGTTGACCAGTTAATGACTCCTTCTCTGCGAGACGCTACGCGAACGGAAGCTTTAGCTAAAGAGGTAGAACAGTCGCTCCAACAACGGCTGCATTGGGATGATTGGAGTTTAGAAGCCCTGATTCACGGAGCCGCACAGATTTTAGCCACATTAAGTGGTTGTATTAGCTTGATTACTATGCCGCAAACTTCGACAGCATTAGTCAGGCATTTACAATTGCTGCAAATTGAAGCGGGTAGAATCATGCTAATTGTCGTCACAGATGGCTATGAAACTCATTCTAAAGTGATGGATTTGCCCCCTGTAAAAGAAGATTCTCAAACTGATTCTGAAGTAATTGATCGCGAGTTGCAGATTGTTTCTAACTTTTTAAATAGCCACTTACGGGGGCGGAGTCTATTAGAAATAGCTAACTTAGATTGGAGCCAATTAGATCAAGAATTTAAACGTTACGGGGAATTCTTGAAAAGTTCAGTTGCGGAATTAAGTCGTCGCACTCAAACACCAACCACAACCCAAATTATGGTGCGAGGTGTAGCAGAAGTTTTGCGTCAGCCAGAATTTTCCCAATTGCAACAAGTCAAAACAATTATGCAATTGCTAGAAGAAGAACAAGATAAACTTTGGCAATTAATTTTTGATGAACCAGAGATAGAAGATACGACTAAATCTAGGGTGACGGTGCGAATTGGTGCAGAAAATCCCTTAGAGCCGATACGTACTTGTAGCTTAATTTCTTCTACCTATCGCCGGGGTTCTGTACCAATAGGTAGCGTCGGGGTTCTAGGGCCAACACGCCTAGATTACGAAAGTGCGATCGCAGTTGTTACAGCCGCCGCCGATTACCTGTCCGAAGCTTTTAGTTAACAGCTTTTTTTCGCAATCCCACTGATTGAATTTGTATATTTCATTACTCTTGATGATTTAGCTTTATCTAGGTTTTAATGGAATTTCCTACCTTATATGCTTTTACTTTACAGAAATGACAGAGTATCATCTCTAGTTCAACTTCCAAAAAGTGAAATGCATTTCTGAGGAAGAATGAAACATTAAGCTTGGTTAGGGAATTCAGTCAATGATAAAAGTTGTGGGATTGTTAATGACCGGATTTTGGTTATTCATGGTTTATGACTGTATTCACAACGAACCCGAAAGGCGATTATGGCTGTGGATTTTGATTGTTATTAACTTTCCGGGTGCGATCGCTTACTTTGTTACCCGCTGGATACAGCGAGGAAATATCTTAATTCCCGATTATTTTAGTCACTGGACACGTAGCCGCAAACTGTGGACAGCCCAAGCAAAAAGTATTGGGAATGCTGATCAATATGTGAATTTAAATAATAATCTGCTTGATAATTTCGGAAAATTTGATCAAGTAGAAACAGCCTATAAACAAGATGCAGAAAATTCCGACGATAACCTACAAACGCTTTGGAATGCAGCATTTATTGATATTAATAATCAAAAATTTGTTTCGGCTAAACAGTATTTACAAACTATATTAAAAATAGATCCAGATTATCAATATGGCGATGCCTCTTTAATTTATGGCGAAACACTATTTGCTTTACAAGAATTTGAAGCAGCGAAACAACATTTAGAAAATCACATCCAACATTGGAGTCATCCACAAGCTTATATAACCTTGGCTAAAATTCTCTCTCAACAGGGAGAGGTGGAGACAGCCTGTAATTATTTAGAAACGATTATTGTTAAAATTAAAGAATCTTCTTACTTCCACTACAAACGTAAACGGCTTATAAGTAAAGCAGAAAAACTATTAAGAACCTTAAAACGTTAAAATATTTATTTTTAAGCTTATGTTGCGGAAATTCCTACTTTTTTGCCTGTGGATTGGGTTGATTATTTATGCTTTTTTCTTAGCACCACCTGATCAACCTGATACATTCGAGTTAATCAAGAAACTGTCTATTGGACAATGGCAAGGGATTAATCCTTTAATTATTTCGTTATTTAATCTCATGGGGGTTTGGCCTCTCGTCTACAGTGCTTTAGCATTTACTGACGGGAGAAGTCAAAAAATTCCGGCTTGGCCATTTGCGACAGGTTCTTTTGGTGTGGGTGCGTTTGCATTGTTACCTTATTTATTTCTCCGAGAACCAAATCAAGAGTTTGTTTGCAAAAAAAATATTTTCCTTAAACTGCTGGATTCTCGTGTGACTGGTATTATTCTCACCATAATAGCCAGCATACTAGTTGCCTACGGTGTACAAGGTGGAAACTGGCAAGATTTTATCCAACAGTGGCAAACTAACCGATTTATCCATGTAATGAGTTTAGATTTTTGCCTACTGTGTCTATTATTCCCAGTGTTGCTAGGAGATGATATGGCGCGTCGGGGTTGGAAAAATAATCAAATATTTTGGTTAATCAGTTTAGTACCATTATTTGGCCCCTTGATTTATTTGTGTGTACGCCCAGCTTTATTAGAAGTTGATACAACAAGTTTAACTAAGCAACAAACAACAGTTAATTAACAATAAGATGCCTGACTTCTTTGCAAAGTCGGGTATCTGAAGCCCACTAATATTAACTATGCAAATTTCTTTATTTCACCCTTTTTATCTACCTTATGGCATAAAAACTCAAATTTAATCAGGCTAAATTACTACCTACGTCATAAAAGCTTTCTCTTCCTTTAGGATTTTGAATATTTTGACGTTGTTTAGAATAATTTAGGTGTGATTAGACTAATTAAATCTGATGACAAAAAACCTTATATTATGGCTAATATGGGTTGGATTCATTACTTATATTGTGTTTTTCGCCCCACCCCTGCACCTTGAAGAAACCCTAACCCTACTAAAAAATATAGTTACTCTGAATTTGAGTCAGATTAATCCCATCATCGTTTCTTTATTTTCTCTAGTTGGGATTTGGCTGATGATTTACAGTGCTTTGCTATTTATTGATGGCAGAATGCAACACATACCCTTTTGGCCTTTTATATTAGCATCAGTAGTTTCAGGAGTTTTAGGGCTTTTGCCATATTTAGCTTTACGAGAACCCAATCAAGAATTTTCGGGACAAAAGGATGCCTTTTTGCATTTCTTAGACTCTCGGATTTTCGGAATAATTTTGAGTTTTAGTACTATGGTAATACTTGCCTATGGCTTGTTAGGTAATTGGGCAGATTTTGTGCAACAATTTCAAGGCGATCGCTTCATTAATGGGATGAGTTTGGCATTCTGTCTATTCTGTCTTTTATTTCCCACTGTTTTAGGTGATGATATGGCGCGTCGTTGTTGGCATAATCCTGCAATCTTTTGGGCAGTATCACTTTTACCGTTAGTTGGTTCACTGGTTTATCTAAGTTTACGTCCTTCGTTACGCACAAATATTGCTCAAGAGTTTGCCGTAGTCAATAGATAATTTTAACCTAGCGATCGCTGCTAATCAGAAAATAGATTACGGGTATTACTTTTACCCATAATCTATACTTTTGCAGAGTTAACTACTTTTGAAAGCAGCCGAATTATTAGTGGGAATTGTAAGCCACTATGTGAAGTACATCACGCACTACGCTATAACCATTTAAATCCCATAATAGATAAGCAAGAAAACCAATCATAGCTAAACGACCGTTCCAAAGTTCCGTCTGAGGAGTTAATCCCGCTTCAACAGCATTACGATCTTTGCCATTATATGCGGTTTCAGTTTGATCGCTAGGATAGAGTGCCATTTGTTAAATTTCCTAAATAAAATAATTACCTTTTTTATACTAATTACTAAGCTAAATACTATTATCTGTCTGTAGTTCCAAATTACCAGTAATACCAATTCACGAAAATTGTGATACAGATAAATAAGGAATAAATATTAAGGAGCAAAGATGGCTGGAGTAACCAAAGTAGAAATAAGAGAGTCAGTAGAGGAATTACATGAGTTGCTCTTAAAACA
>NZ_JADEWI010000023.1 GCF_015207705.1 Nostoc sp. LEGE 06077
TTTTAATAATGTAAGTTTTTTACGCACAATTACTTAATTGTATACTTAATCTTTATAAATTCTTCATATATGTTTAGAACATCTATTAAATATCTGTTTTAAAACCTAAAACCATCTAAAAATAAACATTTTAGCAATAATTTAATAATTATTAAGAAAGAAATTTACAGTATTTTAGGCAATCTCAAGTGTTTTTAGCGAAAAAAGGAAATTTTATTTTTAAAGTTTCTATATATTAAATATCTAGTAACTTTACATTTTTATCAAAATGTGTATACGCTAGTAATTAAAGGTGAGATTGTATCCTTTTGAGCGAGATACAAAAAGTTTACCAAGCCCCGACCGGGCAATAGAGATACACAGTAATGGCTCTCAAAACCATTGATTTATATGAGTGATAACCAGTATTAGTAAGAAATCCAGGCTGGAATTTGCTTGCTTTTAGCACATTGTAATTATCGCTTGACTTGGGGCGATGCAATAGTAATGCGATCGCCTTAACTTACAGACACTTGCTTCAACTCCACTTCCCGCCGTCTTGGCACATCATAACTCATAAAATCATAAGCCATATCAGTGTACGGAAAAATTGCACGGGCTTCCTGAAGCAAATCTTTTAATTCTATGGGGTTGCCAGGAGCGTAGCGAGGACTAAAATGAGTCATAATTAACCGCCGAGAACCAGCCGCTAAAGCTGTTTGTGCTGCCATCGTGGTTGTGGAATGCAATCTTTGAAAAGCCATCTCTGCGTCTGCATGGGCAAAGGTTGCTTCGTGAATTAAAACATCCGCATCCTGCGCCAATTCCACTGCGCCTTCTGTATAAATTGTATCTGTACAATAAGCTATTTTCCGGCCAATTTCTGTAGGGCCGCAAAGTTCCGTACCTTTAATCACTCTCCCATCGTCTAAGGTGACGGTTTCACCCCGTTTGAGTTGACCGTAAATCCGGCCAGGTGGAATTTGTAGCTCTTTAGCTTTTTCAATATCAAAACGTCCTGCGCGGTCTTTTTCGGCTACCCGATAACCAAACGCTGTGATCCGATGATGCAATTGGCCACAGGTAACAGTGAATTCTTGATCTTCATAAACTACTCCTGGACGGATAGCATGAACTTTGATCGGATAGGAGAAGTGAGTATGAGAATAGCGTGATGCTGATTGGATATATTCATTTAATCCAGGTGGGCCGTAAAGATCAATTCTGTCAACATTGCCAGCTAAACCACAACTAGCCAACAGACCCATCAAACCAAAAATGTGGTCGCCATGCAGATGGGTAATAAAAATTCGGGAAAGTTGGCTGATTTTTAGGTCACTCCGCAAAAGTTGATGCTGAGTACCTTCACCACAATCGAATAACCACAGTTCTGCTCGTTGGGGTAATCTCAGGGCGACACTAGAAACATTACGCGATCGCGTAGGTACACCGGAACTTGTCCCTAAAAATGTTATCTGCACAGCGTTTTTTCGTTTTCCTATTGCTGATTTTGGCGCTTTATTCTATATGTTGACATGGTTTATCAAAAAAATTTTGCTCTCAACACAGCACATCCAAGTACGAGTTTTTTTAATTTCTCATCCAAGTTCGGATAAAAATACCGCAGTTTTAATGATAAACCACGGTTACAAGCTTTCGGAAATGAATTGCGTCACAAAGCTTATTTAGTTTTTGCGGAAATATTTTCTAAAAGGCGATCGCGAATTCCCATTAGTTGTTCTTGGTTATCGATAGCCGAACGTGGTGCGGGTAAATCAGTATTCGGCCAACCGGGTAAATTATTGCATGGGCAAGTTTCTGCTGGCATCCCTACGTTTCTCATCGGTATCGGCATATTGCAGCGACCACAAGGCGTAATTTCCCATGCAGAAGTCAGCAATTCTGCAATGGTTTCATGAGTGCCTTCTAAATAACAATCGCCCGATTTTGATGAGATGATTTGCTGCCAACATTCTTCAAATTCTTGACTATAGCGATCGCCTCTATATACAGGTTGAGGTAACAAGCTTGCTGCCCCATTACCGATCACTACTTTCTTACCTAACTGAAACCAGTAGGCAAGATACTTCTTTATATCTTCTGTGTTTGCCATACCATGATTGTACATTCGGCATCAGGAGACTTGCTTTGTGTATATTATTAATTTTCTATTAAAAATTTGACTATCTATAGGCAGACAAAATAATAATCAAGTTCTTTTAATTTTTCTTAAAAATATACTTTACAATTCATCATCTATTTCTTTTGGTAGTGACGCTCCCAGCACACTCAAATTCAACACATGACCACCAGTAACAAGATAAACAGTGTCACAAACAGCACCTAATTGACGTACCAAAGAACCCAGGCGATCGCGGAATTGTCTCCCAATGGGATAAGCAGGAATTACACCCCACCCTACCTCTTCCGCCACAAACAGCATATCAGCCGCGACTAGTTGTACTGTCTCTAAAAACTCTGTGATTGTATTTTGCCAGCCAACCTCATCCTGGTCTAAAAGATTCGTTACCCAAGTTCCCAAAGAATCAACTAACAGACAACTATCAGGTTTAGCATCAGCCAAAGTAGCTGACAATTCTATGGGTACTGCCAAGGTTGCCCAATTTTGAGGACGGCGTTGTTGATGTGAGCGAATACGTTTTTGCCATTCTATATCGGCAGGATTTTCTGTGGCGGTGGCTACATAAACAACTTTTTTACCTAACTGCTTTGCTAGGTATTCAGCCCATTCACTTTTTCCCGACCGAGCAGGCCCCGTAATTAAAATAACTTTACCCACAGATATTTCCTAATACTTTTAGACAATGATTTTGAGGTTGTTTGTGGCAAATATCTTTTAAAAGATAAAATTAGCACCAGCATTAATTTGTGCCAAAATTGGCAAAAGCTCAAATTCCCAACACACCTTTGTGGATAATGAAACACCACAGAGGGCAGCACACATACAGGATTGCGTTTATGAAAACAGGACTAAAACGTATTGAGGCAACTCTACACGATCTAGGCAATCGGGACAATGCAACTGTCGAAGCGGGTGATACACCAAAGCACCCAGTATCTTTTAGAATTAGTGTTTCTGCCAAAGCGACTACCCCAGGTACAGATACATCAGATGATGAGACCATCACCCCAGAAATCATAGATAACCTAGATATTCACTCGCAAAATGACAGCACTGTTGAACAGCATCATTCTGTAGAGACATTTTCGGGGGAAGAAATTGGTGGTAAAACACCAAGCCTACCCAAGTTTAAAAGTCCTAGCTTTAGTAACCATCGTCATGGAGCGAACCCAGCCTTAGCAATGAATTTGTTGCAAGAAATTCAAATTCATGTGGCTGGTTGGCAGCAAGAACTCCAAATTATTCTGCAACAAATCCAAGAACTTTATCTAGAAGGGCCAATAGTTAATGGTTGGTTAGAGTCTAATCCCAAAGAACCAGAACAGCCTGGAACTGCAACACTCCGCCATGCAGAAGTTGATCGTTTGATGAACTATGTAGAAGAAATCTGTACCACTGGTAGTAAAGACGCTTATCAATTTGCGCGGACAGGTTATCGCCTTTGTGGTTTGGATGGCTCAGGTAAAGTTTGGTCACGTCCCTGTCCACCAGATCAAGTACCTACAGTTAGTATGGCGATCGCGCGGCATCAAAAATTACGCCAGCTGTTAGGACGCAAACAATATTTAGAAACGCGCTTGAGTCAGTTAGCCGAAACTCTCGTAGTTTTACACAGTCATATTCAACAAGCGTGAAGAATTAAGGACTATTTCCGAAGAAACGCGGTTGGTGGGTGGGAATTTTTTGTTATAGATTAGCACAGAGCAGGCGACCGTTGGATTGAAGACAGTAATCTAAAATCCAAGGGTGACAACTTAAAATTAATCCTATGCCAGACATCCAACTCTCTGCCATTATCTGTACGCACAATCGAGATACCTATTTAGGTGCGGCGATTGATAGCCTCTTGGCGCAGGATTTTGCTGCTGACTTTGAGGTGATAGTGGTAGATAACAACTCCAGCGATCGCACCCGCGAAGTTGTCGAACAAAGAGCCTGCAATCCCCGGTTAAAGTATATCTTTGAACCCACCACTGGCTTATCTGTTGCCCGTAACACTGGTGCTAAAGCTGCTAGTGCCGAAATTCTCGCTTATTTAGATGATGATGCCGTAGCCAGCGATCGCTGGTTGCAAGTATTGTATTCTGCCTATCAAAGCAACCCCAAACTAGCGATCGCTGGTGGCAAAGTAACGCTTTTATGGCCACCAACTATCCAACCACCCAAATGGCTATCTTCTGGGTTAGCAGGCAATTTGGGAGCTTACGATCTAGGCGATAAACTAGTTTACATCGAGCAGCCTGGTTTAACTCCCAGAGGCTTAAATTATTCGATCCGGCGTAGCTTTCTAGCAGAAATTGGTGGTTTTGATCCCCATCTCGGTCGAGTGGGGAAAAATTTGTTATCTAATGAAGAACTGCAAATGACGGAATTTGCACTTCAGCATGGTTGGCAAGTTGCCTATCTTCCTGAAGCTTTAGTTGCTCATAACGTTGCACCCGAACGACTCAATCGCTCTTGGTTTTTAAATCGCGGTTGGTGGCAAGGTATTAGTGAGTGCTATCGAGAACAACTGGCAGGCAAAACAGGTATCGGTCAATTACAGCGCGGTAGCGAACGCTTAATTAGGGGTTTATATAAGTCATTACAGTATTTTTCTGATCCAGCAGAACGCTTCGACAAACTTGTGTATACATATTGTCAAATAGGTTATTTAAATGCTGCTATTCAGGGTCTATTTGCTACATCCCATAAAAAATAACAAATAACAACATATATGTCATCTAAAATTCCCGTCTCTGTACTTATTCCTGCCAAAAACGAAGAAGCTAATTTGCCAGCTTGTCTTGCTAGTCTGCAAAGGGCAGATGAAATCTTTATTGTAGATTCTCAAAGTACTGATAAAAGCATCGAGATTGCTAACAATCACGGTGCCAATGTTGTGCAATTTCACTTCAATGGACGCTGGCCAAAAAAGAAAAACTGGTCTTTAGATAATCTACCTTTCCGTAATGAATGGGTACTCATTGTCGATTGTGATGAACGTATCACTCCCGAATTGTGGGATGAAATTGCTCAAGCAATTCAAAATGCAGAATTTAACGGTTACTACCTCAACCGTCGGGTATTTTTCTTAGGTAAATGGATTCAGCATGGGGGTAAATATCCCGATTGGAATTTGCGTTTATTCAAACATAAAGTTGGTCGTTACGAAAATCTAAATACTGAAGATATTCCCAACACAGGCGACAACGAAGTTCACGAACACGTTATTTTACAAGGTAACGTCGGCTATCTCAAAAATGATATGCTCCATGAAGACTTCCGCGATTTGTTCCACTGGTTAGAAAGACACAATCGCTATTCCAATTGGGAAGCTCGCGTTTATTACAATATTCTCACTGGCCAAGATGAAAAAGGTACAATTGGCGCTAACTTATTTGGTGATGCTGTTCAACGTAAGCGCTTTTTGAAGAAAGTTTGGGTACATTTGCCTTTTAAACCAATTTTACGCTTTATCTTGTTCTATATTATTCAACGTGGTTTTTTGGATGGCAAAGCTGGATATATTTACGGGCGGTTGCTAAGTCAATATGAATATCAAATTGGCGTAAAACTCTATGAGTTACGTAACTGTGGTGGTAAATTAAATACTGCAAATACTACTAAATCTTTACCACCATCTCTACCTCAAAAAATCGAACAGACAGCAACTTAGTAAGTATGACGTAAGAAGTCTGAAATAAAGAAACCCGGATAATTCATCAGCTGTGGAGCGATTGGTAATGGGTTGCTTTATTGAGAAATGAGGGACTGGGAAAATTATACTACCCAGTCTCTTTTATTTATCGACTATTGACCATTTGAGCAATGACTAATAACCAATCCTTTGTAGATTTACGCCAGTATGATCAATCCTGGTTTGACCGTGGCCGTCCATCCTGGTATGTTTTGTTATGGTGGTTTGTCCAGGCGATCGCCTTTCCTTTAACTCCACATCCTTTGAATAGTCTGCGTTGTTCTTTACTGCGGCTATTCGGTGCGCGGATTGGTCAAGGCGTATTAATTAGACCCACCGCCCGCTTCACGTATCCTTGGAAAATTACTATCGGTGACTACAGTTGGATTGGTGATGACGTAGTTTTCTACAGCTTGGATGAAATTAGCATTGGTGAACACTGCGTGATTTCCCAAAAAACTTACTTGTGTACTGGTAGCCACGACATCCAAGACCCGGCTTTTAGGTTAAAAACAGCGCCAATTACTATTAACAATGGGGTATGGGTAACAACAGATTGCTTTGTTGGCCCCGGAGTTGAAATTGGCGCGAATGCTGTAATCGGCGCTCGTAGCACTGTGTTTGCTAGTATGCCTAGTGGACAAGTTTGTTGGGGAAGTCCTTGTAAGCCACATCACTCTAGACTGAAAAATTAAGTCAATCAACCCAATGTTTAAGCGTTATGGCAGGGGATAGGTGACAGGTGACAGAGTTAAAAGTCTTTGATTGTCTAAGTTTTACCGCTTACCGATGTCCTAACTACCTTGGCTACATCTGTATTTTTATATAGCAGAGAACAGGTTTGAAAGTTTTTTAGTGTATTGATTTTCCAGTCGAGCCTGTATCTTATTCAGGTGCATACCGCTATGACTTTGAACGTTAATTCAAGTAAGACGGGGAAATTGCCCCCTTCTTGTTCGGTTATACTACTGTTGGTCGTACACAAATAAATATAACCTCTAAAGTAGTGGTAAAACATTACTTTTCCACGTTATTTAGTCGCTCTGCAACCAAGGGGTGAAAACCTGTGTACGAATGGATCTTGCCAAGCCTGAGTGAAGTTTTAGCCGAAAGTCAATCAACTATGGTTGAATGTTCACCAGCCAAGGCAGAGCGGCAATGGCGCATGAGTTTAGCAGCCACAGAACATTTATTAATTGAGACTTTAGGAATTACCTCTCCATGTGCTTCACCAGCATTGATATTAGCTGCACCAGCACCCTTATTTAGTCAACCAGCATTAACTCAAAACTTACAGACAGTTACTTTTACAGCCAAGCCATTTAACCCCTTGGCTTTAATGCCGTTTCAAATGCCGACAACAGCGACAGTTGCTGAAGAACATTCTTTTCAAGAAGCAGTCCTGCCTTTACTACCAGCTGATCCCTTAGTGGCAGAGCAATTTTGCTTGGTATTCACAGGTAGATTCAGATTAGTACTGATTTTGGCAGAACGTAAAAATGGTAACAAAATATTTTCATTTTCCTTTGACCCACAGATAGTTCAGCAAGCATGGCGAGCCATAGGGGCGCGGGTAATGCTGACTAATCCCGATTTCTGCGCGGAACTAGATGGTTTAGTGCAACAGTATTCACCAGTAGCTCCAGATTATCGAATTACAGCCCAGTTTAGCCAGTTGTTACTTCAGGAATTGCCAGAACCAGAAGCCAGTAAAGACTGGGAAACAGCAACAAGCTTCCCTCATCCCCAACCGTCAATTCCCAATTCGCAACACCCAGTCCCCGATGTAGAGTTGCTTCAAGCATTTGCTCATGAGGTTCGTACTCCTCTGACAACCATCCGCACCATGACTCGCTTACTACTCAAGCGGCGTGACTTACCTACAGGTGTAAGCGATCGCTTAAAAATTATTGATCATGAGTGTACTGAGCAAATTGACCGAATGGAATTACTTTTCAAGGCAGCAGAACTAGAAACTTGTGCTTCCATGAAAGCTGCGAATACTCATCTCACACCAATGTCTCTCAATCAAGTTTTGCAACAGAGTATTCCTCGTTGGCAACAAGCTGCAACTCGACGTAACCTGACTTTAGATGTAGTTGTACCACAACAACTACCTACAGTTGTTAGTAATCCGACAATGTTGGATCGGGTTCTCACTGGTTTGATGGAGAATTTTACCCGTAGCTTACCTGCTGGTAGCCATATTCAAGTACAGGTTATCCCCGCTGGTGATCAACTCAAGCTTCAACTATCGCCTCATCTTCATTGTCAAAACACAGATGCAGCAAATACATCTGTAACACCACCGATTCGTAAAGCTCTGGGTCAATTGTTAATGTTTCAACCAGAGACAGGTACGATTAGTTTGAATTTAACTGCAACTAAACAACTGTTCCAAGCAATTGGCGGTAAGTTGATTGTGCGCCAACGCCCGCAATATGGTGAGGTGTTAACTATATTCTTACCTTTGGAAGTCAGCCATCAGCAAAAGTTAGAACTTAGGAAGAATTAGTTAAGACTTACGCAAATGTCATATTTTTTGCGTTTAGGCTGTCAAAAGTTCAAAAAAACCTTGATTTTTAACCCTTGATCCTTGACTCTTGTACCAGAAACTAGATGTGCCAGCCAGTTGCGTAAGTCTGGCAATTTTACTTTATGGATGATACAAATACAGGTGTAAGGGTAGAGCCTAAACCTTACAAGTTCTTGTATATGTATCAAGATTGTGGTGAATTGAGATAACATACTGAGAATTTCAGCATCAAATCTTCATAAACTTCAAGACGCTATGTTGGCTACAAGATTTCTTTGATCCTGAGCCATTTAACGGCAAAACTTGACAGCCAGATTAATCTTCATTCACTTCTGGTGTCTCTTGTTGCAGTATTGCATGGCAATATTGAATTACAGTAGTGAGGCGATCGCTAATGGTTTGAAGTCTTGTTGTTGCTGTTGCGGCCTGCCGTGCGCCTTGGAAAAATGTGACATCAATTTCCAATAAGCGCAATTGTTTACTAATTTCAGTCCGAAACGACTGCTCTTTGGAGTTTACTGTCGCTAAAGGTACAATCTCCCGTTGAAATAACTGCTGTAAATCAGCAACGCACTGTCGCAGATGGGTTTTGTCAAGTTGCACAGCCGTGATATCAGAACGTAATTGCACTAATAAATTTGCTAGTGCTTGATATTTATCACAATTTAAAGACATCTAGTGCCATTTAAGATAGTATTAATGACAAGAAATTTTTCTTCTACAGTATATCTTTTTGAACCATTATCACTATCACAAGCCTCAAATTCCCTTTTGAGGCTTTATTAGCCATCTATGGTTTCTCCAGCTTATGCTTCTCAAAAGCTAAATATGGATGATTACCACAGGCAATTGAGTCATCATCCTCACACTGCATTTACCACACCCATTAGGGCAACAGTATCATCACCAGATTGATGCTGTAATTTTCGTCCATCTCTACTATCCCCCGATCACCTTTTGTATGAGCGGCATAGCTATTAGTACTTCAATTGACGTTACACTTCCAGAATGGCTCAACAAATGTTTGCGAGAGTCATCACCAAGAAGTGGCGAAGCAGAAGACCGAAGGCATTATGATGAATCATTAATTTGTCGAGCATTCACATTTGCCTATCAACTTCATCATGGACAATTTCGCAAATCGGGAGAACCATATATCTGTCATCCCGTCGCCGTAGCCGGTTTGCTGCGCGACTTAGGGGGTAGTCCTGCTATGATAGCAGCTGGATTTCTTCATGATGTAGTTGAAGATACAGATGTCACAATTGAAGAAATAGAAGAGCTATTTGGCGCAGAAGTACGACTATTAGTCGAAGGTGTAACGAAGCTTTCTAAAATTAATTTTAAAAGTAAAACCGAAAGCCAAGCCGAAAATTTCCGGCGGATGTTTTTGGCAATGGCTCAAGATATCAGAGTTATTGTAGTCAAGTTAGCAGATCGTTTGCATAATATGCGAACTCTGCAATATATGTCAGAAGACAGCCGTCGGCGCAGCGCCCAAGAAACACGAGATATCTTTGCACCTTTAGCTAACCGTTTAGGTATTTGGCATATTAAATGGGAACTAGAAGATTTAGCCTTTAAATATCTCGAACCTGAAGCTTTTCGCCAAATGCAGCAACACGTTTCCGAAAAACGCACGGCGCGAGAAGAAAAATTAGCCAAAGCTACAGAAATTTTACGCGAACGTTTACCCCAAGCAGGAATTCATTGCTTAGATATTAGCGGTCGCCCCAAACATTTGTATAGCATTTATCAAAAAATGCAGCGACAGCAAAAGGAGTTTCATGAAATTTATGATTTAGCGGCGCTGCGAATTATTGTCCAAACAAATGAAGAATGTTATCGTGCCTTAGCGGTTGTGCATGATGCTTTTCGCCCAATTCCCGGCAGATTTAAGGATTATATCGGATTGCCTAAGCCAAACCGTTATCAATCGTTGCATACTGGGGTCATTGGTTTAACTGGTCGTCCTTTAGAAATCCAAATTCGCACCCTGGAAATGCACCATATTGCTGAATACGGGATCGCAGCCCATTGGAAGTATAAAGAAACAGGTGGTTCTAATAGTCCGTTCACAGCATCTGATGAAAAGTTTACTTGGTTACGTCAGCTATTAGAATGGCAAAGCGACCTGAAAGATGCCCAAGAATATTTAGATAGCGTCAAAGATAACTTATTTGAAGATGATGTTTATGTCTTCACGCCCAAAGGCGATGTTGTACCTTTAAATCCTGGTTCTACCAGTATAGATTTTGCTTATCGCATTCATACAGAAGTTGGTAATCATTGTTCCGGCTCAAGGGTGAATGGGCGCATAGTACCTTTATCAACAAGGTTGCAAAATGGCGATATTGTGGAAATTCTCACCCAAAAGAATAGCCATCCCAGTTTAGACTGGTTGAATTTTGCCAGGACTTCTGCTGCTAAATATCGGATTAAACAATGGTACAAGCGATCGCGCCGCGAAGAAAACGTCACTCGTGGCCGGGACTTATTAGAAAAAGAACTCGGTAAAACTGGGTTTGAGAGTTTGTTAAAATCAGACGCAATGCAGACTGTCTCGGAAAAGTGCAACTATCACAGCGTCGAAGATTTACTTGCAGGTTTGGGTTATGGCGAAATTACCCTGAATTTGGTACTCAATCGCTGGCGGGAAGTTGTCAAGTCACAGCAACCTGCAACAATGGTGATACCGCCCTTTGTCGCCAAAGAATCATCAGCCACAACCAAAGCTTTACGGGATGTACCTCACAGTAGCTCCCGTGCCAGTGATTCGCCAATTGTGGGTGTCGAAGGTTTGGTGTATCATCTGGCTGGATGTTGTACGCCGATTCCTGGTGAATCGATTATTGGGGTAGTGACACGCGGCCGAGGAATTTCTATTCATCGTCAAGGGTGTCATAATTTGGAAAATGTTGAGTGCGATCGCTTAGTCCCAGTAAAATGGAACTCTGCTGTAGAAACTAGTGCGCGTCCCCATACTTACCCCGTTAATATCCAAATTGAAGCTCTTGACCGTGTTGGCGTTTTAAAAGATGTTTTGTCACGTTTGAGCGACCAAGGGATTAACGTGCGCCATGCACAAGTCAAAACCGCTATTGGACAACCAGCATTAATGGACTTAGGTATAGATATACGCCATCGCTCGCAGCTGGAACAAGTGTTTATCCAAATCAAAAAAATGAGCGATATTGTCAATATTCGCCGCGTTGGTCAAGCTGAGGAGTAGGTTGTTATTTTAGGTGACAGATGATAGAGTGAAAAGTCTTTTTTCGGTCTAGGTTTTATCATCTACTAATGTCCTAAAACTTTGGCTGTTGTTCGACAATTTGTTGATAAAAAGCTTCTAAACTAGCAACACAAGCCTGGTCATCAAATAGTAGATGATGACGCTGACTCATTTGTGCGGCAATATTGTTTCGCCAAGTTGAGTCTAGCCCTAATTTGACAGCGATATCAATATATTCTGCTTCATTTTGCGCGATGGTGTCGGTTACTCCCAGCATTTTGAGAAAGCTATCGGAGTGACGACCACGCATAAATTCTCCTGGACAAGTGACAACCGGAAGATTACAAGCGATCGCTTCTAAGGTAGTATTACCACCAGACCATGTAAAAGTATCCAGATAAACATCTGCTAATAAGTTAATCATCAAATAGTCTAAACGTTCTGGGATACTCAAAAATACACAGTAATCTTCACTATTCAAACCTATCCCAGCAAAGGCACGTTTGAGACGCTGTTGAAGTAACGTTCCTCGTAAAAATACAAACTTAGCTTGCGGAACCCGACGTGCAATTTCCGCCAAAATAAAATCATATTGTGGCAAATATTTAAACGGTGCTTGGCAACATAAATAAATTACCGCATCATCTGCAAGTTGAAAATCTGAGCGCGTTTTGATGACGGGGGGAATATAAGGTTTAGGGTAAGATACACCAATATTCGGTAAGCGAATGAGTTTTTCAGAATAATGTTCTTGAGCATTTTCTGGTTCCATTAACTCGCTAGATAAAAAATAATCAATTGTTGGTAAACCAGTTGTGACAGGATGTCCCCAGGCTACACATTGTACAGGTGCAAGCCGCAGTCCAGCCATTTGCATAGTTTGCGGGTTCATACCAATTTCGGGAAACACTAAAATGTGTAAATTATCCGCAATTATTTGCTCATAAACTCCTGGTAAATTATGAGGAATATGGTGAAAAACATCACTATATTCTTGAAATTGTTCTGTTACTGGGTCTGGTTCATTGCCTGTATAGTAACAATAAATCTCGAAGAGTTGATGATTACAGTAGCGAAGCCAGCCAGTTAACCATAATGTGCCACTATAAGAATGTAAGAAATTAGAAACATACCCAACCCTAATTCTTTGCTGTGGCTGAATATTTGGCATAGATAAAGGCGCAATCAATTGAGGATAATTTGCAGCCATAATTTTATGGACTAATTGTCCATATTCACTTTGCAAATCTCGATCATTTTGAGCTTGATAGGATAGATAAAAGTTAGTCAGCCTACTTATACCAGCTAAGGCATTATTTTTTTCTTGAGGAGTATTTAAGCTAGTCTGTGCAATTAAATCTTGTAATCCTTGGGTATAGCGATCGCGATAAAAATTTATTTCATCTTCATTGTCATAAATGCTGGGAACTGTTAAATATTTGAGAAGTTTAAAAGTATAATCATCTGGCAAGCATATACAAGCATTCTCAGCACGAGCAATTGCTTCTTGTATTTGACCATTACGACGTAAATCAATAATTAGTGAAAAATGTAACCTACCTTCAGTGGGGTATAATGCGATCGCCTCACGCAGCGTTGTATAATATGCCTCAGTTTGCTGGGAACTTCTGTAGCAATGAATCAAATTCCCATAAATTTCTAAACCATTGACTTGTAATTCTAGCAGTTTTTGATATTGGGCGATCGCCGCTTGCCACTGTCCTTTTTGAAATAATCGATTAGCTAAATCGTAAATAAGTTGAACTATCGATATATTACTAAATTCATCTATTAAATATCCGGGAATATTATCGGCTGGCGAATAACTTAAATCTTTCTGATTCTCCTGAGTTAAAATAATTTTTGCATGAATTTGAGAAGACATTGTTTCCCACTGTTCAGCATCTAAACTTTCCAGGAGAGAAATTTCACAACTTGTACTCATATCAGAATCATCTGACATCAGCAGATTCATCAATACTCCAGATAATGCTAAATTAGCTACATCTTCAGAAATATTACTACTATCTATAATTAGAGTCATCTGGCTGCTATCAGGATGATGATTCACCGCCTCAATCACCCTTTCTAAATTGAGACAAAGAGACTCTTCTGGCTTTGACCAATCAGGAAAGATAATTACATTGATATTACTTGTATTCAGATTATCTGAATCATCGATTAATTCTTCTGATGTAGTAATCAATGTATATTCTCCTATTATTAAATATTATCTAGACAGCTTTTTAAAATTAGAGTAGTGATTAAATTGTCGGATGTGTTAAAACAACGCATAACACACCACTAAATATGGTGTGTTACGGCTAGTGATTATTTTTTCACTTGCAAATTTTTGCATAGCCTTACTTAACACACCCTAATTAACTCTATAAAATACAAAGTTGCTTAATAAAGCTTTCTAGTTCACAGGCTGGTAGTGATTCTAGTGGTAGTTCTGCTAAAGCAGCTTTATTTTCATGTTCCAAAATAATTCGGCTGCTAAGGCGAGGTAATAAAGCTTGCCACTGAATATCTGCTAAACTACCAACCAAAGAAATTTCTAGTCCCTCGCTGATATCCAAATCTGCTTCCATCAGCAAATTCATTGTAATCCCAGAGAGTAAAAGTTCTGCATCCTCAGCAGAGATGTTACTGGTGTTAATTAATAAAGTAGTTTTTTGGCTATCAGGAGAAGTTGCGATCGCTTTAATTACAGATTCTAACTCTAAACCAAGCACATCTTCTGATTGCGACCAATCAGGAAAAACAATTAGATTAATTTCCTTAAGATTTAAAGATAGCAAACTAGCATTAATCAAAGCAGTAGTGACTATATTGGCCATCTTTGACCAAGAAAACTTTTGTGCTTGAGCCAAACCTGCATTAATCAATGCTTGACGAATACTAGGTTTCTGCACATCACATAAAGCATTTGCTAGTCCGTTTATATGATCATCATTCACATATATTACTGCCTCGCATCCAACTTCAGGAATGGAAGCATTAGGACAAGTAATTACTGGACAGCCACAAGCCATTGCTTCTACAATTGGCATCCCAAAACCTTCATACTTAGAAGGATAAACCAAAGCCACTGCACCAGAATAAGCTGTTGCTAACTCTTCATCACTCAGCTGCAACATATAAACAGAACTACCTGATGTACAATCTCTAAATTCAGGTGCTAATATCCCGCCACTACCTGTGCAAATAATATCAAATCCATAGCTACTAGCCAGTTGAGAAAATGCTTGAAAGAATAACATACTATTCTTATAACCACTACCAGCACCAACTAAAAGAAAATAAGGTTTTGTAATACCATATTTAGCTATAAATGTATTAATCTCTTCCGGCTTTGCTGGTGAAAAATTACTGCTAACCCCACAATGAGCCACGGTAATAGACTCTACAGGAATTTCAGGAAAGCAGTTTGCTAAATCACGCGCTGTATGTTCTGAAATTGCTATATGAGCAGAAGCTTGCTGGATACCTTGATGTTTTACTTGCCACATGGGATTATCCATATTCCATCCCATAACTTCTGGAATCATGTCATAGGCCATGAATACAGAAGGTGTTGTAATCGGTGTTGTGTAATAAGAAGAGATAAATAAATCTGCACCTTCATCATCACAGATTTGTTGAAGCATCTGTTTATCTGCTTCAGTATTGTTATAGTCATAATTTGCAATGTCTAAATACCTAACTCCAGAAATTTTAGGTGCTGTATTACCACGGTCAAGGACAACAATATGTTTAGCAAATCTATTAGTTGCCCATTCTTCTAATAATGATTTCCAGACACGGGCAATCCCAGTTTCATAGAGTTGAAAGAATACACCATCCACTAATATTATTGGATTCTCTGTACTAGAATCATTATAGTTATCAGCCCTGATAAAATTATTATGATTCCTATTGATTAGTGAGATAACTGCTTGTGAGTAATCCTGCTGAAGTAGAGACTGTTTGTTGAATGGTTCTATGGGAGAATGACATAGAGTATTAAATAAATCTGGAGGTAAAATCTTTTCAGTTAATAGATGAAAAGAGGAACCATCTGAGTACAAGTTTAAATTATACTTTTCTGCTATTTTTGATAAAGTCTTAATAGTATATATAGAGATATGCTGTCCGTCATGAGGTGAATAGTACCACCACTCATTAGGTTTAGGATTATTTTCAGGCAGGATTTCCGTACTAAATAAAATATTTTTAGAAATATTTAAAATATTTTCAATTTCTTCTATTGGATTGATAAAATGCTCAAATACTTCAAATGCCGTTACTAATTCATACGAACTATTATTTGCTTCATCAAATTCAAAACCTTTAGCAAATAAATTAGTACAAAATTTATCATACCAATAAAAATCAAATCCAAAGTCTCTCATCATTCTCACGAATAGACCATAGCCACCGCCATAGTCTAAAAACTTTGCTTCATGGTCAAAGATATTGAATAAGATATGAGCAGTTCTTCGTGATAAATTATTGTTGCGGAATACTAAACCAATATCAGTACGAGCTATAGCATCCGAGTAAGCCTCATCTAACCAATAAGGTTCTTCCGTTTGCACAAATCCACAATCAGAACATTGAAAATAATCAACTTCATACTGACCGAGTACAATACTTTTAGCAAAGTCATGTGAAGAAGATTCACATACTTTACATACAATAGATAAATTACTAAAGAAAGTTTGCACTGAAGGTATGAGGTCTTCAACATTCCATACTTGTTTTTTGAGATATTTTAGTTCTGGTAAGTAAAAATGAGGCAGTCCATCTTGTTGGGAACTTTGGTAATACTTATCTACTTTGAGTTTGCGTTTTGATTTACTATTAATTAATAAATCTAGATGGTAAATACTCAAATCAGGCATTAATTTGCCAGGATGCCACAGCCCATTAATTGTTTCATGGATTTTGCCTTCATAATAAATATTTTTATTAAATCTAAATAATCTCCTTTGAGGATCAGGATAGTGGGGTTTACTAGATATATATTGTTTTTTATTAAAAGGAGTTATCCATTTCCTCGGAAGCCAAAAATTATCAGTATCGGAAATTAATGTTTGCTTGATAATTTTTAAAAAATCAAGAGTTCTCTGATCAATAAACTCATCAGAATCAAGAACAAAAACCCAGTCTGTATTGACATATTGGAGATAGACATTTCTTTGATTAGAATGATTACCGCTCCATTGGGAATGAATTATTTTAGCTCCATAATTCAAAGCTATTTCGCAAGTAGAGTCAGTACTACCACCATCAACGATTATTAATTCATCATAAATATTTTGTAGAGATTCTAGAGCAATAGTTAATGTTTTCTCAGCATTCTGTACCATCATACAAACGGAAAGACTATTGCCTAAAAAATCACTCTTCTTATGACTCTCTTCTAATACTTTTTCTTTTTTTATTGGAGTATTTTTTTTATCAATATTGATTTCATTAAAGGAGGTTTTAGTATTTATATGCCCTTGAATCTGGTTTACTGAATCTTCATGATAAGTATTTATTGTATTGGATGAATCCGATACAATATTTGGGTGATTATGAGGTTTTTCTAAAACTACTAAAATGCCATTATTTGAAAAATACTCTCTTCCAGGATACAAAGTTTTTAGTTGCTGCTGAATCTCTTGAGGAATTGTACATAAACCTATTAGATCAAATTTTTTGATTGTGAAAGAGCTTTGATTGATAAAATTAAGATAATCTTCCGTAAAAAACCTATTAATATGTCCAGAGTTATAAACATGATACATCATTAAATCTACAGCTTCTTTATCTGTAAATTGATAGAGATAATGACAAAGCTCTGGAGGACGCATTAATAAATGTCCCCAAGGCGGAATAGGAGAGGCTTGAAAATCAAAACTTCTCCCTTGAGAGTCTGTAATTGTAGGTAGATGATGCCCATCATGGGCAGACCAAATAGGAGAAAAAACTGAGAAAAGCTGACCTCCTGGTTTTAAAGCTAAAAACATTTTCTCTAAGGCTGTAGGAAACTTATGTATGTGTTCAAATGCAGCTATAGAGAAGACTAAATCATATTGATTGTAATACTCAGGAGGTAGCTCTTCCATATTTGCTGCATAAAATTTGTACTTCTCACTATTTATATTTTTATTCTCAGTAAAATCTAATTTTTCCTCATTCGATAGATGACGCAATATAGATGCTTGGGAAATATTGCTCACTCCCTTAAGAGTATCTTCATATTCTGGGGACTCAACAGCAGTCCAGGTTTTAGCATGTAAATAATCGAAAACAAATTCTTGAGGTAGACTACCTCCAACCTCTAAAACATTCTTATTCGCAAATCCTACTAATTCTTCGCACCTTAAAGAAAAATGTACATGGTAAGAAAGATTAAATTTTTCTTGGCATTCTGATATGTTGGACTGAGTAAGTTTTTTTATCATATATTTTTCTCCCTAAAATAATTATATTTTTCTCTAAGTAGTGAGCCTTATTTTTACCTACCTTGCTGCTTCTTGACATCCGCTAAAACAACTTTGTAGTCTTGCCTGTCAGGATGCAATTGCACTAACTTTTCCATCAGCGCGATCGCACCTTTGGTATCTTTTAAATGTAGTCGCACTATAGCTAGTTTTTCTAAAGCAGCTTGGTTGTTTGGCTCCCGTTGCAAAACGAGTTCATAACCTTGTGCTTGTTGCTGTAAAGAAGACTCAATCGCTACATTCTTTGAGGGCGGCTGCTGATGGGTTTGTTGTAATCCACTAACCACCCCAAATACCGTAGAACCTACGAAAGACACTAACCCGACTATTGTTAAAACCCTTTTCTTCCGCTCAATTTTCTTTTGACGGGAAATAAGATAATCATCCCCAGAACTAGACATGTCTCAATAGTTGCTGTCAGAAATACTGAGATACCAGCAAGCCTCCAGTTATGAGAGTACCCAGCACCCTAGATAAACTATCATCTAGATTGTAAAGTTTTTATAATTCTTAAGTGGCATACTCAAATGATGAAATAACCAGCTATGTTACGGTTAATCTTCGTTTAAAAATTAAGTTTATATAAATTTTTGTAATAAATATATCTACTTTTCAGATGCTTGCGATAACGTATGTTACGTCTAAATACGCGCGGTAAGCTCTCCTTCTCCGTGTCTGAAAAACCTCAAACCAGCCAAAATCCTTGTTTTTCCAACAAGTACTCACATACTGATGGCCGAGGTAGATAAAATTCTGCAACTTCAACTTGTGTTATCAGTGCAACTGTCAAGACGGCTATTTTTTCGTTACGCATACACGATGACTTGTAAGGAAACTTCTCAGTTTTGTGGTGGTAATTACCGTACAAAACCGAATTTATCCCAAAATAAGCAGTGTTTGTTATGGTATAGTTAGAAAGTTAAGACTAGCTTTACCAATTCCAACGCTCTACGCATCGATAACAATTGCCAAGCGGAAAGCAGTTTTGATTAAGCATTTACCCAAACGAAATTTGAATTCAATCTAGGTTATGACTCAGCAAGTAATTCACCCAATGGTGAAATTGCAGCGTAACGTGCAATCACTCGTAGAATCCAATATCATCAAACCAACTGATAGCATTTGGAAAATTGCCTTTCTCTATGGCAATGACTGGCAGCACTGGAAACAGGAACTGTTAGACTTTGGCTTCAGTATGCAAGATCCAATTAGTGAACTGCTGTCAGTAGACGCATGGGATGAAGAATAGGGAGTAGGAAAATTAACTACTCCTCACTTACTAATCCCTAAATGATGACCGCTAATGCAGTTGCTAATTCCCCAGCAGTTTGATATCGATCGCGTGGCAATGGCTCAGTAACACGTTCAATCACCTCTCTAATTTGGGGTGTAATCGTGGGAGAGTTTGCCACATCAAACCGAAAATTTCGTCCTTTTTGGCGGAAAAATTTAAAAGGATTTTCCCCAGTCAGCAAAAAAATTAGTGTTGGCCCGATGGCATATAAATCTGATTGAATCAGAGGTTGTCCCCGTTCTTGTTCGGGGGCGCAATACCCTTCTGCGCCAATTCGAGTGCCTGGTGTCGTGCCAATTTCTTTCACAGCGCCAAAATCTAGCACCACTATATGATTATTGGCATTTCGCACCATCAGGTTAGCGGGTTTGATGTCACGATGAATTAGTGGTGGTTCTTGGCTATGCAAATAGTCTAAAATGTCGCAGGTTTGAATCATCCAGGCGATCGCCTGATTTGGCGTTACAGGCCCAGTCATCTGGACTCGCTTTTCCAAATCTTGCCCATGAACTAATTCCATAGCCAAGTATTTTTTGCCGCCTTCCACGAAAAAGTCATAATACTTGGGAATGCCTGGATAGTTGAGGGATTTCAGCGTATGCGCTTCCCGCTCAAATAATTCTTGGGCTTTAGCAATTTTAGCCATATCAGCGTTCATTTGCTTTAAGACCAAAAGTTGCGGATTTCCAGTCATCCAACCTTTTGTATCCCAAGCTAAATAAGTGGTACCCATACCTCCTTGTCCTAAAGTTCGCAACACCTGATACTGACGAATCGTCTGTTGCACTGATAAAGGTTGACCACAATGAATGCAAAATAAATTTTTCGGAGAATTACCTTCGTGGGTGCAAGTGTAAGAGCCTCTGCCAGGGTCATGATTTAAAGACACTGATGCCGCCAATTTTTCTTCGGCTGCACTGCTTTCTGGCAATATCTCCTGAATTTGAAATTGCAGTATTGGGCCTCCCTGTGCCAGTTGCAGGAGTGCATTATTAGGTAATGGACTTTGAATGACTAAAATGCCATTGAGGAAAGTACCATTTGTACCTTGACTATATATCTGCCAAGATTCATCATTGCCACCAGCACTGATTTGCCTGAGTTCTAGATGATGTCGAGAAACCAAACTATCGGATAAAACCACATGATTATCCGCCGCTCGACCAATCCGAATCACGGCGGAGTTCTCAAAACACCACTGTTTCAGTGGTGTTTTGTTTTGTGGTTCTAACAGTGTCACAATAACCACAATAAAACCTGCATAAAAAATAGGGAGTAGAAATTAAAAAGTTAAAAATTAAAAGTAAAAAGTCAAAAGTAAAAAGACTTTTACCTTTTTACTTTTGACTTTCCATGTTTGGGCGGACTTTTGCCCGCACAAGTATTGCTGTGATGTTGTCATGACCATTTTTTTGGTTTGCTAAATCAATTAATTCGGTGACACCTCGTTCTAGGTTAGCGCCAGAACTGAGCAAAGGAAGTAAGTGAGTCTGCCAATGGGTTTCTAGTAAATCATTATCTGATAAACCGTCAGAGGCTAGGATCAGCAAACTATCTTCATTAATGTCAAAAAAATCAACATCAGGATAGATGGCGCTTTCGTCACGCGGCCCTAAAGCTTGAGTTAATTGATAAGCATCTGGACGAGCATAAGCAATACTGGGTTCTACTCCCCGCGCAATTTCCCGTTGTCCAACTTCATGATCTACGGTGATTTGTTCTAATCCTCGTTTGCGAGTTAAGCGATAAAGGCGACTATCTCCCACATGAGCCACCGCTACTTCAGTATCTTGAATGAGGAGGATGACCAAAGTAGTACCCATACGCCCAACTCCTGAACGGGCATCTTGTTGATTTAGCTGATAAATTGCTTGATTAGCTAAATAAACTGCCTCGCGCATATTTTCTTCAGTTGGGTGCTTGTCGCTTGTCCAAAGTTCTTGGAAGTATTGCCGCACGGTGTTAACTGCCAATTCACTAGCAATTTCACCTCCAGCATGGCCACCCATTCCATCGCAAAGGATATACAAACCACGGGCTTGGAAGATTCTGTTTTTGGGTAATTCCAGCTTCTCAACTTTAGTGTCAATGCCAAAGTAGTCTTCGTTATGCTGACGCTGACGACCTACGTCTGTACGTCCGACATCTTCTAGACTGCTTAATTGCATTGACAGCACAATGGTGGGTAAGTCGTCGCTTTTGCCAGCACTGTCTTCACCTGGCGCATCTTCTAATTGAATGATTGTGGGCGCAGTTGGATGTTGGTTTGCGGTTGGAGAAAAACTGGGAATTGGCGATGTTTCTAGTTCTGTGGCGATCGCTTCTAGGCGCGATCGCAACTGGGCGATGGTTTGAATTTTCCCTAGTTTTAAATCCTCAAAAATCTGCAATACAGCACCAAACTGCGTACGTTGGGATTGCCTAAATAACTCCTGCCAAATCTCCCCTAAAACTTTCACACTAAAAGGCTGTTCTGTGAGTGACAATGTTTCGTCTTCAGCTTCGGCATCTGCTTCTGCCTCAACCTCCCCATACAATCTGGCTAAAGCTAGGGTTTGGTCTTCATCTAATCGCAGATTCGACAACTCCAGTAGACTTTGACGGCATTTCACTGGTTCTAATACTGACCAAAGCTGGGTCATTTGATAAAACCAATGTAAAATTTGTAACGAACTAGTTGTCTCTTCTTTCCAGAGTTCAGTTAACATTGGCCAATCAGAACGGTCTTCAATTAGCACAACCTGGGTGTTGCCCTCTTGCCACGCATCATGAATGACTGGCATTTCCGATTGACCTTTTGATTGTAATTGTACGTAGGCTTTGGCTAACCGAGGAATCCCAATTTCTTTACCTGCTGAAGTGAACAATCCTTGATTTTGGTTTTCTAATATTGCTGTAATTGGTGATATTTGATACGGATAACAATCTAAAACTCGCACACAAATTTCTGTCTGGCTGGTATTTTCCTCGGAAATGGGTAGGTGTTCTAACAATTGATAACGCTGCTCTTTATCTATGTAAGAACCAGCTTTCATCACAGGTCTAGCAGTCAGCGGTAAAGTATTTTCCGTGGAAAGAGGTAAAGTTGGTAAATCATCCTGATCATCTTGCCAACTGCCTAATTCCCAGTCCCCGCTGCCTTCCTTCGTAATAATTGCCCACCAAACTTGCCCACATTCTGCACCGCAGTTATCACAACTTTGGGCATTCAATGGTACTTCTGTACCACAGTCATGGCAATCATGGTGAGTTAAGGAGGTGCCACAGTTTTGACAAAATTTATTCGCATTGGGGTTTTCAAATTTACACTGAGGGCAAATCAGCATAGTGGAAGTTCCTTTATTCCCGTTCCAAGGTGCTTCTAGCCACTAATATCCAAAGTGCCACAATTTTAGTTGCCCCTGCCTACAGTAGACTTACAAGAGATTGTGGTTTCACCAGTGAATGTTGGTGGCAGTATTAATTGTGACGCATATTAGCTAAATATTTGAGATAACGGCAAATAAATTTTTACTGATCAACATAGTTATAAGCAATATTGACTTTGCTCATAAATTCTCCCGTTACTTTTACCTTTTTACTTTTTACTTACTTGACGATGCAATGGTAATTGAATAGTAAAACAGGTACGATTTGACTCGCTTTCTACCTCTATTGTTCCTGCTAATTGCTTAATTAATTTCTGCACTAATGCCAGTCCTAAGCCTGTGCCACCTTGTTTCCACGGATCATTACTAGGAATGCGGTAGAATTTTTCAAATATCTGGGGTAATTCCGCACTGGCTATTTCTACACCCGAATTAATCACTTGAAATTGAATATTTTGTAACTTTAATTGGGCAGAAATAGTGATTTCGGCATCAGGGGGGCTAAATTTACAGGCATTAGTCAGCAGTTCGATGAATATACGCTCTAGGCTGAAAGGATCGCCAGCCAATGGCGGGAGATTAGGCGCTATAACTAGACGCATTTTTTGCTTGCACATAGCGCGATTACGTGCTTGAAATAGCTCTACAACCCGCCAAAGCCATTGTTGGACTTGAATAGTTTCCAGTACCCAAGGTTTAGCATTGCTATCTAACCGCTGTAAATCAAGAAAATTATTAATCAGGTTGATTTCGCGATCGCACTCGTTATCTAAAATTTCAAAATAGCGAGATGCTTTGGAGCGTTCTGCTGGTGGCTTGGCCATTTCCACCAAAAAATTTTGCTCTTTGTTCAGTGCAATTCCTAGCATTTGAATTGCCATTTTCATATTTGTCAGTGGTGTGCGGAGTTCGTGGGAGACTGTGCTGAGAAATTCTTCCTTGAGGTGGCTGAGGCTTTCTATTTCTGCCAACTGTGCCTGCATTGTAGTTTGGCTGGTTTGTTGGCTAACTTCCTGCTGTTTGTTAACGGTAATGTCTTCGCACATCATCAAAATCACAGGACTTTTCTCAGGATATTCTTGATCAGGCGCTATCTGGAGTAGAATTTTGACCCATGTAATTTCACTATCAGGGCAGTTTAAACGATATTCTCCATTGATAGATGGGCTGGGGTGAGTAGCACTGAAGAGTTTAATTAATGCCTCAGCTAGTTTTTGTTGATCTGTTGGCTCAAATAGATTAAATACGGAAGTTTTGATTAATTGTTCCGGTGTGTAACCCAGACAGTTAGCTCCGAACTGGTTGACAGAAACAATTCTCCCGGCTGCATTCAAACTGAAATAAATCGCTGGCGTATTTTCATAGAGGGTTCGATACCATTGGAGTTCTGCTTGTGTACGGCGAAGCATTTCTGCTGTGTACAGTTCTAAATCCGAGGTTCGTTCAGCCACGAGTTCCAAGCAAGCAGGAGGTGCTGACAGGGTATCTTGTGGTTCGCGCGTTTGATGCCAGAGCGATCGCTGATTCAAGCTCATAAGACGTAAACTTGTACTCACAGGCTAAAATTCATTAATAGGGAATAAAAAAAACTTATTATACTTTTTTTGATTAGATTTAACCAATTACAGCCAAAAAGATTCTTTCCCAGTGTTTAATGCTTTCTATTGATAGCTAACACCCACAGATTATTCATCACGTTTATTTACATCTATTTAATTGACCCGAAAAATTTGTTCACTTAGAAAATTTAGGCTTCTTAGGTCTAGATGCTGAAGATTTGTTAGGTAAGTTATGCAGCAAGTTCAGTTCCGATGCACTTAAGTCGCGCCACTGACCTAGTTGTAGTCCATCCAAATTGAGATGGGCTATACTCACCCTGATAAGTCGTAAAGTGGGAAACCCTACAGCCGCAGTCATCCGCCGCACTTGACGATTTTTGCCTTCTGTCAAAGCTATTTCTAGCCAAGCTGTCGGCACATTTTTGCGAAATCTGACAGGGGGATGGCGATCGCACACTGGTGGATCTTCTGGTAACAGCCTCACTTTTGCAGGTCGAGTACGGTAATTTTGGATTTCTACACCCGTTTGCAATTTGGTTATAGCATCTACATCAGGAATCCGCTCTACTTGCACCCAGTAAATTCGCTGATGCCCAAAACGCGGATCAGACAGCCGATGTTGCAATTTTCCATCGTTAGTCAACAGTAATAACCCTTCACTGTCCCAGTCCAAGCGCCCCACAGGATAGACATCAGGTACATCTATATAATCTTTGAGAGTGCTTTGGTTCGGTGTTTCCTGCGTAAATTGACTGAGAACGCCGTAGGGTTTATGAAAAATCAGATACCGAAAGCCATTTATCATGAGATATGGTCTATTTTTTATACTCCTAGAATTCTCAATTTAGACTTAACAGGGTTGACTAAGTGACATTATGCAAAAATTTGGGAATTTTAATAAAAACCAGATCAAGATAAGTTGATGATGCTTAACTCTCAGATTTGCCGACGTTCTTTCTTGTTCCTGGGATTGGATGATATTTCAACAAGGCGATCGCCCGAAAATTTCTGGTGTTGAGAAAAGTGAAGTGCGATCGCTTTCACCCATACCTCATAAATTGTTAACCTCCTTGCTCTCCACCCTAAACAAAATGGTACAATCTACATCCATGCTAGGGGTGCCTGAGATTCCAGGCTGAGATCACACCCTTAACACCTGAGTCTGGGTAATACCAGCGGAGGGAAGCTGTTTATTGAGGAATTTCAATCATGCGGAAAGAATGGGTTGCCAAGCGGCGTGGGCAGAGCAATGTAACTCAAATGCACTACGCACGTCAGGGTGTTATCACCGAAGAAATGGCTTACGTTGCCCAGCGGGAAAATCTTCCTGCTGACTTGATTCGTGAGGAAGTAGCACGGGGACGAATGATTATCCCAGCTAACATTAATCACACCAACCTAGAGCCGATGGCTATTGGTATCGCCTCTAAGTGCAAAGTAAATGCCAATATTGGTGCTTCACCCAACTCTTCTAACCTTCAAGAAGAAGTAGACAAATTGAAGCTGGCGGTGAAATATGGTGCTGATACCGTGATGGACTTGTCCACAGGTGGCGGTAACTTAGATGAAATTCGCACAGCTATTATCAACGCCTCACCCGTTCCCATTGGAACAGTGCCAGTTTACCAAGCTTTAGAAAGCGTCCACGGCACAATTGAAAACCTCACCGCGGATGACTTTCTCCACGTCATCGAAAAACACGCCCAGCAAGGGGTAGACTATCAAACCATCCATGCTGGAATTTTGATAGAGCATTTGCCCCTAGTCAGAAACCGCATCACAGGTATTGTTTCTCGTGGTGGTGGTATTTTGGCACGGTGGATGCTGCATCACCACAAACAAAACCCGCTTTACACCCACTTCCAAGACATTATTGAAATTTTCAAGAAATATGATGTTTCCTTCAGCTTGGGTGATTCCCTACGTCCTGGCTGTACCCATGATGCCTCTGATGAAGCTCAGTTAGCAGAACTGAAAACCCTCGGACAACTGACACGTAAAGCTTGGGAACACAATGTACAGGTCATGGTTGAAGGGCCTGGACACGTTCCAATGGATCAAATTGAATTTAACGTCCGCAAGCAAATGGAAGAGTGTTCTGAAGCACCATTCTATGTGTTGGGGCCGTTGGTAACAGATATTGCCCCTGGCTATGACCATATTACTTCCGCTATTGGTGCAGCAATGGCTGGCTGGTATGGCACAGCTATGTTGTGCTACGTTACACCTAAAGAACACTTAGGACTACCCAACGCCGAAGATGTCAGAAATGGGTTGATTGCTTATAAAATAGCAGCCCACGCCGCTGATATTGCTAGACATCGCCCAGGTGCAAGAGATAGAGACGACGAATTATCTAAAGCTCGTTACAACTTCGACTGGAACCGTCAGTTTGAATTATCCCTCGATCCAGAAAGAGCGAAGGAATATCATGACGAAACTTTACCCGCAGACATCTATAAAACGGCTGAATTTTGCTCGATGTGCGGGCCTAAGTTCTGTCCGATGCAAACTAAAGTTGATGCTGATGCGTTGACTGAACTAGAGAAGTTCTTGGCTAAAGAAGCTGTAGTACAAGGTTAATGAGTTGCCAATAGCCTTCAGATCAAGAATCTGGGGCTATTAACCATAGCCTGCGATCGCAGGCTAATTTTTTACATCAAAATGACTACATTTCTCACAGACTCCACTGATATTAACCGGATTCATTTCTCCTCAAAACTGAATTTAAAGCAACGTAGTGAATTGGGACAGTTTTTTACTCCCGCCCCAGTTGCTAGGTTGATGGCGAGACAATTCAGCAATTTATCTGGTCATATTAATCTTTTAGATCCGGGGGCTGGAGTTGGTGCGTTAACTGCTGCATTTGTCGAACAACTATTAGCAAATCCTCATAATGTAGAAAGTTGTTTGCTCACAGCTTATGAAATTGAATCAGTTTTTATACCAGCTTTGAGACAATGCCTGACAGAGTGTTGTATCGCTTTAGAAAAAATCGGAATTACAGCAAATTATTGCTTATATCAAAAAAGTTTTATTCAGGATATTAGTGAAATAGATTTATCACTTTTTAATCAGTCATCTAATAGCTTTACCCATGCAATTCTTAACCCACCTTATAAAAAAATTAATAGCCAATCAATAGAAAGAAAAATCTTGTCACAATTAGGAATAGAAACTGTAAATTTATATAGTGCATTTGTTTGGCTAACTGTTTTAAATTTGTCTGACAACGGAGAAATAGTTGCTATTACGCCTAGAAGTTTTTGCAATGGCCTTTATTTTAGACCTTTTAGGCAAGCTTTTTTGCAAACTATGGCACTGGCTAAAATTCATCTTTTTGAAAGTCGTTCAGCCACTTTTACAGAAGATAAGGTATTACAAGAAAATATTATTGTTCACGCAATTAAAATACAAACCAGACATGATTGTGTAGAAATTACTAGAAATATCGATAGCAAGTTTGATGAATTTTTAGAATTAAGATATGTTCCTTATAGTCAAGTTGTTGATCCTCATGATTCTGAAAGTTTTATTCATATTGTGACCAACTCTCTTGAAGATTATTTGAGAGCGCAAATTAATAAATTCTCATTTACTTTAGATGACCTTGGTTTAGAAGTTTCAACGGGGCCAGTTGTGGATTTTCGGCTCAAATCAGCGTTGAGAACTTGCTGCGATGATAACAGTGTGCCATTGATTTATCCAGAAGCGCTCAAGGCCGGGAAAGTATATTTTCCCCCTAGAAATCCTCGTAAAGCGATCGCTATTACACAAAACTCAGAAACAGCAAAATGGTTAGTCCCTTCAGGTTGGTATGTTTTAACAAAGCGGTTTTCTGCTAAGGAAGAAAAACGTCGTGTTGTGGCTGCCGTGTGTCCTCATATTTATTCTCCTGTAATTGGTATAGAAAACCACTTAAATTACTACCATGCTCACGGTCAAGGAATAAACCCCGATTTAGCACGAGGTTTAACAGCATTTCTCAATTCAACTTTATTAGATAGTTACTTCCGCCAATTTAGTGGACATACACAAGTTAACGCCACAGATTTGCGTCAACTTAAATACCCCAGCAAAGATGATTTAATTCGATTAGGAAGCCAAATTGGTGATTCTCACTTAGATCAGGAGCAACTTGATCAAGTTGTACATCAAACTTTGTCGATTATGAGCGAAGCCATAAATGCAATTCAGGCGAGTAAACGAATTGAGGAGGCGTTAGCAATTCTCAAAGCTATTTCTGCTCCTAAAGCTCAACAGAACGAACGATCTGCATTGTGTTTACTGGCTTTAGCAGACATTCGCCCTAAAACACCTTGGGATCAAGCAACAGCACCAAGACGTAGAATTACAGAAATGATGGATTGGTTTCGTGATCACTACGGTAAACAATATGCACCGAATACACGCGAAACAGTGCGGCGACAGACAATGCACCAGTTTGTGCAGATGGGGATAGTTGTGGAGAATCCAGATCAACCGGAGCGACCGATTAACAGCCCAAAATGGTGTTATCAACTTCATCAACAAGCATTATCACTAATTAAATCCTACGGTTCTGCACAATGGGAAGAAGCTCGTCACAATTATGCTATTTCAGCGACAAATTTATTGCAGGACAGAAAGCGAAATAGACCAATAATTCCTGTAACACTACCTAATGGCCAAGCTATTCAGCTTTCATCAGGTGGACAAAACTTATTAATCAAGGACATTTTAGAAAGTTTCTGTCCCAAATTTACACCAGGAGGTTTTGTTATTTATGTAGGTGATGCTGGAGATAAGTTTATTATCAATGAAACTCAGAAACTCCGAGAACTGGGAATTGAGATAGACACTCACGGTAAAATGCCAGATGTTGTAGTTTACCATGAACAACAAGACTGGTTGATATTAATAGAGGCTGTGACAAGTCACGGCCCGGTAGACTTGAAACGTCGCAATGAATTAAAGCAACTGTTTCAGTCCACTCGTAAAGGATTAGTGTTTGTAACTGCCTTTCCCAGTCGCCAAGAAATGACTCGATATCTAGCTGAGATTTCTTGGGAAACAGAAGTGTGGGTAGCAGATCAACCTGATCACATGATTCATTTTAATGGGGAAAGATTTCTCGGCCCGTATGAAAGCTAAAATGTTTAACTAGCTATTTCCATATCACTACTGTTATCGTTTTCAGTATTTCCAGTCTTCTCACAATTCAGGCTGAAATACAGCTTCACGATCGCCTCTTACATCACCCTCAACAGCCATATAGCCTGACTTTGCTGGAAATATTTTAAGATAGCATCAGGATAAGGGTTAAATTTTGGTTATTCTCAGATATTATATGATGCTGAATTTAATTAGGTATTTTGCTACGATCGCTGTTTGATTGATCTAACTGTGATAGTGGTAAATTTATAGTAAGTATGTTAATAAAACGCAAAAGCCGAAGTATTGCTGCTATTCTCGCTTTTTCTGGTACACTCACCGTTTCAGGATTACACAAGTTTTATTTGGGACAGCCGGTGTGGGGTATTTTATATGTTCTACTTTCTTGGACACCAATCCCCAAGGTGGCTAGTGCTATTGAAGGTGTTTGGTATTTAGCTCAAGATGAAGAAGCTTTTGACCGAAATTTTAATCAAGGGAAGTCAGCTGTCAAGTTTTCTCAACAAACAAGTAATCAGGTGGAAAGCATCGCCAAAGCTTTGCGTGAGTTAGATACACTCCGTCAAGATGGTTTGATTTCTGAATATGAATTTGAGCAAAAGCGCCGCCAGCTGCTTGACCAAATTTCTTGATACAAGTAAATATGATGCAAAACTGGCTACCTTTAAACTTCAAGTTACAAAAACTCCGCGCCAAATTGCTGAATGATCCTTATTATCGGTTGCAATCTGGCGAGGAAATTCAAATAGCGGCACAATTGGGTATCCGTATTGATGTGAATCAAGCAACGGTGGATGATTGGTTGCGCTTACCGGGTTTGTCGATTCACCAGGCGCGATCGCTTGTCGAACTCTCCCGTTCTGGGGTTAAATTTTACTGTATCGAAGATATTGCCGCAGCTTTGAGTTTACCTGTGCAAAGACTCAAGCCATTAGAACCACTGCTGCATTTTGTTTACTATGACAATGAGTCTCTAGTTCATTCAACTCATTTAGTTAACCCAAATACCGCCACAGTCGAGATGTTGGCGCAAACACCATTTATTGATGTATCTCTGGCTCAAGCTGTGGTGGAAAATCGCCTAGCAGCTGGAGCATACCGTAATTTAGCTGATTTTCAGCAAAGATTACAATTGTCTGCCGAAGCGATCGCTCAATTAATGTATTTTCTGCGATTTTAATTCATCGTGGGTTGCTATTTATCATTTGCTATTTCTGGACTAAATTCAGTCAACATACACAGCTTTATCAAATTATTTATTAATTAAAAGATCCCTATTATGAACTCCTTGATCCCTGTCTTAGTTCATCAGGTGGGGAACTAATCTTTATCGCAATTGCCCGTTAGATTAGGATAAAAAATAATCATCAAATACTTACTATAAGGGACTTTCAGGGGAATTTTCTCTTTTTTGCTATATGGCTTTTTTGTGTATTTGTTATGTCTAACAATTAATATCAGCTTTCTTTATTTGGCTGATAATTATTTCTACATTGTCTTGTATATATAGACTTCACAAGTAATTATCAAGGAATGATGACATTTATCTAGCCGTATTCATAAAAACTTATTTCCCAAAATATTTTATATATATATTCCCTTGGTTAAAAAGTGTTAAGAAATTCTTATTAAAAAATATTGCTACTACTTGATTTTGTTGTTAACGTGTGGTTAGCAACGCTGCTGATCAATGCTCTAAATCTAAAAGAGGTAAAAATTATGAGCCATATCTATTCAGCCAATTGCGTGAAGTATTAATTTGCTATCTGGAAAGCAGAGGATTTCTGCAATGCAGATTGACACAAAAATATCTCATTGCTAAAAGCTGAGTTCTCCTCTGCAATTCAACAATAATCGATGATTTATCTTACCCGCGGGAAACGAGTAGCTGTAATTGCATCTATCTGCAAGCCGAAAACGCGGACTAAGACTTAAATTCTGGAGATGAAAACTGATGAAGATTCAAGGTAATGTTGCTCTAATAACAGGGGCTTCTCGTGGTATTGGCAGAGCGATCGCCCTAGCACTCGCGCAACAAGGAATGAAACGCCTAATTTTAGTAGCACGCGATCGCCGAAAGTTAACTGAAGTCGCCCAAGAAATTGAAGCGATGGGAACAGAAGCCGTAATTATGACACTAGATTTAACCCGCGCCACTGAAGTAAATATTGCTGTCGCGCAACTATGGCGCAATCATGGCCCAATTAATCTACTAGTGAACTGTGCGGGAGTTGCATATCAAACCTCGTTCTTGCGTTCTAAACTCTTTCAAGTGCAAGAAGAACTCTCGGTGAACTTATTGGGAATGTACACCCTCACCAGTCTTATAGCCCGACGGATGGCCAGCCAACGACAAGGGACAATTGTCAATGTCTCTAGTTTAATGGGGAAAGTCGCTGCACCGACAATGGCAACATATTCAGCTACAAAGTTTGCCATCTTAGGATTTACCCAAGCCTTGCGTCAAGAACTAGCCGAGTACAATATTCAAGTCAAAGCCTTATTACCTTCTCTCACCGACACAGATATGGTGCGCGACTTGCAACTATTCCGTTGGGTGATCCCGATGACACCGCAACAAGTAGCGCAAGCATTAATTGTTGGATTGCAGAATGATGCACCAGAAATTTTAGTCGGATGGCAAAGTCATCTAGCTGTGTGGTGTCAACGCCTCGCCCCTTGGTTGTTAGAGTTGATTTTAAAAATTGCCACACCGCCAAAACAGCAGCAGCTTGCAGAGAAACCCAGCTTATTAAGCAGACTTAATCGTTTCTGTGATGTTTTGCTATCTAGAAACGTGGCTCCCTTAGCCTCTGCACGTAAGTCTTAAGAGATTGTAGGACGCGATCGCCTGTCGCAACAATAAAGATACAGTATGAGGGATGAAAAGTTTTATTCCTCATACTTTATGCTTTCCTTAACTACAACTGTTCCCCCAGAAATCATTGATGGCTTACCAAGTATTTCTGGTTGGGAAAAAGAGGTGCTTGCTGTAGTCAATCACAGTGAACCTGTTTTTTTACCCTCAACTAACATCAAGTTAGAGGATGTCAATGCAGTATTTGCGATCGCTTTGCATATGCACCAGCCAACCATCCCTGCGGGACATAATGGCGAACTGATCAGCAATCTGCAATATATGTTTGAACATCCCAACGAAGGGGATAACCACAACGCTGCGCCTTTTGCTTATTGCTACAGCCGGATGGGAGACTTTATTCCCGAACTCGTCAGCCAAGGTTGCAATCCCCGCATCATGTTAGATTACTCTGGCAATTTGTTGTGGGGATTGCGTCAGATGGGACGCAACGATATCCTTGACAACCTCAAACGGATTACTTGCGATCGCGCTTATCAACCTTACGTTGAATGGTTGGGAACAATGTGGAGTCATGCGGTTGTTCCTTCCACACCCATACCCGATATTAAATTACATATTATTGCTTGGCAACAACATTTTGCAGCTATTTTTGGCTGGGAAGCATTGTCGCGAGTCAAAGGTTTTTCACCGCCAGAAATGCACCTACCAAATCACCCCGACACTCTATTTGAATTTATTAAATCTCTGAAAGAATGTGGCTATCGTTGGTTACTTGTCCAAGAACATTCTGTAGAAACAATCAATGGTGAACCCCTAAGATATAAACATTTGCCACACCGCTTAATCGCTCGCAATTCCCAAGGCGAAACAATTAGCATTACCGCCTTAATTAAAACTCAAGGTTCTGATACAAAATTAGTTGCTCAAATGCAACCATATTACGAAGCGAAAACACTCTCCAAACAAAAAGTAGGAAATTTATTAATCCCACCAATAGTTAGTCAAATTGGTGATGGGGAAAATGGCGGCGTGATGATGAATGAGTTTCCCAGCGCTTTCAAACAAGCTTGGTGGGATATTGTCAATCATGGCGGTGGTAAATCCGGCGTTGTCGGTGTGTGCGGCACAGAATATTTAGAGTTAATCGCAGCCGCAGGTTGTAAAACTGAAGATTATCCTGCTTGCCAACCAGTAGGACAACATCAAATTTGGCAACGAGTTTCCCTAGATAATTGTCAACCTGAAGCTGTAGAAAATGCCATTCAAGAGTTAAAGCAAATCAATCCTAATTTTCACATGGATGGTGCTTCCTGGACAAATCATATTAGTTGGGTAAAAGGATATGAAAATGTGTTGTCTCCAATGAATCAACTCAGCAGCTTATTTCATGAAAAAATAGATAAATTACTGCTAAATGATGGATCTGAAGCCATTACAAAAAAATCTCAATATCGCCAGACATTACTATATAATTTCTTGCTACAAACAAGCTGTTTTCGATATTGGGGACAAGGTACTTGGACAGATTATGCCAAAGAAATTTATCAACGTGGGGAGACTTTGCTGCAAGCAAATTTATAAACTTACAGCGGATTTTATATGAATAAACCACAGTAGGGTGGGCATGATCATGCCCACCCTACAAGCTTTCTTGGACAGACTATGCCAGAGAAATTTATCAACGAGGTGAAACTTTATTACAAGGATACTGATCAATTAACAATATATTAGTAAGAAGGGCATGATCATGCCCTTGCTAGGAGCTTGCTTGTAAACTTAATTAAATGTTATTCAAATTATGATTTAATGTGAATTAAACTTGAGTGTTAGATAATCAAATTTTAATTTTTATCTAAATATTGAGTGAGAAGTAACAAAATGTTGTGCCAAAAATGGCAACTATTGTTAGGAACTATGGCACTAGTGTTGCCATTAACGTTTAGTTTAGCTCATCCAAAAATAGGGATAAATCAGGCGATCGCCCAAAATCCCATTCCCGTACAACGCCAACATCGTACAGCCCTAATTATTGGCAATTCCAATTACAAATTAGCCGATACATTAGTTAATCCCGTCAATGATGCCACAGATATTGCTAACTCATTACGGCAATTGGGATTTGATGTCACACTCCTCAAAGATGCAGATTTGCGCCAGATGGAAGAAGCAATTGAAAATTTTAATCGCCACTTGCGTCAAGGTGGAGTAGGATTATTTTACTTTGCTGGCCACGGAGTGCAAGTAGACGGAGAAAATTATTTAATACCTGTTAGTGCGCGACTAGAACGAGAACAAGATGTCCGTTATGAAGCGATGGCGATGGGTAAAGTTCTCAACGTTATGGAAGATGCAAATAACGATGTCAACGTTATTATTTTAGATGCTTGCCGAAATAATCCCTTTGCGCGTCAATGGCGTTCTCTACAACGCGGGTTAGCTGCACCAACCCAAGCAGTTAAAGGTACACTCATTGCTTATTCTACCGCACCGGGAAAAGTTGCTTTTGATGGAGACGGGCGCAATAGCCCTTATACTACAGCTTTATTACAGAATATGAAAGCTCCTAACTTAGATGTGGAGCAAATGTTTAAGCAAGTGCGGGCTGATGTTCTCAAAACAACTAGTGGTAAACAAACACCTTGGGAATCGTCCTCTTTAGTTGGTTCCTTTGCTTTTAATTCCACAAATGAGAGTAACAGAAATAATATGACATCTTCTGTCACAACACCCCAATCATCCCGCACTCAAGAAATAATTAATACTCCACCAACTCCGATTACATCGCCTACGCCGCCGTTAGCTTCACCAAGAACAAATTATTTTGCTCAACAGCCGAGTTTAGTTGAGGTAAAAACAGATGACAATCAAGCCAAAGCTTTAGGTACAACTTATTCCTTTACAATTAATTTACCAGAGGATGCTGGTACTGCACTGCAAAAAATTACAATTAACCAACGCGAAGGTGCAGAATACATTCGCTTTCATCTCAAAGAAAGTGTCGCCTTTAAAGGAGGGCGTTCTCAAAAAAGAGAAAAACTCCAATTAAAAGATATCAGCAGCGATCGCCAAACCCAAACAATATCATTCACTTTTGATCCTCCAGTATCCCCTGGGGCAAAAATTACCATTGCTTTAAAAGCCCAACAAAATCCCCAACGCGGTGGTGTTTATCTCTTTGGCGTGACAGCATTCCCAACAGGAGAAAAACCGCACAGTCAATTTTTAGGTTTTGGCAGATTACAGTTTTATCAGCATATTTAAGATATTTTATACTGACTACTTTATAACTATAGGAATCATATTTGATATTTAAAAAAACTCAGTACAGTTTCTATTCCCTGTTCCCTACCTTCACGAGTAAGTTCAGAAATCAAATCAGATTGCTATATTAAGGTTAAATGGGCAATGTCGAAATTTTGGTCAAAATCAGATTTTTATATGATCGATATTACCCACCACTCTCAGCCACTAATTTTTTTTCCTTACACCCCTAAACCAAAGGTAATAGGATTTTAAATTCCGACCCTACTCCTATCTGAGAACGGAAATCTAATTTACCACCATGTCTAGCTGTAATAATCCGATAACTAACGCCTAAACTAGTTTCTACATCAGCCCGTTTCTCAGTTGAAAAAGAATCCAGAATTTGTTTTTGAGCTTCTTCCGACATTCCAGAACTATTGTCAACAATACTAATACAAACCCAACGAGAATCTGGGGCATTTGGTTGGTTTGCTACTTGGGAAATAACTGCTGTAGTAATGACAATTTGAGGCTGATTGCTGTTATTATGACTCTCTTGTTGAAATTTCTGTCGCACTGCTTCATCTAATAAACCATCCACAGTTTGACTAAAAATATTCATTAATACTTGGTGCAATTGCCCCATAAAGCAAGACACTGGGGGAATTTTACCATATTTTTTCACAATCCCAATCTCTCCTTTTAAACGACTTTTCAGCAGGAGAATAATGCCATCTATACAAGCATTAATATCAACTGGTTTGGGATAAATTTCATCAATATGACAGAAATTTTGTAAACTGGTGACGAGTTTTTTTAATCTTTCTGCGCCAGTATGGGCGCTGGTCAAAGCTTTGGCTAAATCTTCTTCTAAAAAATCAAATTCAATTTCTTCTTTAAGATAGTTAATTGTAGCTGAACTTTGAGGTAAATCTTCAGCGTAAGCGGCGATTAGCTTAAGTAAATCTTGACTATATTTCGAGATGTAAGTTAAATTGCCCCAAATAAAACCTACGGGGTCTAAAATTTCATGGGCTACGCCATCAACTAACCGTCCTAAACGTGCCATTTTATCATTTTGAATCATTTGTGCTTGACTACGTTCGTAGCGTACCTGAGTTTCAATTCCCCGAATTTGCCAAGCGGCTAGATTTAAATCATGAATATCTAATAATTTGTATGTATTGCTATCTGTTTGGACAACAAGAGGTTCAGCAAAAAGTTCTGGCGATCGCTTGAGTGTATGCTGCATTGCTGTTAAAATCGTCGTCGTCTCTGGTAGCAGCAACATTTCTGTACGTGCATAGCTATAAAGCTCATATAAATTAGCTTTAGAAAATAGCTCTTGTCCAAAGGGACGAATGAAGAATTCTAGTATTCTTCGTCGAGAAATCATACCCAAGAATTTTCCTCGTTCCAGTAAAACTACACCTGGTAATCGCGGGTATTTTTCCAAATAATTGGCGACTTCAGTAGCTGTACAACTAATCTCTACACCAAAGTCGTACATTGGCAGTTGTTGGAGATTTGACTCTAAACTGAGGTAATTATCGCTGGTAATAGATAGAACTGGTGGTGATATTAAAGAGGTGAATTCTAGTGACACTGGCAACCCTGATATATATAAATTTTAAGGGGTAATTAATAACTAAAAAGTTGAGATTTTAAAGTCTATGGAGTAAGTCTTTGGCTATCAAAATCATTATGTGAGGCAAGTTAGACAGATATAAAAGCTTGATAAATAACAAATTGACGACCTCACTCATTAGTTTTATTTGTACTGACAGACTTGAACCTTTATTTTATTAAAAGATGTATATTTTATACAACTTAATTCATCAAAATATTAACTAATAATAATAAAATTGAGAATTTGCCAGATTTGAGCCAAGAGTAGCAGTGAAAATACTTGGAGTCGTTGGAGAATTTATCTCCATAATGGTTACTGAAAATTATTCCAATTTGGTATTGCTGTTTGCGAGTTTTTGTAGTAAAAATCAACCACAGCTTAATCTCTTGTTTAGAAAAAGTAAGTTAAAACACCGATATCAGGAACTCAGGTGATCCCCAAATGTTTAAAGTCTGTAAATCCTTTATGAAAAAGCGTGAAAGATAACACACAAATTAGATAATTTACAGTAAGTATAAACATTAGGTAATTAAACGTCACCTAGTTTTCTGCTCATCAACCGACAGTTCGGAACTATTGCGGAAATTAGACAATCTCAAAAATCCCCATCATCAGTAAATGCACTCATGTAAAATGACTATACTAAAACTCACAGCTGCTAGTTAGCGCTTAAGCAAGACTAGGAATTAAACATGATCTAATTGTGTCAATGATGTTTAATTATCCGTACATGACTTTGATCCCCAGTTCGATAGAATGACTAGACATAACCTCAAAACCTTAAACCGCTTTTGACTGCGACACCCATGAATCAATTGAGCAATGGTTTCACTATATTTCTGAGTCTGCTAGTCGAAGCGATGCCGTTTTTGCTCCTAGGGGTTTTATTCTCTAGTTTGCTGCTATTTTTTGTTGATGAGCGCAAATTAGTCGAAAAAATGCCCAAAAATCCGCTGTTGGGCGCTTTAGTTGGCAGTATGGTTGGTTTTTTATTTCCGGTGTGTGAGTGTGGCAATGTGCCAGTAGCGCGGCGCTTGCTGATTCAGGGCGTACCCACACCTGTAGCAATTGGTTTTTTATTAGCAGCGCCCACAATTAATCCGATTGTGATTTGGGCAACTTGGACAGCGTTTCGCGATCAGCCAGAAATAGTAGTTTTACGAGTAGTATTTTCTCTATTAATTGCCACAATTGTTGGCTTTGTCTTCAGTTTTCAAAAGGACTTGAATCCCATAGTCCAGCCAGCAATTGCCCGTTACATGAAATTTAATCCCCCAGTCAAAGTAGAAACTCAACGGCAGGGAAAACGTTACCAACTTCCCCAGGAACCAACAACACCAAATTTGTTGCAATCTGGGACATATATTTTGGGTGGGAAAGCAGGTATACCCACCCGTATAGATGGGAGTTTATCTCCAGCAGATGACCCACTTGCCAGCCCAAATAAACCACTGGCCGCTAAACTGCGGTTGTTGATGGATAACAGCATTCAAGAATTGCGGGAACTGGGAGGAGTAATGGTGATCGGCAGTGCGATCGCAGCTGCTATTCAAGTTTTAGCACCCCGTGATTTAATCCTTAGCCTCGGCGCTGGCCCGGTTAGTTCCATCATCGTGATGTTGATTCTGGCAGCGGTTGTCTCAATTTGTTCGACAGTCGATTCCTTTTTTGCCCTATCTTTTGCCTCAGCATTTAGTAGCGGTTCCTTGCTGGCATTTCTTGTATTTGGGCCAATGATCGACATTAAAAGCATTGGGTTAATGTTATCGATTTTCAAGCCTAGAGCAATTTTTTACCTCTTCGCCTTAGCGGGGCAATTGACATTCTTGTTCACCATTTTTCTTAACTTGCATGTTCTTTAAAAAGTGCTGAGTTAAAAGACGGATATGTCTAATAACCAATGACAGAGGGTAAAGGACAAATGACATCCAAATCTCAACGTTTTAATCTATTACTACCTTGGCTGGATGTTTTAGCCGTCACAGCTTGGGGAATTTTGATGTTGAAATACTGGCTGACTGGCAAACTGAACTTGTTGATTCACCCGAATTACTTCGGTTTGGTGGTAGTAGCTGGTATTGGCTTGATTATTGTCGGTTTATTCAAAATGCAAGAACTTTGGCAACGTCGTCGCCGCGATATTGTGTCAAACGTCCAGCACATGACTTTGTTTCCTCCCGGTTGGGGTGGTGCTTTGCTATTAACTGCGGCAATTTTAGGGTTCATTTTTACACCGCAGGTTTTTGCCAGTGACAAAGCACTTAATCGCGGTGTCACTGATTTACTGGGAACCTCACGCATCAAGCCCCAATCCTTTAGAGCTTCGATTCGTCCTGAAGAGCGATCGCTAGTAGACTGGGTACGGACACTCAACGTTTATCCTGAACCAGACGCATATACAGGACAAAAAGCCAAAGTCCAAGGATTTGTCATTCATCCACCAGATTTAAGCAAAGAATATGTATTTTTAGCCAAATTCGTTCTCTCATGCTGTGCTGCGGATGCTTACCCCGTAGGTTTACCCGTGAAATTGCCAGCCAATCAAGAACAGTACGCCCCTGACATCTGGTTAGAAGTCGAAGGACAAATGGCTACAGACAATCTCAACGGAAAACGCCAACTCACTATTGTGGCTAACGCCGTCAAAAAAATTCCCCAACCCCAAAATCCATATAGTTACTAGTCAAGAGTTCATAGTCAATAGTCAATAGTTTATTTTTATTGACATTGACCCTTGACCCTTGATCCTTGACCATTGACCCTTAACCAATGACTAGTAAAAACCTGATCCAACCACTAGACCGAGTAGCGATCGCCTTGATGCTGCTGCTGAGTTTATTGATTGGCTTTATCATCTTACAAGGTGATGTTGTTTCTCCCCGCGTCCGCAATTTTACTTGGCAAAATCAGCAAATTGGCTCAGAAGATATTGCTTTTAGCCTCACCTTTAGTCGGCCAATGGACACTAAAAGTGTTGAGGATAACTTAAAAATTGAGCCGCCGCTGGCAGGAAAATTTAGTTGGGCAGGTAGGCGGATGGTTTATACACTGTTGACACCTGCTCCCTACGGTACAAACTATAAAGTCCAGCTACAACAAGCACAAGATAAATTTGCCGAGAAAGACAGTAAAACTAAAGTTATACAGCCCTTTGTTGGCAGTTTTCGCACCCGCGATCGCGTCATTATTTATATAGGTGCTAACCCAGAAGAACAAGGGCAGTTAATTCTTTACAACTTAACCCAAGAGCAAAAAAAGGTACTTACCCCCAAAGACATCACAGTGATGGACTTTAAAGCATTTCCAGAGGGGGAAAAAATCTTATTTTCGGCTCGGACAGCGAACAACGAAGATTTACTTTCTGCTCAGTTGTATACAGTCACAACAGGAATTACCGGAGAATCAGATACTAAACCAGAAGCAGCGGGTAAAGTTGACTTAATTTTAGATAATAAAGATTATCAAAATCTGAAATTTGACTTATCACCAGACGGACAAACTATCGTCGTCCAACGTGGGAATAAAAATAATCCCGGTGACTTTGGGCTGTGGTATATGCCCACCACCTGGGACAAATCAAAAGCCAAACCCACCCCCCAACGTCTGCAAAGCCAACCTGGGGGAGACTTTATGATTACTCCCGATAGTAAAGCCGTCGCCGTTGCTCAAGGTCAAGGGGCGGCAATCTTACCACTACAAAACGATGCGACTAAACCCTTAGACTTTTTGCCGCAATTTGGTTTAGTGCAAGCTTTCTCTAAAGATGGCTCTCAAGCGGCGATGGTCAAATTCAATACCGATTACACACGAGATTTATTTTTAGTCACCAACCAAGGTATTCAAAAACCTCTGGTAAAAACTACAGGCTCGATTATCAATTGCCAATTCGACCCCGCCTCACCCACTCTCTATTGCTTGTTAACCCAGTTAATCACCCAAGCAGAATATGTAGAGCAGCCTTATTTAGTCGCCATCAACCTGAACAATGGACAACAAAAACCGTTACTAGTTTTACCAGTTGATCAGCGGAATGTGGAAATGAGCTTATCACCTGATGGTCTAGGTTTGTTGTTTGACCAAGTAGTTCCTCAATCCACGAACGTGCCAGCACCTGCAAGTAGTTTAAAGACAGATGACGGCGAAGCGATCGCTACTAGCAGTTTGTGGTTAATGCCATTGTTACCTATTGCTGATGCGGCTGTCACCACAATTAAACCAGAAAAGCTACCTTTAATTGGCTTCCATCCCCGTTGGTTGCCTTAAAGATGAGTGCTGAGTGCTGAGTTAAAAAGACGTTGCAATGCAACGTCTTTAAATTTGAATTAACGTGAGTTCGATGACCTCTCCCCAACCCCTCTCCGCGTCGGAGAGGGGCTTAAATATCTTGAAATATCGACGAAAAATTAAGGTTTAGAAGCCTCTCTCCTTGCAGGGGAGAGGTTTGGAGAGGGGTTTTTTAAATTCGTCGAACTCACGTTGAATTACTGTATCGCAATTTGACGGCTTAAAATGATAACGTTAGTTTTGTAGATTAATTTGAGGTTGAAGTTCTTGAACTTCCTCAATTGATAAATCTGTTATACGCACAATAATTTCCACTGGTAAGCTTTCTCTTAACAAATTAGTGGCGGTTTCTCTTTGTTTTCTCGCCTCTGCTTTCGCTTCTACGTCTCTTTGAAGAGACTGATAAATTACCGCTTCCTCTATAAACTCCCTCCGCCTGTCATTGTTATCGATTCTCCCATCAGCCAACTAGCAAAGTCCGATGAGAAGTGTTCAGCTAAAAATCGGCAGGTATCGTCATATATGTAAAATCACAAGGCTTTGATTCACGCGATCACTCAAATTATATAAATTCCTGTTCATGTAGTGTCTACATTTTTGATAGGTCAAAAATATCAGATGCGATCGCATTCAAAGCACAAGCAGATATTTTACTGACATTACATCTAAATCATTTTACTGTTTTGGGAAGTGCGATCGCTTCAATTGTGCAAGCCCCAGCATAAACGCGGCAAGTTTAAAGGAAAATGTAGAGTTCTATATTTTCTAAATCCTTAAACCCTACACCCTCAACCCTCACATCTCTAGTTCCCCTGTAGTCTCACACCCCTGTTCCCTTAAAAGCAAGGTGTTTGCTAAATTATATACAGCGCCGATGTTTGTCTGCGCCTGAATTTTTGCCAGGCAGCTGTTACTACCAAATCAAAATAATTGTTTACCGAAGCCAACCTAGATACAACCTTTGTGAGACATCTATGCTGAAGTCCGTACATAGTAACATTTGAACCACAAACCCTCATCCCGTCTAAGGTTGACGGTTTGTCAGGTCATAATGTTATAACGTCATCAGTTCTAGATGCAAAATGGGAACACTAGCTCATGACTAGTGACTCATGCTTGGGAAAAATTCAACTTGGTTTCTAAATTAAACGCCGAGCGAACAAAGTTGATAAGCAATGCTGAAATGAGCATCGCTGAGTATCTTTAGGTGGGTGGGTCAAGAGTGATGAATGAAGCTGACACCTCAAACAACAGGGCTGTGATGGAATCTCTCAATTCTGCTAATTCGCTACAACCAGAGCCGGCGAGCTGTCCTTTTTATGCGGTTGTGCCTTCTGAAAATCTGGCTATTAGGCAATTGCCACTCCTCAAACCAGCAGAAGAAACACAACAAGAGCCGCCAAATTCTCAATCTGCTGAAAATGTTACCCAAGAAGAATGGGTGGCAGAACCAGATAGTGGACAACAAGCAGTAATTGATGATGAATTTCAGAAACTGCTGGTATTAAATGAAGAACTGCGTGCAGCTAACAATGAATTGTACGGACAAGTAGAACATCTCAAAGATGACCTAGCTGAGTCGGAAAAGGCTTTACAGTGGCAGAAAAGGCGCTCCAGTGTCACTGAGTCAATGCTGAACCAACAAGCGCAAGAACTAATTGCAGCCCAGGAACAAATTCAGTCTTTATTTCAACAGTTAGACACCACTACACAAACTGTTCAACGTCAAGAAACTCTCATAGAAACTTATAAAGCACAGCTACAAATTAGTCAGCAACGTCTCGCCCAATTAGAACGGGAATGTGCGTTATTGCAAACGAATTATAATGAACAGTCTCAACAAGTTTTGCAGTCAGAAACGACTTGTCGAGAGCTACGTACTCGGCTAATGCGTCAACAGCGCCAAACACTGCAATTTAAGGCAGCTTTAGAAAAATGTCTAGAACCACCTGTTGTCAACGACGACTCTCCAGCGGAAACAGGGAATAATACTCCGAACAGCACGACTAAGCAAAGTAGATTTTCTAGAAAAGCGCGATCGCTATTTCCTAACGTACAACCAATTAGACCTTGGTCAGCAGAATCAGAATCTTCTTCCGAAGATGCGGCTCATCCTTGGGGTGAATCTTCAGTACCACCCGCATCCAGTCATAGTAACCCTGTTCCGCAACCTTCATCTCCGTGGAACTGGCCAATTAAGGAAGAAACACCAGAACCGACTGAACCAGATACTTCCGCAGAAACAGAAGATGAGCCAATAACATTAGAAACTGTTTCATCAGGAGATTCTTCAGCCAAACTCGATGAACAAATAGATAGTCTCATCCAAATGTTTTTTGCTTCTCAGCCGGGATCTACACCATCTACTACCAGTGAAACTAATGTCACCAGTGATCAAGCTGAAAAACCTATATGGGAGACTTGGGTGACAAATGAGGAACAATCAGAAACTACGCTTGAACAGCAATTGGAAGCCTTAACAACAGAAAATCATGCACCAATTACTGTTTCTAGTTCAGTAATTGAAGAGTCAACAATTTTACCGGAAAATAATTCACCAATTTCTTTTACTGTGCCGTTGACCAAGAAGACAACGGAAGAACCAGAAAATTTCTGGTTAGAAACTACACCAGAAAATACTGAGGAATTGCCAGAAACAGAGTTATCTGAAGAAACATCTGGTGACTATAGCAATGATCCTCAATCACCGTCACCAGTTGTTTATCCCCAGCGTCCACCCAAGGGACGTAAATCGTTGGCATCAGTCGAATTACCAAATTTTCGCTCAAATAGCCAAAATAATGCGTAATTCATTAGTTGAGAAAATAGCTGGTTGGGTTTAGCGATCGCTAAACCCAACCTTGTATATTGAGGCTAAATAAATTCTAGACCTGCCATCTCAAGCACAAATATGCCAGGAATCTTACCTAGCTGTTCAATAGATAAAACATAATCGTTGAAATGATCCATATTTTCATCTGTATCAGAACTAATTTCTAAGCGCGAATTGCAGGTGGCAATAATTTCTTTGTCTGGATGATGTTGACCAAAGCGATTTGCCATTTCTTGTGATTCTTGTAAGACAGATGGTTCCATGTCTAGGTAAATATATAGCGCCCAGCGATCAAAGCTCAATGTCAGACGATTCTCACCATGAGAGACACTCATTGATGGCTTAGTAGGATCATGATTGAAAAAATTCACAAGTTTTATCTCAGCATCTTGAAGTGTTATGCCACAATCAGGTGCGATGAGAGCAAGAGCGTTGTATGACATTGGAAGCAGTTTCAACTCCAAAACTGAATAACTATTTTTAACTTACGAATTACGAATGGGTATTACTGCTTCTGGGTTGACTGTGGCTGCTTGATTTGGTGATCTCGGTTTACCTGTAGTAATTACGTAGCGGAGTGTTAGTAATTGCAACCACAACTCTGGATTGCGGAGTTCTAACCAAGGTTGAATCCAATTGAGAAAACTGGGAAACCAAGGACTCAGCAATATCCTAATTAGGGCATAAGTACTAAAGTTAAAATAACTACCCAGCCATCGGAATAAATCTCTAGGGCCTGCCAGTTCCCAAATCCATAACAACAAGGCAGGATTTTTGCGGGCGGCTTTGAGTGCCAAGCGATTAAAGGTTAACCAATCACACCTATCTTTGATGAAATTATCCGCAACTGCTGGCGGTTCATCTGCTAATAGCCCAAAGAAGGTATTCAGCATCGAGTTAATGCGCTGGGGAGGGATGAATTTCCCTGTTGGCACCATCATGCCTTTAGAAAATAGCCACGTTACTGAAACATTGCTTTGATAAGCCCGAATTTGATTTAAGTGGCGGAAACTCAACAAGTCATGCTTGAGGGCGGTATCTAACAAAGTTGTTAAGCGTTCTAAGTTCCGCACCAAGGAACCAAAACCCGTAAATACCAGCGGAGATTGCAGGGATGCAGCATCACCGATCGCAATTAATCTATCAACAGCAACTTGGCGATCGCTACTACTCACACTAAAATGCCCTGGTATGTATCCAAATGTCGGCTTTTTCCACACCAGTTTATCCATGTCGCAGCGGCGATACTCTGGCAAAATCGTGAAAAAGTCCTCATACATCTCTAGTAGAGAACCGGGATTATCGGGGTGGACTTCGTGGTAGTGAAATAAATAAATTGTGAGTTCCTCACCCGCACCGGGAAACAATTCCCAAATCAACTGTCTTCCCCGTGAAATGTCACCGTGACTGTACAGCACATCACCATATTGGGAATCCCAAACTTCTGGCTCAAATCCGCCATCAACCACTGCACCCACAGTCGGACAAACACTATCAAAAGCCCGACCGCCATTTAATTGCCACGCAATGGGCGAAGCGGTTCCCATTGCATCGATTAACAATCGCCCAGTTACTTGCTTATCTGCTTGGGTGGGTAAATGTTGGACTGTGACTACAACTTGTTTATCATCAATATCCGCACGGATAAATTCAGTTTCGTCCCAGATATCACCGCCAGCCGCCCGTAGCTTTTGACCGCACATTCGCAGCCATTTCTCTGAATCTAAAGCAATATTTAATACTGTGGGGGTGTGGAGAATTGGCGATCGCAATTTTGGCGGATTATTCCCATCAAAAAATTTGTTAAATCCGTCTTTGTATTCTCTGACAATAATGCTTTCTAACTCGCTGGATGTTACCAAACCCAGATTGAGTAAGCTTTGTAATTCATCACGCGAAATATTCCATTCGCGGTTCATCCTACCAAAAGGTAAACGTTCCACCAACAATACTTTATATCCCAGTTTAGCCATTACTGCCGCGTGGACTGCCCCTAGTGCGCCACCGATGTAAATCAAATCATAATCTAACTTGGGATTTGGGGTTTGAGATTTAGGATTGGAGAAAACTACCTGACGCGGTTCTTGGGGATAACGTACACCTTCGCGCCAGCGTTGTTCCCACCAATAGGCGCGTTTCAGGTCATACTCGCCATTAGGCATTTTCTGAAAATATTTAGCCGTGAGTGGATAATATGGCGCTAACGCTTCAAAAATTGATTGTTGGGATAAATCAATCGCTGGTGGTTTGGGGTACTGATGGGGAAAGCGTTGTCTGATTTCGGTTTTGAGGCGGAGTAAAATCTCCTTTTCTTGAGGGAAAGGCTGATCTGACCAACGGAAAACCTTTAAATAAGTAGTTCTCTGCACCGACCACACAAAAATTGAAATTTCTGTCGGTAATTTTTCGGAAATAGCCTGCTCAGATGCTGTATAGTCTGTAAGTAATTTCAGGCAGAAACCATCTGGAGTCAGTAATTTTTCCCCAATTCCTGGTTCAAACTCCACTTGCAGCCATTGACGTACCGCTGCTGTGTCTGGAATTGGCACTTCTAAATAAAGGACTTCTTTCATGTTTCCTTGACATCTCCGCTTAAAATACTCATTTCGACAGATTTATTAATGGCGAAAATTCCGGTAGACTCCGCCCTATTAGCCAAATAAAGATTCTGTAAAGACCTTTTAATAATTTGTCAAACTTTTTTATTCATTTTGTAACTTTGTAAACCCACGCCATGAATTATCCCATTCCCGACAGCCCTCAAGACATTCTCGCCTTACAACAAAAGCCAGTTGATGAAGAACTTGTAGCTTCCGCGATCGCCGGAGTAATTAAAATTGTCCGTTCTCAAGGTAAATCTTTGGAAGACTTAACCGCCCAAATTCTGGAAGATGATCCATTATTAGATCGGCAGCAACGACGTTGGCTAAGTCAATTGCTGGCTCAAGCCTGGGAAAGTTTTACCTAGAAGACAAAAGAGAGTCCTCCTAAAACAAGCTTCAGAGCGAAGAATCAAAGAGGGGCGAGAGGCTAGGGGTTAGTATTTTTACTCAGCACTCCATACTTTCAACACCGAAAGGAAAATGTTGTTACTCCTATAACCTGGCACTTCTTATAAATTAATATAATGCTGGCGTAGGTTGGGTGAAGCGTAGCGTAACCCAACATTCAAGAGGCTTGGGATTGTTGAGGTTAACTTTTACCCAACCTTAATATATTGAGATCTGTTGTGGATTTAAAACCCACTAGTACAGTATCTGGAATCGCTAAAAGGCTTGTGGTATCACTATTCTTTCTTTTTCCTTTTGACTTTTTACTTTTGCCTTGTTGTACTAGTTATGGGTGTCCAATTACCAGAAGGAACAAAAGCCGCCCAATATTGCGGATGCTTATATTCCTGGCTATTGAGTAAATCTAACTGTGCAGTACGTAAAGCTTCATGCCTACCTTTACCTGCTTGCAAATTCTGGTAATACTTCACCATTAAATCCTTTGTCGCCGCATCATCCACCTGCCACAAACTTAAAACCTGACTTTGCGAACCAGCAATTACCAAAGCACGACGCAAACCATAAACACCATCACCAACCTTTACATCACCCTTACCAGTGTCACAAGCCGACAGCACAACTAATTGATTAGAACGTAAATCTAAACCAGCGACTTCCAGTGCTGTCAACACACCATCATCATTATTATTTGTGACTTGTTTACGTTTGTTAAACCCAGCCAACACCAACCCAGAACGCAACAAAGGATTTTCCACTTCTAAAATCTTCGGTTGACGCGGTGTTAATTCTAAATCTAGTGATGCGTTGAGATTTTGTTCAACATCAGCGATGAAGAAACCGTGAGTAGCTAAATGTAAAATACGAGGGCTTTGTAGTTGTTTAACTGCCGTTTCTGTCGCATCTTTACCTAACAGAATTTTTGCATTGGGTAAAACCTTTTTAATCCCTGCGGCTTCATCTTTAGTAGCAGGTAATGAGTCAAATTCTAGGTTTGCCAAATCACCAGAACGCCGATTTTGAGAACCACGCACACCCGATGTTTGAGCAGATGCTATTGTTTGCCCTTGATTGTTGTAGTCAATATCTGCCAACACAACAGGTGCAGAAGTATTGTTAACATTTGATTGAAAACGTAATAAATCCCGCCCACTGGTGAGATAAGAAAAAGCGTAACGTTGAATGAGGAATTTATCTTGCTCATCCTTGAGGGCTTCAAAGGGAATTAATGTTAATTGCCCATCGGGTGAGATTAATATATGTTTGGCATCACCCAATAAAGGACGGATGGGTGCGATTAATTTCTCATCTAAAGTACGGGCAAGTTTTTTGAATGTCCTTCCGGTGGCTAATGCTGCTCGAAAATCAATAGCTAACTTATCAATTTCTGCGGCTTCACCTAAATCAACCCACTTGGGTTCACCTTTGGAGCGTAAAACTGCCACAGCATAACGCGGTTTACCCCACTTTTGAGCATTCGTCTTGGCTTTGACATTGTATGGTTGATACTGGACAATTTCTACCAAAGCTGCATCTTGAGGTATTTTTGCTTGAATGGCTGTTAACTCTATTGGTTGAGTTTGCTGACGGAATTCGTCACTTTTAGCACTAATAGCTGCTTCTAATTTTTCCTTTTGTGCTTCCAGTTGCTCCAGTTGAGTTTTAAGGTTAGAAGTTTGTTGTCCTGAATCAGAGAATACTAATGTTGAGAGTTGCTGTTGTATTTGCAGCCATTGAGCAAATAATTTTTGAGTTTCTGGATTTTTGTTGATTTGAGCGCGTAAGATTTGAATACTGTCAGCTACGGCATCTAACACCAGCCCTTTGCGGCGGAGTACAGTAGTTAAAGCTAGAGATGCGGCTGTTTTTTGATTGCGAGCTTCTTGCAGGGATAGAGAGACAGTAGCATAGGTTGTCCCTAAAAAAGTCTCAATATAGCTCTGTTTTCTTTGTTCAGAGCCGATGGCAAAAATTATATTGAGATTTTGTCTTTCAACTTCTAAGCCACGGCGTAAGAAATGGATAGCACGAGTAATATCACCCTTTGCTTGGTACAGTCCTGCCAAATTATCCAACCTAGTGGCAGTGTTGGGATGAACATTCGACAGTACCTTCTCTGTAATAGCCAGAGCGCGGAGATACAAAGGTTCTGCCTGTTGATAATTTCCTTGTACACGATAGAGTAAAGCTAAATTATTTAAGCTAGTGGCGACATGAGGATGTTCTTTACCCAGCACCTTCTCATAGATAGCCAAAGCGCGGAGGTACAAAGATTCCGCTTGTTGATATTTCCCCTGTAACTCATAAATATTAGCCAAATTATTTAAACTTATGGCGACATGGGGATGCTCTTTACCCAGTGCCTTCTCATAGATAGCTAGGGAACGAAGATACAGTGGTTCCGCCTGTTGATAATTTCCCTGTAGGCGATACAGTTCTGCTAAATTATTCAAACTAGAAGCGACATGAGAATGTTCTTTACCCAGCGTTTTCTCTAAAATTGCTATAGCACGGAGATACAGCGGTTCCGCCTGTTGATAATTTCCTTGGAACTGATAAAGTAAAGCTAAATTATTTAAGCTAGTAGCGACATGGGGATGTTCTTTACCCAGCACTTTCTCTAAAATTCCTAGAGAACGGAGATACAGTGGTTCCGCCTGTTGATAATTTCCCTGAGCGCGATACAGTGCTGCTAAATTATTTAAGCTAATGGCTACATCGAGATTTTCTTTCCCCAGCACCATCTCATAGATAGCCAGTGCGCGTTTTGACAAAGGAATGCCAGTAGAGTATTTCCCTTCTTGATATAACTTGAGTGCCTGTTCATCAAGTTCTAAAGCTTCTTTTAACGCTGCTTGTTGCTCTGTTGAATATGCAGGAGTTTGCTGTTGCGCTATAGTTTTAACCGGCATACTCAACATTAGCTCTGTGGTCATCGCACCTGCTACTGTCCAAGGTGCTAGACATATACCCGCAGCATGAATTGCGCCTAATAACTTTTTCACACTTAAATTACAAGCTTTTTAGTTTGGCTATGAAATAGATCATGCCGGACTCAGCAATTTTCGCAAAGCAGTTGTCAAAAAATTCAACAACTCCCGTCTTATTCTTTGCGCCTTAGCGCCTCTGCGTGAGACAAAACCACATCCCACAACACCAAACGTAGAAAATTTACTGACACTTATACCTCAAAGCCTCACCTTTCACCTTCTGAACCTCAACATTCGAGCAAAAAGCTGGCAACTTTGTCTTCAGAACTCGAAAGTTCTTATTTCAAACAAGAATGTTGTTGTTTAAAACCTGAAAAGCCAAAATTAAGCAATGCTTTGAAAAATTTGTTCGAGAGTCAAATTTAGCTCTGGGAAAATCTGTGAGATGATGCGGTCATGATTGAGGAATTGGTGAACTTGGTATTCTCCATCAACTAACGAGTAAACCGAAATAGTAGGTTGTTTGGGATTACCGATAAATCGCCTACCGCCTAAAGCAGCATAATCTACAATCCAGTATTCAGGAATGCCTACCGCCTCATAATCAGCTGCTTTTTTTAAATAATCATCTCTCCAGTTAGTACTAACGACCTCAATTGCTAAAGGAATTGATTTAGCTTGGCTAACAGTTGATGCTTTTTTCCACAGAGGCTCATTCACTAAATTAGGCTGATTTAAGATCAGGATATCTGGTGAATAGGCTGATTCGCCTTCCAATGGTTTAATAAACGCTGTTTTGGGAATAAAGTAAGGCAGTTTTAAACGTTTATATTCTGTAACTATTTCTCCAACTAAAAATCCAATAAGCTGTTCATGGTCGCCAGTAGGTGGGGACATTTCAACAATTACTCCGTCGTGCAATTCATAGCGTCGCTGTTGTTTGTCTGGATACCAAGCGATAAATTCATCAAATGTAACTAGTTTACGTAAGGTTTGAGTCATCTGAGTGTTGAGTGTTGAGTGTTGAGTTCTGTAAAGCCCTGCGGGCATGGCTGCGCTTAGAGCGGTAGCGGGGCGTTCAGCCCGTGCTGAGTAATAATACTAGCCCCCAGCCGCTAGTTCCTAGTTCCTAATACTACGTCTTCAATGCTGCTTCGGCTTGGGAATGTAATAACAAACCATATTCCAATCCCTCAACTACTGCTTGATAGGAAGCTGCCAAAATATTGGTAGAAACGCCGATAGTTGTCCAGCGTTGATGGCCGTTTCCTGACTCTACTAAGGCTCTGGTTTTGGCTGCTGTACCCGCGTGTCCGTCGAGAATCCGCACTTTGTAATCTGTTAATTCAAACCTGGCGAGTTGGGGATAAAAGTTGACTAAAGCTTTACGTAAGGCTGCATCTAAAGCTGCAACGGGGCCGTTTCCTTCCGCTGCTTCCAAAATATTTTGCCTGTTGACAGCGACTTTCACTGTGGCTAAAGCACTACTGGTTTCTTTACCTTCCACTAAGTCACAATGTACTTGAAAGCCTTTGACTTCAAAAAATTCTTGTCTTGCGCCTAAAGCTTCATACATCAACAGTGCAAAACTCGCTTCTGCGGCTTCAAATTGATAGCCTTGGCTCTCCAATTGTTTGAGGCGTTGGAGAATTTGCCGCGCTTCTGGGGTTTGCTTATCTAATTCAATACCAAAAGTCCGGGCTTTGGCTAATACATTACTGAGTCCCGATTGTTCGGAAATTACTATCCGCCGCCGATTCCCGACTTGTTCCGGTTGAATGTGTTCATAAGTGAGGGGATTACGTTCAACTGCGGAGACATGAACGCCGCCTTTGTGAGCAAAAGCCGAACGTCCGACAAAGGGTGCGTGTTCATCAGGGGCAAGATTTACTACCTCACTGACAAAGCGACTCGCTTCTGTTAGTTGAATAAGCTGGTGTTCTCCGATACAGCTATAACCCATCTTTAATTGTAAGTTAGGTATTAAAGAACAAAGGTTGGCATTGCCGCAGCGTTCACCATATCCATTTATTGTTCCTTGTACCATTGTTGCCCCAGCCATAACAGCGGCTAGGGCATTTGCTACTGCCATATCGCAATCATTATGAGTATGAATGCCAATTTGAGGTTTTGTCATTGGTTTTTGACAAATGACAGATGATAAAAGACTATTAACAGTTTGCACACTTTCGCTGACTTCGTGAGGCAAAGTTCCGCCATTTGTATCACATAAAACGAGCCATTCAGCCCCTGCGGCGATCGCGGCCTGTAATGTCTGTAAAGCATAATCAGAGTTGTGTTTGTAGCCATCGAACCAATGTTCGGCATCGTAGATCACGCGTCTACCATGTGAGCGAAAATACTCAATAGTATCGCGGATCATCGCTAAATTTTCTTCTAAAGTTGTCTTGAGACTTTCTGTAACGTGTAAATCCCAAGATTTGCCAAAAATTGTTACCCAGCGAGAACCCGCCGTTAAAATTGCTTGCAACATTGGTTCAGCCTCGGCCACGGTATGGGGGCGACGCGTAGAACAAAATGCCACAATTTCTGAATGTTTGAGCGGATCTTCTTGGAGTTGCCAGAAAAATTGAACATCCTTCGGATTGGCACCAGGCCAACCGCCTTCAATGAAAGGAATTCTAAGTTGGTCGAGTCTTTTGGCAATGCGTAGCTTGTCTTCAATAGACACTGATAGCCCTTCGCATTGAGTGCCATCCCGTAGCGTGGTGTCATAAAGCCAAATTTGCGGAGAAGAATTTGTGGTCATAAGACAAGATCATGGGAGACAACTGTAGAGGAAATGTGCCAATATACAACAAAAAGCCAGTTTTGTAATTTAACTATGCCCAAAGTACTAGCTAAAAATACGTGCGTCTGTCGCTGCGCCCAACGCCGCGTTCAGGTAGATTAAGGCGTATAGGGAAATTTTGGGGTTTAAATTACAAAAAATTTTGCAGCAAAATGGTATTGACCTCTAAAACGGTGGTGCTAAAGCAAAGAACAGTCAGTTAGTTGGTAGTGATGGTGCTAGTGCGATCGATCAATCAAGTGATGTATTGACTGTGAATTAACGTCACAAAGGCCGCGATCGCTTCCTTCCCATTCTCCTACAATAGACCTGCGTTTAGCCCCTCAAGCAGAGGATGTTACGGATTATTGGATCAGGGCTATCGGATAGGACAGGAAATCAAAAGGTTAGGTTACAAAGGAGAAAAACAATATGGGTAGATGGACACCGCTTATTCTGATGGGTGGAGGCTTGGCAATTTTATTGGGTACATTGCTAGGCATCAACTTTCCAATGGGTGGAGGGCAACAAACTGCCAGCAATAATGCTCCCGGTGGCAAAACATCAAGAGTTCTCCCAGCTAATATTAATGTTAATAGCACTGCCCCCAGTAGAGGTAGTCGTGGCTTAAGTGAAGATAGAGCCAGCACTACCCAAGAAGATAATGCTCCCACAGAAGCTAGAGGCAGCAGAAGTGCTAGGCAGGAAAGTGTGAGACAGGAAAACCTGAATACCAACACAACTGAACGCCGCACCAGCGTTGCTCAAAATACTACTCCCAGCGAATCATTTTCCACTCCTGACAATACAGATATAACAAATACCAGAGAAGTACAATCAACTGATACATCCGTTAGTGATAACGAATCTACAAGAGAGCCAATTCGGGCTTTGTGGTAGGAAAGAAGGCAGAAGGCAGTGGTTCGACTGCGCTCACCAACCAGAGGCAGGAGGCAGGAGGCAGGAGAAAATTTTTACTCAGCACGGGCTAAACGCCCCGCTACCGCTCTAAGCGCAGCCATGCCCGCAGGGCTTTACAGCACTCAGCACTCAGCACTTAAGACTCCGCACTTGGTCAAAACTAGTCATTGGTTACAAGTTATTAGTTATAAGTTATTTAGTTGTGTACTAATGATCAATGGCTAATAACCAATGACTAATGACTAATGACTAGCGATGTTTTAATTATTGGTGGCGGTGTTATTGGCTTGGCGATCGCCGTCGAACTCAAATTGCGCGGGACAAATGTCACCGTGCTTTGTCGTGATTTCCAGGCTGCTGCTACCCATGCGGCTGCGGGGATGTTGGCACCAGATGCCGAAATTATCCAAGATGAGATTATGGGTAAGTTATGCAGGCGATCGCGTGCCTTATACCCAGAATGGACAAGTAAATTAGAAGATTTAACTGGTGTCAGTACTGGTTACTGGGCTTGTGGTATTCTTGCGCCTGTTTATCAAAAATTAGAGTCTCCGACAGCTGGTGAATCACCTGCTTATTGGTTAGATCAAACTGCCATTCATCAATATCAGCCAGGATTGGGAAATGATGTTGTCGGTGGCTGGTGGCATCCTGAAGATGCTCAAGTTGATAATCGGGCATTAGCCCAAGCACTGCGGACAGCTGTAAAATCCCTCGGTATTGAAATTCAAGACAACATCACAGTCGAGGGATTAATTCAACAGCAAGGGCAAGTTATCGGCGTACAAACCAACACAGGTGTAATTCGCGCCAGTCACTATGTTTTAGCGGCTGGTGCTTGGTCAAGTCAATTATTACCTTTACCTGTGACTCCGCGCAAAGGACAAATGCTAAATGTCCAATTACCTGATTTTGTGCCGGAATTGCCTCTGCGGCGAGTTTTATTTGGGGAAAATATTTACATCGTACCCAGGCGGAATCGTTCGATTATTTTGGGTGCGACTAGCGAAGATGTGGGTTTTACTCCCAATAACACCCCGGCGGGGATACAATCTTTACTTCAGCAAGCTATTCGCCTATATCCACAATTACAGGATTATTCCATCCAAGAATTTTGGTGGGGTTTTCGTCCGGCTACCCCAGATGAATTACCAATCCTCGGCACTAGCCACTGTGAAAACTTAACTTTGGCTACAGGTCATTATCGTAATGGTATTTTACTCGCGCCTGTGACAGCAGCGTTAATTGCTGATTTAATCTGCGAACACAAATCTGATCCAATACTTGCCCATTTCCATTATTCTCGGTTTCACACCCAGCCATCTACCGCCCCTATGCTCACTCACTCTGCCAATTTTACCAACGGCCATCGCCCAGTTTTATCACCACTACCTAATTCCCCACTTCCAGACTCCCCACTTGTAATTGCTGGCAAAACCTTCCAATCTCGCTTGATGACGGGAACCGGGAAGTATCGCAGTATTGCAGAAATGCAGCAAAGCATTATTACTAGTGGTTGTCAAATTGTCACTGTTGCAGTCAGACGAGTCCAAACCAAAACTCCGGGACATGAAGGTTTAGCGGAAGCATTAGATTGGTCAAAAATTTGGATGTTGCCAAATACTGCTGGTTGTCAAACTGCCGAAGAAGCGGTTCGTGTTGCCCGTTTGGGTAGAGAAATGGCAAAATTGTTGGGACAAGAAGATAATAATTTTGTGAAATTAGAAGTTATCCCCGATTCTAAATATTTATTACCAGATCCCATTGGGACGTTGCAAGCCGCCGAACAATTGGTAAAAGAAGGGTTTGCCGTATTACCGTATATTAATGCTGACCCAATGTTAGCCAAACGCTTAGAAGAAGTAGGCTGTGCAACAGTCATGCCTTTAGCATCACCCATCGGTTCAGGACAAGGATTAAAAACCACCGCCAATATCCAAATCATTATTGAAAACGCTAATGTGCCAGTTGTGGTGGATGCAGGTATTGGTTCACCATCAGAAGCATCTCAAGCAATGGAATTAGGCGCAGATGCCTTATTGATTAATAGTGCGATCGCTCTAGCCCAAAATGCCCCAGCAATGGCTTACGCGATGAATTTAGCAACCGTTGCTGGTCGTTTGGCATACTTAGCTGGCAGAATGCCCATCAAATCTTACGCTAGTCCTAGTTCACCTGTGACGGGGACAATCAATACTTAAGAACTTAAGCCTGTGTCAAAGATTTTTAGTTGAAGCTGTCAATAGTCCAAAATTAAGCTTTCTTGGGCTATTGACTCTTGACCATTGACTACTAATTGTTAAAACTAATTATTTTTTAAGACTGAATTTTAATTTTTCTCAAAAACTATTTATTTATTAGTAATAAAAATATAAAAAAGAAATCCGCATAATTGCGTTTTATGCTTTATACATTTAGTTGCTAGTACAGTACGGCGTAAATAAATTACACATTTCAAATTGCCAAAAAGGTTGCTTTATCAGCTTTTTGAATTTTGACTTCCGCCTTGCGGTACTAGGTTGCAATTCTAAAATCTAAAATCTAAAATTCAAAATGGTATCACCGATTATTACAGTATCGCTATTATCGGCTTTGGCAGTTGCTTCTCCTGTGGCTGAGACTAGTGAAACTGCGGCATCTACTACATCTATTACGCCAGCGATCGCTAATATCTTACCAGCTGATGCACCATTGGTAGGTTTAGTCAATACCAAGGTAGATGCTTGGACAGCCTTAAATCGTTTTTATTTATTTGAAAGAGCCTTTACAGCAGCCTCTAAATATTTACCACCTTCTTTTAAACTCAGCTATGTACGCGAGATTGAGTCTTTGCTAGGTGATCAAGTCGCATTTGCTTTTTTGCCCAAGGTTGAAGGTACAACTGCAACCATAGATAATAATTTTGTGATGCTGGCTCCTATCAAAGATGAGTCACGCATACAGCCTTTTATCGACTTACTTAAAAGTGGAGATCCAAAACGGGTAAAGGTTACGGAGTATAAAGGCATTACGATTGTGGAAGTGCAACCTCCAGAACAACCAAAATTACCAGAATCACCGGAAGCACCAGAAGCAACACCATCGCCGGAATCATCAGAATCAAATTCTGAAACCAAATTACCAGAATTATCGCCAGATCCAGCCAAGACACCCAAAATTGAACGCAAACCACAACTCAAGCAGGTTAGTTCTCAGAGAAAATCAAACTTAGCTGCTATACCACCGATTTTAGGTAATCCAGATTGGTTAAAAACAAGACCACGAGGAATTGCGATCGCTACTTTACCAGGTTACATTGTCACCGGAATTACAGCTAAACCCATTGAGCAGATCATTGATGCTTCTCAAGGAAATACTACTCTTGCCCAAAATCCCCAATTCCAGGACACAATCAAGAATCCTCAGTACGCTAAATCTTTGTTTTCTATTTATGAAAATTTAGCAACTTTTGTGCCTTTAATTAACGACATCACCAAAGATCCTAGTCTACCTTTTCCGATTCTTGGTGGTGAAACTATTAACATTGAGGAATTAAAAAACTTTGGTAGTGTTAATGGGTTTTTAACTGTAGAACCAGAAGGATTGCGCTTTCAAGCTACTGCCTATCGCCAAACTCCTAAATCAGAAAAAGATGAATTTCAAACGGAACAACCAGAGGCAATAGCATCAAGATTACCAGCTGCGACATACTCGGCAGCTACTGGTCACAACCTCAATCAGAAATGGTTAATTTTAGCAGAAGCTTTCAGTGCCAAGCCACAACTCAAAGAATATCTCACCCAACTCCGAAGTTTTGTTCTTAGCAGTACTAAACTCGATTTAGAAAAAGACATCCTCAATTGGATGAATGGTGACTATGCTTTCTTTCTGTTTCCTTCTAAGGGAGGTTTATTAGGTTCAGTTCCTAACTTGAATTTAGGCATAGGTATGGCTTTAGAAACTGACAATCGAGCCGCCGCAGAAACTACTTTGAAGAAGTTAGATGAATTCATTAAATCTTTTTCCACAGGAGAAGTTGTAGTCAATACTCATAATATAAAAGGTCAAACAGTCACCAGTTGGGATGTAGGCGGAGAAGCTTCACAAAGTTTACTGGCTTATAATTGGGTAGATGAGAAAACTGTTGTGATTACCACAGGGTTTGGCGCAATTCAAGATTTAGTCCCACAGCCTTATATTCAATTACCTTCAACTTATAACTTCAAAACTGCAACTAATCGTTTACCCAGTCCTAACTATGGGTATTTCTATTTGAATGGGGGGTCTACTTTATCATGGATTTATGGGTTTTTACCCAGTTTCTTTGATGATACAAATTTTCGACCTTGGAAACCCATTATCGGATCAGTTTACAGTCTCAGTGCTACGAGTTCTACCACATCAGATAAAGAACAATTCGATTTTCTTATGGTATTAGCTCCTAGTAGAAAGCCAATTAGTCCCACAATTAAAGAGTAATTACAGAAGCTAGAAAGTTAGAGAATTCAGATTTTGAATTCTCTGACCTTCTGAATTATTTAGTAAATCAACCTAACCACTCAGGATTAAGTGCTGTACTATCAAATTGACTAGTAGTTTTGAATAATTCATACTGGCCTTTAACAGCAGCTTGGCGAGTCCGATTTAGCAGTTCTTTAACTTGTGCTTGACTCATGGGTTGAAATGTCCGAATTGCTTCAAAAGCTTGGTCTAAGATTTTCATACTTTCAATGCCTGTAATCACGGTTGAAGTTGGTAAATTCATCGCGTAGTGTAGGCATTCTATAGGCTTAACTGTGTTGCTTTTGAGAATGTTTTGATCACCCATTGATTTCATTCCCAATACACCAATTCCATCTTTAACTAATCTGGGTAAAACTTGGCGTTCAAAACTGCGAAAATGCGCGTCCATGACATTTAATGGCATTTGGACTGTATCAAAACGAAAGTTGTTTTGAGCAGCAACATCAAGCATTCTCAGGTGAACTAAGGGGTCTTTGTGACCAGTAAAGCCGATGTAGCGAATTTTCCCGGCTTTTTGGGCTTCTAGAACCGCCTCCATTGCGCCACCAGGGGCAAAAATCCGGTCTGGGTCTTCCATACGGATGATTTCATGATGCTGCAATAAGTCTATGCGATCGCTCTGCAATCTTTTTAAAGAATCATTAATTTGCTTGGCCGCTGCTTCTTTAGTGCGACCATCTATTTTAGTCATCAGAAAGACTTTTTGCCGATAACCATCCCGGAGTGCTTTCCCCATACGGATTTCACTCCCACCGTTGTGATAGTCCCAGCTATTATCCATAAAGTTGATACCGCGATCAATCGCCTTACGGATCAGCCGAATCCCGTCTTCCTCATCTTTTGGTCTACCAATGTGGTGTCCGCCTAAACCAATTACCGAGACTCTTTCCCCAGTGCGTCCTAACTGTCGATAGATCATTTCGCCTGTTTTGGTCTGAGTAGGAGTAGGTTGATTTTGAGCTAAAGCTTGTTTAGCAAGTCCTGCTGAAGCTGCTAGTCCGATTGTTCCCAAACCGGAAGCAGAAGCTATCTTTAGTAAATCTCGTCTGCTGATCTCCACAAGTGAATCCTTGAAATCAAACTATTACATCCTCATAGCTTTGCACTGGCCAAAGTCGGGTGCATCTAACTGTTGAAGGAGAAGAGAATTGATGGAGAGATATATTAATTCACCTGTTGGGAATAGAAAGTAGGGGCTGAAATAAGAGTGATAAAGACTATTTTTAACGTTATTTAGTCTGAAAAATATTCTGCACCATAACTTTATTTGTACTTCCGGCGGCTTTATCTAACTCTGCTATTTCTGCTGCGTCGAGTTTCCAACCTAAAGCGCCAATATTTTCTTGTGCTTGGGCGAGGGATTTTGCACCGGGGATGGGAATAGTACCTTTACAGATACACCAGTTGATGGCTACCTGTGACATGGTTTTATTGCGAGATTGGGCTATTTCTTTTAAAGATGCTAAAAGCGATCGCACTCCTGGTAATAACTGTCTAAACAACAACCCACGAATACCTTTGGGAAAAGTCCCTGTCTCGGAATATTTACCTGTTAATATCCCCAAAGCCAAAGGACTGTAAGCAATCAGTTTAATACCCAATTCATCACACACATCTTTCAATCCCAGTTGTGTCACCGGATAAGTAGACAGTAAAGAATACTGAACTTGCAACGTAGAAATCGGTACACCTCTTTCGGCAAATCTTTGATGCACAATTTTTAACCGTGTTGGCCCGTAATTCGACAAACCAACACCTTTAACTAAACCTTGTTCGTAAAGGTCAGCTAAACCATTCAATAAGCCTTTTTCTTGCCAAGGTGCATAGTTGGCTGTAGACCAGTGCATTTGCACCAAATCGACATTTTTACCCAAGCGTTTGGCAGAAGACTGACAAGCTTTAATCATGGACTGGCGCGTCCATCGCCAAGGGTAAGCAGCCAGTTTTGTCGCAATGCAAATATTTTCCTGGTTTAAACCCTGATATTCTTGAGAAAACTTTCCTAGAAGTAACTCACTGCGCCCATTTAATCGGCCTGTACCGTAAGAATCACCAGTGTCAAATAAGGTCACACCATTACTGACACACAAGTTAAACACGGCTTGCAACTCGTCATCCATGTTTTCGCTGTATCCCCACAGAAGTTGGTTTCCCCACGCCCAAGTTCCACAACCCATAGTTGATAGGGATAGTTTTCGACTGATTTGCATTTTGATTGTCAATCACGCACCATCTGTATTATCTGCGGACATCGCCCTTTAATTTCATCCTGAGTTTTGAGTGCTGAGTGCTGTTAGCGGTAGCGGGGCGTTTAGCCCGTGCTAAGTAAAAATTTTCTCCTGCCTCCTGCCTCTTGCCTTCTTTCAAACCAAGTGCATAAACACAAGTTTCAGTAATTCTGCACGGGTAAAAGGTTTGGTTAAATAACCAGAGGCTCCAACTAATCTGGCTTTAACTTTATCAACAAGTCCTTTATTACCTGTGACAAAAATAATTGGAGTATGTTTAAACAGAGAATTATTCCGAATTATTTTGCATAATTCGTAGCCGTCAATTCCAGCCATATTCAGATCTAACAAAATTAAGTCTGGTTTATGGCGAATAATCGACATCACCGCTTTGAGTGGATCATCAATTGTCACTACAGAAAAATTCTCACTTTCTAAGAACCGACTAATTTCTTTGAGAATTGTCGGGCTATCATCAACAGAAATGATTTTATAAGTCTTTTTGGCAGTTACGGTATTAGTCGTTACTCTTTCAGGGGCGGAATTTATGGTATTTAGTATTATTAATTCCTGAAGATTTTGGCTTGATAGTGGAGAAGTTTTTAGCGATCGCACTACAAGCGTCAAATCTTCTACAGCCGATTCAGCGTTACGGTTACTGGGTTCTACTACCGTGTCAATGAATTGTCTGTTAAGTAATGCTGTGGTGTATCGAGAAGATGCTAAGACTTCTGGCTGATACTTAGGTAACAGATCAAATGGTGGATCTGGTTCATGTAGAATCACCCCACCTTGGACAATATGAGGGTATAAATGTTGCACCAATTGCATTTCATCTTGATTCATAATTACAGCCAGATGACGTAGGCTAAAACCTTTCATCCAAATAGTTAATTCTGGCGGTAGTTTTGGTAAATTTTTGCTAGTTAATTTACTGTTAATTAACAGGTATGGACGCTGATATGGAGAAGAAATTTGAGGGGTGAAAGATTGCCAATTTTGTAAGCGGATTTGGCAAATATCCAGAGTTCTTTCTACATCCAGACGACAGATTTTTGTCACTGTTTGCTGTGCATCACTTAAAGCATAAGTCCCTGTTTTCACTAGCAAAAATGATTCAATTACTTCTTTGACCAGTTCTTGAATCAAAGTTGTGGCTTGTGCATCATCCAGATAACCTTCGTTGATTAGCCAATGAATTGCTTGATAATCAGCCGGTTGAGTTGATAAATCGCTACTATCAGCAATAGACTGATTGAACAACTCTTGTTCAAAGGTCATACGTAATTGCACACGGGTTTCGCTAGTGAGCAAATTGAGTCGGCGCAAATGGCGTTCTAACCTATCAAAAGGTTCAACGGAGTTTGTCGCATAGATTATGGCTCCATTTTCTAAATAAATCAACCAAGTAACTAAGTTACTAAAGGCTTGTAAACAAGTAGTGTCAACACCATTAGATAGTTGTTTTAATAAACCATAAGGACGTAGCACTGTAAATGTACCGAAATTAGGCATTTTAAAAAATTGTTTTAGAAGATTATACAGAATTTATGTAAATTTAGATTCTTATGTATGTTTTACTTTATTAGTTTTAATATGTCTCCAAGAAAATTATTTTCTCGAAGAAGAATATAAATCTATATTAAAAGTTATGGCAATCATTGCCTCACTCAGGGAACTTGACGAACTACTTAGACTAAAAGGCAATACCCATAAAATAAGTTTCATGACTATGTTTGAAAAATGAGCTATGAAACTAGTATTTTTACTCAGTCATCATTGAAAGCTCAGTTTCACTAATATCTACAGATAGAATTCTTGAAGGAGTAGCAATTACAGACATAACCGAGAAAACTGCCAAAGCAAAAATCTTTAATTTTTTTAAGGATGAGTTTCCCCAATTAGGCTAGATTAAGGCTCAGAAAAATACATCCTTCATAAGATAGATAATTTATTTCTGAGAAATCCCTAGAAAAATGAATAAAAGATGAAAATTTTACTTGCTCGACTCAGTATGAAGGCGAAAAGTGAGCTTAACGTTTTACCTGGCTGTGAACTTGGATAAATTAACACTTTTTGTTGGCACAAAAATGATATATCCCACATGAAATCTTTAAAATTTTATCTAGGTAAATTTTCATGTTTATTATATTCTATCGCTTGCCCTACATAAATTCTTGTAGTTCCGAGAATGACTGCAACATAAACTCTTCGTAAATTTTTGCATTCTCAACCAGAACTTGATGAAAACTTTATTAAATGTGTAGAGAATTTAAGGAAAAGTATTTGTTTAATGGTTACATGAAGACTCAACTAGCGATCGCCAAAAATTCACTTATTCCCTTTAGGCTCCGGAAACTTAACTATATACTTTGAAAAAAGGAAAATAAAGCTTTGGACTATAACATAACACAAAAAGTTATGCAAGATACATTAACTCTGGATGAAGTAGTAGAATTTGCGGAAAACCCTGAACCTCGTTGTCCTTGTGTGTTGTTACTAGATACATCTGGTTCAATGCAAGGAGAAGCCATAGAAGCTTTAAATCAAGGCTTGCTGAGTTTGAAAGATGAATTAGTCAAAAATTCCTTAGCGGCGCGGCGAGTAGAAGTAGCGATCGTTACTTTTGATAGCCAAGTAAACGTCATCCAAGACTTTGTGACAGCGGATTTATTTAATCCCCCCATTTTGACAGCCCAAGGCCTGACCAGTATGGGTTCAGGGATTCATAAAGCCTTAGACATGGTACAAGAGCGCAAATCCTTATATCGTGCTAACGGCATAGCCTATTATCGTCCTTGGGTATTTATGATTACCGATGGCGAACCCCAAGGTGAACAAGAACATTTAGTAGCCCAAGCCGCACAACGAGTTCAAGGTGACGAAGCCAATAAGCGCGTAGCCTTTTTCTCAGTTGGTGTGGAAAACGCCAACATGACAAGGCTAAATCAGTTAGCTGTGCGGACACCACTGAAACTGCGCGGACTTAACTTCGTGGAAATGTTTATGTGGTTGTCAGCGAGTATGGCGGCTGTTTCCCACTCCCAAGTAGATGAACAAGTAGCACTACCGCCAATTGGCTGGGGTTCAATTTAATCGCGCGATCGCGGTTTAATACTTACACAGCCAGCCCAGACAAAGAATCTATGAACACATCAAAACAGATTGATCATTGGCGGGTAGTCGCCGCATCTGTATGTGGTACCAGCCACATCAGAAATAAGCAGCTGTGTCAGGATGCTCACAACTGGCAGCTATTGCCAGACAATATATTAGTAGCCGCAGCAGCCGATGGCGCAGGTTCTGCCAGTCAGGGGAAAATTGGCGCAATGGTAGCCACCGAAGCAGCTGTAGAACATTTATCTATTAAAGAAGTCTCTCGCGCTTTTTTAGCTGATGATTTGGTCGTGCAATCCTTGTTAAGTGATGCCTTACTCGCTGCCAAAAAAGCCGTAGAAACTGAAGCCGCCGCCTGTAACCAACAGCCCCAAGATTTGGCAACTACCTTAATCATCACCATCGCCACACCAGAAATGGTAGCAGCAGCCCAAATCGGTGACGGTATGGCAGTCGCAAAGAATCGTCAAGGAAATTTAATTGCGCTAACCATACCCAATAACGGAGAATATATCAACGAAACGACTTTTTTGACTTCCTTGGATGCTATAGATACAGCACAAATGAGATTATGGCGTGAAGAAATAGTCAACGTTGGTATCCTCACCGATGGACTACAAATGCTGGCGTTGAACATGGTTGTTGGTGAACCTCACAAACCCTTCTTTTTTCCTTTGTTTGATTTTATTGAAAACGCTGAGGATAAAACATTAGCGAAAGAGCAACTGGTGAGGTTTTTAGGTTCGGAGCGGATTACACAACGTACCGACGATGATTTAACACTAATGATTGCTGCCTTCAACCGCTCATAGACAAGGATTCTGCAAGTTCGGTCTTTTTATATAACCCCCGTTAACTGTGACTTAAACATGAAGGTACTACGTTGTCTTCCCCAGCCAGAAATTATCAACCTCAGCGTTAGCTTAGGACGAGGTGGTGAAGCCTGTATTTATGCAGTGCCATCTGATGGCGATTTAGTGGCGAAGGTTTATCACAAACCCACAGCCAATCATGCTAAAAAACTGCAAGCTATGCTGGCTAACCCACCGGAAAATCCCACAGCTAACTTGGGGCATATTTCCATCGCTTGGCCGCAAGAACTAATCAAAACGGCAGATGGGAGCAAAAGCGTTATTGGTTTCATCATGCCCCGAATTCGGGGAATGCGGCCAATTATCGATTTTTACAACCCTAGAACCCGTCGCCAACACTGCCCGTTATTTAACTATCAATACTTAGTTCGCACAGCGCGTAATTTAGCGGCAGCTTTTGCGGCTTTGCACACCAGTGGTTATTGCGTGGGTGATGTCAACGAGTCCAACATCTTAGTCAGCGACACTGCACTGGTGAGTTTAGTAGATACTGACTCTTTCCAAGTGCCAGATGTAAAAAACAATCTGGTTTACCGCTGTGGAGTGGGTAAACCAGAGTTTACGCCACCAGAACTACAAAATAAAGTCTTCGCCCAACACGATCGCCACATCAGTCACGACTCCTTTGGTTTGGCAGTGCTAATCTTCCAATTGTTAATGGAAGGTACACATCCCTTTTCCGGGATTTTTCAAGGCACCGCCGAACCACCAGCCTACGAAGTCCGCATTGCCGCTGGACATTTTACCTATAGCCAACACCGTCAAGTTCCTTACCTGCCAACTCCCATTGCCCCCCCTTGGGAAATGCTACATCCCAGCTTGCAGGAATTGTTTGTCCAGTGTTTTGAAGCAGGTCATAATAATCCACAGTTACGTCCTAGCGCTCAAAGTTGGCTGTCTGCCCTCACCGAAGCGGAAGATTCGTTGATTACTTGCACCACTAATCCGCAGCATCGTTACAGCAACCACCTGCACGACTGCCCTTGGTGTGAACGTTCTTTGCGCTTAGGCGGGCGTGATCCCTTTCCATCACAACGGGCAATTGAAAATAAAGAACATCTCAAACCCCGTACCATCCCCACAAGACGGTACAATCAGCCAACACGCATACCACAGCCAGCTATGTCATTTGCGCGGGCAAATTCTTGGCAAGCAAACAATCAGCCCACATATTTTCCTTATCAGCGGCGCAAAATATCAAAACTTTACCCCATAGTTTTAGGTTGTGTGGGTTTGGGGATGTTGGGTTATTTGGATGTGATGGTAAAATTCACTCATCCGTTGGTATCACAGAATACCTATACCCAACAAACTTTGAGGGCAAATTCCAAACCGAGTCATCAAGCTCTCCAGTTTGCCGATTATTACAAACAAGGCCATGCTGCTTACCAAGTGCGCGACTTTAAGCAAGCAGCCGAAAACTTTACTAAAGCCATCCAAGAAGAACCAAACTATGCCAAAGCTTTTATTAACCGAGGTAATGCTCGTTACAACTTAAAAGACTATGAAGGGGCAGTAACAGACTATTCCCAAGCTCTGCAAATCAATCCCCAGGAAGTCAAAGCCTTTGTTAATCGCGGTAACGCTCGCTATATGTTGGCTGAGTATAGCAACGATCCAGATCGAGAATATCATTTAGCGATCGCGGATTTTAACAACGCCATTCGCCTCAACATTAAAGAAGCCGAAGCCTATATCAGAAGAGGGATTGTCCGGGCGCAGATAGCTAAGTACAGCGGTGAATCTATCCAAGAGTTTCAAAAATCCATAGCAGATTTCTCAGAAGCCATTAAACTCAACGCCTCCAAAGCCGAAGCTTATTTCCAGCGAGGTTCGGTATACTATCAAATGGCTCAATATAGTACCGATTACGCTCAACAATACCAAAAAGCGATCGCGGACTTTGACCAAGCATTACAACTAAACGAAAAACTGGCAAAAGTGTATCTCAAACGCGGTATGGTACGCTACGAAATTGCCCAATACGGTGGAAAAGAAGCCGCCAAAAACAATCACGAAGCCGTCGAAGATTTACAATTAGCCGCCAAACTTGCCTTAGAACAAGAAGATACCGAAAACTACCAGCAAGCACTCAGCAGTATGTGCGTGATCATTGAAAGTCAATGTAATGCTTTGCTGCAAAGTTCTAGCGCCTGGGGAAATGTCGGGACAAATTAGGGAGGAATCATTGGTCATTTGTCAATAATCCTGATTGAGGATTAACAATAAGATCCCCGACTTCTTACATAAGCCGGGGATCTAGCAATTTTTATTTTCACAAAATAATTTTTATACAGGTAAAATTTGCTACTAATTTATTACTAAAAAATTGTTGTATCAATATAAGCAAAAGCAACTTAGATCAGGATTATAGAAATATCATCCTGATTATTTTTTTAGTAACATTTATATTTATTTAAGTGAGAAAATTTTCCGTGTAAAAACTATTCATAAACCTTTTACACATAAAAGATTTTAATTTACTTTCCCTTCATACAAGTAGCAAAAATTCTAGTTAGATTATTTACGGAGAAAAACAGAGAAAAACAATTTTTCTCAAACCAAGTGCATCCTCTTCATCTCCAGAAATTCAAAATAATAATTCCCTACAAATCTCCGAGGTAATTGCATGAAAGCGGTGATTTTGGCTGGTGGACTTGGTACACGCCTCAGTGAAGAAACCAGTATCAAGCCCAAGCCGATGGTTGAAATTGGTGGTAAACCAATTCTTTGGCATATCATGAAGACTTATTCGGCACATGGTATTAATGATTTCATTATTTGTTGTGGTTACAAAGGTTACGTCATTAAAGAGTATTTTGCTAACTACTTTTTATATATGTCAGATGTAACTTTTGATATGCGTTTTAACCAGATGAATGTGCATTCTGGTTATGCAGAACCTTGGCGTGTCACCTTAGTGAATACAGGTGATCAAACTATGACCGGGGGACGCTTAAAACGAGTTGTTGAACACGTAGGCAATGATACTTTCTGCTTTACTTATGGTGATGGTGTCAGTGATGTAAATATCACCGAGCTAATTAAATTTCACCAACAACAAAAGACATTAGCCACACTCACCGCTGTACAACCAGCCGGACGTTTTGGAGCTATTTCCTTAGAACAAGAACAAACTAAAATTACCAGCTTCCGAGAAAAGCGCGATGGTGATGGTGCTTGGGTAAATGGTGGTTATTTTATTCTCGAACCAGAAGTTATTGATTTAATTGCGGATGACACAACCGTTTGGGAGAAAGAACCATTAGAAAAGCTGGCTGATATGGAGCAGTTGTCTGCTTTTAGACACAATGGTTTTTGGCAACCAATGGATACCTTACGCGATAAAAATTATCTCGAAGACCTATGGCAAAGTGGTAAGGCTCCTTGGCAAGTATGGTAAGGGAAGTGGGAAGTGTGAAGTGTGAAGTGTGAAATTTCATACTTTGCGCTTCTAGCTCTTGCCTTTTGACCATTGAGCATTAACCATTGACATATTCACAATTATTTCAAGTGCAGTAATACCAATGTACGATTTTGCGATTATCGGCGGTGGCATAGTAGGTTTATCAACAGCGATGTCCTTGGGTAAACGCTATCCACAAGCACGCATTCTAGTATTAGAAAAAGAAAGCAACTGGGCATTTCACCAAACCGGTAATAATAGTGGCGTAATTCACTCTGGTATTTATTACAAACCAGGGAGTTTTAAAGCTAAATTTTGTCGAGATGGTAGCCGCTCAATGGTGGAATTTTGCCAAGAGCATGAAATTGACCATGAAATCTGCGGTAAAGTCATTGTTGCTACCAATGAGCAAGAACTACCACGGTTAGAAAATCTCTACAAACGCGGCTTAGAAAACGGTTTACAAGTTCAGAAAATTAGCCCAGAAGAAGTAAAAGAAATTGAACCTCATGTTAGTTGTGTCGCTGGCATTCGGGTATTTTCAACTGGTATTGTTAATTACAAGCAAGTTTGTTTAAAATACGCCCAATTAATTGAAAAGCAAGGCGGAGATTTACGCCTCAATACCAAAGTATTAAAAATTGCTGCCAGTGGTAACAATCAAGTACTGGAAACTAATAACGGTAACTTTGAAACTAAATTTGTGATCAATTGTGCCGGATTGCATAGCGATCGCATTGCTAAGTTAGGTGGAGTAGAACCCAAAGCCAAAATCGTACCTTTCCGGGGCGAATATTACGAACTCACCCCCGAAAAACGCTATTTGGTGAAAACCCTGATTTATCCAGTGCCTAACCCCGATTTCCCTTTCCTCGGCGTTCACTTTACCAAAATGATTGATGGTACAGTTCATGCTGGGCCGAATGCTGTTCTCAGCCTCAAGCGGGAAGGTTACAAAAAAACTGACTTTGACTTGAGAGATTTTGCCGAGGTGATGACTTATCCCGGTTTCTGGAAACTTGCAGCTAAACACGCTGATGAAGGTATTCAAGAAATCATTCGTTCTTTCAGCAAAGCAGCATTTGTCAAAAGCTTGCAAACACTCATTCCCGAAGTCCAAGCCGAAGATTTAGTTCCCACCCATGCGGGAGTTCGCGCCCAAGCTTTAATGGATGACGGCAAACTAGTAGATGACTTTTTGATCATTCCTGGTCAAAACTCCATCCATGTCTGCAATGCACCCTCACCAGCAGCCACATCTTCCTTAGAAATTGGCAAAGCGATCGCCTCTCAAGTTCCCCAACAATCCCATCTTGAAACTGTAATTGTTGCATAAGTATTGGGAGTGGGGAGTAGGGAGTGGTGTAAACATACCACAGTCCCGGAAATATATTGTAGGGTGGGCAATCTTGCCCGCCCAAAAAACATTCAACACTACTTAAAACTTTTAAAGGAATTTCCCACAATGAAAATATTAGTAACTGGAACAGAAGGCTATCTAGGTTCTTTATTGCCTCCTCTGTTAATTGAACGTGGCCATGAAGTTATTGGTGTTGATACAGGCTTTTATAAAGTTGGCTGGCTATACAACGGTACAGAAGTTACAGCCAAAACCCTCAATAAAGATATCCGTCACATCACCCCCGAAGATTTAGAAGGTGTAGAAGCGATCGTTCACATGGCGGAACTATCTAACGATCCCACCGGACAATTAGCACCAAATATCACCTACGAAATCAATCATTTAGGTTCTGTACGCCTCGCTAACTTAGCTAAAACAATGGGTGTACGCCGCTTCGTCTATATGTCTTCGTGTAGTGTTTATGGTGTCGCTACCGAAGGCGATGTGACAGAAGAATCTTCCGTAAATCCGCAAACCGCCTACGCCGAATGTAAAACCCTCGTCGAACGAGATGTTACACCCCTTGCGGATGATGATTTTTCACCGACATTTATGCGGAACGCCACAGCCTTTGGCGCTTCCCCCAGAATGCGATTTGATATCGTGTTGAACAACCTCGCCGGGTTAGCTTGGACAAGCAAAGAAATCAAAATGATCAGTGATGGTACACCTTGGCGGCCATTAGTTCACGCACTAGATATTTGTAAAGCCATTGTTTGTGCTTTAGAAGCACCGCGTGATGTCGTACACAATCAAGTTTTTAACGTTGGCGATACCAGTAATAACTATCGAGTCAAAGAAATTGCCGAAATTATTGCTGATGCTTTCCCTGGCTGTAAATTAAGCTTTGGTCAAAATGGTGCAGATAATCGCAGTTATCGCGTATCCTTCGAGAAAATTAACAGTATTCTCCCTGGTTTCAAATGTGATTGGAATGCTCAATTAGGCGCACAACAACTGTTTAACTTATTCAGTCAAATTGATATGACTGAAGACACCTTTTTGTTTAGAGGCTTTACTCGCTTAAAACAGCTAGAGTATCTCATCCGTACTGAACAAATTGACAAAGATTTTTTCTGGAATAGAAAGTAAGTACTGATATTAGATAACTTAGATACCCGAATTCTTTAAGAATTCGGGTATCTAGATAGTACCAGTAAACCTCATTTTGAAATTATTTTTTTGCCTAAAAAAATGAATAAACTACTTACCATTGCTATACCTACATATAATCGCGCTGAACTTCTAGAAAAGCAACTTTGCTGGGTAGCAAAAGCTATTCAAGGATTTGAAGCTGAATGTGAAATTATTATTTCTGATAATTGTTCTACAGATCACACTCAAGAAATCATTAAAAAATGGCAGTCTATCTTTAGTAAAACAACATTTAAATCTCAGAGAAATCAAGAGAATATAGGTTTAATGCCTAACATTGCTGCCTGTATTCAAGCTGCTAGTAGCAAATATGTTTGGACTGTGGGAGATGATGACCCAATCCAGGAAAATGCTCTAGCATTTTTATTAAAAACAATCCAGCAGAATCCTGATACAGCACTAATCTTTCTTAACTGCTGTGGACGAGATAAATTAACCAATCAAATCACTGTAGAACGTTGGTTTAATAGTGATAGTGATGCTCCCCTAACTGATGGTAAAGCTGCATTACAACGTTATCTAAAAGAAAGTTTTGGTGGCGTAATTTTTATGACAGCAACTGTTTATCAAACAGCATTAGTCAAACGCGCTTTACAACAGTGGACATCTTCTTGTAAAAATTTAGCTTCTCAAGCATATTGGACAGGATTTTGTGCGCTTCACGGCAGCGTGATTGTTACTAAAGATAACTATTTAGAATGTACAATGCACGCTAGTTATTTAGAGCAAGATCCAAAATGGTCAATCATGATGAGATATATTTATATCCCGGAAATATATGCAAAACTTTTAGAGATTGGATATTCTCAAACATTTTGTCTACAAATGATTTTGCAGAATATCATTACCAAAAGTGACTGGATAATTTTCTTAGGAGCTTTAAGAAGATGGCCAGCTTTAGCAATGAATATTATTATTGCTTATCTCATTTTAGTAATTGTATCTACACGTAAATTGCTGTTTTTACCAAAAGTAACTAAATCGAGTTTTTACAGCGAAACTTAGTGATGCTTGACGAACATTATTCCTGAAATTATGAATAAATTACTGACTATTGCTATACCTACTTATAATCGTGCTGCATTACTTGATAAACAGTTAGCTTGGTTAGCAAAAGCAATTCAAGGCTTTGAGTCTGAATGTGAAATTTTAGTTTCAGATAACTGTTCTACAGATCATACTCAGACTGTGATTCAAAAATGGCAAGCAAACCTGAGTAACATCACTTTTAAGTCTCACAAAAATTCTGAGAACTTAGGCGTAATGAGAAATATTATGTATTGCCTAAGTTCTGCAACATCCAAATATGTTTGGACAATTGGTGATGATGATCCAATTCAAGATAGAGCCATTCTTTATGTGATTAACAAGCTCAAACAACATGAAGATTTAGGCTTATTATTTCTCAACTTTTCTGGACGCAATAAAATTACTGGTGAACCAGTTCATCCCCCAACAATTGTTGGTAATCGCTGGTTTGATGCTGATGTAGAAGATGGCGGTGGTGATAGTCAAGCTATATTTGAACATTGCTTTGCTAAAAGTGTTGGTGCAGTTATTTTCCTGACTGCTAGTGTTTACCGCAGCGACTTAATCAAACGCGCCTTAGAAATTTGGCCAAATGCGGCGAGTAATTGGATATCTTTAGCATACTTGGCTGGTTATTGTGCTGCACACGGCAAAATAATTGTCACCAAAGAGACTTATTTAGAATGTATTGTGGGCGTGAGTTATTGGCAAAAAGAGCCAAAATCTGCACTACTAATGCAATACAAACACATTCCCGAAGTCATTTTGAAATTAGGAGAATGTGGATATTCTAAGCAATTTTGCCGACGGATGTTGTTGCAAAATGGCAAGGAAGTTAATTTAAAAGTTTTTTTAGGTGCTTTAAGAAGATGGCCTGTATCTGCCATTAAGGTAGCGATTCCCTTTGTGGCTTTAGTAAGTCTTTCTGCTTTTGATGTGATGGCTTTAAAAGAATTGAAACTTGCCGAAGCTAACGAACCAACACCGCAAGAAGTACGAACAGCAAATAACAGGCGATCGCAACTTAAATCAATTATCAAAACCAAGTAATCATCCTATGCTAAATACACTTCAAGGCAAAATGGCAACACTGAACTCAGAGTTAGCTTATAGAATAAAACTCTGGCAATATGCACCCAAACTGCCTGTGCTAGAAGAAAGCGATCGCCAAATTGTTAACACTCTCAAACGGGAAGGCGCTTATGTAACCTCACTCACTGACTTAGGCTTAACATCCACCCCAGAAATGTTAAAAGCTGCTTATCAACAATTAAGCAGAATGGCAGATGTCAATAACACCCATTTGAGTGAAAAATTACCACAAATTTATACAGTTACAGATTTACCAGAATTTTTTAATTGGGGACAAGACAACAGACTATTAAAAATAGTTGAAAACTACATAGGTTTACCTGTTACTTTCCACGGTGTCCATCTACGCAAAGACTTTCCCAATGAACACCAATTCGGCACATTATTGTGGCATAAAGATTCCGAAGACCGCAAAATAGTCAAGGTAATTATTTATCTCCATGATGTTGCAGAAAAGCACGGGCCATTTGAGTATATTCCTTTACATTTAACATCTTTTCCTCATTTAAATTCCTATCGAATTGACTACCAACTTTGGCAGTCCGGCTACTTAGGAATTAACGATGAAGAAGTACAAAAAATTATTCCCAAATCAGCTTGGAAATCTTGCCCAGGCGCAGCAGGTACAGTAGTGATTGCAGATCCGAGAACGGCTTTACATCACGGTACTATTCGCACAGAAGCACGGTTAGCACTATTTTTTGTCTATACCGCTAACCCACCCAAGCGCCCAGAACTTTGTACTCAATATTGGGATGATACTTTTAGCAAACCAGAAATGCTGCAAGAAATTTCTTAGTAGCACAGAAAGTCACTCAAGTAATTCCCAACTTTTGACTCATCATAATTTCAATGCTCAAGTCATGCTGAAGACAATTAAATACAAAATATCTTCTCTATACTCCGATTTGGTTTTTAGCCTCAAACGTTGGCAACATAGAAAAAATTTACCTGCATTAGAAAAACGCGATCGCCTAATTCTTGAGGCGCTGCAAAAAGATGGCGTTTGCGTGACAACATTGGCAGATTTAGGCTTAGATTCTACCTCAGAACTACTCAAAGCTGCTTACGAGCAATTGTCTCGGATGCAAAATCCCAACAACGAACATCTAGCAGAAAAGTGGCCGCAAATTACCACAGTTACAGGTCTACCAGAGTTTTATAATTGGGCAACCCAGGAAAGGCTAATCAACATCATTGAAAATTATATTGGGGTTCCGATTACTTTTCATGGTGTACATTTACGCCAAGATTTTCCTAGCGATCATCAATTTGGCACTCTATTATGGCATAGCGATGCAGAAGACCGCCGCCTGATCAAAATCTTTGTTTGCTTGAATGATGTAGAAGCAAAAACTGGGCCTTTTGAATATCTTCCTCGTTCTTTAACCCCCTTATTTAGTTGGAAGTATTGGATACTTTACTACCAACTTTGGAAGTCAAGCTATATGGGGATTGATGATGAACAAGTGAAAAAGGTCATTCCTAAATCAGCTTGGAAATCTTGCCCAGGGCCAGCAGGTACAGTCATTTTTGTCGATACCAAAAATACTTTACATCATGGAACTGTTCGCACCCAAACGCGGTCAACACTATTCTTTTGTTACACCGCTAACCCGCCAGAAAGACCAGACCTTTGTACACAATTCTGGGATGATACTTATCCCAGAGCCGAACTTTCTATATCTGAAGTAGACAAAGCTGTTGTTTAACTAATTAGCCCACATTTATATCGAGGTAATTCATGATTTTCACCGCTACAAATCTTCAAGATGCTTACATTATTGATTTAGAAGCAAGAAGCGATCATCGTGGTTTTTTTGCTCGTTATTTCTGCGCTCAAGAGTTTGAAGCTCACGGTTTAAAGCCAGTTGTCGCTCAATGCAACTTATCTTATAACTACAAAAAAGGCACTTTGCGGGGAATGCACTATCAACTACAACCCGCAGCCGAAACAAAATTAGTTCGCTGCACTAAAGGGGCAATTTATGACGTAATTATTGATATGCGTCCTGATTCTCCTACATTTTTATCTCATATTGGTGTGGAACTAACCGCAGATAATCGCCGGGCTTTGTATGTACCAGAAATGTTTGCCCACGGCTATCAAGCATTAACAGATGATGCGGAAGTAATTTATCAAGTTGGTGAATTTTATACACCAGGATATGAAAGAGGTTTGCGTTATGATGACCCATTTTTTAACATTGAATGGCCTGTAGAAGTCACAGAAATTTCCGAAAAAGATTTAAATTGGCCTTTGTTAAGTATGATGCGTGTGGGAGAAGGTGAAGAAGTTACAGCAAGTGTATAGTTAGTGGTTTATTAACTGCTGATATCTGTCTGTTTAATACATAAAAATAGCAATCAGAGGAATTTCATGATTATTATTGATAACGCTTTAAAAGCTCGTGCAGCGGCTGGTAATCCCATCAAAGTGGGAATGATTGGTGCTGGTTTTATGGGGCGAGGAATTGCCAACCAAATTATTAATTCAGTACCGGGAATGGAGTTAGTTGCTATCTTCAATCGCAGTATTGATGGAGCTAAACGAGCTTATACAGAAGCGGGGATTGAAGATATTCAAGTTGTTAACACAGTCAGCGATTTAGAAGATGCGATCGCCAGCGGTAGATATGTCGTTACAGATGATGCTAAAGTTATCTGCCAATCAGAAAGCATCGAAGCAATTATTGAAGTGACTGGCGCAGTCGAATTTGGCGCTCATGTTGTCATGGAAGCGATCGCTCATCGCAAACACGTCATTATGATGAATGCCGAACTTGACGGTACAGTTGGCTCTATCCTGAAAGTTTACGCTGACAAGGCTGGTGTGATTCTCAGCGCTTGCGATGGCGACCAACCAGGGGTAGAAATGAATCTTTACAGATTTGTCCAGAGCATCGGTCTGACACCATTACTGTGCGGTAACATCAAAGGATTGCAAGACCCCTATCGCAACCCCACAACCCAAGAAGGATTTGCTAAACGCTGGGGACAAAAAGCTCACATGGTGACAAGCTTTGCTGATGGTAGCAAAATTTCCTTCGAGCAGGCGATCGTTGCTAACGCCACCGGAATGCAAGTCGCCAAGCGGGGAATGCTCGGCTATGACTTCGCAGGTCATGTTGATGAAATGACCAATATGTATGATATTGACCAACTCAAAGAATTAGGCGGGATAGTTGATTATGTAGTTGGTGCTAAACCCGGCCCTGGTGTATTTGTCTTCGCCACCCATGATGACCCCAAACAACGCCACTATCTCAACCTCTACAAATTAGGTGAAGGGCCTCTCTATAGCTTCTATACTCCTTATCACCTCTGCCATTTTGAAGTTCCCCTATCGGTGGCGCGTGCTGTCCTTTTCCGCGATGCTGTTATGGCTCCTATTGGTAAACCATTGGTAGATGTCGTCACAACTGCCAAAGTTGACTTGCAAGCCGGAGAAACACTTGATGGAATTGGTTACTATATGACCTACGGTCAATGTGAAAATTCTCCTATTGTTCAGGCAGAAAAACTTTTACCAATGGGTTTAGCTGAAGGCTGTCGCTTAAAACGAGATATTCCTCGTGATCAAGTTCTCACTTACGATGATGTAGAGTTACCAGAAGGCAGACTTTGCGATCAACTCCGCGCTGAACAAAATGCTTATTTTGCATCGGAAAAAGTTCTCGTGGCTGTTGGTTAATACTTGCTTTTGATATAGCCAGCCTCAATTATTTTTAGATAAACAGATACCCGACTTCTTGAAGAAGTCGGGTATCTGAGTCGCTCAATTTTTCTACTGCGCCTAGAACACAAATTTAGTAATTCTAGAATAACCTCTCCTCCAACCTCTCTCCGACACAGAGAAGGAAAGGGGACTGGGAGGTTAAGTTCTTGATTATTAAATCGATGTTCTAGGCTGGCTATAGCGTGGAAAGGCAACTTCAAATTTTATTCTATGTCTAAAGAAATATTTTTACTGAACAAAGATTTTTAGCAAGAAGTAACTATTATAAATAACTTAACTAAGATAAAAATCAGATAAATATTGCCAAAAAAGTATTCTAATGAACTAATAACTTAATTGTAAAATTTTATAGTGCTAAACACGAAAGATTTAGCAGTAATTGACTAAAATACTTATCTCTCAAAATTTAGTAGCAGATTGAATAAAATCTATGAAAATTGCTCTCGTCCATGATTACTTAACTCAGCGTGGAGGGGCAGAGCGCGTATTTGAATTATTATGTAAGCGCTACCCCGAAGCAGATGTTTTTACTTCTTTATACGACCCCCAAAAAACTATTGATTTAGGTGAGAGGATAGTCAACACAACTTTTTTACAAAAAATTCCGGGTGCAGCTAAATATTTTAGAATGATGGCACCCTTTTACTTTCCAGCCTTTCGGGCTTTGGATTTGCAAGACTACGATTTAATTATCAGCAGTAGCACCAGCTTTGCCAAAGCTGTACGCAAACGTCCTGATGCTCGCCATGTTTGTTTTTGTCATAATGTCACCCGTTTTTTGTGGGATACAGAAACATATTTACGAGAGTATGGAGATTATCGATATTTTGCGCCATTAATTGAACAAATTTTTCAGTTAATGCGGAATGTAGACCTGAAATATGCTCAGGAACCTGACCTTTACATTGCTAATTCCAGCGTTGTTGCTAAGAGAATTCAACAAATTTATGGCAAGCCAGCAATTGTAGTTAACTATCCAATTGATACCAGTAACTTTGTTTATTCAGATACTAAAGAAGATTATTTTTTGGCATCGGCACGGATGATCAGTTATAAGCGGCTAGATATAATCGTCGAAGCCTTTAATTGGTTGGGGTGGCGGTTATTAATCTCCGGTGATGGCCCAGAACAAGCACGTTTAAAAGCCAAGGCATTAGATAATATCGAATTTTTAGGTCATGTGAGCGATCGCCAACGTAAAGACTTATTTTCTCAAGCTAAATCGGTGATTGTTGCTGCCTTAGAAGACTATGGATTAGTTCCCGTAGAAGCCAATGCTAGTGGCACACCAGTAATTGCCTATGGCGCTGGTGGCGTTTTAGATACTCAAATACATGGTATAACTGGAGTCTTTTTTAAAAGACAAACACCAGACTCTCTACAAGCTGCATTACTAGAGTCCGGACGCATCACTTGGAATTATGAAAATATTCGTAATCACGCAGTGAACAATTTTTCAGAACCAGTATTTTTTAAGAAGGTTGAGCAACTTATTGATCAAACTTGTATAACTCATTAATTATTCATCTGGCTTGTTAGTTGTTCGTGTAGCGTCTCGCAGAGAAGGATAATAAAAGTGGTTCAGACTAGTCTTAATCCCAGTGTAAATACAATTGCTGACACAGAGCCGGGTTATGGACAACTATTAGCAGTTTTTATTCGCAGGTTTCCTTGGTTTGTGGCAGTATTTGTGGCTTCAATTGCAATGGCAGCAATTATGACTGCTAAGACAAAGCCTACTTACAAAAGCTCAATGCAACTGCTAGTAGAGCCTAACTATCAAGGTAAAAAAGAAACAGGTGGAGTAGAAAATCAGTTTACTGAATCCAATGTAGAGATAGACACAGCTACCCAGCTAAATCTTATGCAAAGTTCAGGACTGATTCAAAAAGCAGTTGATAAACTTCGTCGGGAATATCCAGACATCAGTATAGGTGAGATTAAAGGTGCTTTAGCGTTAAATCAATTAAAAAGCAAAGAAGATAATGTCGCCACAAAAATTTTCCAAGTAGAATACACCGATAGAGACCCGGTGAAGACGCAAAAAGTATTGACGGCTGTTCGGGAAGTTTATGTTGAATACAACAAACAACAACAGGATTCTCGTCTACAAAAAGGGCTGCAAATTATTCGGGAACAGTTGAGTAAGGCCAGTGAAGAGGTAAACGCAGCTGAGTCAAATTTGCAAAGATTCCGCCGCAACCAGAATTTAATCGATCCAGTGGCTCAAGCCAAAGCCCTAGAAGATGCGTTGAATAATGTTGAGCAAGAACGCCGCACAACGCGCTCTCAATATCAAGAAGCCATAGCACGGCAAAAATCTTTAGAAGAACAACTTAACCGTTCTCCCCAAAATGCCTTAGTTGCTTCTCGCCTGAGTCAGTCTACTCGCTATCAAGGGTTACTCAACGAAATCCAAAAAACTGAACTAGCACTAGCTCAAGAACGCTTGCGCTTCACAGATGAAACGCCCAATGTGCAGAAGTTGCAAGAACAATTGACTAGCCAAAAAGCATTATTAGAACAAGAAGTAGGTAGGACTTTAGGTACAAAGTCTTATGGCGTAGTTAGTTCTAGAGACTCGCTGTTAGAACAGGGACAGTTTGGCCAAATTGATTTAAACCTTGCTAGTCAACTAGTAGAAACCCAAACAACTATAGTTGCGTTGAGCGCCCGCGATCAAACTTTGGCGCAAAAAGAAACTCAATTACGGCTGGAAATCAAACGCTTCCCGCCTTTGTTAGCTTATTACAATCGCATCCAACCACAGCTGCAATTTAGCCGGGAAAGGTTAGAGCAACTGTTAAGAGCCGAACAACAATTGCGTCAAGAACTAGCCAAAGGTGGATTTAATTGGGAAGTTGTGGAAGAACCTCACAATGGCGTACAGCTAGGCCCCAACTTACAACAAAATCTTTTATTAGGTGCTGTTGTGGGGTTAATGTTGGGAGGTATTGCGGCCTTTTTACGGGAGGCTTCTGATGATGCTGTACATACAACTGCTGAGTTAGAAAAACAAGTAGCTTTACCTTTGTTGGGAACAACACCCAAACTTCCCCCAGCCAAAGCCAGAGATTCAATTATTAAGTTGCCTTTTGGTAAGCCAGAAACATCTGCGCCTTGGACAATTCAGGTGTTACAGTCGCCACCTCGTTGGGAATCGCTGGATTTAATTTACAAAAATATTGAACTGCTCAATACTGTATCTAGTTTGAAGTCTTTGATGATTACTTCAGCGTTACCTGATGAAGCGAAATCTGGTATGGCGTTGGGTTTAGCGATGAGTGCGGCGCGGTTACACAAACGAGTACTACTAATTGATGCTAATTTACGCGATCCCAGTTTGCACGAACAGCTAAATTTGCCGAATGAGCAAGGACTATCAACTTTACTCAGTAGTGAAGTGACATTACCAAATCAGATTGGGATTCAATCTTTAGGTTCAGCCTACATCGATATTTTGACGGCGGGGCCGAAACCTACCGATCCGGCGCATCTGTTGAGTTCTCCCCGGATGATCCAACTGATGCGAACCTTTGAAGATAACTATGATTTGGTACTGATAGATGCACCACCAGTCTTAGGATTGGTAGATGCTATGTTAACAGCATCGTCCTGTCGCAGTGTGGTGTTGGTAGCTAGTATGGGTGTTGTGACTCGCAACCAACTTGCTCAAGCTACAGGTATGTTGAGGAAGCTAAATCTGATTGGAGTCGTAGCTAATGGCGTTTCTAGCTCTGACAGTAGTTTTGTCCAATATCCCAAAGAATATCGTTTGGCTTTGAAACAAGCAGTAGAGAAATAGTAAAAACGATACATTTTAGATATGTGCGATCGCTCTTTTGGTAGAGGCGATCGCACATATTTTTTTTGCACATTTCTGCCAAAATAAATGTCTTGCTCAAACATTTTTATTGTTAAAATTAAATCCTCTTTACGTATGAAAAATTCAGTATATTCATATCTACTTTATAATTATGATCTTTAATTCCTACTAATTTAAAGACTAAATAAAGAATCTACTTCAGTATATAGTCATTTCTACAGACTCTTATATCCTAGAGATTAAAGCTCCTTTCAAGCAGCTAAAAGATAAAAGTGGACTAGTTTTCTTCGACTCAACAAATTAACAACCAAGGTAGACCAAATCCCACAAACTTACCAAGGATGGAGCAAAAGAGTAATTGGATGATTTACCTCTACATCTATCCAATATCTTTGCTATCTAAAAAACAGCGAGTTTACCTGCAAGATTTCCCCAAATATTGATTGCTATCTACCTAGTTATTATCTTTGTTATTTCGCCATCTTCAGAGCAGCAAACTTCTGCAAGATGAATATTTGAAGCATATTTTTGTCATCAGTCATCTACTAATTTTGAGAGCAAGACAAGATTCAGATCAAAGTCTTTGGCATGAATCGCCTTCGAGATCAGCAATTTATTATCGTACTAATCCAAAGACACATGACTAGCTCATTAGTTCGTACTCTACAGACTGCTTATAGTGCAACTCCGTCAAGCACTGCATACTGCACACTCCAATGGCGGCGAGGTCAGTTGTTAGTCAAGTCCCCCGATAAACTTCAACAGCCATATTTACCAGCTTTAGAAAACAAGCAATTATTAATTGATTGCTTAAAACATTCTCCGGTGAATTTGGTCAGTGTAGACCCTAAAATTGGTGAGACTTGGGTAAAGTTTTGGGCGGATGCTTGTAAAGAAGCTCATAAGCCGATGTTTCTTTACGGATCTTCAGAAAATTTACTGTTTAAACAAAATAGCCAACCTTGGAGATGGTTCCTGCGAATCATTGATTGGATTGCGGCTTTAGCGATGCTGCTATTACTAACTCCAGTCATGATGATATTGCTTGTCTTGTTGCAAATTACCTCACCTGCATCACTATTTTCTGGTGAGTGGTATGTAGGAGAACGCGGTAAACTCTTTCGAGCTATTAAGTTCTCTACCACAACCAAGCGCAACATTACACCGTTAGGTCGTTGGATGCGTCAATATGGTCTCGAAAATTTACCACAGTTATTCAATGTACTGCGGGGTGATATGAGTTTTATGGGGTCTCGTTGTTGGACTTTAGAAGCAGCTATCCGATTGAGTGCAGAAGCACAACTACAACTTAATCAATTACCTGTCATTACAAGTTCTTGGCCAGTCCAGACAGAATCAAACTTAATAATTAATAATTCATAATTACTAATTATTGACTGCTATCTTCTCTATTTAGCTCCAAACCTCTCCAAGCAGTGCGGTAATTGATGACTTCATTTGCCGCACTTAAGCTAGAGCCAAATAATCACAGAGCATCTATAGCAACCTGTAGGAATTAGGAAATATTTGTTCAAAACTCATGCTTGTTAAACTAAAACAACAATTAAACAATTTATTTAAGGCGAGTAAATTCTGGCAAGAAAACTATCTCATATTGCGAGAATTTAAACATTTCCGCAAAGTTGCTATATTTGCTTTAGTATTTTCCTTCTTAGCAGCCACATTTGAAGGCTTTAGTATTGGGTTTTTGCTTTCGTTTTTGCAAAATTTAACTAATCCCAATGCTAAACCTATTCAAACTGGTGTCGAGTGGTTTGATATCTGGATTTTAGCCGCCAATACTTCGGCAGTTAGTAGACTATATCGCATATCTTTGCTGATTTTATTGAGTACTTGGATAAGAGCTGGTTTCAATTACTTGGCACAAGTATATACAGAAAGCACTCAACTTTATTTAGCCGATCGCCTGCGTAAGCAAATTTTTGAACAGTTGCAAAGTTTACCTTTGAGTTACTTTGCAACAACGCGTTCTGGTGAACTGATAAATACAATTACCACAGAAATTGAACGCATTAAACAGTGGTTTAGCGGTGCGGCTTTTTTGATGACTAGAACTATCACTGCCACTGTCTACTTTATCTCGATGTTTTTATTATCATGGCAGTTGTCTATCATTTCTCTACTTTTATTTACCTTAGCAGGTGTAGGTTTATCAACCCTCAATGCGCGTGCTAGAGAAACAAGTTTTAGTACTTCTATTGCTAACGGTCACTTTACTTCCACAGCCATAGAATTTATTAACGGAATTCGCACCGTACAGGCGTTTGGTACTCAAGCTTTTGAGCGACAACGATTTTATCAAGCTAGTGATAATGTAGTCAGTACTTCCAAAAAAGTTATCTTAATTTGGGCATTGGTGAGACCTCTAGCCGAAAGTATAGCTAGTACAATTCTCATCGGCATGATTATTTTTGCTTTTACATTTTTTGTGGTGAATGGCACCCTCCAGGTAGCGTCATTACTCACATTTTTCTTTGTGTTATTTCGAGTTGTACCCATTATTCAAGATATTAATGGTACGAGAGCGCATCTGAGTACACTTGTAGGTGCAGCAGACAACATCAAAGATTTAGTGAGAACTGATGATAAAACCTACTTACATAATGGCAAAATTAAATTTGCTGAGTTAAAACATTCTATTGATATTGTTTCTGTAGATTTTGGTTATGACCCCAATCACTTAGTGCTAAATAATGTTACATTAAGCATTGAAAAAGCCAAAACTACAGCGTTAGTCGGTGCAACTGGCGCAGGTAAAAGCACCTTAATTGACTTAATTCCGAGATTTTACGACCCGACAGAAGGTCATGTGATGATTGATGGAATTGATGTTCAAAAATTTGACATAACTTCATTGCGACATAAAATTGCAGTAGTCAGTCAAGACACATTTATTTTCAACACTTCTGTTTGGCAAAATATTGCTTATGGGACAACCGGCGCAACCGCAGCAGATATTCGAGAAGCTGCGCGTCTAGCAAATGCGCTGGAATTTATTGAAGAAATGCCCGAAGGTTTTGACACCAAATTAGGAGATAGAGGCGTAAGATTATCTGGAGGACAACGCCAGCGAATTGCGATCGCACGGGCTTTGCTACGTGACCCAGAAATTTTGATTTTAGATGAAGCCACCAGCGCCCTAGATTCCGTCACCGAACGCTTGATTCAAGAATCATTGGAAAAACTATCTGTAGGTCGGACAGTAATTGCGATCGCTCACCGTCTTTCTACTATCGCCAACGCCGATAAAGTCGTTGTTTTAGAACAAGGGCGCATCGTTGAACAAGGTAAATATCAAGAACTCCTAGAGCTAAAAGGCAAGCTTTGGGAGTATCACAAGACTCAATACGAAATGGGTCAAGCGGGGTAATAAATTACTCGATAAATTCTGTAGAGGCGTTATAGCAATTCTCAGGTAGATGAAATACACCCCACCCGCGCTGTCGCGCACCCTCCCCTTACCAAGGGGAGGGTTGGGGAGGGGTAATTTTGTAACCCACCAGAGTCGAAAACACTATATATACAACGTCTCTATAAAAAGCTCATTTACATTTAATAATTTTTCTATATTTTTGAGGTGAATTAAATGGTAAATATTGGCTACCATGCTGCCAGAATTCAAGGGCAATTTATTAGCAATTTATATACGAAATTGGTTGCTAAAATTAGCAAATTTCCTATTCAACAATCTCGCAAGGCTGATATCAACGTTTATTCTTTTTCTTGTGAAAGAGATTTACCTGTACAAGTTGCCAGCATTCGCTCATTTATTCGCCATGTTGGGATTCCTAATAAATTTACCGTCATCTCTGATGGTAGCTATACAATAAATTCTCGGAATATATTATGCAATATTCACCCTTGTGTAGATGTTGTTGATTGGAAAGACCTAGCTAATCCACAAATTCCTCATTATATTTTTGACTATGCCTTGAATCATCCCCATCGCCCCACAATGGCTATGTGGAGAAGATTAGCAGCATTGATGTCACTCTCTATTACAGAGCCAACAATTTACACCGATGCTGATATTTTGTTTTTTCCTGGGGCGACGGATTTAATTAAATTATGTGAATCTGATGATAGCTCTACTTGGTATTTACCTGATTGTAAACCTTCTTTAGATGAGCGCATTCTTTTAGAAGCTACTGACAAACTAAATCCGGTAAATGCAGGCTTTTTTATTCTCAAAAAACAACTAGATTGGTACAATCCACTAGAAAGAGTAGAAAAATTTGTCGATTCACCTATCTTTTATACAGACCAAACTGTAGTGCATTTAGCTATGCATAATGACGATGCTAAACCATTGGCGGCAGATAAATATATTATCAACGTAGATGACCAATTTGTTTATCCTGATCGTTATGCTGCTAAACATATTGCCTTAAGACATTATGTAAACGATGTCAGACACAAATTTTGGTTTAATGCCGGTCTATAAAATGAGCAAAAACGTAACCAATATACAAATGATTCATCACTGTACTAACACTAATATAAATGGAGGAGGAGGAATAGAAACTTATGTAGCTTCTTTAGTAAATTCTCGAATTATTGAAGTTAGCGATCGCCCTCTGGATTCTATTCAGATAGTGGATCAAAAGCAGTTCAAATTACTGCATATTCACGATCCAGAATTTTTAGCAGATTTACGCGAAGAATGTCCGGCAATTTTTACCCTACACAATCACTGTAGCTACTGTCCCAGTGGCACAAAATATCTAGCCGACCGCGGCAAAATTTGCGATCGCGTGATGAATCCCCTTGGTTGTGTTTGGGGTCATCTAGTCGATGGTTGTGGTAGTCGGCGACCACAAAAAATTCTGGGTAATTGGTGGAATGCTGCCAATCCGCTGAGTAATTTGAAAAAACTGAAAATTCCCCTCATCGCTAATAGTGAATATGTGCGTCAGCAAATTATTCAGGCGGGTATATCACCAGAACGAGTAATGACGCTGCGTTGTGGTGTGCAATTACCCAAAGTTGCAACAGAAGCTCTGACTCGGACAATTTATCAAAATCAGCGAATTTTATTTGCTGGTCGGATTGTTCCCGATAAAGGTTTAGAGTGGTTACTCAAAGCCTTAGCCAAAACTGAGCGACATATTCACTTAGATATTGCTGGTGATGGTTGGGATAAGGCCAATATGGAAAAATTAGCCCATGACTTGGGGTTAAGCGATCGCATTACTTGGCATGGTTGGTGTAATTCTGACCAATTAGAAACCCTTTATCAACAGTGCTTGGCGGTGATTTTTCCCAGTCTTTGGCCGGAACCTGCGGGACTTGTAACATTAGAAGCTTATGCACGCTATCGGTCTGTTATTGCTAGTGCTGTCGGTGGAATTCCTGAACACGTACAAGATAACAAAACCGGGATTTTAGTTGCGCCTAATAATGTTGCACAGTTAGCAGCTGCAATTAATGAATTAGCCACAAATTATGCCAAAGCTAGATTAATGGGTGAAAAAGGCGAAGCTTGGTATCACGAAGAATTTACGATGGATGCTCATATTCAGCGTTTGTCAGAAATTTATAGCAAAACTATCGCTGAATTTCATGCTCGTGCAGAAAGTCTCAAGTCTGAAGTCTGACATGGAAAAACACTTATATAGCAATCATCAATGATTTACAAATATCTCTACCTGTTTGTTTATATATCAATTCTCAGGCAGATAAAATACACCCCACCTTGCCAAGGGGAGGGTTGGGGAGGGGTAATT
>NZ_JADEWI010000100.1 GCF_015207705.1 Nostoc sp. LEGE 06077
TGTTGGGTGAGCGTCTCGACGTAAATGTTTCAGGATTTGTAATTCCACATCCATTGCCCTGCTTACCTTCCAGAGTTTTTTCTTTTAATCCTTTTATTTAGAATACTCGGAAAGTGACAGAAGAGGGGTATACACTCTGTTAACCAGTCAAGCATTGTTGCAACTGCCGCCCTTCCCCCTAATCTTGTACCTGCCTACCTAGGAGGCAAACCAGTTTATATTCTGTATGTGACCCGCTCCCAAGATACAGTTTTGGTGCGTTGTTACCCTGGCTATGAACCAACGATAAAAGTTCGAGCGATGGGCAGTAAACCCAATGCCAATACACAGAAAGAAGGGGTCATGACCTGTCGTCCTTCTGCTTAAAAGTTATGCTACGCGAGCAGTTTTGGTTCGCAATGATGGGATTACGCTTGCCGTAGCTGAAGCTGGTGCAAGTTAATAGATGTATCTCAAGTATTCATAAGCAAATTTCTACCTCTGCAATGAGACACTTGCAGAGGTAGAAGCAGTTTTAATTGCCGATTCAACTTCATCCTAAATAGGCGGAATCAATAATTTTAGTTGTTGGAAAATTGAGAAATCACTCTGCTACACCTTAATTAAATCACCACAATGTATCGAATTTTAATATTTGGCAATTCCGGTTCTGGAAAAAGCACTCTGGCAAATAAACTTGGTAAAGATCTTAGTATTCCAATTCTTGATCTCGATACTATTGTTTGGGAACCAAACCAAATAGCTATACGCCGCCCTCAAAAAGATTCAGAAAAGGATCTAAAAGACTTCATAGAAAGTAATCCTTCTTGGGTAATTGAAGGCTGCTACAGTAGCCTAATCAAAGCTGCTATCGAATTCTCAACTGAAATATATTTCCTAAATTCCGGCATTAGTAAGTGTCTTGAAAATAATCGCCATCGACCTTGGGAGCCACACAAATTCAAATCAACCGAGGAGCAGGCACAAACATTCGAGTTTCTACAAAATTGGATTCAACAATATGAAGAACGCTCAGATGAATTCGGTTATTCATCCCATCGTTCAATATTTAATCAATATAATGGCAGAAAACATGAAATTATCGCATAACCCCATCATCTCAAACTTCAATTGGTACAGTCTTATCCGTGGAGACAGCCTAGGCTATGTGGGTACGCACGCCATCCCAGTATTAAAAGCGGCTCATCAAATCCCAGCGTGTAACTTTCTGTACGGATGCTTACTTCACGCTGGATACAGAAGAAGTCCGCCCTAGAAATGCCTGTTCGTTCTTTGCGCGTGGTTAGGCCTTTGGGGTGGACTATGGAAGTGGACAGACTTCCATAGCTTGAATCAAGCCGTGTTCAAGGGTGAATCGATGTCCCACATACTCGGAAGCAAGAATTACTCCAGCCAAGTCACGCACGACTTGATGCACCGAGACCAAAATGCGTCCGGACTCCTCTGAGTAAAAGGAAACTGGCTCGACGTGCGGATTGATCTCGCTCCATTGCTCCGTCCAGTAAGCGCGAACTTCTTCAGTCCCACAGACAAAACCGCCTTTGAAGGCTTTCGGCCAAGCCACGTCCGGAGTCATGAGGGCAAGGGCAGCGTCAATGTCTCGCGCGTTGAAGGCTGCGTACGCCGCACGGAGCAGTTCGATTAGGAGTGCAGATTGATCTGACATTTATTAGTATGGTGAACCAGATACAGTAAGGACTAATAATTTATTGTACAGAGTTTAGCTGAAGCTTTTTTAATCGACACTATCATACCTGATGTCAGGTTTATTTCGAGGATTTCCCACAAGTGTTTAAGATGGGTGCGACCGCATAGCAGCATTGCGCGGTCGGGATTCTAAATTTCTGATTTGTACGATTAGACCTTTTTAGCACAGCGATCCCGCTCTAAATGTTAGGTTGTCAATTAAGGCAAAGTGAATGTGTCTAAAAATACTAGTGTTAGTCTATCTGAAAATCTTATAGTCTGAAAGCTCTTCAAAGCAATACTTTCAGACTATCTTGCCCTTAGTGTCAGCTATGCTATATTTACCCCTAATAGTGGTATAAGTTTTTACGATTACATAGAGAATTCAGTTAATCATTTGGGAATACTAAATCCACACATTTTAAAGATTTAGGGTATGACTAGTACTCTTATTGAGAATATTCCCGGATATAGCATCAGCGAAGAACTCTACAATGGCTCCCGAACCCAAGTTTATCGAGGTTATCGAGAAGTTGATCAACAACCAGTAGTCGTTAAATTACTAAAAAATCCTTATCCCAGCTTTAACGAACTTTTGTTGTTTCGCAACCAGTACACAATTGCCAAAAATCTTAACTCCCCCCTGATAGTCCAAACCTACAGTCTAGAACCTTGCCAAAATGGTTATGCACTAGTTATGGAAGACTTTGGGGGGATTTCTCTTAAGAAGGGGGGAACTAGAGACACACAACAATCTTTAGAAGAATTTTTAGTGATAGCGATCGCTATCTGCAACATATTAGATTTACTCTATCATCAGCGCATTATTCATAAAGATATCAAACCCAGTAATATATTAATCAACCCCCAAACCAAACAAGTTAAATTAATCGACTTTAGTATTGCATCATTATTACCCAGAGAAACTCAAACCCTAGTTAACCCCAATGTTTTAGAAGGAACACTTGCTTATATATCTCCAGAACAAACCGGGAGAATGAATCGAGGAATTGATTATCGCACAGATTTTTATTCCCTGGGTGTGACATTCTATGAATTACTCACAGATGAGTTACCGTTCCAGTCTCATGATGCGATGGAATTGGTACATTTTCATATTGCCAAAACAGCACCATTAATACATGAAATTAATCGAGATATCCCCTCAGTTATCGCAAAAATCGTCAGCAAATTGATGGCAAAAAATGCCGAAGATAGGTATCAAAGTGCATTAGGATTGAAATTTGATTTAGAGAAATGTTTAATCCAGTTAAAAGAAACTGGTGAGATTCAAAGTTTTGATATTGCTAGTAGGGATCTGTGCGATCGCTTCATCATTCCTGATAAATTATATGGACGAGAAACCGAAGTTCAAACCCTACTAGAAGCATTTGATAGAGTCAGCCAGGGTACAACAGAAATGATGCTGGTGACTGGGTTTTCGGGAATTGGGAAAACATCTGTTGTTAACGAAGTGCATAAACCAATTGTCAGACAACGCGGCTACTTCATCAAAGGCAAATATGACCAATTTCAACGCAATATTCCCTTCAGTGCTTTTGTGCAAGCATTCCGGGATTTAATGGGGCAATTGTTAACAGAAAATGATGTGCAAATCCAGGAATGGAAAAATAAAATATTAGAAGCTGTTGGCGACAATGGACAAGTTATTATTGATGTTATTCCTGAACTAGAAGAAATTATTTGTAAACAACCACCAGCAATCGAATTATCAGGAGCAGCCGCAGAAAATCGCTTTAATTTATTATTTCAAAAATTCACCCAAGTCTTCACAACTAAAGAACATCCCTTAGTGATATTTTTAGATGATTTGCAATGGGCTGATTCCGCATCACTAAAATTAATGCAGCTATTAATGGCTGATACCGGATATCTTTTCATTATTGGTGCCTACCGTGATAACGAAGTTAACCCTGGACATCCATTAATGTTGACTTTGAGTGACATTGCTAAATCACCAGCAACGATGAATACAATTACTTTAGCACCACTAAGTCAATTACAAGTCAATAAATTAGTTGCTGAGACACTCAAATCTTCTGAAAATTTGGTATGGAAACTTTCTGGATTAATCTTTCAAAAAACTCAGGGAAATCCATTCTTTGCTACCCAGTTTCTCAAAGCATTGCATCAAGATGAACTGATTCAATTTGACTTTGAGTTAGGTTGTTGGCAATGTGATATGGCAGAAGTGACGGCGCAAGCTGTTACAGATGATGTTGTGGCTTTTATGAGTTTTCAATTGCAAAAACTACCGCCATTAACTCAACAAATGTTGCAGTTAGCTGCTTGTATTGGCAATTCTTTTGATTTAAATACTTTAGCTATTGTTTCAGAGCAAACAGTTATCGAAACATCGGATTCTTTGTGGAAAGCATTGCAAGAGGGTTTAGTTTTACCAATTAGTGATTTGTATAAGTTTTATATTGGGCAAGAAACTCAAGATTTAGGACATAAAAATCAAGACAACGTTAGATACAAATTTTTACATGATCGCGTCCAACAAGCTGCCTATTCTCTAATTCCTGATGACCAAAAACAGGCAACTCATTACCAAATTGGAAAACTACTGCTGCAACAGATTTCCGCACAAGCAAGAGAAGACCGGATTTTTGAAATCGTCAATCAATTAAATAACGGAACTGCTTTAATTACCCAACAAAACCAACGAGAAGAATTAGCCCAACTCAATTTAATTGCTTGTCGCAAAGCCAAAAGTTCGACCGCCTATCAAGCAGCGCGTGAATATACTGCCGTGGGATTATCTTTGTTGGGAGAGAAAGCTTGGCAACAGCAGTATGAAATGACCATCGCTTTCCATGAAGTAGTGGCAGAAGTGGCAATGCTTAGCGGTGATTTTGAGACGATGGAACAGTTCATTAATATTGTCATTGAACAGGCGCATGACTTACTAGAAAAGGTCAATGTTTACCGCATTAGGATTCAAGCCAAGGTTTCCCAAATGCAATTTACTGAAGTATTGGGCATCGGCATCAATCTCTTACAACAATTGGGGATAAGGATGACCGAATCACCCATAATGGCAGATATTCAGCAATCAATCCAAGAAATTAGCGAATTCATTGGCGACCAAAAAGTTGAAGATTTTGCCGATCTCCCTGTTATGACCGATGCTAACAAAATAGCCATTACCCAGATCGCCAGCAGTATCATGGCAACGGCTTACATCTGTGGCTCTCTTTTGTATCCATTATTAACGACCTTGGTCGTCAAATTATCTCTGCGACACGGAAATATCTCTGTTTCTGCTACTAACTATGCTTGCTACAGCCTGGTTCTCTCTAACATCAAGAAAGATATAGATTTAGCTGCACAGTTTGGCCAGTTGGCATTGCATCTCGCTTTAAAATTCGATGATAAAGCGCCGAAACCTGAAGTATTTTTACTACTAGGTGGTTATATTTTCCACCGAAGCTATCACATCAAAGAAACCTTACTCCTTTTGAAGGAGGGCTACACGCTGGGGCTAGAGATTGGCAACCTGGAATATGCTGGATATTGTATTCAAACTCTCTGTCGGAATGCTTTTTACTGCGGTCAACCCCTGGCTGAGTTGGAGCAAAATACACGCAATTACTATCATGCTTTAGTGCAATTGAAGCAGTTAGGCTCGGCAAATTCCTGTCTGATCTATTGGCAAGCGATTTTAAATTTACTGGGTTTTGCAGAACATCCCACTATTTTTTCTAGCTCTGCACTCCAAGAGACAGAATTTCTACCTCTGCTGCGGTCTGCAAATGATTGGCATGGCTTATATATGTTTTACTCATATAAGTTGACCCTTGGCTTTTTGTTTGGGGAAGTTGAGGTAGCAAACAACCTTGCGCTTGAGTGCAGAAACTATTTCATGGGAGGTGCAAGTACAGTTTGCGAACCTGCATTTTATTTCTATGATTCTTTGATTGCTCTAGAACAATTGACTCACCTTTCAGGCGAAGTATCAACCGCATTAGAGCGAGTAGCAGAAAACCAAACTCTTTTACAGCACTGGGCGCACTATGCACCGATGAATTATCAGCATAAGTTCGATTTGGTAGCGGCGGAAAAATGTCGAGTCTTAGGAAACAAAGCCGAAGCCAGTGAACTATACGATCGGGCAATATCTGGAGCTAAAGCCAATGAATATATCCAAGAAGAAGCACTTGCTAACGAACTGGCAGCAAAGTTCTACCGAGATTGGGGTAAACAGCGTATTGCCAGAGAGTACATGATTGAAGCTTATTATGCTTATGCGCGTTGGGGAGCAAAAGCCAAAGTCACAGACTTAGAAAACCGCTATCCCCAACTACTCGCCCCCATATTACAGCAAAGCCGTTCTGTTGTTTCAACTAACGAAACTATCTTATCCTTGGGGAGTGTCACATCTACCAGTTCTAGCAGCAGTGTCTCAGATACTCTAGATTTAAAAGCTATTCTCAAAGCATCTCAAACGATATCTGGGGAAATCGAACGAGAAAAACTGCTTTCATCCTTACTGAGAATTGTGATTGAAAATGCTGGGGCTGATAAGTGCGTGTTAATGCTGTTGCGAGATGCTCGCCTGGTAATTAAAGGCTCAATTACCCAGGGAACAAACCCAGTGGTATTGCAGAACCTTCGGGTTGAAGACAGCCAAGATATTCCCCACAAGCTAATTTACAAAGTCAAGCACAATCAACAAACTGTTGTCTTATTAGATGCAACCGCAGATACCACCTTAGCCAACGACCCATACATTATCCACCAACAGCCAAAAAGTATTTTGTGCAGCCCGATTTTGCATCAAGGTAAGTTAATGGGTATTCTATATCTGGAAAATAGTTTAATCACAGGGGCATTCACAAGCGATCGCGTCGAAATACTCAATTTAATTTGCGCTCAAGCTGCCATTTCTCTAGAAAATGCCCGACTTTATGAATCTGCTCAAGAATATGCCCAAAAGTTAGAGCAAGCATTCACTGATTTACAAAATGCCCAATTGCAGATAGTTCAAAGTGAAAAAATGTCAGCTTTGGGCAATTTAGTCGCTGGCGTTGCTCATGAAATGAATAATCCTCTTGGTTTTATTGCTGCTACTCTCAAACAAACTAAACCCAATTTAGCTGACCTGACTGAACATCTCAACCTCTATCAAGCAGTTGTTGAAAATCCTGGTGATCAAATTCAAGACCATGCGGAGGAAATTGACTTAGAGTATCTTTTGGCAGACTTACCTAAAACAATCGATGCAATGGTCATGGCGTGCGACAGGTTGAAAAATATTAGCACTAGCTTGCGGACATTTTCTCGCACTGACAAAGACTACAAAGTACAATTTAATCTCCATGAAGGAATCGACAGCACAATTTTAATTCTCAAGTATCGCCTCAAAGCTAACGAACAACGCCCAGCAATTGAAGTAATTACTAACTATGGTGATTTACCTTTAGTCAATTGTTTTCCTGGGCAATTAAATCAGGTATTTATGAATATTCTTGCCAATGCTATTGATGCGTTAGAAGAAGCAAGTATTGGTAAGAGTTTTGCCGAGATTAAAGTTTATCCTAACCGCATCACAATCACAACATCAATCATAGATCATCAATACGTCAAAATATCAATTGCTGATAACGGCAAAGGCATGAGTGCAGAAGTCCAAGAAAAAATATTTGACCGTTCATTTACTACCAAGGAAGTCGGTAAAGGTACGGGATTAGGATTAGCGATAGCCCGTCAAATTGTTGAAGAAAAACACGGTGGTAAAATCACAGTTAATTCTGTTCTGGGCGAGGGGACAGAGTTTATCATTTCTCTTCCCATATAGAGGGATTGTTCATAAAGGCGCACAACAGTGCGCCTTTATGAACAATCCCTCTCTCAAATTTCCGGTTTCACAACTTAGTAGCGTCCGCGTCCACTGCCGCCACCATATCCGCCCCGTCCGCCACCAGAAGAACCTCTGTCTTCTCTGGGCTTGGCTTTGTTAACTTTGAGGGCGCGACCCATCCATTCAGCACCATCAAGAGCCTCAATAGCAGCTGTTTCCTCAGCGTCTGTTCCCATCTCCACGAAAGCGAAGCCTCTCGGACGGCCTGTTTCCCTGTCATTCGGTACTTGAACCCGGTTTACCGTAACATATTCAGCAAAAACACCCTTAAGATCGTTTTCTGTAACTTCATAAGAGAGGTTGCCTACATAAATTGACATCGATTTTCTCCAAAATCAGAAATGTGTAGAGATTTAAATTTCGGAGAAAAACCTGTGAATACTCAAAACAAACACTGTCACCGAATTAACTCTCGCTTTCTAGAATGACATAGAAGGTAAACCTACGCATCCAGTAAATGGTTAATAGATGGTTAAATAGTAATATGATGAGCCAGCGATCGCTTCAGTTGCCTACTCATCTATCTGGATACTCAGATTTTTAATTTGTTCTAATGCCTCTACTACACCAACTTCATCAGCTAGTCGGATAAAAGCATTGCCTAATTCCTCCAGTAAGTCACTGCGATCTACTTCTACCCCCTCATCAGCTAAATCCATCAACACACGGTTAATCTGCCTACTCAGCTTTTTAGGAATGCGAAAAGTAGTTTGTGTGTAGTCGGGATTCTCACGCTTGGCTAATTTATCTTGATTCTTTAACTTACTAGCTGTCTGGATAGTTAATTTTTCGGGTTGCTGAATGTCTGGGTATCCAGGTGGCTGAATATCTGTTTTTTTAGATAGCTGGGTTTTAAGGTTAGTATTTATAGAAGCGGATTGTTGGCTTTGTGAATCATCAACTGGTTGAACAACTGGCTGTTCAGATGGCTGAATTTCCGGGTACCCAAATTTTTGGGTACTTTTTTGTGCTGCACCTAAAACTTCGCTAAATCGGCTCACCCTTTTACTGCCTGAATTACTTCGTTTTTTATTGCTGTCCAATCCCGCCATGCTAACTTTCCCCCACGAACTTTATAAATAGGAACTCCACTAGCCACCGCATCCTTATAAGCTTTGTAAAACCGAATTCCGCGACTGAAAACGGGATAATTTTGTAGTTTTAATGCGGACATCGCCTCAAGTCCATCCTTTTGCGGCGGTGGAGGAATCATTGTCAATAGAACTTTCCAGTTTGTACCTTGTGGCAAAGATTTTGCCATCAGTGCCATTGCATCCATACTCAATATGTCTGGTGGAGTTGGGACAATGAGCAAATCACAACCTTTTGCTAAATCTTCCACTTCCGCATCATTAGGACGGGCAGGCGTATCAAAAATGATGTACTCGAACGAATGTGAGCGCATCAGCTTGGCCGCTTCCTTTTCTCCACAAACCTGAAACGGTAGCCCTCCTGGTTTTGCCCATGTAGTTGCTGAACGGTTCAGATCAGCATCAATAACTAAGGTTGCCCCATCATCACAAAACAGTGAGGCAAGGCAGATAGCTGAAGTTGTTTTTGAAACTCCGCCTTTAAATGAGCTAAGAGAGATGATCGGCATAATCTCCCCGTGTAAAAGATGGAAAAATCATATCGCACTTACATACATTAAATATGGATGTAGGAATGTCTGGGTATCCAGATATTCAAGTATCCGAAACAACAATTTATTTCTCAAGTTCAGTGTTGACACATTGTCCAGCTTATGTAAAATAGATACTTTCTTACTTATGGAGCCTACCCTTAAGAAGACGTTTCCTCATCAACAACGACCAAATCCACTCCGCATCTTGTAGCTGCTTGGGCTAATCTTTGATCAATCGTTGCTAAGGGCAATCCCAGCCTCAATGCCAATTCTAAGTAAGCTGCGTCATAAGCTGCTAAACCTTCTTGTCGCCCTAGCACTAGTGTTGCACCCAATGCGTTTGCATCTGTAGCCGTATCAACCTGGATTAATAGTGACTGTAACAAAGCAATAGCTTCGGAGGATTGTTCAGTAGTCATACGATGACGCCGTTCAGCTACCAGTAGAACATTAGCAATTTCCAATGACCAAATTCCTGGTACAAATGCTTCTGCATCCAGCATCATTGTCAGTATGCCATTAGCGTAATCGTTATTTTCATCCACCAAGCACCAGCTAATTGCTACAGAACAATCCAAAACAAACTGCATTAAAATCTTCGCCCCTCTTCAATCATGGAACGGAGCGACGTTTTATCTAACGCCACTTGTCGCCGCAGTTCTTGCATTCTGGCAATTGCATTACTTATCGATTTTTTCGTTGTGGGCTTTCCCCAAGCGTTATATTGCACTTGGGCTTCTGAGGATGTGGCAACTTCTGCGTTGGGTAACGGCTGTATAATCACCACTACCTCAACAAGAGTATCTTTTAAATCAGTGGGTGTTTGGATTTGCAAGATACCATCTGTCCCAATATGAGATTGCAACTTCATTGTTTCCATATTCGCATCCAGTAACTCATACTCAACGATTTTAAGAATTACCTTAATTATCCTGTTATTTTCTTCACTAGAAATAAAAGCATATTCTCGCAAAAGGGGTACTCAGCTAGTCGGATGTACAAATATCTGGGTATCCAGACATCTAAATAGCTGAGTATTCAGATATTTAAATCAGATGTATATTACCCATGTTTCTAAGCACTCCACGTTGTCTTAAGCTCCGAGTCTACGTTAATGAACAAACAAATCAGCTTGTTAAGCAATTAACTAACTTCAGAGACACACAGGTTGCTCGACTTTACCGACAAATAGCAAGGCGATCGCATTGGTGAATGAATGCAACTTACGGGTGTGGTGAATATGCAGCCAGATGAATGATACTGTTTGAGCGTTCGCTTGATTGTGATATATGACTAAAACCAACTCAGAAATTTTAGAACAGCTAAAACAGGCATCGGAAGGCTTGCTGTTTATGAGTGAGTCAGATTACCCAATTGAGGTTTGTTTGTGGGAAGGAGTTGCACCTCCTGTGACACTGGAAATAGTCTTGCAGCAAACAAGTCATTGTCAAGTCTCCTGCTGTCCATTAAAGAATTATTTGTCAATTTTAAGGAATTAATGTCTTGCTGTTTTAGAGGCTAAGAAGCTTAGAGAGTAAGGACTTTATGCTTTTTACCGCTTTTATATTCTTTGAAGGCTTTTAAATAATTAAAAGCCTTTTCTCTAAAAACTGACTCCTCAAAATTTAAATAATTAAAAGCCTTTTCTTGAAAAAGTGGCTCCTCTAAGCTTAAATAATTAAATGCCGTTTTAAGCGGAAGTTGCACGTTTGTGATATTTAAAAGCAGCAATGCTAGAAAAGAAAGTTAGCCAAGGTGAACAAAATAATCTGTTTGAGGTGACACCCATAGGCATGGAGTTGACGGCTCCCACTTAACAAGACCACAAAATCTTGATTGAGCAAATTGAGGATGCCCAGATGAAAAGAGAAATTCTCTTGAAAATGGATGCGATAGAGGATATCCGTACTAATTCTGGTAATGGCAAACAGGAACGTATCAGACAGTGGGCGCAAAAATTAGGGAAGCATCCAAGAACCATTACCCGTATGTTGTCTAAGGCAGACATTGAAGGATTAGCCGCAATAGCCAAAACCAAACGCGCGGATGCTGGTAAACGTAGAGGGAAAAAGCAGTGGCAGCCCAGTGTCGAGTATTGGGTGAATTTTATCGAAAAAACTTATAGAACCCATTTGGGATCTATTCGTTAGCTAACCGTTTAAGTATCAGTCTAATGAAGCAAAGGTTGAGCTTTGCTGTGGCATGCGTGAGGGTTTTTTCAAAGTTTTTGACCAAACTCTTACACCGTTCCATCCAAGCATTTGACC
>NZ_JADEWI010000003.1 GCF_015207705.1 Nostoc sp. LEGE 06077
GCCCCTCCGCTCCTCTGCTGACCACAACGCAAAGTTTCCTTTGCAGACTACTAGCCCCTATTTCCCAAATTGAGCAATTTTTAATAATATCCTGTTACAGATTCTCGGAAGTCGAAGGTAGAGTATAGGTCTTAATCATCTATATTTTGTAACTCTCCATGTTTCGACAACCTGCTTTTGGCATCGCTTTAAGTACGCTTGTCCTTGCTAGTGGATTCATTACCACTCCAATTCCCAGCCACTCGTCTACCAACAACACAACTCAGCAGTTTGCTTCAAGTCAGTTGGCCTCATCAACTACTACCTTTAACACGGCTGCATTAGAGAAATCAGTTTTTGAACAAATAAATCGCTATCGATCTGCTAAAAAACTGCCCAAGTTAACTCTAAATGCCAATATCTCTCGACAAGCCAGGATTCACAGTCAAAATATGGCTAAGGGGAAAGTTCCTTTTAGCCATCACGGATTTGAAAAGCGTGTCATGGGTACTTCAATTCGCTTCAATAGTGCAGGCGAAAATGTTGCAGTGAACCAGGGATACAGCAATCCTGCTAGTCAGGCTGTGATTGGTTGGTTAGATAGTCCTGGACATTTAAAGAATATCAAGGGTAAATACAACCTAACTGGGGTTGGTGTGGCGACTAATCAGCAAGGCGAAGTCTACTTAACGCAAATTTTTATTCTAACTAGATAAATTTACTGGCTGAAATTATGTAGTGTCTAAGGGTATTCTTTTGTGGAAGACACTGCATTTATTGTTGAGTAATTCATGACATTACCAGATTTTCAGGTTTGCGATCGCGATATTAATGACTCTACCCTCAGTGAGTACTTAAAAGCCGAGGCGATCGCTGTTGATACAGAAACTATGGGATTATTACCACAGCGCGATCGCTTGTGTCTCGTGCAGCTGTGCAACTCGGATGGTAAAGTCACAGCCATTCGCATCGCTAGAGGACAAACCGAATCACCCAATTTAAAACAACTCCTCGAAGCAAAGAATGTGCTGAAGATATTTCACTTTGCTCGTTTTGACGTTGCTACTTTACGCCACAACTTAGGGATTTACGTCCAGCCTGTTTTTTGTACTAAAATTGCCAGTAAATTAGCCCGGACTTACACCAACCGTCACGGACTTAAAGAGGTAGTACAAGAATTAGAACAAGTAGAACTTGATAAAAGCGCCCAAAGTTCTGATTGGGGTAATGCGGCTAATTTAACTGAAGCACAATTAAGTTATGCTGCCAATGATGTCCGCTATTTAATTAATGTCCAGGATAAACTACGTGAAATGCTCCAACGAGAAGAACGTTGGGAACTTGCACAACAATGCTTTCAAGTTCTACCAACAATCGTTGCATTAGATTTATTACAGTTCAAAGATTTATTTGAGCATTAAACTAAAAGTCAATAGTCAAAAGTCCACAGTAAAAGCTACCTTAGCACCTTTGTCTACATATTAGGCTACCGTGTACACACAAGTCGGAAATTTGCAGTCTGAAACCGTATCCCGCCTAGAACTAAAGTTCCAGGCTCATAGCCAAAGTCCACAAAGCGTGGACTAGAAGACATTTTTGGTTGAGTCATCTTCAGATGACTTGCGCTATGAGACTCGGAATTCATTCCGAGGTGGAACAGATGCACTACACAAATATTTCTGTGTACACTATAGACATATTAGGAGGCAAGGTACTTAAGGTATCAGTAAATGATCAAACTTAGACAGCACAAGTCTCTTAACTCTGTCACCTGCTTATACCATTGACCATTGACTATTGACCAAAACCTATACTTCTTTTTGCTGATTTTCTGCGTGGTTTTTCAGACGAGAAACCACATTATAGTCATCTGCACCTGCGGGAGTTCTAGATTCAACGATACCTTCTGTGGGGCCGCCGATCGCTTTCCATGCACCTAGACCACCCTTAAGTTGAGATATATGCTCAAAACCAGCAGAACGCAGAACTTGTGCAGCTTGAGCAGATTCTTCATCATTACCGCCGTAAACATAAATATCACGGCTTTTATCTAAAGATGGTACTGCGCGGTCTGCTAATTCATCAATAGGCATGGGCATTGCTCCCATGATATGCCCTTCGTTATATGTGGGGCGATCGCGCACATCTAAAATTGTAAAAGCTGGTTCGCCCCATTCCAACCGAGACTTAAGAACATGAGCTTCAGATACAGGCTCGATTGGTGGCTGTTGAGGAATAATACCGCCTACTAAATTATTCATAAATATCCTTAACTGACTTTGCTAACAGCAATTTAACGAGATTAAGCTGTTTAATTGCTCTTTCTCTGGTATGAATATTATGAAAGTCTTTCTTATGGCATATTAATTAATTTTTTAGGGTTTAAATCTAGAATAACAACTCAAGATTTACTCCCTACTAAATACATATAATTTATTCTTTTATCTGGGCGATAGCTAATAACAATTTTTCTTCAATTTCTTGTCTAATTGCTGGTGAAATATTATTGGCAACATTTAGACAATTTATCAGTAACTTATTAGCAATATAATATTGCTGAATTAATTCTATTTGCTGTTTACTAAACTGCCAGTCGTGACAAATATTGCGATATTTAACTAAGAGTTCTCTAAAGTTTTCATTCCAGAATTTACCATGTTCTATCCACCATTTACGAAATTTATGGTGATGACTGTGTGCATTTGGCAATTGTTTTTTCAGATTTTGGAGAAATTGCTTAAACTTAGATTCAACCACTAAATTCAAAGCTTTATCAAAGGCAATATTTAAAGCATGAGCATAGTCAAAAACAATACCATCATTCAAGATATAGTTACAGGCAAATTCTAATTCACCAGCACAGGCAAAAGTACTAGTGAGAAACTCATCAATAGCTAGGTCTGGGTTAAATGCTAAGTTGCCAATCATAGCACGCTCCAGACCATAGCTAGATGAATGGCAGAATACTTGGTGTTGAGGAAAATTACTACCTTTGAGAAACACCTCTAATGAACGACCAACACAAACGATATAAAAAGCACGAATAGCGCCTGGTTTATATTGAGTAGGAACTGAGCTTGATTTTTGTTGCAGCCATAAAAGAAAATCTTGGATTTTCTGGTCATTAGCAACTAAAAAATCTATTTCTTGTTTCATTAAAATTATCATTTCTTCAGCATCTGGCAAGATACTTACAGTTAGTAAGAAAACATTTTGCCAGCGTTTATCAGTGATATGACTAATTAATTTATTTACAGCCTGTTCTTGGTAATTTAAAACAATATTTTTTGCTGTTAGATATTCTTGTAAAGTCAGGTGAGAGAAAGAATAAATTCCTTGCGATCGCTCCACCAATAAACCATACTCTAGCTCAAGTAATTTTAATAATTTTTCCTCATCTGGAATCAATTTTGAATTATTTGGACAATAGTAATTGTATTGAATTAAATACTGGGATATTAACGAATGTATTTTTTCTGGCTCAAAAAAATAATCCCCTTGCTCAAAAGTAACAGCAGCAATTTGAGCAAGTAACTTCTTTACATTTGCTAAGTTCAGATTCCAGTCAATTGAATGCCTCTCAATACCTCTGATTTCATCCCATCTACTTAGCAAAACATTTAATGCCTGCTCATATAACTTAGCCGGCTTAAATGTAAATTCAGATTTTGCTTGAAAGAATAAACAAATTAAATGTAGCAATATCGGTGTTATAGCTAATTCTCGCAGGTGCTGATTTTTTGGTAAATGTAGTTGATGAATAAATAAATTTCCGATAGCTTCCCCATCCTCCCTAGACTTATGAGCAACCGCTACAAACCAGTTTTTTACAAAAGCTTCGGCTTGTTGCATATCAAAGTCAGCAATTTCGATTTCTGTAAACCCCGAAAGTTTATACTTTTGAGCCGCTATTCGACAGCTAATCACAAACTTATTTTTGTAATAATTCTGACAAAAGCGACGAATTTCTTGATTAATCTGATCGATATTTTCTGCTTGTACTTCATCTAATCCATCCAATAAAATTAACGCTTTTCCTTCAATTAACACACTTAATGTTGATTCTGCTTCAATCCCACAACTCAGAAAATCTTGGCTAATATACTTCAACAAACTAAAATCACTATTACCTTTAAAGTCTTCAGCAAAGTCTTTGAGGTTGATAAAAATAACTACATGATTCGGTTGTAATTCCCCTTTATTACACTGAAGCGCTAAGTATTTTAAAAAAGTTGTTTTACCTGCACCTGGTTTACCCAACACCATTAATTTGGCGTAAAGCGATGCTGCTTCTAACCCATGAATTTTTTTGCTCAACTGATTTTGTCCCAGTCGGTTAAAGCCTGATGCAAAACAAAAGTTTTTTAACAAATCCTCAATATCTAGCCATTGTTGGCTAGTCATATTTTTTAAGACATAAACGGTAGTATAGATATCAACTAATGGAACTATCTGAGCAATATCTAACATTTGCAAGGTACCGCATTGGTCTTGAATTTTGTCTTGACGCTTTTGACGTATTTCCTGCACCAATATAGTTAAATCTTTATTATTAGGATGTGATTTAGCAGTTGCATCTGAAGATATATCTTCTGGTAGACCAGCAATCTTTTGCCAAGATAATTCTAAATGTTGACAAATTTGGACAAAGCAACTGCGAGAAACTGGCTCACCTGCAAAAAACTTAGATACGGGTTGACGCGTAATACCTAAAGCTATTGCTAATTTATGTTGGCTTAAAGTTTTGTCAGTTAAAGCTGTTTTTGCAGCTCTAATACCTTCTAAGGAAGCTCTTAGTCCTTGGCTTGTCATACAATCAGCTTTTAAAGTGTTCTTGGTTACATAGATGAATGTAGCTGCACGTAGACACACCCTGGACAGATAGCTGTACTTCTCCTAAACAAATAGTTGGGGAAAGTTGAGAGTTAATTATCTTACCAGATTTCTACCTGCAATCAGTTGAGGCTGGCTTGGTGAGCAATTTACTTTCTGTCTGACGGGTATTTGTTCTTGGAAAATAATCAAAAAATTTAACTTATTTTGAATCTAGCAGTATTAAATGATACTGTGCTTTTCTAAAACATACAAAAATCATACAAAACTCATACATTCGGTATGCACTATGATAGCTGAACTTTTCGGAAATTTAATAGAAAATTAAGTGTATCTCAGTAGAATAGTGCCAATGCCTGACTAACATCTGTTTTATGTCTAAGTACTCAACTTAGGTAAATGTCAATAAAATTTAAAAAATTTTTGTAATCCAAACTTCTTTCGAGTGGCTTCTCGTATTGTCAAAAAGTTATCTCAACTGCGAGTTGCCAGATGAATAATAGGCTAGAACTGTATGGTTATGCTTCCTGCTACAAATCCCAAAATTCTTGTTGTAGATGATGACTTTGGTGTCCGTAATCTTATTTATCGTTTTCTGAGTCGAAAATATCAAATAGAGTCGGCGGCGGATGGCAAAACTGCTCTATCTTTGTTTGAGCAATTTAATCCAGCTTTAGTAATTTTAGATTGGAATTTGCCAGATATCAGCGGCTACAATTTGTGCGAAGAAATGCAGAGCCGGAATAATGTCTTAGTAATGATGCTGACAAGTAGAAATGCGGAAGAAGATAAAATTAAAATTCTTTCTGCGGGTGCTGATGACTTTATAACTAAACCGTTTAGTTTAGCAGAGGTGGAAGTCAGAGTACAAGCGCTTTTACGACGTGTCCGTTGCATCAATCCTTCTCCTGTACAGCGTTTGGTATTCAAACAACTAGCAATTAACCCAGAAGGTAGAGAAGTTACACTCAATGACAAACCACTGAATTTAACAGCATTAGAGTTCAATATTTTACATTTTTTAGCGAGTCATCCTGGTCAAGCTTGGAGTCGTTCGCAACTCATCCAAAAAGTTTGGGGTTGTGACTATGTAGGCGATGGACGCGTTGTAGATGTACACATTGGTCAATTACGTAAGAAATTAGAAGTTGATCACAATGTACCTGAGTTTATTAAGACGGTTCGCGGCTACGGTTATAAATTTGAAATGCCAGAAGTAACAACTGTTTAAGAAAAAGTTAGTCATTTATCATTTGTATTGATCGAGGTGTGCTAGTAGCTAGTGGTTTGGTTGGAAGAAAAACATAACAAGCACAATATTTTGTTGGGTTTTGCGTAGGCAAAGCCAGTCGTTCGCGGATCGTCTCGTAGAGAAGACATCGCTCTACCCAACCTATAATTATTCTCTTATCTCACCTTAATTTTTCAAATTTAAATCTCCTTTGAATAAACTGTATTCATCATTGTTGAAAATGATATGAAAGTCGATTGATGATGAATAAAAAACCTGTAATAACGCAAAATTTCACGTTCATACAGGTTTTTAAGTGATTTACTGGCAAATTTTGTTAACTTGCTGCTTCTGGGGATACTTCTGATTTTTCTGGCTTGAGTAAGGGGAAAGCGATGACATCCCGAATACTGGCAGAGTCAGTCAATAACATGACTAACCGATCAATCCCAATACCTAAACCGCCTGTAGGTGGCATTCCATATTCCAAGGCGGTGAGAAAATCTTCGTCTACGCCTTGGGCTTCTAAATCACCAGCGGCTTTGCGGGCGGCTTGGTCTTCTAGGCGTTCTCGTTGGTCGATGGGATCTGTTAATTCTGAGAAGCTGTTAGCGGTTTCCCGTCCCACAATAAATAACTCGAATCGTTCTACCAACCCAGCTTGAGAACGGTGAGGTTTTGCGAGTGGCGAAATTTCTACGGGATAGTCAATGACAAAAGTAGGTTGAATTAAGTTTTTCTCTACCTTCTCTTCAAAAGCTAAACTGAGTAACTTACCAATTGATTGGGTCTCATCTACTCCAGGAATCCCCTCATTTTTAGCTACGGCTTTGGCTTCTGCCAAACTTGGGAAAGAATTAAAGTCTAAGCCTGTGCTTTCTTTGACGACATCGTGCATTGTCACCCGCCGCCAAGGTGGTGTTAAATCTACGGTTTCACCTTGATAGGTGATTTGCAATGTGCCGAGTACATCTTGGGCGACGGTGGTAATAATTCCTTCCGTCAGCGCCATCATATCGTTGTAGTCGGCGTAGGCTTGGTAAACTTCGATAGAGGTAAATTCTGGGTTGTGACGGGTGGAAATTCCTTCATTGCGGAAAATCCGTCCCAATTCAAACACTTTTTCAAAGCCACCAACAATCAACCGCTTGAGATGGAGTTCTGTGGCAATCCGCAGATACAATTCCATTTCGAGAGTGTTGTGGTAGGTGACAAAGGGACGCGCATCTGCACCGCCAGCCTCACTTTGCAAAACAGGTGTTTCAATTTCGAGAAAATCTCGCTGTTCTAAATAGCGGCGAATACCCGCCGTGATTTGGGCGCGACGGCGAAAAGTTTGCCGGACTTCGGGGTTAACAATCAAGTCAACGTAACGCTGACGGTAGCGTTTGGCAACATCTGTCAATCCATGCCACTTGTCGGGTAGGGGCAGTAGGGATTTTGTGAGGATGGTGTATTGTTTGACGTAGACTGATAATTCGCCCTTTTCAGTCCGTTTAATCGTGCCTTTAACTCCCAGAATATCGCCTGCATCTGTGAGTTGCTTGAGGTGGTTGAAAGCTTCAGCATCAATTTCTGCCATGCTTTCTTGAATGCGATTTTTCTCCAGATAAAGCTGTATGTTGCCGGTTTCGTCTTGCAAAGTGAAGAATGCCAACTTACCAAAAACACGCCGCGCCATAATCCGACCGGCGATCGCCACTTCTAAATCAACTTCTTCACCACTGGCTAAATCAGCAAATTTTTCTTGCAATTGGGCGGCGTGATGGGTGGATTCCCAACGATAGGCGTATGGATTACCGCCTAACTGCTTAATCTGGTCTACTTTTTCCAGCCTTGCAGCACGGATATCTTCTTCCGACATGGTAACGAACTAAATAGGGCAAGATTAATTATAGATGCTGTAAAAGTAGACAGTGAGAGATTTTTCCGAGTGGCAAACCGGAATTACGCATCAAGATTGTCTGTGAAGAATGGGTGTAAGGGTTTTGAAAGAGTAAGATGCGATCGCCAACGGAATCCCAGAGGACAAAAACCAATAAAGCAATTAATTAAATCCGCGAATAACGCAGACGTACTCTCAAAAGACGCAACCATCGCAGCCAAACTTGTGCAGGTTGCTCAAAGAAAGTAAAAATATCGCCAAAGCCCAGGTTAGTTTTATGATGGTGTAACCAGTGTCTTTCGGGAGTTGTAATGAATAGAAATTGGCAAATAATATTGATGATATTTGGAGTTTGCCAACCTAAAATACTAACGTGTCTCCACCACACATGAAACTGACCTAATAACAATCCAGAAATCACCCCAATGGGAGAAAAAGGCCAAAGAATAACTGCCATAATTAAATAAGGCAAAGCTCCCAAAATACCATCTAATAGTACCTGAAGATTTAACGTCAATATGGCATAGTGGCGAAAGTCTTTCTTCCAAGAGTGATGTGTTCTCAAGTGGAGGCTACCAAAAACATGCTCAGGTATGTGATAAACAAATGTCGATAAAAAATCACCAAAAAACAATAATAGCCAAGCAACAACGATAGCCTCAAACATTTATACTCCTCACATTCAATCAAAAAATCCACACAAAAAATCTCAAGATGATGGTTGATGCTGTGCAGCATCTTGTCATTTTATTGGTCTAGACTTCAGTATTTGAAAGTTTTAGTAATGTGCGATTTTTAATTGATTCAACCGCATGATTATCTCCCATTTAACTTCTGTCTGAAATTAATTCGATAAATACAACTAAATGTTGATATATTTAGTGTATTTTAGCTTTGTTACCCCATTATCTTCTGATGAAGACAGACAGTATGAGCAAAGGATGAGTTAAAATTAGTACAAATTTAGGTTAAGATTTTCCGCAAGATTATTCAGTAAAGATTAACTGTGAATAATCGGGATTTTGCGGAGATTTAGCCAGTAAAAAACTATGAAGTTACAGAATTTATTTATACAGTGTAACTAGGGACAAATTACTTGTACGGTAAAGTGAAAAATATCAGATTTATTTGGATTTAACTAAGATATATCTAAAATTTGATGTGTCTAATATTACAGCAAAAATCAAGTTATGAACATTACACAAATTGGAGATGACGGACAGCAGCAGATTCCGATTATCGATATCAGTGCCTTAGTGACAGGAAGTAGCGATCGCCATCTTACCGCAGATCAAATTGGTCAAGCCTGTCGGGAATATGGGTTTTTCTATATTGTCGGACATGGTGTAGATGAGGATTTGCAAGCAAGATTAGAGGATCTCAGCCGGGAATTTTTTGCCCAAGATTTAGCAACCAAACAGCAAATCCCTATGGCTTTAGGGGGAAAAGCATGGCGAGGTTACTTTCCCGTCGGCGGTGAACTGACATCAGGTAAGCCTGACTTAAAAGAGGGGATTTATTTTGGTACTGAATTGGGAGAAGAACACCCACAGGTAAAAGCTGGTACACCGATGCACGGTACAAATCTTTTTCCACCTGATATGCCACTATTTCGTGAGACAGTGCTGGAGTATATGACAGCCATGACCAAGCTTGGACATATTTTGATGAGGGGTATTGCCTTAAGCTTGGGATTAGAAGCATCTTACTTTAGCGATCGCTACACTGGTGATCCATTAATCTTATTTCGTATTTTTAATTACCCCCCGGACGAATTACCAAGTAATGGCGAAATGAGATGGGGAGTTGGGGAACACACAGATTACGGCGTGTTGACAATTCTCAAGCAAGATAACTTAGGTGGCTTGCAAATCAAATCAAAGTCATGCTGGATTGATGCACCGCCTATAGCTAATTCCTTTGTCTGTAATATTGGCGATATGCTTGATCGCATGACAGGCGGACTATATAAATCTACACCGCACCGTGTACAGAATGTTGCTGGACGCGATCGCTTGTCTTTTCCCTTCTTTTTTGATCCCAACTTTGATGTGGAAGTTCAGCCAATTAAATTAGATCAGGTAGTACAAGAAGATTGGCAAGAACGTTGGGATAAAGCCAGTGTTCACAATTTTCAGGGAACCTACGGTGACTATGTACTGAGTAAAGTATCTAGAGTTTTTCCAGAGTTGCGGCGTACCGTTTTGTAAATCCAGCCGTTGAAACTTTACAAATGACAAATGACAACCAAAATACATGAAAGCGTTACCCTAGATGGTGAAGCTACAATCTAGACTATGACACCTGAAGAAATTGCGGTAACACTGACAGAATTATTTGGTGCAGAAACAGTGAATGCGATCGCACCTGGATCTTGGCAAATAGACTCATCGAGTTTTCGGCTGTTAGTGTTGCTGTCAGAAGACCAAACTTGGCTGCGAGTGTTATTGCCGATTGTGCCTTTACAAGAAGCTGAAACATTTTTAAAACAATTTTTAGAAGCTAACTTTGATGAAACTCAGGAAACCCGCTACGCCATCTATGACGGGGTAGTTTGGGGAGTATATCACCACAACAGCGGTACATTAGCAAGTGCAGATTTAGCAAATGCGATCGCCAGATTATTATCTCTACATAAAACTGGCTTAAATGATGTCTTCAATCACTTTATTGAAAACCGCCTCCGCCAAATTATCCAAGCAGCAAAACAGCAAGGACAATCTCTACAAGCCACAATGCAAAACTTAGATAGATTTTATGCCGAAGGCGTAATGGGGGAAATTAATCAATCTGTTGATGATAGAGAACAAGTATTAGCTACTTGGCGCTATCAACTAGAACGGCTTTGGAATGAAGTGTGAAGTCTGAAGTCTGAAGTGTGAAGTCTGAAAGTCTGAATTTAGTCTCCTGCCTTATCTCTACAGCAAATATTACAATAAAGTGCTTATTGATTATGGATATTATCGAAATTCTCAAAGATGACTATCAAAGATTTCCTGAAAATCAAACATATTCAATTTACGCTGAAAATGTTTATTTCCAAGACAAGGTTTTTAAATTTCGTGGGATCAAACTTTATCAGTGGATGATTAAATTTATCAAGACTTTCTTCTTCAATCCCCAAATGGATTTGCACAACATTCAACGTTTAGGAGACACCATCAAAACTGAGTGGACACTAAGTTGGAATAGTCCCTTACCTTGGAAGCCCCGCATTTCTATTTCTGGCTGGAGTGAATTACTGCTCAATGCTGATAATTTAATTATTTCTCACATTGATTATTGGAATTGTTCACAGATAGACGTACTCAAACAGCATTTTTTTCCCCAGTAAAAAAGTAGAGATGCGATCGCATCTCTACCAAAATAAATCCAAAACTAACTAAGCACTCATTTCTAACATTCGTTGCATTGGACGCAGCGCCGCCAGACGAATATCCTCTGACATAGTAATTTCAGGAGCGCGGTTTTTCATTGCTAAATACAGTTTTTCTAATGTATTGAGGCGCATAAAAGGACACTCATTACAGTTACAGTTATTTGTCGGTGGCGCAGGAATAAACTGCTTATTAGGAGCAAGTTTTTGCATTTGGTGAATGATTCCCGGTTCTGTCGCCACAATAAATTCTTGAGACGCGCTGGTTTGACAATATTTGAGTAAAGCTGCTGTCGAGCCAATGTAGCTGGCGTGGCGCAAAACGCTAGTTTCACATTCTGGGTGAGCGATCGCCTCGGCTTGGGGATGTGCTATTTTTAACTGGACTATTTTCTTTTCCGAAAAGGTTTCATGCACAATGCAGCTACCTTGCCACAGTACCAAATCTCTACCAGTTTGTTCCATTACATAGCGCCCTAAATTCCGGTCTGGCGCAAAAATAATCGGCTGGTCTTTTGGTATCTGCTGCACAATTTTAACCGCATTAGAACTAGTGCAGATAATATCGCTCATAGCTTTAATTTGAGCCGAGCAGTTGATATAGGAAATCACCAGATGATTGGGATGCGCTGCTTTAAAAGCCGCAAATTCTTTTGGTGGACAACTATCGGCTAAAGAACAACCAGCCGCTAAATCAGGCAACAGTACTAATTTATCAGGATTGAGTATTTTGGCGGTTTCAGCCATGAAATGTACACCCGCAAAGACAATTACATCTGCATTTGTCTCTGCTGCGGCTTTCGCTAGTTGTAATGAATCACCAATAAAGTCTGCAATATCTTGAATGTCTGGTTCTTGATAGTAATGCGCTAAAATGACCGCGTTGAGTTCCTGTTTGAGATGCTCAATAGCCGCAAATAAATCGCGTGGTAGTTCACCCAGTTGGGTTTTGTCTGTTGGTGCAAATGCAGTTGTAAACACAGTTAGGAGTTACTTTCAGTTGCAAATGTTTTGTCCTGTGGATTCAATTATAGTAGTTTTTACCAAAAATGTGAGGCAAAAAGATTAAAGACTATATGAGGCTGTAAGGGTATAGGGGAGAAGATATGTAATTATTGACTATAATTGCCAATTTACCAATCTGGCATAAACGTAGGCGATCGCTTCACTGATGACTACCCGCACGCCTTGGCTAGAATTCCACCATTTTTGCAGCTCATAATCTTGGGGTTTGGCAGAAATAATCCCGACTTGAATTTTGGGAGCAAATATCTTCTTAAATATCAACCAGCTTCTACGAGCATGAGCATCAGTTGTAAATAAATTAATTGACTCTATCGGCAAATTTTTATCTGATATATACTGCAATAATGCTACAGCAGAAGCATTAGTTCTATCCCTCACTACATTAATAGCAGGAACAACAATCAATTTCTCTTCGGGTACGCCTAATTTAGATAATGTACTAGCCGCAATTTCAGCAAAATTCTTGTATTCAGACAGATAAAATCCTTGTTCTATTTTTGAGCCAATAGTAAATATTTGGCGATAAGAACCAGTCTTAAATTCGGCGGCTGCTTGTTCTAAAGCGTAATCTGATATCCAGCCATCAATAACTAACACATCGGCTGATTTAATTGGAGAATTTACAGCCAGGAATGGGTACAAATTATGAATGATAAAAAATATTGCAGCAGCCGAAACTGCTAACAATAAAGACCATCCCTGCGCCGTAAGTGTCCAAATTTCTTGGCGTTGAATTAACCGCATTAAACCTTAGCTGAACCTTGGGCTTTTAAATAGGCAAACACAGATTTATCACCAATATCTGCGGGAATTGCTTGGAAGGTTTTCCGCAAAGCAAATACTAAAAATAAAGTTGCCCAAACTCCTAAGAAAACCTGTTCTAACTGAATTGGTAAAACTCCGACAAGGTGTCCTAACAAAAGTATGGGAACTGTAAAAGTTAAAGCTTTAGTTTCTAAACGGTTAAAGCAAAATGCTTCTTTAAAATAAATACCTGTCAATGCGGCAAAAGTGAAACCTATACCTAAAATAGTCACCGGGTTTGTGTAGATAGTCAAAGCAAAAGGTTGACTGTCAAAATGAGCAAATATAAACGCCGAAATACTCCCAATTAACCAAAAAACTTGTAAAATTCGGTGCAGAGTAACCATGTATATATGAATAGTTAGCAAACTGACACCGAGAGCTAAACTAAAGCAGGTATATAAAGGGGTAATTGCTTGGATGGTAGCTGGGTTATTGTAGAACAATGCCAAAACTGTACCCGCAGCAAAGCTAAGTGCAGCTACCATTAACCCAGCGCGATAAATAATTACACCAGTGCGATCGCTTTGATTAATGGTAAATTCGCCAAATTGGCCTTGATACACTGGTGATGGAGATAGAGTTTGCGTAGTCATAGTAAGCAAAAATATTTAAACTAAGACAAGAACATCTTAACAAAAGTGTCACTGAGAGCGATCGCACTTTGTTGTCTGTTGTGTAATCTCAACTTGTGTAATTTTAAGAATTAATATAACTTATAAAATTTTATAACTGAAATTTGCTAAATCTTGCAATCTTCTAGCTGAGGGCCATTGTTTTGATATAAACTACCTCTGTATAATATCTTACAGAGATTTTTTGGCTGATTATGGTTTCTACTTCACAGAATGTTTGGCCGATTGGCAGGACATTAAATAGCATCTATACTGTTGTCCAAACCTTGAAAAAGAATGATTTCATTAACACTTATCTTGCCGTAGATGGGAATCAACATAATGTAGTCATCAAAATATTAAATGGTTCGGATTTTCAAGACTTAAAGCAAAATAAACCAGAGGCAAGTATTGATATAGAAAGAAAGTTTCAGGAATTAGGAAATACTTTATACCGATGTCAAAATCTTCATATTGTTAGGGCTTTAACCCAACCATTTTCAACATCTGATGAATATAACCAGCAGTGGTGGTGTATACCATTTATATTTGTCCAAGGCTCTAATCTAAAAGATTATGTGCAAACACCTTTATCTGAAAATGAGGCAATAAAATACATCAAGCAAATTGCTAGAGGACTGAGTGAGATTCACTCTCAAGGAATACTACACCTAAATGTAAATCCAGAAAATGTCATTATACAGAATAATAGTAGGGACGCTGTTTTAATTGGCTTTGGTTTTATAAACGGAATTAGAATAGAGCATACTTTGCCTGATTTTAAGAATGATGACGCAAAATTTTACCCTATGAATTATTCACACAAAAGCAAATACCAACGCCTAGAAGTGATATTTATTCCTTAGCAGCCACACTGTATTTTTTACTGACAAAAGAAAAGCCAAATTTGTCTACAGATAGAATAGGTAATATTGTTAATAAACAAAATGATCCCTTACGTCCATCGAGAGAAATAAATCATCATATTACTTCTCATATAGATGCAGCAATTTGGCAAGGAATGTCAATAAATGCTAATGATAGACCAGAATCAATTCATAAATGGTTAGATTTGTTGGAACCGTCATCACAAAATCCACCGAACACATCCTTTTGGATAAAGTTATGGAACTCTTGGGATAGATTAGGTCTTGACAAAAAAATAGCTATACTAACAGTAGTTGCATTAATTCTAGGAAGTGTTGGGAGTTTCCTCCAAGGAATAGGAGGTATTGCACCTATTTTTAAACCTAGCACTACCTCTTCTCCTGTTGCATCACCTAGCAAAAGTCCATAGAAAGTCAAAGCTACTAACTAAAGACAAATAGTTATAGCAGGAAAGTGAATTAAGACTGTTCTATTGAAATTAATCGCAATGGTTACAAGATTATGGTTTGGGATGCTGGGCAACACTTAGAAGATGGTAAATATACAATAGTCAAAACACTAGGTGTAGGTGGTTTTGGTACAACTTATCTTGCTCAAAAGTATCAAAGTTATTTTGTTGTCATTAAAACCTTAAATGAAAGATTAAAATTTGATCCTAATTTTGAGAAGTTTCAGCAGTATTTCTTAAAAGAAGCATCCGCTTTAGCTAGATGTAGCCATCCTCATATTGTCCAATTTTATGAAGTTATCAAAGTAGATGATTTTCCCTGCATAGTTATGGAATATGTTCCTGGTGAAAATTTATATGCAATTGTCACTAAAAATGGGGCATTACTTGAAACTGAAGCAGTGCAAATTATCACCCAAATCGGAGATGCTTTATCAACACTTCACCAGCAAGGATTGTTGCATGGGGATGTCACACCTCACAACATAATTTTGCGTTCAAATAAATTAGAAGCCGTTTTAGTTGACTTTGGTATTAGTCGCAAATTTATATCAAATACTACAGATAACAGTGTAGGATTATCTATTGGCTATTCTCCACCTGAGCAATATACAACGAACTTACGCCAAGGCCCGTATACCGATGTTTATGCTTTAGCAGCAACGTTGTATTTTTTATTAACAGGAATTTCCCCTATCTCTTCTCTAGATAGAATAGCTTGCAAGCTTCCATTAACCCCACCAAATGATATAAATAAACATATATCTTATGGTATCAATTTTGCAATTTTGAAAGGGATGGAATTAACTGTAGAACATCGCCCTAAATCAATAAAGTCTTGGATTAAATTGTTCAACTGTAAACCTACTAATACTAATAAGTTTACGAATACTTCGCACAAAGAACTTCAAAGAGTTATTGATAAAATTGCTATATTACTTGTAATATTCATTTTTATAGGTATTACAATACGTACGATAATATCGTTCATAGTTGCAGTGATGCGCTAGTTTTATTTGTAGCATTATAGTGGCGAATACTGATTGATTTCATTAACAAATACAAATTAATGAATACATAACAACAAACTCCGCATAACAAAATGTTCTAGAAAATCTACAAAAATAAAATTTCTAAAGTATCTTGCCAGTTGATCTGCAACTGTGAATGTGCATTTCCGCCATTGATGGCAATTTCTACCCAGCCATGACTACCAACTAAGGCGACAGCTGCGCCAACTTCGCCATCACTGTACGTTTCAACCCCTGGTATTGTCAATCCCGCAATTTGCACTAGCCAAGTTTTACCTTCTGCATAATTGCCGGGAATATTGCTGATTAAGTTACCAAAGTGATCTATATATTGAATATGTCCCAAAACACCACGGCTAGTTTTTTGATATTTGCCCATACCTAGCTGTAATAAAGTTGCAGGATTGATTTCTTTTCCCAGATATTTCAAGGGAACACCATTAGCTAGGTTTGCTCCTACTGGTGCAAAAATATCTCTACCGTGAAAGGTGCGGCTAGGTTGGGGAGTTCGCCAATATTCAGAGTTTGTCAGTTCCACGGCTGCGACTGCGGGAGTTTGACTGAGTACACCGCTAAATATGCCATTATCGGGGCCGACTAAAAACCCACCTGCAAATTCTACAGCGATCGCTCTCCGGTTTCCACCCACTCCCGGATCAACCACGGCTATATGTACTGTTCCATTGGGAAAGTAGGGATAAGCATTCATTAGGCAAAATCTAGCAGCCGCAATATTTTGTGGTGGAATTTGGTGTGTTAAGTCTACAACCCTTAACAGCGGGTTGATTTGGGCAATTATACCTTTCATCACCCCAACATAAACATCGCGATCGCCAAAATCGCTGAGTAACGTTAGGAGTGACGCTTGATTGAGTTGACTCTTTAACATCGGAAATTTATTAAAATATATATAAAGACATAATTTTCTGTAGCAACAGCTACAAAATATATGTTATGTTAGGAGAAATAGACATAAAAAAGCTTAAAGAGGTAATCACTATGAGTCAAAATAGATTGCAAGCTGTGAGACAAACCAAAGAAGTCCACAGACAAAACCTGAGAAAAAATCTAGAACATCGCTTAGAAGTAGCTAGATCTCAAGGTGATGAAAGGTTGATTAACCAACTAGAAGCAGAAATGAAATACCTTGGCTAAATCCCGAAAGCAAGAGTTGATTGTTTATAGTTTTGTTGTGTGGAAATCCCCGCTTCGGCGGGTTTTTTGTTGAGTACTGAGTTTTGAATGCTGAGTTGTCAGTCTTCCCTCTCTCCCTGTTATGTATGGATAATATTCAAAATATATTTAATAAATGGTTTGCTCGATGGCAAATCACCTTACCAGAAAACAATTTACAAGAGCGTCAGAAAGGTTCAAGTTTTCAAGCTGGTTGGAGAATAAATTTTATTTTTGGAATTGAAAATAATTTTGAATATCTTGAATTCTACGCCATGCACCGCAGGACTAATGACCGTCACACTGTAATTTATGAAAATGGAGAAATCAAACACTTAGAATGTTTAAATCCTCCTTTAGAATACAGTTCACCTATTGATAAAAACCAAAGGGAGCATAATGAAAAAAATCGAAAAGTTAAAGAAGAATTAATTAATAAAGGCTTACTTTAACTTTCTCTACTCCCTTGGGCTTCGTTATGACTTTGGCTTGTATGTTGAAGCAACGTGCAATTCTTTCAATTGCTTCCCATCTACCCCAGAAGGTGCATCTGTTAACAAGCAACGGGCTTGTTGTGTCTTGGGAAAAGCAATGACATCACGGATAGATTCTTCCCCAGCCAGCAACATCACCAAACGATCTAAACCGTAGGCGATACCACCATGTGGCGGTGTACCGTATTCAAAAGCTTCTAAGAGGAAACCAAATTTACTTTGCGCTTCTTCTGGAGACAAGCCAATGGTTTCAAACACCTGTTCTTGAATTTCCCGTTGATAAATTCGCAGACTACCACCGCCAACTTCAAAGCCGTTGAATACCAAGTCGTAAGCTTGGGCGCGGGCGGTTTTTAAGTCGTGTATGTCGTCGGGATGGGGTGCGGTGAAGGGGTGGTGTAATGCTTCCAGGCGCTTTTCGTCAGCATTCCACTCAAACATCGGGAAATCAACAATCCATAACAAATTGAGTTTTTCTGGATTGATTAAGCCAAATTCTCTGGCGGTAAATTGCCGTAATCTATCTAACGTTTTATTAACAGTCGCAACATCACCAGCAGCAAACAATAACAAATGTCCGGCTTTTGCACCTGTGCGGCGGAGAAGTTCGGCTTTTTGTTCGGCGGTGAGGTTGTCTTTAATTGCACCGATGGTATCAATTTCGCCATCTTCCCTGACACGAATGTAAGCTAAACCTTTTGCCCCGGCTTCACTAGCTTCTCTGAAAATGTCGCCACCTGGTTTAATACGGACGTTAGAAATTTTGTCGTTACCGTTGGGGATGGGAAGAATTTTGACAATACCACCATGAGCAACAGCATCCTTAAAGACTTTGAAACCAGAGTCTTTGAGGATATCGGAAACATCGACTAATTCTAAATCATAGCGAGTGTCGGGTTTATCGCTACCGTAACGTTCCATCGCTTCGGCGTAGGTTAAACGGGGGAAGGGATGGGTTAACTCAATCCCTTTAACGGTTTTGAAAATCTGACAAACTAATTTTTCGTTGAGTTCGATAATTTCTTCTTGAGACATGAAACTCATTTCCATGTCTAATTGGGTGAACTCTGGTTGTCTGTCGGCACGTAAATCTTCATCCCGGAAGCAACGGGCAATCTGATAGTATCTATCCATACCAGATACCATCAAGATTTGTTTAAATAGTTGCGGTGACTGAGGTAAAGCAAACCATTCGCCAGGGTTGACGCGACTGGGTAGAACATAATCCCGCGCACCTTCGGGAGTAGAACGTGTAAGAACTGGGGTTTCCACTTCGATGAAATTTTCCCCATCTTCTAAATAGCGACGCATCGCTTTGACGACTTGATGACGCAGCTGCATATTTTGCGCCATGCGATCGCGCCGTAAATCCAAATAACGGTATTTTAGTCTTAAGTCTTCCCGTACCGATTCGGTGTCAGCACTGGAAACCTGGAATGGTAGTTGCTTACGGACAGCATTTAACAAGGAAATTTTATCCGCGTAAATTTCCACTTCACCTGTAGGAATGCGGGTATTGAGGGATTCTTCGGGACGTTGCGTTACCCTACCTGTAATTTCGACGACGTATTCATTCCGCAAAGCATTGGCTTGCTCGTAAGAATTGGGGGTGCGTTGCGGATCGCTGACAATTTGGACTGTGCCAGAGCGATCGCGTAAATCTAAAAATATCACGCCCCCATGATCGCGGCGACGGTCTACCCATCCGTACAAGGTAACAGTTTCTCCAATATCTTCTTTTCGGAGTTCGCCGCAATAGTGAGTTCGCATAGTAGTTAATCTGTTCTTCCGGGCTAGATGGGTCAATAAAAGTCAAAGCTTTCCCATTATCTAGCATCAATAGTATCTAATAGAAGAACCAATGACACAATATCTTAGCAGAAGGCTAGGGGTAAGCGGCAGATTGCTTGTGTTTCGCCCGGTTCTAGGGCTGAAATGCTTTATCGGTGAAGGTTACAGATTTAAACGTTCTAAGTTTTATAGCCATAACCCAACAAATCTAAAATTTCATTGCAAGTTTCCTGTAGTGCCTTATCTTTTGTGTATACCGTAAACTTTGCCAGAAGATAATTTGAGGGATGACGAAGAAAGTGTTCATTAATGTTGGGACTGCCATCAGTTACATATTCGTTGCGATCGTTCAAAATTTGCAGCGACTCATGTAAATCAGGTGATGGTAGCAAAAGAATAACATAAGGTAATGGTTCTAAAACTTTTTGTACTCTTTGAAATAAGGACGTATCTTCGTAAACAGAAGGACCTGCGCCAAAATCTATCACACAGTCTTTATATTCCGATACTAATCTTTCTACTGCATGAGCTTCAAAAGGTTTCCAATATTGGTAAACACTATATAAGCCTTCAGTTTCGCGTTTTTGTTGTGCTAATTTTTCATCATATCCAATTTCTTGGTAGTAGCCCCATCGTAATTCATCCATTGAACATTGGGGAATACCAAGGTGATTAGCTAATAATTCGCCAATAGTAGATTTACCAGCACCTATAGGGCCAATCAAGATAATATTTGATACCATATTTTTTTGATTTTGGGTTAACAAAAAAACGGGTAGGCTTTCCGGCCTACCCTACAATAAATTTATCAATGAACAAAATTAATTAATGATGATCACGAGGGGCGTTGAAAGCTTCCCAGGCAGCTTTAGCTGCACTTTGGAAGCGATCGCCAAAATCAGCAAATTCTTTCCACAATAAGTGCCAGTTTTTCTCAGCTTCTTCTTGGATGACAGCCCAAGCATTTTCCAGGCGATCGCGTTCAATGAGTTTTTCGCCTTCAATGGCTTCTCTTGCTTGGCGCACAGCATTTAAATAAGTTTCGCGGGTGAGGGTTCCGGCTGATTCTGCTTCAGCTTGGGCGCGTCGTTTGAGTGCTTCAATTAAAGCTTTGGTTTCGTTCTTCACTTCATCAGTCTCCCCAGCCATTTCCGCTTCTACCATTTCGTTAGTTTGAGAACTGATTTGTACAACTAAAGTAGATTCAATGGATTCAAAATTATTACCAGTCATAGTTACAATATCCTCTCAATTCAGTTTCCCACAAAGGAATAATGATTAATATTTTGTAGACAGTTGCTGTTCTAATTTCAGCAATTGTTCAACCCGTGATTCTGTGTCAGGATGACTCGAAAACAAGTTACCTAAAAACTTGCCAGAGATAGGATTGATAATTAATAAAGGTTCAAAAGCTGGATTCGCATCTAAAGGTAACTGTCGTGCTGTGGCTTCTAATCTTTGCAAAGCGCGGGCTAAAGCGCGGGGATTCCCGGTTAATTTTGCCGAACCAGCATCAGCAGAAAATTCGCGAGTACGAGAAATGCCTAGTTGAATTACTGTTGCAGCTACTGGTGCTAACAATACAGTTAACAATATTCCTAACGGATTACCACCTCTGTCATCATCTCGTGAACCACCGCTAAACCACAGGCTGTAACTCACCATTTGTGCCAAGAAAGAAATTGCACCGGCGATCGTCGCAGCTACAGCTTGGGTTAAGGTATCACGATTAATAATGTGGGTTAATTCGTGGGCAATCACACCTTCTAATTCATCTTCTGGCAGAATACTTAAAATACCTTCAGTCACAGCCACAGCAGCGTGTTCTGGATCGCGTCCTGTGGCAAAAGCGTTAGCCGTTTGACCGGGAACAATATAAACTGCGGGCATAGGGATGTTAGCGCGTGCAGCTAATTTCTCCACCGTCCGATAAAGTCCTGGTGCTTCTGCGGCACTCACTGGCTGGGCGCGATACACTGCTAAGGCAATTTTATCTGATTGATACCAGGAAAATAGATTAGTTACTGCTGCTAAACCAATTCCTATAATTAAGCCACTAGTGCCACCAAGTACCCAGTAACTTATAGAAATTAATAACCCACTGAGTGCAGCCAGCAAAGCAACTGTTTTAAATTGATTTCCCATATTTATGCTCTCCTATTAATGCTGTATGGAACGTTTTTCAGCTTTTCTCAATCACAGCATTACTTAAGCTACACATAAATTTTAGCTATCCAAACACATATCTATCAGGTAGCAATTGCGCCCCAATTCAGTACGGTTTTCCCACTCAAGTTAGCAAATAATGACTAGCTGGAAAATAGAGGCTAGAAATTAGGGCTAGGGATGAAAAAAGAGTGTTTTTTATGTTTGGTTACGAGATTTTCTTGTGATTAGCTGACTGAAAAAATAAATCAAGAATTTAGCAGTTAGTTAGGATGCGATGGGAATCATATTTGATTTGGAGAAAAAACTCAGTATACCTCTGTTACTTCTTTTCCTGTTCCCTGTTCCCTGCCTATCGCGCTTGTGGTGCGCGAAGCGCACCACACAAGTAATTTCAATAATCAAGTCGGATTCCTATAGTACAGTGCGCGACTTTAACGAGTTAGCTTTATTTGTACAAACCTACTTAGTTTTCCTTTTAGTACTATTGAGAAGATTGTGTCCAAATTTGGCTGAGTTTCCTATGCTGGAGATAGACAGCAAGGAAAGCGGCATGACCAGTCAGAAAAAACAATCAAAAACTCTCAAAATTGCTGTAGTTGGAGATATTCACGACCAATGGGAAGTGGAAGATGCCCTTGCACTCAAGCAATTGGGTGTTGATTTGGTGCTATTTGTGGGAGATTTTGGTAATGAATCAGTGGAAGTGGTGAAAGCGATCGCTTCCCTGAATATCCCCAAAGCAGCAATCATGGGCAACCACGACGCTTGGTACACTGCTACAGAATGGGGACGAAAGAAATGTCCCTACGATCGCTCTCAAGAAGACTGGGTACAAGAACAACTTGATTTACTGGGTGCAGCCCATGTTGGTTACAGCAAGTTGGAGTTTCCCGAATGGAATTTAACCGTAGTTGGTGGTCGTCCTTTTAGTTGGGGTGGCCCAGAATGGAGATTTGCAGACATCTGCAAAGAACGTTACGGTGTCACAGACATGGAAGAATCAGCAGCTAAAATTACGGCTGCGGTCAAAACTGCTGCTGGCGATGCAATTATTTTTCTCGGACACAACGGGCCGAGTGGCTTAGGCGATCGCCCCGAAGACCCCTGTGGTAAAGATTGGCATCCCATCGGCGGCGATTTTGGCGATCCAGATTTTGCCGAAGCTATTTCTCAGACGATCAACCTTGGTAAAACCATTCCTCTAGTTACCTTTGGACATATGCACCACACTCTGCGGCACACCAAAAAAGTGTTACGCACATCAGTGTTTAGAAATCCACAAGGCACAATTTACTTAAATGCAGCCAGCGTCCCCAGAATTATCGAACATGATGGATACAAGCAACGGAATTTCTCTATTGTCCACTTAGAGGCAGGTGTAGTCACACAAGCTGCCTTAGTTTGGGTAGGCAAAGATTTACAGGCGATCTCAGAGGAAATTTTGTATGAGCTTTCCCCTAGTAAGTTGTAGATATTTACTTTCAGTAGTGCAACCTGCGTAGATGTAAGATATATTATTATCTGTCAGCTTTGTTGCTCACCAAAGAATATAGGGTAAGCAGTTGCTCGACAGTTTTACTGGAGAGGTGGCAGAGTGGTCGAATGCGTCCGACTTGAAATCGGATGAACCGAAAGGTTCCGGGAGTTCGAATCTCCCCTTCTCCGTTGTGACATTAAACTAGCCGAAAAAAAGATTAGGGTAGCAACCAGTATCATGTTCGCTACCCTAAAATTTATTTATATTACTTAATTACTACAAACAATTACTTAACTTCGTTAGCAGGAAACTTCTCAACCTTGCCTTTTTTCACAGCTACAACTACATCAAAAGTAGAACAGTAAGAAAATGTCACATCGTTAGCTTTGTTGTAGAGATTAACTACATGACCTGCACCACCGGGTTGAATTCCGATAGGTTCAAGGTCGCCAAAGAAGAAACGACGCAGCTGATCACCATTACCAAAAACACCCTTGTTCTTAGTGATCAAATCAATTTTTTGTTGAGCAGACAAACCTGTAGCATCCGCCGCTGAGGCTGGAAGTAGTGAGATTGAAGGTTTTACAGCCTGAAATGTAACATTTCCAACTGACAATAAACCAGCTATGGCAACACCTGTAAGTAATGAAGAGGCGAATTTCATGGGTTAATTCCTTATGTTTGAGCTTCGTAGCTATTCAGAGCATCTCAGATACTACTGAAGCTCATCTGAAACTTAGCCATAAATTGTCTGAATTTATTCCTTAATAAGATTCAGTTTAAACTCAGCATTTTCTCAGGTAATTGTGATGTCAAAAATATCAGCTAATTTTTAAGGCTGTTTCAGCTTGTTCTCACCTGGACTTAAGCTAAGATTTTTAGTATTGTTGACGTGACTTCTATTGCAACTGCAAGTGGTATTGCTGTGACTAGCCTGAGAAGATGGCATCGTTTCATTGACAGAATTCCTCACCAAGCCTATCTCTGGGTAGCAATCCTCATTTTTGGCGCATCAGGTGCAGTTACGCGCAAGTTAACAGAAATTGGTTCGCAAAACTTAATAAATGGGAGAAATCCCATTTCTCTGTGTAATGTTTTGTTCGTTGGCAATATCTGTGCATTGCTGGTGCTGATTATCATCTATCGGCAACAGTGGAACAAAACAGCATTGAAGCAAATATCAGTGAATAATTGGCTAGTGTTGTCGGTAGTATCAATCTTATCAGGGGCGTTGGCTCCTGGGTTAATTTTTCAGGCACTAGCACTCACCAATGTCAACAATGTGATTTTAGTTGGTAGATTAGAACCGCCACTGGCTTTAGCTTTATCAATTTGGTTATTAAAAGAACGGGTAAATATTTGGGAAATTATTGGGGCGATCGCAGCTTTTGTGGGTGTCGCACTGACTGTCTTACTCCAACCAGCAGGACATACCATAATGAATACGCCAGGGTTTCATTTGGGTACAGGCGAAATTCTGACAGCAGCCGCATCAGTAGCCGCAGCAGTAGCTACAGTTCTAGGTAAAAAATATGTCTTCCATATTCCTTTAGGAATTTTTACAATCTATCGCACTGCTGTAGGAACTATAGTATTTTTCTTTCTGGCTTTACGGCTATATGGTCAACATCATTTTGCCGAAGTATTTTCGCCTTTTTTGTGGCGGTGGATGTTGCTTTATAGTGTGGTGATTGTAGTTTTAGGTCAGTCGTTTTGGTTTAAAGGTTTGAGAGCTACTACGGTATCTGTCGCTTCCTTAGTTGGCTCATTTACTCCCATTGCAGGTATTGTGGCTGCTTATTTTATCTTAGATGAAGCCCCAACCCTACCTCAATATATAGGTGGTAGTTTGATTATCGTGGGGATATTAATTAGCCAACTGGGAGTTATGCGTCACACTCGTCTTACCGCAGCGGCCGATCAGGTAAACTCTACACAAGTACAACAAGTAGAAAGCGAGATGGGATTTAAAGGCATTTAATATTTTCAACCTACCCAGATGTAGATTCTTGTGGAAGCATTTCTCCCTCTTCACCTGCAACCGCAGTATTATCATCATTAGATACAGCAAAACCATCGGCAACATCTTTAATAAAACCAGCCACTGGTACAGCAATAATTAATCCCAACACTCCACCAATATAAGTTCCCACCAATAAAGAAATTAACACCCAGATTGGTCTTAACCCTGTGAAACTGCCTAACAATCGCGGTGCGATCGCTTGGTCAATCAACTGATCAATAATCACAGCTACTGCCAGCACTTTTACTGCTAACCAAAAATCATGGGTAGCTATAATTAAAGTGATAACAATCAAACTCAACACATCTCCAAAGGGAATCAAGCTTAAAATTCCCACTCCCAAACCAAAAAGCAAGCCAAACTGGACTTGAAACAACAAAAACATTAATGTTTGGGCAAGTCCCATCAGTAAAGCTAATGTTCCTTGTCCAATCAAGTAATTTTGAAAGTTTTGTTGAATAGATTTACTAATTGGTTGGGCGAAAGCCCAAGGAAACTTTTTAAATATTCCCTCCCACAGTCTTGGCCCATCTAACAACAAGTAAAAACTTAAAACTACTGTAATTAATGCTCCTGAAACACTATCAATTGTATCGACAATAATGCTTAAAAGCTTATCGGAAAGATACTCCAATTCATCAGGAATTTTATCAGTAACTTTAGTAAAAATTTGACTGAAATCTATTCTACTACTCTGGCTAAAAGCCCAATCATTTAAACCCTGTAATTTTGCCTCACTAGAATCAATCCATTGAGGCAGTAATTTAACCATTTCATTAAATTGCTCGGAAACTATGGGTAATAATGTAATTCCCAAAGTCACCAGAATAAAAGTAGCTAAGATAAAAACTAGTGTGACTCCATAGTTACGTTTAACGCCTTGTCGCTCCAGTAACGAAACAGGGTAGTTTAAAATAAAAGCAAACAAAGAGGCTAGGACAAGAATAGCCACTAAAGGTTGAAAATATTGAAAAAATCGCAATAATAACCATCCATTAAGAAAAAATAGGGGAAATAACAACGTTAACACTAGCCATTTTAGAAGTCGATTAACTGATAAATTCATAATTATTCCTAGCTTTCAGTAAAAGCTAAAAGTTGCTCATCATTGATTCTTCCTGCTTGGTACAAAGTTTTGACGATTTGGGAAATAGTGAAAACTGCATAACTTCGATAACCATTTTCTCTGAGTCTGGCTTGCACTCCTTGTTCATGGTCAATTAAAACCACAATATCATGCACATTTAAGCCAGCAGATTTCAGTTTTTCTGCTCCTTCCATCACACTTTTACCACTGATGAGAATATCATCTACTACTACTACTATTTCACCAGCCAAGAAATTGCCTTCAATTACCTTACGTGTTCCATGTGCTTTCACTTCTTTACGGGGAAAAACCATTGGACAATTCAACCGCAAAGCTAAACCAGTCGCAGTTGGTAAAGAACCGTAAGGGATACCTGCCAATCTATCAAAATTCAGGTTTCTTAAGATTTTTTCATAGGCACTCAGAACTTGATTAAAAACTTGCGGATTAGAAATAATTTTGCGTAAATCTATGTAATAGGGAAATATCGCTCCTGACGCTTGCACAAATTTACCAAACATAATGCAACCAATATCATAAAGTTGCAAAATTAAATCATTCTGGAGTTGCTGATCCTCAAAACGAACATCAGGTAGCCATACAGAACAGCTAGAAGCATCAGCAGTAATTTGACTTTTTGTTTGATTAATTTCTGCGCGTAAAGACTGGATTTCTTGTGATAAGTTTGAGTTTGCCAACATATCTTGAGGTACAGGAATTAGCAACCCATCACCATTACTATTTAACCCAGCTTCTAAGATTTGCTTGAGGTTACTACCCTCAGCCCAAATGCTACGTGCCATTATGGTTCGTTCTGGTGCAACTGCCCGAATTAAACCCAAAACGTCAGGATTAGTAGTTCCTACTTCTAAACCTAATTCTTCTGGAGTCCCCCAGTTTTTGGCTTCTTTGACCACCTGCAAATAAAGGGGTGAATCATTAGCAGGATATTGTTGTATGGTTTCGGCTCCGGGATTAGAAGTACAGCATAAAATAAACACAGCCTTATCAGGATAAACCAAAAACGGTGCCACATGATCTTGCCCTGGATATGGGCTGAGAGTAATTGCATCCACATCCCATTCTGTAAATACAGTATGGGCAAAAATACTACTAGTATTTAAATCGCTATGTTTGGCATCTAAAATAATTGGAATATGACTGGGGATAGCAGCTAAAGTTGTGTACAAAAGTTCTAAACCAGGAATGCCTAAAGCCTGATAAAAGCCGAGTGTTGGCTTATAGGCACAAACAAAATCCGCAGTTTCGGCAATAATAAATTGCAACCAATTTTCTAGACCAGTAATGATATCTTGAGAGCGATAACCGCTAGGCATCATCTCTGGGTTAGGGTCAAGACCTGCAAATAATAAGCTTTGGTTTTGTGCAATATTTAGATATAATTTATCAAAAAAATGCATAATCTATTTGTCAAGATTTAAAATAGGAGGTTGTTGGCAAAGTCTAATGTATTACTTACCTTTAAAACATCCTCTAAAATAGACAAGTAAATCAATAAAATTAATCACTAAATATATCAATTCGTTAAATTAGGGTTACACATCTATATTTTTGGAGAAATTGTAAATAGGCAGATATTAATATCTGATTTTCATCTTGCTCAAGTATAAAACAGTTATGCTCAAGCCTATCTCTAGGTAGAGAAATTTAATTTGCCGCTAGAAAATATGAGTTATTTTTCCGGCTGCTGATATTTAATGGTACACATATTTAGGGGCGCAATATATTGCGCCCCTATTAGTTGTCACCCAGTCCTCAAAATATTCAAGAATAGGAGTATTAACAAAGAGAGGTCAGTGGTACACCTAACCAACCAGCAAAATTTTCTTTTTGAGTAGTATTTGGATTGTTAACTAGAACTACCTGATACTTGCTGGGACGTGGTGCTGCGAGGGTGACAGAACAAGTGCGGAGTTCATCTTGATGAAAAACTGTTACCTGAATAGTGTCGTTTGCTTGGTAATCTTTTAAGCGATCGCTTAAAAGATGAGATGTTACACGTATACCAGCAATAGCCAGCAATTCATCACCTGCATCAATTCCTGCTAACTGCGCGGGTGAACCAAATTCGACAAACTTCACTATTTCCCGTCCATTCTCGGTATTTAACCTCAAACCAAAGTAAGGTTCTTCTTCTCTATCCGCAATTACTTGTAAGCCAAAAGGTTCGAGGTACTGATTAAAAGGCAATTCTTCAGTGCCATTAATGTAGCGATTGAAGAAGTCAGTCAAATCCATTTCGGCTACAGATTCAATTACTTCCTGTAATTCTTCTGGTGTGTAACCAATTTCTTGTTTACCAAATTTACGCCACATCAGCCGCATCACATCATCCAGAGAACGCTGATTTCTAGACCGCTCTCTAATCAGCAAATCTAGCAATAAAGAAACCATTTCCCCCTTCAAATAGTAGGAAACTTGAGAATTATTGCTATTGGCATCGGGGCGATAAAGTTTAATCCAAGCATCAAAACTTGACTCGGCCAGTGATTGCACTTTCCGTCCTGGCGTGGTTAAAAACCGCGAAATTTCCTTACTCCAATTATGAAAATATGACTTGGCATCATAAATTCCTGCCCGTAAGGGAATCAACAAATCGTAATAACTTGTAGTACCTTCACAGAACCACAAAGAAGAGGTATAATTTTCTCGGTCGTAATCAAAAACTTCTAAAGCTTTTGGGCGAATTCGTTTAACATTCCACAAGTGAAAGAATTCGTGCGCCACCAGTTGGATGAAGCGATCGTATTTATCTGGTGAACTAAACCCAAAACGCTGATAAATGAGGGAGCAACAGTTTTTATGCTCCAAACCACCATAAGCTTGGGCAAATAAATGCAGTAGAAACACATATTTTTCGTAAGGCAACCCGCCAAACATCTGAGCTTCTACATGAATGATTTTTTGAATATCGGCAATGATTTGTTGTGCTTGGTAATTTCCCTGCCCCCAAATAGCCAGTTCATGAGGTTTTCCCAAAACCTCAAAGTGATATAACTCGTGATAACCAATTTCAAAGGGACTATCTACAAGAGTATCAAAATCGTCTGCATAAAAGGTAGAAGACTGTCCATCAACTGAGTCCAAGGCAGTAGTCACCCGCCATTCAGGATGCGGCGGTATAATAGTCACCTGAATTGGCAACCCTTCACAGCCTCGTAATCTAAAAAACAGGGCTGCACCGTTGAAATAACCGTGGGTGCTATCCAGATGGTTTGTTCGTACCGATAGCTCATTGGCAAATATCCGGTAACGCACCGTTAATTCCGAGATCCCGTTTGTGTTTACCTGCCAGTGGTTTTTGCTGATTTTCCGCCAAGGCAATGGCTGTTCTCCAGCAAAAGCGGCAAAATCTTGTAAATTCTTGGCATATTCCCTGACTAAGTAGGAGCCTGGTGTCCAGACGGGCATTTTCAAGTCAAGTGTTGGGGATGAGTGATTAACCAGCTGCAAGCTCACCTCAAACAGATGGGTTTCTGGTTGGGGCATTGCTACCAGGTAATGAATCGCCGGTACGGTTTCCTTAACGCCAATTTCGAGACGAGGTGCTGTTGCTTCAGTCATTTGTAGTAGTAGACAGGAGTGATAAGTTATGAGTTTATAGTTATTAGTCAATAATTAATAGTCAATGGAGGGAGTTTGTAAAGAACTAGGAATAAAGTAGTCTGAACGTGAGATTGGAAAAAGATTTACAATTAATTAATATTTTATAGTTGATGTCAAAGTTTCAGGTCTTTTTATCCATAATTAATTAATTTTTACTCCCAAGTGTGTGTTTCCAGCATTTTTCATGCTCATAGGTTTTTCATGCACTATAGTCAATAGAGCTGGTTTCCAAACTTGTAGCTCAACATCTTAATGCTCAACACCATTGCTGAGAGTTGCATCTGCGGTCTCCTCTGTTTGTAACTTCGTAAAGGCTTTCTGACAAAGGCATCAGCCCTTAGCGAGTCACTGACTTGGAGAATTGATGACATTAATTACCGCAGCAGCTGAATTTTGGCGACCTTACACTCAACCCACACTTAGACTTTGCCTGCCAAATTCATCAATTGCTTGAAGTTAAGCAAGTGAATGATGTTATTAACATTATCAATTGTGATCCATCCCTTTTCATGTAATTTTTCCATGATTTTGGTGGTTTCTTCAACTCCGATTTCTGTCACTTCTGCCAAATCTTTAAAGGGAATATTAAAAATTTCTTTACCTTGTTCTGATTCTTGTCCATAGCTTTCACCTAAGCTGACTAAGGTGTGAGCCAGTTTTACAGCGGGTGGTGAAGAGCGAATCTGTAATCGCTGGTTAAATTGCCGGATTCTTCGCACCATAAGTTGCAGCATCCGATGATGCAATTGTGGATCTTTAAACAAGATTTGAATAAAACGCTCACGAGAAATGCTGAGTAACTTCACAGGCGAAAGGGCAATTACATCAGTTGAACGAGGGGATTCATCTAAAATCGCCATTTCGCCAAAAAAATCACCCCGACCTAAAATTGCGATCGCCACAGAATCTTCTCCTGAAGTACGGCGGACTTTCACCCACCCAGATACCACAAAGTAAACTGCGTTACCCCAGGCATCTTCCATCAATACGGCTCTTCCTACGGGATATTCGTGATCAATTGCAACATTGAGCAGCCATTCTAAAGTTTGTGGGTTGGCTGTACTCAGCAAGGGGAAAAGTTCACTAAAAACCTCAGTCTGCATGAAATATCTGTAAAAAATGAATTCAATAATGGAAATTTAAGTTGACTACTATAAGTTTTAAAACCGCCACCATAGTATTAATACATAGTAAATAGTAATATTTTACACTAACAGCCTATGGTTTTTCGGTCTGATGTTCCTTTACAACATAACAATTATGTCAGGGATCGAAATCAGCGGTTTTACTGACAGAATTGTGATTTATTATTTGCTCATTGAATCGCTATTTGCTGTGAGTATTTTGACTTGTTGGTCTAAATTTTCGACTAGGCGATTTAAAGTATCTAAAGCATCTGATTGCTCTGGTGTAAGGCTAGAGTTGAGTATGAGTCGTTGATTTAGTTCCTGTAACTTATAGCTGAGTTGTTGCGAAATACCTAAGACATCACGGCTAAGGCGCGCTAATTGTTGTTGTTGATGAAACTTTAAGGCGGCTCCGCGCAATACTTGAAGTGTAGCTTCTTCACCGTAAATTCCTGGCATTACTCGCAGGCGTAATAATACACGGTTTTGTTGATATACACATTCTTTTTCTATTTGTTTGGGTTCTGTAATTGTGGTGATAGGTAAGCTGGCAAATCGCTTTAATTCATTAAGTACGCCTTGAAAAACTGACAGCGGTAAATTGTCTAATACCGATTGCACAACACCATTATCACTCCAGAGTATTCTACCTTTGTAAGGTTGTCTTTCTAAATACAAGCGACCAATTCCGCCTCCTAGAACTCGACCGAGTAATTCTTCTAGGAGTTTTTTGGGTGGGAGTAATGCAAGCACTTCTACCGGAGTAGATAGTTCTGGTGCAGGGACTGGCAGGATAGTTAAATTATTGGTGAGTACTGCTTCGGTGATCTCTTCCTTGAGCTTTTTAGCTAAAGCCGAAAGGTTGGGTTCTGGAAGTGGGGGAAAATCTGTTAATTTTTGAGTATTTTTAGGAGTTTCCATGTTCGCCACCATTGATGCTGGCGGTTGCTGCTGATTTTGAGATGAGGTGATGTCAGAATGATTGACTGTTTTAGTATTTGAGTTAAGGGTATTTTTATAGTTGAGGTAGGCTGAGAGGATGCTGCGGTGGGTGTCAGTGGCAAGTTCTTGAGTCACCATCGTGCAGTTGACATAACATAAGATCCGATTCACGTAATCTAGTGCGCTGCTGTCTTGTGGATGCACCATACCTAGGCGTAATTGCTTCCCTTCTTCTAATCTAAAAGGCAAAATTTGGTGGTACAGACAAGCTTCAAAGGACAGGAGATGATCAATTAGCTGAAATATTTGTAGACGATCGCTTTCTTGCTCTAAGTTGATCGATATGTTTGATAGTACCTGTGGCCTACTGGCTTCGGTATCATTTGCTTTGTCCTCGGAAGACAACATAATTTTTGATTATTTAAAGTTTCCTTATATTTTATTTTGCTCTAAGTTAGTTGGCAGTAAATAAAGATACTTTGTTATCTTGGTAAAAATTAAATTAATTACTCTCAGTAAGATGATACTTAGTTGAATGGATAAGGGAGCAGGGGAAAGGTTGCTAGGTTGAAAAACCCTCCCAATTGCGTCCAGCAAAGTCCCCAATTTATTTAGGGGTAGGAATTGCGGCGATCGCTGATTATGCTCCTGATTCTTCGGTTCTCAACGATTGGGCTAGGAGATAAATTTTTGTCCATTCTCCCATTGCCTGATGGCTTTTGATATTTAACTTTTGGGCGATCGCTTCCAGGGAATTACCTGCTTTGCGTAAATCTAGTACCTGCTGCCCCAATGGTGTTAATTTTTGATAAAGTAGCTGCCATTGGTTAGGTGTAAGTCCCAAATTATGTTCTTCTAAGGAAATTGATAGCCAGCTATTGACGAGTTCTGGTTTACCTTTGAGGGCAAAGACACGAACTGCATGGTAGCTGACTTTTTCCCGCAGGCGGTAGATTTCCCGAATTGGCTTTTGCAGTTGCTTGGCAATTTCATCTTGAGATTTGCCTTGGAGATACAACTTCAGCCAATCGACAGCTTCTTGTCCAAGATTTTCTTGTAAGTAGTTGGCAAATTCTGTTTGCACCGATTGGCGCAGTGATTGTTGTTCTTCTAGTTGTTGTGCTTCTTGATATTCGGCGATCGCTTGCGTATCTACCAAGTTGACGCGATTATCATTGTCATCAGTGAGAATTTCTTCAGAAACTAGTCTCACCATGTCACTACCGGGTACTTGAGTTAAGCCACCACGCTGAGTCCGACGCAAGTAGTTGACAAATCTATAAACGAGTAAGGGTTGATTGCGGACTGGGCGCAAAGCATACTCTTCTACACTGGCAAACAGGAGTGTATCTTGTAGTCGTCTGTCGTTAGTAAATTCGACAATACAAGCCATTTGCTGCTGCATATAGGTGTCGCTTTGCAGTAATTCTTGGATCACTTCTTGTAATACATCCATGACACTGCGTTGGCGATCGCGGCTCAGTGCGACCCAAGTTTGAATTTTATGGCGTAAGCTAACTAAACTCCCTAATCGAGTGAGCAAGTTGCGATAAGCACGTTCTCGGCCAATACCTAAGTAACGTTGACGTAAAATTTTCCAGCGATATTCCATCGCTTGTTTAGCAATTTCCAGTTCTTTGGGATCTAATAGTTCAAATCGGTTTACGTCTTTTCCCAAGAGCCACAGAACAATACTCTCCCTCACAGATACACTTTGTTCTGGAATCTCTACAGCTAGGCGTTTATGCCAATACTGCGCTAGTTTTTCTCCATCTTTTGCCATAGTGAGATTGTATTCTTCAAAACCTTGCCGTAAAGTTTGCATCACAACCCCCGTTTATCGTCAATCACTCTTAACATCTTGGCTGGCAGTTGTCCATGAATCCGTCGCTTTCATGAAGACATTTCAGCGATTCTATTGTTATTACGTTTTTATTCCTAAACTTTATGCAGAAGTTTTCACATTGTGGTGTTGGCTTTTATTCTCTGAATAATATAAATTTCAGTATGAAGAAGTTTTGTTTCTATTCCTGAAAAGGTTTAATTTTTGTAAATCTATCATCAAGACACCCAAAAAGCCTATTTATCCAAAACCGAACTGATCAGGAGAAATTGCGATTAAAGTTCTTGAGTTAGTCAAAGCGAGAAAGTTTACGCTTCTGCAAAAGAACTAGTGAGATTTACCCATGTCAAAGACGTTATCTTAGGTAGATAAGTTTCACCTTATAAAGTCTTTTTTTAGGCATGGGGAATATGCTATTTGTTTTTATTAATTTCTACTAGTTTGTCTATAGCTTACAGACGTAAAAGCTATAGTTTACAGTTAACTCCTTAGTTTTTTTGGCTCTTGGCAAGTTTTTTAAGGTAGGGAAGCGATCGCTAACACTACAATTTTCTTAAAATTTAATACTCTTCGTAAGGAAATTTTTTTTAATTATATGCATATTTGACAACTAGTCGTACAAGTAATTTATTTCTCTTAAGAGTTACTTGTCGGCCGAGTCAAGGTGATGGTTTTGATTAACATCTATCTCAATTAAATCGGAACAACACATCTAGCAAAAAGTCAATAGTCTAGTCTCAATTATTAATCATCGATTAGCAATTAGACTGAGAACTTTTGACTTTAGCTGTTGGATGAATATGCTAATGAATCTAAATCTATCGTCCGTTACGAGACCTACCAATAATGGGATTTTCTACAGAGTCTCGATACTCTTGCACTTCTTCAGTATAAGCAATTGGTAAAACAGCCTCAACGTTTTCATGCGGACGGGCAATGATTACCCAAGATTCTAATGTTCCACCATAAACATTTTCTGCTGCTTCTACACCGGCAGCCATCGCGGTTTTGACTTCCGATACATCTCCGCGAATATTTACTGTAAAACGTGCGCTACCAACTCTGATATAACCAACGAGAGTAACTCGTCCAGCTTTTACCATTGCGTCTGCTGCTGCAAGCACAGCAGGAAAACCTTTAGTTTCCAGCGAACCAACGGCTTGTAATGACATTAGCAATCTCCTGTATAAATAAACGTATGTGGTAACGCTACAAGTTAATTGTAGAAAGCTCCGTTACAGATTTTAATGGCAAAATCTTTTAGAAGATACGGAAAGGTTCTGATTTGGCGGTGAAGTTGATTGGTAGTATTGTTTCCACGTTTTCCGGGGGATTAGGAACTATATAATGGGTGATTACTGTTTCAGCCTTTACTTGCTCCCCAGCATTTATACCTTGTTCAACAGCTCTGTTTACTTCAGCAACATGTCCTCGGACAGCAACAATAAAGCGGCCACTTTCCGCTAGGCCATAATACACTAGCGTGACTGCGGCAGATTTCACCATTGCATCTGCCGCGGCTAACACAGATGGAAAACCTAAAGTTTCGATTACGCCAACAGCCATTGGCATGGCATTAGCTCCTGAGACACTAAAATAAGTAATCTTTATTTTACGAGGGTTTGGCTCCAATTGTGACATTCAGTACTGTTTTTTCAGTACACTAAGTCATCAGCAGGCAAATCAGTATTATTTTGGTAATGGGGTGCTGTAAATTATCAGTTATGTTTCCCAGCTTTTTACCTGTCGCAGTTAGTCAATTAACAGAGATAGAATCGATCGCCCTAGCGCGGAGTATTCAAAGTCAAGCGATCGCTACGCCTTTATCTGAGCAAGCAATTACCACTACCTATGCACAGCAAGGTAGTGGTGGTACACCAATTTTATTAATTCATGGCTTTGATAGTTCTGTATTAGAATTTCGCCGACTGTTGCCACTGTTGGCAGAAAATAATGAAACTTGGGCAGTGGATTTGCTGGGTTTTGGCTTTACCGACAGACTCGCAGGCATACCATTTAGCCCTGTCGCCATTAAAACCCATCTATATTACTTCTGGAAAACCTTAATTAACCAACCTGTCATTTTGGTAGGTGCATCAATGGGAGGTGCAGCCGCCCTAGATTTTACCCTCACTTACCCAGAAGTTGTTAAAAAATTGGTATTAATTGATAGTGCTGGGTTAAAAGCGGGTTCACCTTTAGCGAAATTCATGTTTCCGCCCTTAGATAATTGGGCGACGCAATTTTTGCGGAATCCTAAAATCCGCGATCGCATTTCTCGGACTGCTTATAAAAATCCTAGTCTGATTTCCCTTGATGCGGCATATTGTGGCGGATTGCATCTAGAAATGCCTAGTTGGCATTTAGCTTTAATTGCTTTTACCAAAAGTGGTGGTTACAGTGCTTTTAGATTTAAGCAACTGGCACAAATTTTGCAACCGACATTAATTCTTTGGGGCGACTCAGATAAAATTTTAGGCACGACAGATGCTAAAAGATTTAAACGGGCAATTCCCAACAGTAAACTGATTTGGATTCAAGATTCAGGCCATATCCCGCATTTAGAACAACCACAAGTCACGGCTAAACGCATTCTAGAATTTCGAGAGGAATCATAAAAGCATAAAAATAAGGTGAAAGGAATTCTACAAACATATCCTTTCACCCCAACATTGCTAACAAACCTAGATAAACGATCGCCTAGACGTTAACTTTTTCCTTTGACCAAACACCGTTTTGATCTTCATCAAAGCGCTGATGTACAGCTTCCCAAGCAGCTTGTTCAGCATTAAACTCATCACTGGTTTCATTCAATACAGTGTTATAACGCTCAATGAATGTCCGTTGAGCTTCTTCAGACAGATGTGAACGGACTTCAGGAGACAAATCTTCTGGACTGTTACATGGGCCAGGACAAGGATGAGCTAATGTTTTATCAGTTGTGTGAATTTCTTCAGCACCAGCACTTTCTAAAAGTAATTGAAATTCCCCAGTGCGATCGCTGGGGATTTCTGCCATTAAGAGAAATTCGCCAGCTTGTAAGCGGGTTTGGTAGATTGCAGCTTTATCTTCAGGCATTCCCCAGGCTGTGAGAGCCGAGACTAAACCAGCACCAGCACTACCAGCGATCGCACCACTCGCAGCACCTAATAGTAATGCACTGATTGGCCCCGCCGCGACAATTGGGCCAACAAAGGGAATAAACAGTACACCTACACCTGTAAGCAAACTGAGGAAAGAGCCAAACAGAGAACCAAAAATCGCCCCTGTTCGCAACCCACCTAAAATTACATCCCTCTTAGTAATGAAGCCCGCAATTCGCGTTTCCGACTGAAAATTTCGTCCCATAACCGAAATATGATCTCTGGGTACGCCTCTGTCTAGTAAACGTCGAATTACATCATCAATTTGCTTCTGTTCTTTAATTACAGCCGAGATAGTACGTTCTGCTTGATAGACTTCTGGCACTTGAATACTCCTGAAAATTTGCTTTTTTATAGTTGACTAGCAAAGAGACAAAGGCGGGAGATAAGTTCTTCCCCCAGCCTAGGATGTTCAGTCAGACTCTAAATTTAGGGATAAATCTGCGTTTAACTACACACCCACAGGAGTTTTTGCTCCTGCTCCTGGCTTATTTCCATCTGGCTGCAATTCTTGTCCTTCAATAAAAGAGCGCAGCATCCAAGCCATCTCTTCATGTTCTTCCATAAGTCCAGTTAAAAAGTCAGCAGTTCCTTCATCATGAAACTCTTCACTGGACTGATCTATATGCTCTCTAAGATTGCGAATAACTTGCTCATGATCTTCCACAAGATTGGCTACCATACCTGTGGCTGTGGGAACATCACCTGAATGTTCTTTGAGGGTAGCAATTTGTAGAAATCCTTCCATTGTCCCAATAGGGTAACAACCCAAAGCACGAACCCGTTCGGCTAGTGCATCAATATTGAGAGTCAGTTTTTCGTAGTGTTCTTCCCAAAGCTGGTGCAGACTGCGAAACTGAGGGCCGACGACATCCCAATGATACTTTTTGGTTTTTACTAAAAGTAAATAGGCATCTGCTAAATCTTGATTTAACAGGTTTGCTACACCTTGACGCTGTTCTTCAGTCAAACCAATATTGATCGCACGCATTGAGCTTAATTCCTAAATAGACTTATTTATAAGTTCACAAAATTCAACCATCATTTACATCAACCAGAGGAAAGATTAACAGAGGAAGATTATTTATAACTTAAGGTTAGAGGGTGTTTGAAAACTAGTTAACTGTAATTTTAAGCACTAGTTAATTCCGCGTAGCTCCAGGGCAAACGTATCTAAATTACTTTTGAGCAAAACCAAATTTGATTTTATTTCCAAGATACCGCTTTCTTTTTAATCTAGGCGATCGCTTTATAATAGGATATGAAAAACCAATCTCCATTATGTAAAAAATATGACACACTCTTCACCCGAAAGAATTGTCAGACGCGGAAGAGTATTCCCGGAAATTCAGTGGACAGAAGCCCAAAAAGTTGAAGATAGAGCCAGAAGACAAGCGTTTTATGAGCGTTCTTGGGCGATTTTTGAGCGTTTAAAACCAGAAATCCTAGATAAATATTATGGCTGGTATATTGCCATTGAACCTGATAGCGGCGATTATTTTATTGACCAGGATCAAGAAATAGCTAGTAAAATGGCAAGAGAAAAACACCCTCATGTGATTCATCATATTTTTGGCATTAATGAAACAGGTGTAAGTGGCAGAGTATGATTGAGGGAAGGTCTGGAGATAAAGGCCAAGTTTACTTTGAAATAGACTTGATTGGCGGGGATGGTTTGGGTTTTCCTGTAGAAACAATCTTAGATACAGGATTTACTGAGTTTTTAGCCATGAACAAGCAAGATGTACAAAGTCTTGATTGGTCTTTTTTGCGCCAGAATAAATTAAGAACTGCTCAGGGAGAAACTGAATTTGATGTTTATAGTGGTAGAGTTATCGTAGATAATCAAGAATGGGAAGCTCCTGTATTTGCTGGAGATGAAATACAGGAAGTTTTATTAGGTTCTCGATGGATGAAATTATTTATTTTAGTTGCTGATTATAGTCAAAATAGAGTCACATTAGATTACATATAAAATATGTGGCGTTGCTGAATAAAAGGATGAATTAATTTATTTAGTGTGATTCTGTGAATCGCTTCCACGGTTATAGTCTTAAATGCGATCGCTCTTTTGGTCAGTGATGGCAAGAAAAAACTACATCACCTAAATTGCCAAGCTTAATAATTGCCTTTTTACCGAAAAAATACTCCCCAGAACCAGTTAAAACATACGGAACAATTTTCAGACATTTCTCTTTGGATATCTCAAATTTTTGGAATTCTTGGAAAGCTTTGATTACTCTTTGACTACCGACAAAACCTGGAGTAAGAGGGGAAATACTTTGCTTCTGATAATTAATAGATGCTTCTCTCATACGAGAGTAACTTAAAAGGAATATACCTGTTGATCTAGCTGGTATAGTGCCAGGTACGCCTACACATTCAAGAGTTCCTACTGCACTTTTATGACCTCTCATATGTAAATATGATTCAGGTAAATCAACCAAATTTATTAATTTAAATTTCCACCAACACTTGTGGGGAATTTTAATTCCTACTTCATTAATAACAACAGGAGAAATGCCTTGGTTATATACCTCAAAAAGCAAAAACTCTTCTTGAGGGTGTTGAAGTATGAGAGGCCCATTTTGAGCGCGTTTGACAACTACACTTACTCTCGTGGTATCTTTCTTGAGATTTTTCCAGCCGACTATTAACCCACCAATTGCAGCAGATGCACTAATAATCGCAGCAAATGCAGTAATTGACTTAATTGGATCACTCGACAGAGCAGACAAAATCGAATCGGATGTATTGAGCAAAGAACTTATACTCCTGTTATGAATCTATCTTTATACCAATTCCCAATACTAACAATTCTTTCAATTAATGTGGTTATCCTCGGTTAATCTACAACAATTGACCAGTATAAATTCTTAATATCAATTTACAAACGAAAAATTGAGCGCAGGAAACCAACGCTCAAGACTTTTCAAAACCGAGTTTTTCCTATTGGATGGATTTACAATAACTTGGAGCCAAAGTTATTGAGAGTATCACGTAAGTTTTTACATCCTTTGAGATAGCCTAGGGTGGCAATTCTCTCGGCAGAGTGTTCTAACCAATCACCAGCGACATTGATGTTTTGTTCGGTGTAGAACTGTTTAAAAGGAATTTCACCATAGCGCGATCGCAGGCAAAATTAATTGTATCCCGTAGTTTACCTAAGATTAACTGTTATTGTCCTTGAAAATTAATGGCTATTTGAATTAGCGATCGCCTGACTTTCCTCTCTTGACGTTTCTTTAGAGACAGCCTCTAAGCGATTAGATATTGATGGAAAATTTCTGATGATATTCACCAATAAAAATAGACACCTTGATCAAGATAATCAAACAAGGTGTCCAGATTGAGTAGAAAATATAAAGAAGGGAGGAGGAGTATTTGTCCTAACTAGCAGTCAAAGTATTTAATTGGTAAATAATTCTCATTCAATATGAATCGGAACTACCAAATATGCTTACTTGAATTACTTTTGAAGCTGCTCATCAGTCTCATTAAATTCTTACTTCTTATTACCTGTGACTTTTTCTAACAAATTTTCAACTTCATCTTCAACAGTAGTTGCTGCTTGAGAATTTTCAGGACGCTTCATTTTATCAATGTCAGCATCTCCTTGAACTTCGTTGAGTCCTTTATTAGACTCTTCTTGCACCTTTTTCAGTCCCGGAGGTGCGGATCTACCAATTTCATCAGTTTTCTTTTGTGTTTCTAGTAATTGTGTTGTAGCTTCTGTAGGGTCACTTTTATAGCTTTCAATTGCAAAAGCCGGGAAAGCATTAGACACTAACACTAATGCACAGGTAAAAGCTACAATTAAAAAACGGACTGGACGCAGTAGAGATAAAACAGAAGTCATATTCTTCATTTGAATTCCTCAAAAACAACGTTAACAACACATAAGTTATATTTTTCCAACAAAGCTAGACTGAGCCATCATCAGAGAAAATGGTGGCAGAAAAAATTAGTCCATGCTTTACTAGTAAGTTATTTTTAGGTAGATATTTGCTGGGAATTATTGTGATGAATTAATCTCACTGTGGCCACATAAAATTTCATATAGCCATCAATTATGGTTACTTTCTTCACAACAATTTTTCTAGCGCATTTCACCTAACTTATATTTAATGCGAATCATCCTACTTTGGGATCGACCTGTAGAGTGAAGTTTATCGCTTATGAGTTAGAGATAAAATCAACCTGTAGGTAGAGTGGCTGAATATAAGGAAATTTGGCTGTTTATTGCTTTTATCTGGCATTGATGAGGTGCAGCCGTTAGATTTGCCTGTGTTATTGGTATAGGAATCCGATTTGATTACTGTTTCCAGAGATAACAAAAAATAGCAAAAATAAAAAGTAAGAAAGATTTATCTGAGCGTGCTATTGATAAATGATTAAATAACTCTCATAAAATCAGCGATGTCTAACGACAAGCCGCTTTGCGTCTACGCACCCATTAAACTAGATTTTTCTCTCCATATATTATGAAGATTTATCAACCTCATACTTGGCCTCAAACCCTAGAGGAAGCTATCAATATTCAAGAAAGTTTGCGTGACCAAGTAATTACAGAAGATAAATTGACAGAACCTATCAGTTATGTTGCTGGTGTCGATATGGGTTTTGCCGCTGATGGGACAATTAGTCGTGCAGCTGTGGCGGTGCTGAGTTTTCCTGATTTACAAGTCGTAGAAACAACCCTCGCACACCGTCCGACTTCATTTCCTTATATTCCTGGGTTCCTGTCTTTTCGAGAAATTCCGGCTGTACTGGATGCTTTAGCAAAAATTCAAACAGTACCAGATATTATCCTTTGTGATGGACAAGGCATTGCCCATCCCCGCAGATTTGGGATAGCCAGCCATTTAGGGGTAATTTTAGATATGCCGACAATTGGTGTAGCTAAATCACTGTTTATTGGCAAACATCAGGAATTGCCAGAAACTAGAGGGAGTTGGCAACCACTCATACATCAAGGTGACACCATTGGTGCAGTTTTACGGACTCGTGTTGGCGTTAAACCTCTGTATATTTCTAGTGGTCACAAAATTAGCTTGACTACAGCCATTGATTATGTGTTGCGCTGTACACCAAAATACAGGCTACCAGAAACTACCCGTGTGGCTGATAAGTTAGCCTCTAACAGATAATCAGCATTAATAGTGTTTAGCCCTGTGAAACATTCTAAAAAGCCAACATTGCAACATGAATGACAAAAAAGATACGCTGGAATAGTGTAGAAATGTATAGAATCTTGTAAAGATATAAAATATAGTCTTTTTTAAGATGCAAACATTACAAGCTCTTTCTTCAATGCAACTGTCTTTAGCCCCAAATCAATGTCAGTCTTTGAAGATTGTCGCTCTTGGAGACAGCATAGTTTACGGTTTTGGTGATCCTGAACATGGTGGTTGGGTAGAACAACTGCGACGATGGTGGATGTTGCCTAGTAGTGCGGGTCATGTTTTATATAATTTAGGTGTTAGAGGCGATCGCACACAACAGGTAGCCCAAAGACTAGAAGTAGAATTTCGCCATCGAGGCGAACTCCGCAACCGCGTTCCCGATTTAATTATTCTTTCCGTCGGGTTGAATGATTCAGCGCGGTTAGGTCGCCCCAATGGCAAAAATTACACAGATTTTGCCACTTTTGAAGCAGATATCGCCCATCTGCTAGATTTGGCGCAACAACTTTGCCCAGTTTTATTTGTGGGGATGACACCCGTAGATGAAACCAAGATGCCATTTCTTGATTGTTTTTACTTTAATCACAGTGACCAATATCGTTACAAAGAAGCTACGCGCCTAGCTTGTAACCAACGCCAAATTCCTTACTTGGATATTTTCGACCAATGGATGGGACGCGGTGAAACTTGGTTACACCAACGGATGAATACTGATGGTCTACATCCCAATACATTAGGCTATCAAGCTTTATTAGACGATGTGCTGAAATGGGATGCTTTAGCACCATATCATTCCCAACCAGAATATCAACTGAGATAATGTTAGTGTGATAAGTTAAGCGCGATTTCGGAGAAAGGTATTTTAGCAATAAGTCGCACATTGCGTTATTTAAAAATCCTAAATAATTTGTGAACAACTAGAAGCCTAACTTCTTGAAGAGTCGGGCTTCTGAAGTTATTAGTGTTTACAAATCAAATAGGAAAGTTTTCTATCAGTAATGACCTGTTATTTCCATAGTATTAATCACATTAACATTAAGTAAATTTCTAGAGAATATTTCTGATCTGGTTGTCAAATTGCATTTATCAACGCTTAAGCAATAATCTCAAAGATATTAGGAATAATATTTGATTTGGAGAAAAAAATCAGTACACCTCTGTTACTTCTTCTCCTATTCCCTGTTCTCTCTTCCCTATTACCTACCTACACAAGCAATTTCAATAATCAAGTCGGATTCCTATACGTCTAATAACTGTTAACTAATCACTAATATTTATACTGCTATTTTGCTAATTATTCTCTGAATATCTCTTAAATTTAAGCAATTAACTGCTGATTAAGATGATTATGTTGTAACAAGAATTAATATCCTAATCGAGCATATATTTATATGGAATATGCTGAATAAGGTTGACAATTTACCATTCCGTAAAGAATTATCTTAGGGAAACCAGATAGTCATTTAGAGGAAACCATGCACACAGTTATTCTCGTTCTGATCGAGGTGCTGATTGTTATTGGACTGTCCCGGCTCATAGGTCTGGCATTCAAATCAATTAAGCAACCTTTAGTAATTGGTGAGATTGTTGCCGGGATTATGCTTGGCCCATCTTTATTCGGCTTGCTTGCTCCCCATGTAGCAGCTAGTTTATTCCCCCCAGAAACTATTCCATTTCTCAATGTTTTGTCTCAGGTGGGATTAATATTTTTCATGTTTTTGATTGGGTTAGAACTTAATCCCAAATATCTCAGCGGAAACATACAAGCAGCGATTCTCACCTCTAACGTCAGCATAATTGTGCCGTTTTCTCTGGCGGCTATTTTATCTTTAATGCTGTATCCTCTGGTTTCTAATGCTAGTGTCTCGTTTACGGCTTTTGCCTTATTTTTAGGCGCAGCAATGTCGATTACGGCTTTTCCAGTATTGGCACGAATTATTACAGAAAATAATTTGCAAGGAACACGCTTGGGAACCTTGGCATTAACTTGTGCAGCCGTAGATGATGTAACCGCATGGTGTATTTTAGCAGTAGCGATCGCAGTAGCACGAACTGGTAACATCGCTGGTGCTATACCCACAATTATCGAGAGCATAGTCTACATTGGCTTTATGCTGACAGTGGGGCGCTGGTTTCTCAAAAGATTAGCCACTTACTACCGTCGGACTGGGCGTTTAAGTCAGTTACTTCTAGCTGTAATTTACATGGCGGTAGTTGGTTCCGCACTAATTACCGAACTTATTGGGATTCACCTAATTTTTGGGGCATTTTTATTGGGTGCAGCAATGCCCAAGAATGCAGATTTAGTTCGAGAATTAGCGGTTAAAACCGAAGATTTTGTCCTGATATTTCTGCTACCAATATTTTTTGCCTATAGTGGCTTGCGGACGCAGATAGGTTTACTCAACCGTCCTGAATTGTGGTTGTTATGTGGATTGATATTGCTAGTAGCGATCGCCGGTAAGTATTTTGGCACATATATTGCCGCTCGTGTCAGTGGCATTAATCAACGAGAAGCCTCAGCCCTCGGTTGGTTAATGAATACACGCGGTTTAACCGAACTAATTGTTCTCAACATTGGTTTAGAGTTAGGTGTAATTTCCCCCTTAGTCTTTACCATGCTGGTGATTATGGCATTGGTGACAACATTTATGACCTCACCACTGCTGGAGTGGACATATCCCAAACGTCTCATCAAGTTGGATGTAGTCGAACCAAACTTAGACACAGAAACAACTACAGAAACTACTACATCTGCGGCTGAATCTGCGCCTAACTACCGAATTTTAGTGCCAGTGGCAAATCCTAGCACGCAAAAAGGGTTGCTGCAATTGGCAGTAACCTTAGCAATGAACTACAGACAACCTGCTGTAGTCAATCCTCTTAGCTTAATTGAACTGCAAGAAGATTATGCTTTTGAGAGTACCCCAGTAGAAGCGGAACGATTAATTCTTCAGCGTCGCCAGCAACTAGAAGAATTGATTAACACATTAGAACCGCCAATTGCTCGTTCCTATGTGCATCCCATTATTCGCATATCGAGCAATGTCGCACGGGAAACAGCCCAAATCGCCCAAATTGAGCAACCTGATTTAATTCTTGTGGGATGGCACCGTCCAGCTTTTAGTAACAATCGTTTAGGTGGCAGAGTTGGGCAAATTCTCAGCATCGCACCAGTAGATGTTGCCGTATTTGTAGACCGGGGATCAGAACGCTTAGAAAGCTTATTGGTTCCTTACTCAGCAAACATCCATGATGATTTAGCCTTGATTTTAGCTTTGAGACTATTGATTAACCGTGATACCTGTATGTTGCAGATTTTACAGGTACTTAGGGAAAACCATAACCAAGATGAGTTGAGTTATGAATTGCACAAAATGATGGAGCAACTACCAGCTAGTGTACGCGATCGCATTGAAATTAAAACTGTCGAATCCCCAGAACCCATTCAAGCTGTGGTTGCAGCTTCCGAAACAGTTGACCTGACAATTGCTGGCACCAGTCGCGTTTGGGGAATTGAGCGTCAAACCCTAGGCAGATACACAGATGCGCTGGCTATTCAATGCCGTTCCTCGCTCCTTATTACCCGCCGTTACAGTCAAGTTACCTCTCATCTGGCTTCTGTACTGCCGGAAATTAGCAACTCAGAATCAACAGTCAAACAATTTTAGATTTTGACTTTTAGGTTGACCTCTCAGATTTATCTGAGAGCTTCTACCATCAAGAAATTATTGGTCACTAGTTAAATCAATGAATCATTTTAATCTCAAGTCTTTGACTTTCTATGGAGTAGCTATAGCTTCAGTGTTAGTGTTATTTAAAACTGTCACAGCTTATGGAGAAAGCAACCTTAAAGCACCTCCTGTAGTTGACGGCCGCTACATTCTCACTCTAGGGACAAACTTACCCATCTGTGAAAAAGCAGACTCTCTGATATTAAATATCCAACAATCCGGCATTTATTTAAATGCCTCTTTATTGCCCGTAAATCCCAATGCAGAGACTGAACAACAGCTTTCGCTCACAGGAATCTTCAAAAATCAACAGATAAACTTTTCTGGAAAAATCGCTCCAGAAATTCTTTGTCATCATCCAAACTCGCAACTTGACTCAAGTAAATCAGTTGCAATGCAAATACAGCTGATAGATCAAGATAAAATGACAGGCAAAATAGCAGTCAATGGCATTCCCCAACCTCTCAGATTTACTGCCACCAAACAATCAACTCCAGAAAAATCACAAAAGTTAAATAGCCATTGAAATATGGGCAAATTATATCATTCAGGAATTCGATCAAGACTTATACCAATTTTCTGAGAAGCTGCATTCAATAAATTATGTAGAGACGTTGTATACAACATCTCTACATCAAGCTATAAATTGCATCTTTATCAAGAAACGGTATAAGGTACAAAAACCAAAAATCAAGGGTTTAGCTGGTGAAAGGGTATAGTGTTCAAAACCCTTACACCTTCCCTAAATAAATAGTCTTGTTGCATCAGCTTTTTTAGCAATTTCGCAAAACTCACTGATGTCTAAATATACAAGGAATAAAAATAATGTACACAAGCCCAAGACTTAAATGGTTTTTTTTCTGGAGCCAGCGTCTATTTAGTATCAGCTTGCTGGGATTTTATGCAGCAATTACTTTAGAAACTGGTAGTAGTAATGCAGCACCAATCGCTAAATTGAATGATTGGCGATTTTATCCAGAAGCAGCACAACTTGAATTTACGTTGTCAGCAGGTACAAAGCCGCAATACTTTTACCTTTCTCAACCGCCACGTCTGGTTATTGACCTGCCAGATACTAAGTTAGGTTATGTTGTTACCAAGCAAAGTTATCCTGGCGCAATTCAACGAGTTCGGGTTTCGCAATTGAACGCCACCATCACTCGTATTGTCCTAGATTTAGCCGCCGGAACATTTATCGACCCCAAACAGGTAAAACTGCAACCTGTATCGAGAAATAATTCCACACGCTGGGTATTACGCCCTTTTACTTCAAGTAAGAATCTCTCTATTCAACCAGCAAACATCCAGCCTAGGATCAATAGCCTACCGCCAAATTCATATAACTCCTATCCTCAAACACCCACTAACTTAAATCCCAACCCCAATTCTCTCCAGTTACCTAGCACTCTACCGCCCATCACGACTAACCAACAGCAGCCATATATCACTGTACCTCCTCTAACTTCTAATAACCCTGATAAAATCCAAGGCTCGATTCTTCCTCCAGCTAACTTTCCCAATCAACCTGGTAATTTAAATAATTTTCCGCCCGTAGCAAGTCCTAATTTTCCCATTCCCACAATCCCCAGCACACCCAATTATCAATCTAATGAAGTCCAAATCCCAGTGATTGAGTTTGGACAACCTCTGCCTAAACCATAAGTTAAAAGTGCTGAGTGCTGAGTGCTGAGTAACAATGCTAGTCCCTAGCCTCTAAGGCTATAGCTTCTCTTTCTTCTCACACTAAAATCTGTCTGTGTCTTGAGGTGATCCCACGGCTCCTGGTTGAGAGGTGAAAAAGTTTTGCGCTGCGTCGTTTTGATAAATACATCTAATATCCGGTTTTTCGCTATCTAAACTACCTGTAAAACCAAAGGTATTGAGACGATTTTTACATTCTCTTACTTGGTCAGAGGTTACAAGTTTGCGCTGTTCTAAAATTGCCCAGTTATTTTGACGCAATACACAGCCTGGACGCATACTTGGTTGGGCAACATAAACATTAAATGGGTTGAGTGTGACAAATAATCTGGCATCCATCACCATTGCACTAGCACCGTACTGTACACAAATCTCTGGGTTTGGCGCTCTTGTATCAATAAATTCCCGCGAAGCCACGTTTGATGGCGATAAAGTGGTTGTGGAGCTAAAAGCAATCCCAATCCCAATACCCAAAACTAGCACCCCTCCCAAAACAGCGATCGTGGTGAGGTTGAACAGAGAAGGCTGAAAAGCCGTAGGCTTAGATGTTGTAGCTGATCTACCTGTCGATTTACGTCTCATTTTTACTTGACACCTTCACATTTTGGAAAGCAGGGAGCTTTCTAAACTGCTCTCCCTATTTCAGTATGCCGATTCTTGACGATGATTGTCTGCAAAATTTAGCAAAGCGATTATTTTATATTTAGTGATAAATAATACATTGAGTGAAAAAAGAGTATTTTTTATTACTAGCATTAATTGAGTCAATTAAAATTGTAAAGTATTCTTACAAAAACTTTGATCAGTAATTGCAATAAAGTGATATCTCAAAAAGTATTTCTCTGGGGAAAAAGGTTTCAAACTACACAACTTCCACTTCTACTTGCGGATAGTCTGACGATTTTCTGGGGAGAGTGGTTGAAATTACGTGCCAGAATTACACAAGTTGCCGCAACGGGTTTAATATCTCCATTAATATATATTTTGGCTTTTGGCTTAGGACTGGGTAGCTCAATTAGACCAGGCTCAGGTATTACCGGGAACTATGATGGTTATTTAGAATTTATTCTGCCGGGGATGGTGGCTTTATCGTCGATGACCATTAGCTTTGGCGGGACAACATTTTCAATTTGTGGAGAAAGGCTGTTTAGCAAAACTTTTGAAGAGATGTTACTGGCTCCCATACATCCTCTAGCACTACACGTCGGTAAAATGTTGACGGGAGTTGTGCGAGGTTTAATGACATCCGGTTCTGTGATTTTGGTAGCAATACTGTTTACCGGGAACTGGAATTTTCTTCATCCATTATTTTTGCTGTTGCTGGTGCTGAATTGTGCCGTATTTGCAGGTTTGGGAGTAATTGTCGGGTTAAGTGTGCGATCGCTCGAATCGGTGGGACTATATAACAACTTTGTGATTGTGCCGATGTCGTTCTTAGGTGCAACCTTTTTTGACCCCAGTACCTTACCAGTCGCCTTGAAATGTGTAGTTTACTTGTTACCTTTAACTTACGCCAGCACTGGTTTACGGGCAGTTGTTTACTCCCCTTTATCGGAGTTTCCTTGGTACAGTATACCGATTTTATTAGTAGTGGCGATCGCGCTCTCTGTATGGGGTAGTTACAAATTTTCTCGGCAACAGGATTGATAGGACATATTTTGAGGATAGTCATTTGATAAATCACAGCAACTCTGATTATCTGGGGCAGTTTTAGATTTGTGCCAAGTTCGGTAGAAAATTAAGTTTCAAGGTGTGATTAAGAACATACATTGTGGGCAAACTAACCTAGTCGTCAAATTCTATCTGCATTACTAGGGCAAAATTCAATGGAGAATACCACAATGTACGCATCTATTAATCTTGATGAACAAAGAAATCATAACCTTGCTTCCGAAACACCTTTTCAACACCAAATCGAGGCATTTGCAGCCCTAAGTAAAACCTTTAAGATTGGTGGTGAAAAACCGGGTAGTGGAATTTTAGTACTGCCTACAGGTGCAGGCAAAACATTTACGGCTGTCAGGTGGTTGTCCAACCATGTAATTCCTAAAAATATTAAAATTCTTTGGTTGGCTCCTTCGTTTTACTTATTAGATCAAGCATTCGATACATTTAGAAAAAATGCTAGAGATATTCCCGAACCTAAAAAAACATTAAATATTCGCTGTGTTTCTAGTCATCCTTCCCATGCTAAAGCCTCATCCATAGAACTAACAGATGATATTGTCATTATGACAATCCAAACAGCTATTAAGAATTTACACACTGATGCTCAAGATAGATTTGGTGATAAATTTGAGACGGCTTTTAGAAAATTTATAGATTTTTGTAGAGAAACAGGTGTCTTTGTAGTAGTTGATGAAGCCCATCATTCACCTGCATATGGTTGTAGAAACTTATTGATTGGTGAAAAAGATTCTGCTTTAGGTCTTCGAGGGTTACTTCCAGAATTAAATCTGCTTGGGTTAACAGCTACACCAACCCACAACAATAATGCTATCAAAGGATGGCTGTGGAAAATATTTGAAAACGGAATTATTTATGAGGCTAATAAAGAGAGTTTAATATTACAAAAAATATTAGCTAGACCTAACTATATTGAAATATCAACTGGTAAAGAATTGGAAGTTGATGACAAATTATATAATCGATTAGTTAAACAACATCAAGATCTGCCTGAATACATTATTGAAAAACTTGCTAATGATAAAGTCAGAAACAATTTTATAGTAAATACTTATTTATCAAATAAAGCAGCTTATGGCAAAACCATTATATTTGCTGACCGTTGGTTTCAATGCGTCTACATAAAAGAAAAGCTTCGTGATAAAGGAATTAAAGCAGACGCAATTTATTCACATATAGATGCAGATCCTGGCTCTGCTGAGGCACGTAATAAACGTACTCAAGATGATAACACAAAGATTTTGAAGGAATTTAAAAACGGACAAATCGATGTTTTAATCAATGTAAGAATGTTAACTGAGGGTGCTGACGTTCCAAATGTTCAGAGTGTATTTATTACTCGTCAAACAACAAGCTCTATATTGATGACTCAAATGATTGGTAGAGCATTAAGGGGCGAAAAAGTAGGAGGTAGTAGTGAAGCGAATGTTGTCTTATTCTTCGATAATTGGAAACGGTTAGTTGATTGGGCTAATCCAAAAGATGGCGATACTCTAGATTCAAAAATAATTTCTGTAAAAGGTTACTACCCACTTGAGTATATTTCAATTCGTCTAGTAGAAGAACTGTCTAAGTCGATGGAATGTGGTGGAGATTATTCAATCCCTGAATTTTCCAAAATTATTCCTACTGGTTGGTATAAAACTGAAATTGTCTATACTGACTCTGATCAAGAAAATGAAACAATGGAAGCGTTTACTGAATTTGTAATGGTATATGAACAGACAGCAGTAAAATTTAATGCTTTTATTAACCTCTTACTTTCTACAAAATTACCGGATGAATGGTCTAAGGAATATCTTGAAGATAAATGGATGCCGCCTCAAGTTGAACAATGGATAAATAAATATTTTGACCTAAAATCTGATGATATTGGACAAAGGCTTCAGTCAGATTTAATTAAGATTATACGTCACATTGCCCAAAACCAGTCAGCACCTACGTTTCATGCGTTTGAGGAACGGGGAATTTATGATTTAGATAAAATGGCGGAAAAGGTAATTAATTTCCCATCTCCTGAAAAATATGAATACTTAAATAAAGAGTTTTCTAAACCGGGGACACTATGGAAAACTTTTTACAGTAACTTGAATCGATTTGAAACAGCAGTAGATCAAGTTATTAAAAATATTATTCATAATCAAAGATTTGCCAAAGAAGAAATTGATTCTATTCCTGATACTGTTATTCCAGAGAAGAGAGAAGCAACCGAAGAAGAAAAAAAAGAAATTAAAGCACGAGATGGCAATGCTTGCCTATGTTGTGGAGTAAATAGTAGAGAAGGTTACTTACAGATTGATCATATTCTTCCATTTTCTATGGGAGGAAAAACATCTGTGGAAAATTTACAAACTTTATGTAATATCTGCAACAGATGTAAGAGCAATAATGAAATTGATTTTAAATCGAAGAAAACACAATTAAAAGAACCCAAGAACCTTGACTTATCATTTCCATATCAAAGTCAGAATATTAAAAGAGTTCTAACAAGAATAGTAAACTTTTTTTACCATTGTAAAGCAGTTTACAAAGTTAATTTAGGTATTGACTTAACTTGGGAAATACATTTGTATTCTGGTAATGATCCTAAATGGTTACTGAAACATAAAACAAAACTTCTCAAGTTCCTTCAGAATGAACTTGGTTATCATGTGTATAAGATTAAGATTATGGTTATCAATGAAAGTTAAGCAGATTTACACTCTGCGCCTTTGCGTCTCTAGGTGAAATCATTACCCATACATAAAAAAGCGGGCTAACCGCTATAGTGTGGTTAACCCGTGCAGCTTTGGGAACGCGCAGAGAAATTACTATTGCAATACCAACTTAACGTTAGCGTTTTGCAAACCGCGCTGTTTTACTTCAGCCAAAGTTTTGTTAACTGCATATTTTTGATTGATGGAGTTGATTAACTCGGTTTGGTTGTGCTTTTTAGCAACGCCCCACAGGTCAGCGATGAGGTCAAAAGAACCATCGCTATTGCGAGACCAACCTAGATCATATTCGCCTTCCAAAACAGCAACGATGTCGGAACGAACACGCTGACCGTTATAACCGCGTACATCAGCTTCTGTCTTTACGGTAATACCCAAGTCGCGCAGAGAAGCTTTGAGGATTTCTGCATCGGTGATTTTGGTGCGAAGAGTGCTAAAGTGAGACATTTGGGTTTCCTCCAATGAGAAGATTGAGAAAAAAACAACGGTTTATCTTCAGCAAGCCGCGCTTATAGAGAGGCGGCTTTTTCTTTTAACTGCTAGTTTTTGGGACTAGCCTTTCCCCCTGGGTTAGCAAGGGAAAGCTTTTAGAACTCCATACGCTGGTATTCAGCAACGGAGGCTGCGGCTGGTCTTGCCCGCTGTCTAGCCCAGTCTCTGAGGGCTGTGACCTGTTCTTGCATCGTGCGAGACAGGGGCAATGTGGCCTTCAATGCAGCAATAATATCTAGTTGTGTGAACTCGCGCTCTTGGGCAAAAGCTTCGTACATTGCCGCAATAATCGCTTGTTCAATTTCTGCGCCAGAAAAACCATCAGACATCTTGGCTAGTTGCTCTAAATCAAACCGAGCAATGTCTTCAGGACGACGCTTAGTTAAATGGATATTGAAAATATCGCGCCGTTCTTCAGGAGTAGGCAGATCCACAAAGAAAATTTCATCAAACCGACCTTTCCTCAAGAATTCTCCAGGTAAGCGTTCGACTCGGTTGGCTGTCGCCATCACGAACACTGGAGATTTCTTTTCTTGCATCCATGTGAGGAAAGAACCAAAGATCCGGCTGGATGTCCCACCATCGGAATCACCCGAACCCCCGCTTCCCGCAAAGGATTTATCTAACTCGTCAATAAACAGAATCGCTGGAGAGATAGATTCTGCTGTTTTGAGGGCGTTACGCAGATTTGCCTCACTTCGTCCCACCATTGAGCCGTCGTATACGCGTCCCATATCTAGGCGTAACAGCGGTAAACCCCAAAGCCGGGATGTTGTTTTGGCTATCAATGACTTACCACAGCCAGGAACTCCTAAAATCAGCATCCCTTTTGGTTGGGGCAAACCATACTCTCTTGCTCTTTCGGTAAAGGCATTTGAGCGTTGCTTTAGCCATTTTTTTAACTCTTCTAAGCCACCTATTGCGTCAATGGTTTCATCTTCTTCGATGTATTCTAATATCCCATTCCGCCGAATTAGCTGCTTTTTCTCTGATAAAACTATATCAACTTCTTCTTCTGTCAGCCGCCCTGTGGTGACTTGTGCCTTGCGATATACTTTCTCAGACTCATCTTTGGTTAAACCTAAAGCGGCTCTGAGAAGCTTTTCTCTCGCTTCTGTGGTTAAACGTCGCCCACGGTTATTATCTAAATGAGAAGTTAAAACTTTATTCAATTCCGCCATATCTGGTAGTTGGAAGTCTAAAACTACTACTTCCTTCTCCAGTTCTATGGGGACTTGGTGCATCGGCGACATTAAAATAATATTTTTTTGTTGCCCTTTAAAACTGGCGATCGCATCTCGCAACGATCTTGTTGTTGCAGGCGCATCGATAAATGGGTGTAAATCTTTAAGAATAAAAATACCAGGCTCTTTTTGCCGAATTATCCAATCAATCGCCGCCTCTGGGGACACTGTGTTGTGTTGGCTAACATTCCGGGGTTGACCATATTCCACGATGCCATGAGTTACTGTCCATACATAAACCCGGCGCTGGGGTTTCAAGACTTGCGCGATGGTGGAGATTGCTTGCTCTGCCCGCTCTTCCTCGGAGGTCACAAGGTAGATTAGAGGGTATTGAGCTTGAATTAGAATATTGAGCTCTTCTTTCATACAATCGACCTACTTGAGACCTTATACAGTAAAGAACAGACTTCGTTTGTAACGATGGCTAAAATTATGAATTAAGTGATTCATAATTCTTATCTAGCAAGGGACTAGCTCTTCCTCACTCTTGGGATGGGTTTCTACTGGCTCCATTTCATCAATGGATAGAGGCTCTTGCCCAATTAATCCAGGTTGATTGCCTAAAGCAATTAATTCCCCATCACGTAATGCTAGTGAACTTTCACAAGCGGGACAGGCGTAAACTCTATGAGTTCTCCCATAAGCAGAAGCTTCTAATTCTTCTACTAATTCTGAATTCGCCAAGTAAAAGTAGAGGGCGCGTTCGGCAAGCTCTGACATTGGCTCAGAATCAATTGCTGAACGAATTTTCAACCTTTTGTGCAGTTCTGGCGATATATAAAAAGTAACCTTTTGCTTAGTTTGCGTTTGCATATAACTCTTTGGCGGTCTTACCCGGGTATGTATAACACGTTATCGGCTCCTTCATTTGTTGTCAAGCCATTAAAACGGTTTGACGGCAGTTTTGTTACATTTATTCACATATTTTGGCTATCAATAAAATACGCTAAGTTATATTTAAAACATAAGCGAACTTTGAGTAAATACGAGTTATTCACAGAATAAATCTGCAAAAACTTTCGTCAAAGCCAAATGTTATAGATACTTTTATAAACTTAGCAAGATTAAACAAAAAGATGTAATTATGTCTGCCACTTCAGTGAAAACTTGTAGTTATACCAAAAGAAATTATACAAAATATTCGGGTGTGGTAGGTGCGATCGCTTTATCCTTGCTGTTGTGGGGATGCAGCAAACCGTTTAGCGTCTCCGATACCCAATGGAAGACTTATAGTAATTCTCGTTATAGCTTTGAATTTCCTTATCCCAGCAATTGGACTGTTGTAGCAGCACCAGAAAATGATGACGGGATTGCTTTAGTTTCACCACGCAGCCAAAATGTAGAAATTAGAGCATGGGCAAGTAATCGTCTGCCAGATGTTGCAAATGCAATCCAGCCTAACTTTCAGACAACTCAAGGGATATCTGGGGTTTTGTTAGTAGAAGTTGATCAGCACGTTGGTTTGATGAAACTGACCTTAACTCAAGGTCAAGTTACATATTACTGGCAGGGAAAAAGCCCCAGTCAAGAATTTTCTAAATATTACCCGTTGTTTTATTACATCGCCCAGCAATATCGGATAAAAGTATGAAGTCTGTAGACGCGCAGCGTCACCCGAAGGGCTTGCCGCAGGCTAGTGTAAAGTATAAAATTTCCCTTCTGCCTCCTGTCTCTTGCCTCCTGCCTTTTAACCAATGACCAATGACTATTGACTGATCACTACTTTTGATGGTTGAGCAGGTACAGAAACCTGATAGATTTAGCTATCAGCGAGTAAAAACTGGTGAAAATGAAAGTCCTGGTTATTGGTGGCGATGGGTATTGTGGTTGGGCAACCGCACTTTACCTCTCCAATCGAGGTTACGATGTTGGAATTTTAGATAATTTGGTGCGGCGGCACTGGGATAACGAACTAGGTATCGCAACTCTGACTCCGATCGCACCTATTCAGCAACGTATCCAGCGCTGGCAAGATTTGACCGGCAAATCGATCGACCTATTCGTAGGCGATATCACTAATTACGAATTTCTGCAAAAAGCTTTACATCAATTTGAGCCAAATGCGATCGTGCATTTTGGTGAACAGCGCTCCGCGCCATTCTCGATGATTGACCGCGAACATGCAGTTCTTACACAGGTCAACAACGTTGTTGGCACACTGAACTTACTGTATGCCATGCGTGAAGATTTCCCAGACTGTCACTTAGTCAAGCTGGGAACAATGGGCGAATATGGTACACCCAACATCGATATTGAAGAAGGGTATATCACCATTGAACACAACGGGCGCAAGGATACCTTACCTTATCCTAAGCAGCCCGGTTCAATGTACCACTTAAGCAAAGTGCATGATAGCCACAATATCCACTTTGCTTGCCGAATTTGGGGATTACGTGCCACAGACTTAAATCAAGGGGTTGTTTATGGTGTCTTAACCGAAGAAACGGGAATGGACGAACTGTTGATTAATCGCCTAGATTACGATGGCGTTTTTGGTACAGCATTAAACCGATTCTGTATTCAAGCTGCTATTGGCCATCCCCTAACTGTATATGGTAAAGGTGGACAAACCCGTGGCTTCTTGGATATTCGAGATACAGTCCGCTGTATGGAATTAGCGATCGCCAATCCGGCTGAACCTGGAGAATTCCGCGTCTTCAACCAATTTACCGAACTATTTAGTGTTGGTGACTTGGCATTGATGGTGAAAAAAGCAGGTAACTCGTTAGGATTGAATGTCGAAATCAACAACATAGATAACCCTAGAGTCGAAAAAGAAGAACATTACTTCAACGCTAAAAATACTAAACTGCTAGACCTCGGTTTGCAGCCACACTACCTCTCAGATTCATTACTTGATTCACTGCTGAACTTTGCCGTCAAGTATCAGCAACGAGTTGATAAAAAGCAAATTTTGCCAAAGGTTTCCTGGCATAGAAAGTAGGTGAAAACTCTAAGGGGCTGGTGAAACAACCAGATTTCCATCTTGTCAATCACTAGCCTCAAATGATCTGCCGTTACGATGTCAAACAACAAAAACAAAATCTAAATTGTAACTACGCAGAATTGATCACAGTACAGGAGAAGGTTTACCCTGTTTTTGATAGCGAAATCCAAAAAAAGCTGGGATTAACTGCCTGGACTAATTTTTTATGAGAATAGCCCTATTCACCGAAACCTTTTTGCCAAAAGTTGATGGCATAGTTACACGCCTACGCCATACAGTTGATCATCTCCAACGTCATGGAAATCAAGTTTTAGTCATCGCCCCTGAAGGTGGTATCACAGAACACAAAGGAGCAAAAGTTTACGGCATTAGTGGCTTTCCTTTGCCTCTGTATCCAGAGTTGAAAATGGCACTACCTCGCCCAGCAATTGGTTATGCCTTAGAAGAATTCCAGCCAGATGTGATTCATGTTGTGAATCCAGCCGTTCTTGGATTATCAGGCATTTTTTATAGCAAAGTTTTAAAACTTCCCTTAGTTGCTTCTTACCATACCCATCTACCGCAATATCTCCAACATTACGGTTTAGGAATGTTAGAAGGCTTATTGTGGGAATTGCTCAAAGGCGCTCATAATCAAGCATTGTTGAATCTTTGCACCTCTACAGCCATGATGACAGAACTGTCATCACATGGCATCGAACGAGTAGACTTGTGGCAGAGGGGAGTGGATACAGAATTATTTCAGCCAGATTTAGCCAGTTGGGAAATGCGATCGCGTCTTTCACAAAATCACCCTAAAAGCCCTTTGCTGCTTTATGTTGGTCGCCTATCAGCCGAAAAAGAAATTGAACGCATTAAACCAATTTTAGAAGCAATCCCCCAAGCGCGATTGGCTTTGGTAGGAGATGGCCCCCATCGTCAAGCACTCTTAAAACACTTTGCTGGCACAAACACTAATTTTGTTGGCTACCTTATGGGGCGTGAGTTAGGTTCAGCCTTTGCTAGTGCAGATGCTTTTATCTTTCCTTCCCGCACAGAAACCCTAGGTTTAGTCTTATTAGAAGCAATGGCCGCTGGGTGTCCGGTAGTTGCTGCCCGTTCTGGCGGCATCCCTGATATCGTGACAGATGGTGTCAATGGATATCTTTTTGACCCCAAAGCTGACATTCAAGATGCCATTTCTGCCACAATTCGCCTCTTGGAAAATCAACAAGAACGAGATATCATTCGTCAAAATGCTCGCAAAGAAGCAGAAAAGTGGGGATGGGCAGCTGCCACACGCCAGCTGCAAGATTACTATCAAAAAATAATCTTGGCAAAACAGCCAACAGCAGTAGTTTAAATAGAGGCTTTGAATTGTGGGGCAGTTTTGCTCCACAATTACAGGAATAACGATTTAATGATCAGTAGGTCGTCATAAATATTTATAGTCAAGATCAGGCACAAGGCAGTGGTTTGACTTCGATCACCAACCAGACAGGAGGTAGAAGTGATGAGAGTTTTAGCCTAGTTTATTGTGATTCTCATAGTTCTTTTTTCCCGATGTTCTACTTAGATAAAAGCGAAATTTCAGCTTTAAAATCTAAAATCTAAAATCTAAAATCTAAAATTCCATGACTCTTCCCAATCCTGGTAGCGTCTTGGCTACATTAACCGAACTTACGCAAGTTAATCGCACCCACGCTTTACTGCGCCGTGTTAAAGACCTTTCTGTTAACGAATTTGTTTGTTTGCTTGATTTTATAACAGCTGAGTTCCAACAATTTCTCAGAGCAATTGAATTAATCAATAATGAAGCTCTAGAAACAATGTTGGAGAAGGTACTAGAAGCAATCACCCTGAAAATTGGTCAAATTCTGCAAGCCGAACACACAGCTATTTTTTTAGTTGACTATGACAAAGGTCAATTGTGGTCAAAAGTTCCCCAAGATAATAGTCAAAAATTTTTAGAAATTAGAACGCCGATTAATGTAGGAATTCCTGGTCATGTGGCGAGTACAGGCCAATACTTAAATATTTCCGAAACTGCGACTCATCCTTTATTTAGCCCAGATTTGGAAAAGCAAATGGGCTACAGAATTCGTAATATTTTATGTATGCCTGTTGTCAGTAGTAAAAGTCAAACTGTCGCTGTAGTCCAACTAGCAAATAAAGAAGGCGATATTCCTTTTAATTATGAAGATGAAAACTGTTTTCGGGATTTTGCTGCTTCTATTGGGATTATTTTAGAAACCTGTCAGTCTTTTTATGTCGCAGCCCGGAATCAACGGGGCGCAACAGCATTATTACGGGCAACTCAGACACTAGGGCAAAGTTTAGATTTAGAAGCAACTTTGCAAATAGTCATGGAGCAAGCGCGAATTTTAATGCAAGCAGACCGCAGTACGCTGTTTTTGTATCGCAAAGAAATGGGCGAACTCTGGACAAAAGTAGCCGCTGCTGCTGCTCAAACAGACGTTTTAGAAATTCGGATACCGGCAAATCGTGGTATTGCCGGCTATGTGGCATCGACAGGGGACGCATTAAATATTCCTGATGCTTATAAAGACCCTCGTTTTGACCCTAGTACAGATAGAAAAACTGGCTATGTAACTCGAAATATTTTATGTTTGCCAGTATTTAATTCTGCCAATGAATTAATTGGAGTAACCCAGTTAATTAATAAGCAAAAAGGGAGTTTTACTGCTTCTGATGAAGAGTTTATGCGGGCTTTTAATATTCAGGCAGGAATAGCATTAGAAAATGCACGATTGTTTGAAAATGTCCTGTTAGAAAAACAGTACCAAAAAGATATTTTACAAAGTCTTTCAGATGCAGTAATTTCTACTGATATGATTGGGAGAATTGTCACAATTAATGATGCTGCCCTAGAATTATTAGGTTGTCCGTTAGGAGATACTAATAACAAAAGTAATAAATTACTATGGGAACAAAATTTAATTGGGCGCTTTGTTTGGGAAGTGGTACCAATTGAAAATTTACAAATGCGTTTAGAAGACAGTTTGACATCTGGGGCGAGACATTATGTGCCAGAGCAAAGTCTGATAGTGGGTTTATATCAAGCATTGACTTTAGACCCTCAAGATGGGTTAAACGCTCCGTTACCGCTAACAGCACTGAACGAGAAGTTGCAAAACGGGTTTTCCTCTGGGCAAACGGCGATGACTCACCAGTTAATTTTGGCAGTGTGCGATCGCACTAACCCTGATGTTTTCATTCCCTGGAATTTACTGTTAACTCCCCCATCCCAGTTAATCCCTACTAGTCAGGTAGAACAGTTAGAACGCAGTATTAACCTGACAGTTAATCCCCTCACTAACCCAGAAGGCGGAGTTAGAGGTGGTTTGGTAGTTTTAGAAGATATTAGTCAAGAAAAACGCCTGAAAACTACAATGTATCGTTACCTCACTCCCCATGTAGCCGAACAAGTGATGGCTTTAGGGGAAGATGCCTTGATGGTGGGTGAGCGTAAGGATGTCACAATCTTATTTTCTGATATTCGCGGTTATACAACCTTGACAGAGAATTTTGGAGCAGCGGAGGTGGTATCGCTGCTAAACCAGTATTTTGAAACAATGGTAGAGGCGGTTTTTAATTATGAAGGCACTTTAGATAAATTTATTGGCGATGCCTTAATGGCTGTATTTGGTGCGCCGCTACCACTCACCGAAAACCATGCTTGGCAAGCGGTACAGTCAGCCTTGGAGATGCGCCAACGTCTGGAAGAATTTAACCAACGGCGAATCATTCAGGAACAACCACAAATTCGCATTGGGATTGGAATTAGTTCTGGGGATGTGGTGTCTGGAAACATTGGTTCTCACAAACGTATGGACTATACAGTGATTGGTGATAGTGTCAACTTAAGCGCCCGCTTAGAAGCCGTCACCAAAGAATATGGCTGTGATATTATTTTGAGCGAATTTACCTATCAACTGTGCAGCGATCGCATTTGGGTGCGTGAGTTAGACCAAATTCGCGTTAAGGGTAAACACCAAGCAGTCAATATCTACGAGTTAATTAGCGATCGTCAAACTCCCCTTGATGCTAATACCCAAGAGTTTTTATTTCACTACCATCATGGCCGAGCTGCTTATTTAGCCAGGGATTTTGCCGGTGCGATCGCTTGTTTTACCGCCGCTAAACATCTTCGCCCTAAAGACCAAGCCGTAGACATTCATTTAGAACGCGCTCATAATTATCATCAAACACCACCGCCAGATTCCTGGGATGGTGTTTGGACGATTGTCAGCAAATAAAACCAGATTTTTCTGTATTTTTGGCTACGAAATATTGGCAAGCAGCAAAGAAAATCTCCAATAATCAGTAAAAATTAATTTTTACGCTTTTTACTATTTATTGCTGTTAATATTTTTCTTTATTCCGCCGCTTCTCCCCCTTCATCTTGAAAAGGATTTTCACCAATTTGTAGCTGTTTTTTACTATGCTTTAACTGTTTCCACAATACTCTAATTTGCTCATAAGCTGCTTCTGGGGGGATTTTACCGCCTGTTTCTAAGCTACAAACATAACTAACTTTCTGAGCAAATTCCTGAAGATTTGCATTAAATACTAAATTTTCTGGTTTGACTTGACCATAATAGCGGCCATGAGGGTAAAGAAAATCATCTTTGTCCACTATCCGATGCTCCACTTATGAAACTCCGTTATTGTTTTTATATCTGAATTTCAGCCATCACTTATGCACATATCCTAATGTCTAAAGGTAAAAGGGCTTGATCAGCATTTATCTAGAAATAATAGTTTTGCAGAAATTTCTTATAGTTTACCCTTATGCTAATTGTGAATTGACATTCTGCCAAATTAAATACCTATCAAATTTACCAGGTTTTTACTGGGTCATATTTTATACCTTATATTTATTTTCTAGAAAAAAATTAGGTTGATTGGTAAAAAAATCTACATTTTACTGTAATAATTTCCTAGGCAATTTACCTCTACTAGAGGTCATATACTATATATCCGAGAATCAGCTTTAGGTAATTAATCTTAACCAAAAGTTGCTGCGTCTAGCTAGTAGAAGTTAATTAACCAAAAGCTGCTTTCCTCTAGCTGTCTAGAGGTTATAAACAATTTTATGAGGGATTTTTTACTTTTAAGGAGGTCTAAGTACACAAGCTTTTATAGCAATAAATTTAGTTATAGAGATAATAAAAAATTTCCGGGTAAATACCCAGCAATATTTAGATAAAGCTACTGTAGAAAACCCGTAAACATTATGTAATCAGTTATGTTGAATCCTATTGATTGCTCACTCACGATTGATTGGCTAATCTTTGTTAACTAAAGATAAAATGGTTAAGCCCGAAAGGACACAAGTCTCCCATTGCTGAAAACTTTACCTCCTACCATGTCTGTTCATTCCAAAATCTACGAAGGCAAAGCAAAAATACTCTATACAACAGATAATCCAGAAATCTTGTTGGCTGATTTTAAAGATGATGCGACTGCTTTTAATGCCCAAAAGCGTGGCAACATCATTGGCAAGGGAAAAATTAACTGTAGTATTTCTAGCCAGTTATTTAAACAATTGGAAGTAAACGGTATAAGAACTCACTTTATTGACAGCCCAGCCCCAAATCAAATGCGGGTGAAAGCAGTTAAGATTTTACCATTAGAAGTAGTTATCAGAAATATTGCAGCTGGTAGCCTCAGTCAACAAACAGGTTTACCAGTAGGTACAGTTTTAAAACAGCCTTTGGTTGAGTTTTATTACAAAAATGATCAATTAGGCGACCCGCTGTTGACAAGCGATCGCCTACTCTTGCTAGAACTAGCTACCACGGAACAAGTAGACCTAATTAAGAATCTAGCATTGCAAATCAATGAGTTTCTGCAAAGCTTTTGGCAGCAATGTGGCATTACCCTAGTAGACTTCAAATTAGAATTCGGCTTGGACTCACAACAGCAGATAATCTTGGCAGATGAAATTAGTCCAGATACCTGTCGTTTGTGGGACACAGCAGAAACTGACCCTAACCGTCGAGTCATGGATAAAGACCGCTTCCGCCGAGATTTAGGCAATGTAGAAGACGCTTACCAAGAGGTTTTACAACGAGTGCTACAAACAGTAGACAGTAAAAATTAAACTGATGTACCTTGTCATTGGTTATTGGTATTGACAAAGGACAAATGACCAATGACTAATGACTATTAACTAGTGTGTGATTGTGTGCGGAAGTGAAGAGGAATATAAAATGCGTTTATCTCCTATATTAGTAGCAGCTGTAGCAATTGCAGCGCCATTAAGTGGCTCTCTCAGAGCGAATGCCCAAACTGCTGAAGGGTTGTTACAACAGACAGCTAAAGTTGTCGAACCCTCGACAAGTCAGCCACAAGAGAAGGACGCAGGCCAAAGTTCAGCCAGGGAAAGTTTAAAATCTGCGATCAACTCCCCAGAAGCTAAGGTACTGGAAGATACTCAACCCAAATCTGTGAAAGTTTTGCCAACGCAGTCAGCCGCAAAACTAAAACAGCAAGTGATAGTACCCACATTAACAGTACCAACAATTGCCCAAACTCCAGAAACAATTCCCAATCCTGATACTCAACAGCCTAATACCGTTCCTGATAGTTCATCTCCAGCTACGCAACCAACCCCTGAACCAGAGAACACCACCCCGCCAACGACAGAACCCGCATTTCCCACAACTCCTGGTAACACTCAACCAGGAAATAACATTCCATCGACGATAGAACCTGCTTTTCCGACAACGCCTGGTAATACTCAACCAGGAAATACCATCCCATCGACGATAGAACCCGCATCTCCGGGGAATACTCAACCAAGTAACACTCAACCAGAGAATACCACTCCGCCAACGATAGAACCTGCATTTCCCACATCTCCTGGTAACACTCAACCTAATGGCGCTGCCGAAACAACAGAACCAAGGGTGTTAGTCTCAGAAGTAGTTGTCAGACCCCAGACAGGACAATTAACACCAGAACTAGAAGAAAAAGTTTATCAAGTTATTCGGACTCAACCAGGCCGGACAACCACCCGTACACAGTTGCAAGAAGATATTAATTCTATCTTTGGCACTGGTTTCTTTTCCAACGTTCAAGCATTGCCAGAAGATACACCCTTGGGCGTGCGGGTTAGCTTTGTTGTCCAGCCTAACCCCGTACTGACAAAAGTAGAAATCCAAGCTAATCCTGGTACTAGTGTCGCTTCTGTTCTTCCTGCTAATACAGCAGATGAAGTGTTTAAGGATCAGTATGGCAAAATTCTCAACTTGCGGGATTTGCAAGAAGGCATAAAAACTTTAACCAAACGTTATCAAGACCAAGGTTATGTGTTAGCCAACGTGATTGGTGCGCCCCAAGTTGGGGAAAATGGAGTTGTAACTCTGCAAGTAGCAGAAGGCGTAGTTGAAAATATTAAAGTCCGGTTCCGTAACAAAGAAGGTCAAGAAACCGACGATCAAGGTAGACCAATTCGCGGACGGACACAAGAGTATATTATTAAACGCGAAGTAGAATTAAAGCCAGGACAAGTATTTAATCGAAATACAGTCCAAAAAGACCTGCAACGGGTATATGGACTGGGATTATTTGAAGATGTGAATGTTTCTTTAGATCCTGGTACTGACCCCAGCAAAGTTGATGTGGTAGTGAATGTAGCCGAACGGAGTAGCGGTTCTATTGCCGCCGGGGCTGGGATTAGTTCTGCCAGTGGATTATTTGGTACGGTGAGTTATCAACAGCAAAACCTCAACGGGAGAAACCAAAAATTAGGTGCAGAAGTGCAGGTGGGAACCAGAGAATTACTGTTTGATTTGCGCTACACCGACCCCTGGATTGCCGGCGACCCCTACCGCACTTCCTACACAGCCAATATTTTCCGCCGTAGTTCCATTTCCTTGGTATATGAAGGCACAGACGACAACGTTGAAACCTTTAGAAATATTGGAGATACTGATGGCGATCGCCCCCGTGTGCTGCGGTTAGGTGGTGGTGTTACCTTTACCCGTCCTTTGTCTAGTAATCCCTACGAGCGCTCAGAGTGGACGGCTTCTGCTGGTTTGCAATATCAAAGAGTTTCTAGCCGCGATGCTGATGGTAATCTCCGAAGATTTGGGACAGTGTACGATGACAATAACAATAACCAAGCTGGAGAATTAATTCCCTTAAGCTTGTCTAGTGAAGGTCAAGACGACTTATTGCTATTACAACTGGGAACCCAGCGCGATCGGCGGAACAATCCCTTACAACCTACTAGTGGTTCTTTCCTCCGCTTGGGAGTTGATCAGTCCGTGCCAGTAGGGCTAGGTAATATTTTACTAACCCGATTACGGGGGAGCTATAGCCAATACATTCCCGTTAAATTCACTAACTTTACTAAAGGCGCACAAACCCTAGCTTTTAATATCCAAGGCGGCACTATTTTGGGTGACTTGCCCCCTTACGAAGCCTTTACTTTAGGTGGTAGCAACTCTGTTCGTGGCTATGAAGAAGGTACATTGGCCAGTGGACGCACTTACGTGCAAGCATCTGTTGAGTATCGCTTCCCAGTATTTTCTATCGTGAGTGGCGCACTCTTTGCTGATTTTGGCAGCGACTTAGGTAGCAGTACCAGAGCCGCAGAAGTCCTCAACAAAAATGGGACTGGCTATGGTTATGGTCTGGGCGTGCGTGTGCAATCCCCCTTGGGGCCAATTCGGATTGACTATGGTATTAACGATGATGGTGATAGCCGCATCAATTTTGGCATCGGCGAAAGATTTTAAACAGGCTGAAGTGTGAAGCTTAGAAAACGCTAATTTCCTACTTCACACTTCATACTTCATACTTTCTCTTGACTCTTGACCCTTAACCCTTGACTATTTATTAAGGTGTATTAAATTTTTGCCGATGCAACAGCACACCATCGCCGGGGAAGTCTGCCAAACAGGAGTTGGGTTACATAGCGGCATAACTACCAATGTGCGGATATTACCAGCCCCAGCAAACAGTGGGCGTTATTTTGTGCGGGTAGATTTACCTGATTTGCCAATTATTCCTGCCCAAATTGCCGCAGTTAATGAGACTGTTCTCTCAACTCAATTGGGTAAAGGTGAAGCATCAGTTCGGACAGTTGAGCATTTATTGGCAACATTAGCAAGTATGGGTGTGAATAATGCCCGGATTGAAATAGACGGGCCAGAAGTGCCGCTGTTGGATGGTTCAGCACAGCTTTGGGCTGCTCAGATTGCTCAAGTTGGTTTAGAAGCACAATCAGTGAATGATAATCAAGAAAACTTGACAGTCAAAGAACCAATCTGGATTTATCAAGAAGATGCTTTTGTTGGTGCTATACCAGCAGCCGAAACCCGCTTTAGTTATGGGATTGATTTTGATTTGCCGGCAATTGGCAACCAATGGCACAGTTGGTTGCTGGCTACTGATGTGAATGAGGCGGCTGATAGTTTTGCCGCGGAAATTGCACCTGCGCGGACTTTTGGTTTATTACATCAAATAGAATACTTACAAAAGGCTGGATTAATCAAAGGTGGCAGCTTGGATAATGCCCTCGTTTGCGGCTCGGAAGGATGGCTAAATCCGCCATTAAGATTTGCAAATGAGCCAGTCCGTCATAAGATATTGGATTTAGTAGGAGATTTGAGTTTATTAGGAATTTTCCCCCAAGCTCATTTCTTAGCGTACAAAGCCAGCCACAATTTACATATACAACTCGCGCAAAGGATTTTAGCGGTACAGCAAAATCCCAATGACAAAATCTGAGAGGATTTTAGCGCCATCCCATTTAAATTTCTACAGTCAAAGTCAAACTAACCGCCAATGTCAATTATTGCAGAAGTGAATAGTAGCGATGCGATCGCATCCTCATCTAGTGCCACCCAAACTCCAACTGCATCTGAAGTGAAAACAACCTTCACCTCAGAAGAAATTCAGCAGTTGCTACCCCATCGCTATCCATTTCTCCTGGTAGACAAAATTATTGACTATGTACCAGGAAAAGTGGCTGTAGGCGTTAAAAATGTTACTATTAACGAACCTCAATTTCAAGGACATTTCCCCGGTAGACCACTTATGCCAGGTGTGCTAATTGTCGAAGCAATGGCACAAGTAGGCGGAATTGTGTTAACACAACTACCAGAATATGATGCAGGTGGACTGTTTGTATTTGCTGGTATCGATAAAGCCCGCTTCCGCCGTCAAGTTGTCCCTGGAGATCAGCTAATCATGACAGTGGAACTGTTATGTATCAAACAACGTCGGTTTGGGAAGATGCAAGCTCGGGCCGAAGTTGATGGACAACTCGCCGCTGAAGGCGACTTGATGTTTTCGCTTGTTAGTTAACAACTTGTTGTCTGAGTACAACCGTGATGTACCTAGACTCAATCCTGATAAAGGATAACAAGTCAACAACTGCCCAAAATAGTATTGGAAATTTGAAAATTTCTTGATTTTCGCTGCCCTCTCTGACGAGACGCTACGCGAACACACTTAACTTGCTTCGCCCGACACACTTTCGACAGCTGAAGTTCTACCAACTCAGCAACGCCAGGTGCTATCAAAGCACTGGCTTTTCAAGACAGTTTTGGAGATTCACCCTTGAAGACTCTTATTCATCCAACGGCTGTAGTTCATCCTAAAGCAGAACTCCACCCTACAGTGCAAGTCGGTGCCTATGCTGTGATTGGAGCGCACGTCAAAGTTGGCCCAGAAACAATTATTGGCGCTCACGTAGTGCTAGAAGGGCCTTGTGAAATTGGGGCGCGAAATCAGATTTTTCCAGGTGCAGCTATCGGCATGGAACCCCAGGATCTCAAATTCGTGGGGGAACCTACCTGGGTAAGAATTGGTGACGATAATTTAATTCGAGAATATGTCACCATTAATCGTGCCACAGGTGAGGGAGAAGCCACAATTATCGGCAGTAATAACTTGCTGATGGCTTATGTTCATGTGGCGCATAACTGCATAATTGAAGACCATGTAATCATTCCTAACTCGGTGGCCTTAGCAGGTCATGTCCATATTGAGTCTCGTGCCAGACTAGGTGGAGTGTTGGGAGTTCATCAATTTGTGCATATTGGTCAGCACTCAATGGTCGGTGGAATGTCACGGATTGATCGGGATGTACCGCCATATATGCTAGTGGAAGGTAATCCTGTACGGGTCAGAACCCTAAATTTGGTAGGTCTGAAACGCTCTGGGATGCCAGCCAGTGACCTGCAAACTTTGAAAAAAGCCTTTCGCATTCTCTACCGTTCTAACTTGACTTTTAAGGAAGCATTAGAACAGTTAGAACAGCTAGGAGATACAGAACAACTACAGCACTTACGTCGCTTTATCCTCCTGTCGCAAATGCCAGGAAGACGTGGCTTGATTCCAGGGAAAGGTAAAGCCAACGCGAGTGATGAATCCTAAGTTATGTAGGAGAAATTAGGAGTTATACCATTTTGGATTGAAGATGTTGGGTTTTATGAATCCATTTATCTAAATCAATTTTGAAATTGGTACTATGGAACTCCTAATTTCTTGCAGGAAAATTTGAATTAATTGTTAATTAAAATGCGGATATTTATCAGCACTGGCGAAGTGTCTGGCGATTTGCAAGGGTCACTGTTGATTGCAGCGATGCAACGCCAAGCGGCTACTGCTGGGTGGGAATTAGAAATTGTTGCCCTCGGTGGCGAAAAAATGGCAAAGGCAGGGGCGACAATTTTGGGCAATACCAGTGGTATTGGCTCAATGGGTCTTTTAGAATCTCTGCCATATATTGTACCGACTCTATTGGTACAACAAAAAGCGATCGACTACCTCAAGCAAAATCCGCCTGACTTAGTTGTGCTGATTGATTATATGGGGCCAAACCTCGGCATTGGGACTTACATACAGCAAAATCTGCCTGATGTGCCTGTCGTATATTACATTGCCCCGCAAGAATGGGTTTGGTCAATGAGTCTGCGGAATACATCACGGATTGTGGGATTTACGGATAAACTCTTAGCCATATTCCCCGAAGAAGCACGTTATTACCGAGAAAATGGGGGAAATGTTAGCTGGGTAGGACACCCGTTAATTGATCGGATGCAGGATGCACCCAATCGTCAGGCGGCGCGTGCAGAATTGGGAATTGCACCAGAACAAATTGCGATCGCACTTCTGCCAGCTTCTCGTCAGCAAGAACTCAAATATCTTTTACCCATAATTTTTCAAGCGGCTCAGACAATTCAAGCCAAGTTACCAGAAGCACACTTTTGGATTCCCCTCTCTTTAGAAAGCTTTAGACAACCAATTGCAGCCGCAATTCAAAGTTATGGTTTGCGAGCGACAATCCTATCTGGTCAACAAAAAGAAGTGTTTGCGGCGGCTGATTTCGCCATTACCAAGTCCGGCACAGTTAACTTAGAACTGGCGCTGTTTAACGTACCACAAGTTGTAGTTTATCGCCTCAATCCTATCACTGTGTGGATTGCGCGGAAAATTCTCCAAGGTTCCATCCCCTTTGCTTCACCAGTCAACTTAGTGGTGATGCGGGAGATTGTGCCAGAATTATTACAAGAAAAAGCTACACCAGAGAATATTACCCAAGCCGCGATGGAAATACTGCTGAATCCTGAACGCCGACGGCAGACATTGACAGAATATGCCCAAATGCGAAAATGTTTAGGAGAAATTGGTGTATGCGATCGCGCTGCTCAAGAAATTTTGCAAATGCTCAATAAATCATGAAAGATGAAGTATAAATTATGAAGTGTGAAGTCTGAAGTCTGAAGTGATGAGTTAAAGCGCAGTTAAATTGTTTACTCAGCACTCACACTTCGGCTTCTCCTATCGGAGACGCTGTGCGAACGCTCAGTGTACAGACACTCAGCACGGGCTAAACGCCCCGCTATCGCTCTAAGCGCAGCCATGCCCGCAGGGCTTTACAGCACTTTTAACTCAGCACTCAATGAGAAAACGACGACCAATCGCAGTTGATTTGTTCGCAGGCGCAGGTGGTATGAGCCTTGGCTTTGAACAAGCTGGCTTTGATGTATTGGCAGCCGTCGAAATTGACCCCATCCACTGCGCCACCCATGAGTTTAACTTTCCCTTTTGTACAGTATTGTGCAAAAGTGTAGAAGACACCACAGGAGAAGAAATTCGCCAGCGTTCCAAAATAGGCGATCGCGAAATTGATGCTGTTATTTGTGGTAGTCCCTGTCAAGGCTTTTCACTCATGGGTAAACGGGTTTTTGATGACCCACGAAATTCTCTAGTATTTCACTTTCATCGGTTGGTCTTAGAATTACAACCAAAATATTTTGTGATGGAAAATGTTCGCGGAATTACAGTTGGCGAACACAAACAAATCCTCAAAAGTTTAATTAGTGAGTTTAAAGCTCACGGCTATCAGGTAGAAGAAAATTATCAAGTTCTTAACGCTGCTCACTATGGTGTACCACAGTCCCGTGAGCGCTTGTTTCTTTTAGGCGCTAGACGAGATGTCAAATTACCCAAGTATCCCAAAGCAATTACCCAAATAGCCAAGCCCAATCAGTTAATTAAAAAAAATGCTTTACCACTGAGTCCGACAGTGTGGGATGCCATTGGTGATATCCCAGAAGTCGAACAATATTCAGAATTATTAGATAAAGATTGGGTATGTGCTGAATACGGCAAACCCAGCAATTATGCCTTGACACTGCGCGGTATCAAAACCTTAGCAGATAATTATGCCTGCGATCGCCTCTTTGATGCCCGGATTCTTTCTTCTAGTTTTAGAACTAAACACTCACCAACAACAATTCAACGTTTTCTAGAAACTCCCCAAGGCGAAAGAGAACCCATTAGCCGCTTCCATAAACTGCATCCTGCTGGTGTCTGCAATACCTTACGCGCCGGAACAGATAGATACAGGGGTTCCTTCACTTCTCCACGACCAATTCATCCACACACACCCCGCTGTATCACAGTTAGGGAAGCCGCCAGACTGCATTCTTACCCAGACTGGTTTAGATTTCACATCACCAAATGGCATGGCTTTCGCCAAGTAGGTAATTCCGTACCACCCCTATTAGCAAAAGCTGTGGCCAAAGAGATTATCCGCAGTTTAAAAGTCATTCCCATCAAACCCAGTTTTACACAGCAGCTAGGAGATGAAAAGCTATTGCAATTGAAAATATTCCAAGCAACACAACGTTATTTAAATGCTTAAGTTTAAGGAATATATCCGGCGATCGCTTCACTTAAGATTAGTCGCCTTTTTTGAGCATAACTAAAATTACGTTGATATTCAATAATTTTTGGCTAACAACTAAATCCACCTGTATACACTAAATCTAAAAACTTTATTTTTTCAAACTGTTCTCAATTTAGTAGTAGAAACTTAACATCCATAAGCCGTGACTTAGTTCGGTTTCACTACATTCCAACACAATTTTACTCAAGTTAGAAAACCCACCTACATAAGTGGCTGTTCAACCTGGAGATTTTCACATCTCTTAACAAAACTACAAACTAGCTCCTGACACAACACACTGAAGAGACTAGTCGTAAAGTAACTAAAACTCCGCTTATTTTTGAGATTTACGCCAAAAAAACTTATTAAGTTCCGAAGTTTATGACTTTGTAAGAATAAGCTATAAAACTCAACCTGTTATCTCAGAGATTTATAGCAATTGGTTAGCTTGGTTTAAAAACTTACCATAATTTACTATTTACATCCTATATCTCAAGGTAGAGAATAATGATTAATATTGATTTGGGCAACCTGAGCGAATTTCTATCTTAAGGGTGTTTGCTCAAACAGAGCCTGCCTAATTTATCTCCAGTGCAACTGAGGTCAAATGACGCAATCATTCAATCCAGTCCGAGAGTGGGAACAACGTCGTGATCAAGCAACCCGCTATTACCAGCAAGGTAAACTTCAAGAATCACTCGCTCTGGCAACCAAAAATCTAGAATTAGCTAGAGCAATTTCTGATCGAGCCAAAGAGGGTTACACATTAAACGATCTGGGTTTAGCTCACCTTGGTTGCTGGCAACCTCAAAAAGCATTAGAGTGTTTTGAGCAGGCACTTTTAGTTGCTAAAGATATAAGTAACGCCAGAGCAGAAGCAACTGCCCTCAGTAATATTGGTTCTACTTACAGCCGTCTCGGAAAGTTTTCGCAAGCACTGAAATATTTAGATCAAGCCCTGGAAATTTTTAGAAAATTGCAAGATACTGAGGGTGAAGTTTCGACTCTCAACGATGTGGCACTAATTTACACTAAATTGGGAGAACCTAAACGTGCGCTATTGTTACAACACCAAATTCTCTCAATGCGGCGGTTGTTAGGCGACTTTTCTGGTGAAGCAACAACATTAAATGGTCTTGGGTATGCTTACAGTATCTTAGGCAAGCATGGGCAAGCTCTAGAATATTTGCAAGAAGCACTTTCTATTCAACGAGCCGTCAAAAATCTTGTTGGTGAAGCCACCACTATGAATAATATTGCTTCTGTCTACAGCGATTTAGGGCAACCTAAACAGGCACTGCTACTTTACTATCAAGTACTTTTGTCTCGCCGCGCACTCAAAGACCGTTCAGGTGAAGCAACAACCCTAAACAACATTGGTTATACCTATAACATCCTGGGTAATAACTGGCAGGCGATGAAATTTTATAAACAAGCAATTGTAATTTATCAAGAATTAGGCGATCGCCTCGGAGAAATTTCCACCTTGTTGAATATAGGTAACTTATACGCCTCAACAAAACGCAAAAAGAAAGCGCTATCTTGCTACCAAAATGCCCATGAATTATCTCAGCAAATTGAGTATCAACCACTCTCAGAGAAAGTACAGCAGCACCTAGATTCTCTGTAGAGTTTGATTGAAAGTGAGTGGTAGAGGAGTCGAACCTCTCTGTTGCGGATTAAAAGCCCGCTGCACCGCCGCTATGCCAACCACCCATGTATGAAATAAGGAGTGGGAAGTAATCCACCAGGAAGGTACTGCCCCTCCTATGACTGTGTTATCAGCACAGCGCCTCACTTTTCGGCTTCTGGTGGAAGGCGGAAGATGGAGGAATTGAACCACCAGGTTTTACCCTGCTCTAGTTTTCAAGACTAGTTGCCCTCCTTTGAGCAGCATCTTCCATTCAGGGGTGTCCGACGAGACTTGAACTCGCTATGACTGGTTCCACAAACCAGTGCCTCGACCGCTTTGGCTTCAGACACCATCAATGGAATCAATGGGAATTGAACCCATAACTTCCTGCTTGCAAGGCAGGCGCTCTAGCCATTTGAGCTATGACCCCATGAAGAAAGTAAAAAGAGCAAAGTAAAAAGTAAAAATTTAATTTTTGTTTTGCCTTTTAACTTTTAACTTTTGACTTGTTCAGGCGAGAGTGGTAGGACTCAAACCTACAACCTTCGAGTTAGAAGCTCGATGCTCTCTTCGATTGAGCTACACTCCCAATGATTGGTAGTCCTGGCAGGAATCGAACCCGCAACTTATTGCTTGTAAGGCAATTGCTCTACCGTTGAACTACAGGACTACGCAAGCTTCGTACGCTGAATGTGGCGCACTCAGATGCTACCGATTACATCACACCCGCAAGTTTCAGAGCGATCGACGAGACTCGAACTCGTACCGTGAGTTTGGAAGACTCTGATGCTGCCATTACACCACGATCGCATCGTATTCTGGGGCTGGTGACAGGAATTGAACCTGCAACCTACTGATTACAAGTCAGTTGCTCTGCCAGTTGAGCTACACCAGCACTCAATTTTGGTGACGGGGGCAGGAGTTGCACCTGCTGATATGAGGCTTATGAGACCTTTAAGCCACTCTTGCTCCATCCCCGCATTTCACCAATGCCCCTGACTGGATTTGAACCAGTAACCTCCTCGTTCTAAGCGAAGCGCCTCTTCCGGTTGGGCTACAAGGGCATACTCTGATTTTGGTACTCCCGACAGGATTTGAACCTGCAAAAAACTAGATCCTCGGTCTAGTGCGTCTTCCGTTCCGCCACGGGAGCTTAGTACCCCTGACAGGATTTGTAGACGCGAAGCGGCTTCCCGAAGGGTAGCTGTAAAATCTGGACTCTGATTCCAGCACGTATGCCAGTTCCGTCACAGGGGCATATCGGGATGGCAGGATTTGAACCTGCAACCTTCAGCTCCCAAAGCTGCCGCGCTACCAAGTTGCGCCACATCCCGTTGGTACTCCTGGTGGGAGTTGAACCCACACAATTAACAGATTTTAAGTCTGCCGCCTCTGCCAGTTGGGCTACAGGAGCTAGTTTTGGTACTCTTGGTGGGATTTGAACCCACAACATACCGTTTTTGAGACGGCAGCCTCTTCCAATTGGGCTACAAGAGCAAAGTTTGGCAGCCCTGCCAAGGGTCGAATCTGGAATCTTCGCCTTCAAAGGGCGGGATGTTGCCAATTACACCACAGGGCTTTATTGCCAGGGCAGGGTTTGAACCTGCAACCTCATCGTTCAGAGCGATGCGACTTTCCAATTCGTCCACCCGGCAATGAATGGCTGCCTCGGCAGGGTTTGAACCTGCGACCTTTCGCTTAACAGGCGATCGCTACTACCACTGAGCTACGAGGCAACGCAGCCCCCCAGGTCGGAATCGAACCGACGACCTCCTGTTTTTCAAACAGGCGCTACTACCAACTGAGCTACCAGGGGATAAGAAGGAGAGATGGGTAATTACCCCGTGGACTGGTTTAATTCAACTTGAATCAGCCACTCCACCACCTCTCCTATGTAACGAGAGCGGAGGGATTTGAACCCTCAAGTCTTCAGTTTCGTAGACTGAGATGTTATCCAGTTACACCACACTCTCAATAGAGATTAGGGGCTAGAGACTAGGGCTAGTATTGTTACTCAGCACTCAGCACTTGTCAGGCGGAGAGAGAGGGATTTGAACCCTCGACGGATATTAACTACCCGTTTCCTCTTAGCAGGAGGATGCTTTTAGCCACTCAGCCACCTCTCCACAGTGGGTCGAGCAGGATTTGAACCTGCGAACAAAATAGAACAGTTTTACAGACTGTCGCCTTTAACCAGACTCGGCCATCGACCCATAATTCCCCCGACGAGAATTGAACTCGCATCTCCGCTTTGAAAGAGCAGCGACTTAACCGTTCGTCCACGGGGGTAAGAATAAAACGCAGGGACTAGGATTTGAACCTAGAACATCGGATTTGGAGTCACGAGGTGTTGCCGTTACACCATCCCTGCATTGGTGGCAGTGGTGGGAGTTGCACCCACATCAACCAGGGTATGAACCTGGTGCTTTGCTAGTTAAGCTACACTGCAATACACCAAAGGCTGAGGTGAGAATCGAACTCACGATATCGGTTTTGCAGACCAATGCCTTCAACCACTTGGCTACTCAGCCTTATGGGAGCCTTGACGGGAGTTGCACTGAGAGGCACAGCGACTTATCTAGTCGTCCACAAGGCTACACGGGAGTAACGAGACTTGAACTCGCAACCTATCGCTCGACAGGCGATCGCTCTAACCATTTGAGCTATACCCCCATGTTTAATATCTGTGCCTATTTTGTTAGGCTCACAGGCACAGATATTTGATGAACTTGCCCATTCCTTATTCAGTTTTCAAGGTTCGGAAAAATTACTTTGCTTGAGAAAAGCTGTTAATTAAATAACTGACGCTCTAAGTAATAAACCTGTTGTGTATTACTGATGTATGCGGCGGTTTTCGCTTTAGCCCACTGAGAACTTTTGGCTTTGATGTCCTCTACCTCAATTTGTTTAGAAGTGGGAGAGGCTGGTTTTACTGGAAACTTGTTTTTGTTCCAGTATCTGTTCTGTATTTGGATGTAGAACATGACTTTTATCCTTGGGAGGCTTTGTCTTTCACCTCACTACATAAATACTACAATTATGCTACAAAAAATGTCAAGGGGTTGAGGAAAATTTTTTTGAAATTGCTGAAAACATAGATGGTGCTGGACTTACAGCTTATTAAGCTCCCTGAAAAGTAAAACTACAAGCTTATGATTGGCTGAATATTTTAGGAGTCTGATGTGACAAATAAAATCCTGAAGCAATACCGAATATTTGGTTTTGTGGCGATCTCCTACTTTGTAACAGCTTGTAGCACATTCCCACAATTAACTATTCATCAGCCAATCAGCAAAGTCTTAGCTACAAAAGTTCTAGATAATTGGGTACAAAGCCAAATTGAGGTTCAATTACCCTTATCAACCCAAATAGAACAAGAAAGCTTGACCATTCCAGCTAAATTTCAAGGAAAAACTTTATATAAGGTAGAACCTGGTAATAAAGATAAAGTTATTGCTTTGACAGTTGATGATGGCCCTTGGCCAAAAACAACCTTACAAATGCTGGATATCTTCAAAGCAAATAATGTTAAGGTGACATTTTTTTGGGTAGGAAGTGCTTTACAAGCAAATACCGAAATCGCCAAACAAGTTGTAGCTGAAGGACACGCCATTGGCAACCATACTTGGCATCACTGGTATAAACAAATGGATGAAGCTACAGCCAAAAAAGAAATTGACCGCACATCTGATCTGATTTACAAAACTACAGGAGTCAAAACTACGCTGTTTCGACCGCCTGGAGGTTTTTTAAATAATGGATTAGCGGCTTATGCCAAAAGCCAGAAATATTCTGTAGTTATGTGGTCTTTGACTTCAGCCGACACTGATCCTCACGCCAAACCCCAAGCATTTGTTAACAATGTGTTGAAAGGCGCAAAACCAGGAGCTATTGTTTTAATGCACGATGGTGGAGGCGATCGCCATAGAACAGTAGAAGCACTTCCACAAATCATCACCGGGCTGAAACAGCAAGGCTACAGATTTGTGACAATACCTGAACTACTACAAGAAAGTGGAAAGTAGAAGTATGAAATTTCATACTTCATATTTTTTTACTCGCTCATCACCGAGGCGCAAGCTTGTGCTTCTTGCCAAAGTTTATGCACAAAGAACTCAGTGCGATCGCTCATTGTGGTGATGAACACACCTACAGAATCTTCAGCACCACTTGTTAGCCAAGAACCCCGCAGAGTAACTTCCACATATTCGCTATCGCAGACACATAAGGCCATGACTTCCCGATCGTCTCGTTTCACCTCAGCCTTGAGTGCATCTACCCCTGGCAAATCAACAGGTAGCAAAAAGGAAGCAGTACTTGGTTCAACACACAGATTTTGTCCAACGCGCATGGCGAAAATGACTCGCTGCGTTACCCAATCCTCTAGTGAATGAGGAATACACTCTAAACAAAAGCTCCTTTCGGTGTAAGTTAATTTCAGCATTCCTTATGCTCTCCTGCTATTCCAGGTTTGCTTGCACATTTGTCCAAAACTGTTCTGCAAAAGCGATCGCTGGGTGGATTGGTGCTTTTGGTATTTTCCGAAGCTGCATTCCAGCCTCAGACAAAGTGCGATCGCTTTTACGGGAGTTACATCTTTCACAAGCTGTGACTACGTTATCCCAAGTATGTAAACCACCCTTAGATCGTGGAATCACATGATCTAACGTCAGGCGTTTGCTGCTACCGCAATATTGACAAGTATGATGGTCTCGCCGCAAAACTTCCCGGCGATTTACTGGTGGTACTTTCCATGTCCGCTCTCTGGAGCCAATTTTCAATCGGATGTGTTTTGGCACTTCAATTACTAGACTAGGTGAATTAACTCGCCACCCGCCTTCCGAAGTAAAACCTAGTGGTTCTGCTTTGTTTGTTACTAATAGCACAATTGCTCGCTTGATATTTACCCGACACAGTGGCAAGTAATTTTGCGAGAACACCACTACGGATTGCTCTAACACTTGCATTGCGGTCGTCACAGCTTCACTCCTTATTAAAAAACCCCCGCTTCTTGTCTAGGTGAAGCGGGGGTTATAAATTTACCAAAAACTCTTCTGGTTTTATATCGGTACAGCATTCTCTTGTCTGTACCTCCCGCTTATTTGGTTCAGTTGTGGTTTTGCATTCAGCACGTCTATGCCGAGATATCTAAAATCATAATTCCCCTCTGTGATTAGCCGATGAATTTGGCTACCATCGCCCATAAATAAATACTCCACTCCCATAGCAGCTGATTCCCAACTAAATCGGCAGTTGGCAGCACGCAAGGCAGTAGAGATGGGGTAAATGGATTTCACAGAAAATTTCACCTATTGAACATTCCTTTAAACATACTACACTTGTATTACTATCCTGTCTATACCTTTAAGGAGAAAAAGTCATGCATACCATTACTCGCACCCCAACTACCGATATGGAAGTTACCAGCATTCGTCTGGAGCGGGAACTCAAAGATAAACTCAAAGAAATAGCTGGCAATCAGGGCTATCAAGCCTTAATCCGCGATATTCTCTGGAATTATGTCCAACAAAAATCTGGTGAGTGGAAACCGCGATTTTCCAGAGCCGATATTCGAGCTAGTATAGCCGCCACAGCCCAGCAGGAAGAACGTTGTGTACTTACAGGTCAATTGATTCAAGCTCAACAGCCTATGTTACTAGGACTCACGAGGAATGGGGATATGGTTCCTCTGAGTGTCGAAAGTTTGGCTGGATAGTTTCTACTTCAACCGAGGGCAGCTGAGTTCTTCATCCAGGTAACTGGGCTGCCTTCAATATTTATTATTTAAAATATTTATATTTATTTGTTAAGCTTCAAGCACAGCAGGCAAGTTCAACAGCAAACTGGAATTTTAGTAACAGGGATGCTATAACGCTTGATACAGTAAATGACCAACTTTATCACTACTTCATAAGTATAGGCAGAAGCTTGATATTACCATCTACAAACTTTTTACAGAGGGGGAAAAGCACTAACAGAGTTTTTTCTGAGGTTCTGTCATAATAGAATTTAATTTTTGGCAAACCCTTAGAAACGTACTTAGCACAAGAAAAAAATTTAGCAATAAATATTACTAAATTTAATGTAATTAACAGTATTAATGCCGTAATCATTTTGAGAGTTTTGATCTTAATTCCAGAGAAATTACGGTTTATGTATAGTTACCGACAAGCTATCCTAGGCCAAAGTCTAGTAGTTTAGGTCTGCGTCACAGCCCCAAATCCTTTTGTAAGCAGTACCTTAATATATTTTAGATATTTTTCTATACCCATGTATAAATTAGTTTAATATACCAGTTACTTAATCATCTGCAAGAGAAAGGGGCTATAACAGGTGAGAGAAAGTCTCGATAAAAAATTTGCCACTGTTAGGGTGCAGCAACATAACTAATGAAGATAATATGCCAAGAAATTGGGTGCATACGATATGAGGTCATTATCTAAGAGCGTGCCAGGAATGAAAAAACGTTTATCATTGCCGCCACAGTGTCCAGATGACCTAGACCGACCACAATCATACCCACTCAAGCTGATGCAGCATCAGAAAGAGCCAACTCTTCAGTTGGTACAGAAAATTAATCACATCATCGCCAACAACTCAGCAACGACATTGATGCTGCAAGAAATTGCTCGATTGCTAGGAGATGCCTTCAAAGTCGATTGCTGTTGCTTAGTTACAGTATCCACCAGCGAGGCATCTGCTGAATCAATCGCTGTAAATTGGTGTTCTGATGAGTATTTGGCAATGCCTCACCCAAGTCAATTGTTCTCCACAGATCAACTGCTGATGGACTTGCCTGTAGTGCAATGTGCGGCTGAACCCTTTACCATTGAGGATATTTCAACTATTCAAAATAGTTTGGTAGTGGGCTGCCAACACCTGCCATTACCAATAAGATCTGTTTTGGCAATCCCTACTCGGTTTGCTGGACAAAATAATGGTGTGATTAGTCTGATCAAATTCCAACCATACAATTGGAGTGAGTCAGAAAAAGAACTGTTAAATTTTGTTGAGTCATCTTGTGCGATCGCTTTTTCTCAAGTCTCACAAGTTCAATTAATCGCCGCACAACAACAGGATCTGCAAAAAAGCGAGCAACATCAAAGTTTGATCAAGCAATTAACTATATTAAGTCGGAGTAATTTGGAGCTAAATCAAATGCTCCAGTTAGCGATTTCTTCTACTGCTGAATCTTTACAGGCAGATAGAGGGTTGCTCATCTTGCTCAAATATACAGATCCTTTATTTAGAACTCAACCGAAAAAGCAAATTCCCAAAGCAAAAGCCACCATAGTTGCCGAGTGGAACCGAAATACACCAAGTGCGAGTAAGTCAGATGTGGCACCGCAGTCATTTCTGATTTCTGAGTGTGGCTTATGCCAACGTGTATTCACAGACTCAGGCAAAGCAGTAATTATTGATGATTCCACAGACCTTCAGGATACCTTGACAGCTGTTTCATTGTTTACACTGGATGTCTTGCCTGCTGTGCTGTTGGTACCATTAGAAAACCAAGGTAAAGTTTTAGGATTTATTGTTCTTCAGCAAGCAACAGCCCGTAACTGGCAATTACCAGACTTAAACCTTGTGGAAATGGTCTGCGCTCAAATGAGCAATGCCATTATTCAATCACAAACATTACGGCAGGTACAGACCTTGGTAGATGAACGGACAGCAAAACTCCAAAGCAGTCTGGAACTCCAAGCAAAATTGCATGAAAAAACACGGCAATATGTTGAGCAACTGCGAGAACTCAATCATCTCAAAGATGAATTTTTGAGTAATATGAGCGATCGCCTACGTTATCCACTGACAAATATGCAAATGTCAATCAAGAATTTGCGTTTGCCGGGAATTCAACCAGACCGTCAAGCGAGATACATGGATATCTTAGAGCAAGAATGTACTAAAGAAATTAATTTGATCAATGATTTGCTGACACTCCAGAAACTAGAGTCTAAGCAAGAACGTCCGCAATTTGAAACTATAGATTTAAATACTAGAATTCAGGCATTAGCATCGAATCTCAACGCAAAACTAGCGGCTAAAACCTTAAGTATCAATCTGGATTTACCCCAAGATTCATTGAAAATACAGACCGAATTAGAAAGTTTTAACCGCATCCTGCAAGAATTATTAACTAATGCGTGTACATACTCAGAGCCGGAAACTGTAATTCATGTGCAAGCCTTTCACCGAGTTGAGCAACTGATCGATCAAGTTATTATTAAAGTAACCAATATAGGAAGGGGCATCTCTGAAGAAGAAGCCACGTACATATTTGATCGGTTCCGGCGTGGTAAAGGTGGACGATGGACTCCGGGAACAGGTTTAGGACTGGCTTTAGCCAAGTCTTTGGTACAGCATTTGAATGGGGCGATCGCTGTTGAAAGTACTCAAATCCCAGATTCTCAACAAAGCCAAGTTTGTTTTACCTTGACATTACAGCAATTTTCCGACGAAAGCGAACCATAACTCAGACCGTGACTGAACAAAACAATTCCACAGCCAACCTTGATTTCAACGCCGCTATTGATGATGACACTAACCTAGAAGACAATTTGGCTGTTGATTCAGCTAATTTGCCTCCTGTAGCCATCCAAATCGAGAAAATAGCAGAGCGACAGCGACAAATTTCCGCCAAAATCCATATTCCTCATCCTGTGGAACGGATATGGCAAGTGTTGACAGATTATGAAGCCTTAGTTGACTTCATCCCCAATCTAGCTAAAAGTCGTTTAATGGAGCATCCTAATGGTGGTATTCGACTTGAGCAAGTAGGTTCTCAACGCTTATTGAATTTCAACTTTTGTGCGCGTGTAGTTTTAGATTTGGAAGAAGATTTTCCCCAGCAAATTACGTTCTCTATGGTGGAAGGCGATTTCAAAGGCTTCTCTGGTAGTTGGAACCTAGAGCCTCACTCTCTTGATGGAATTACAGGAACTAATCTTTGCTACACCATTAAAGTTTGGCCAAAACTAACTATGCCTGTGACCATTATTGAACGTCGTCTGAGTAAGGATTTACAGTTGAATCTTTTAGCCATTTACCAGCGTATAGAACAGTTGGTATAGACGAAATGATTAATTATTTATCAAGTTTTCCTGATTAACAAGCTTTGAACAGGAAAGCTTGACTTTTCAGTTAACACCAAATTTACTTAAAATACCCCCAGGGGAATTCGAATCCCCGTCGCCTCCGTGAAAGGGAGGTGTCCTAGGCCTCTAGACGATGGGGGCATAAGACTTCCGACTGTATATTAGTTTGATGCTGCCTTGCTGGTAAAGTACCCCCAGGGGAATTCGAATCCCCGTCGCCTCCGTGAAAGGGAGGTGTCCTAGGCCTCTAGACGATGGGGGCATGCAATCAAACCTTTTATAAATTAACTAATTTTCCTAGTGATGTCAACAGCTTTTGCAAAAAAACAATTTTTGTTGCAGATAAACTAAGATCCAGGAAAAAAGCCAATAACTAATGACCATTGACCATTGACTCTTGACCAACAGACAATAGAGTATCTTACAAAACCAAGTATGAAAGAAAATCCCATTTTAATTAGGTACAAAGAGTGTAATGCTGTACTCTGGAGAAGTCATCTTTACACTCCTTTACAAGAGATTTTGAAATTTATCACTCAAAATCTACAACATGGAAGCATCTCTTGAAATCACCTTACAGATGGTGATTGCTGTTGTCGCAGGTATTAGCGCCCAAGTGATAGCTGCATACTTGCGTGTACCCAGCATCGTTTTATTGCTCTTCTTGGGCATTATCCTTGGCTCCGACGGTCTGGGATTGTTGCACCCGCATTTGCTAGGTACAGGACTAGAAGTCATTGTTTCTCTAGCGACAGCTATCATCCTGTTTGAAGGTGGACTGAATTTAGATTTGCGAGAATTAGGCAAGGTTTCAGTTAGCTTGCAATTACTCGTTACCCTAGGAACCCTGATCACCCTATTGGGCGGCAGTATGGCGGCTCATTGGCTGGGTGAATTTCCTTGGAATATCGCTTTCTTATATGCTTCGATAGTTGTGGTTACAGGGCCAACAGTGGTTGGGCCTCTGCTCAAACAAATTAATGTAGATCGACAGGTAGCTACACTCTTAGAAGGAGAAGGGGTTTTAATTGACCCAGTGGGTGCTATTTTGGCCTTTGTGGTCTTGGATACGATTGTTAACGGTGATGCTGACCCAGTTAACGCCATTGTTGGTTTGCTGATGCGTTTGGGGGTGGGTGCAGCAATTGGTGCAGTTGGTGGCTACTTGATGAGTTGGGTTTTTAAGTATGCCACTTTGCTGTCGTTTGAGTTGAAAAATCTTGTAGTTTTGGCAATACTTTGGGGTCTGTTTTCTCTCGCCCAGACAATTCGCAGTGAATCGGGAGTGATGACAACAGTAGTAGCAGGAGCCGTATTTGCCAATTCTTCTGTACCGGAAGAACGTCTGTTACGCAGCTTTAAAGGTCAGTTAACAATTCTCAGTGTTTCCGTTCTCTTCATTCTGTTAGCGGCTGATTTATCTATCGCCAGCGTATTTGCCTTGGGTTGGGGTAGTGTTTTAACTGTTTTAGTACTGATGTTTGTGGTGCGGCCAATTAATATCTTGGCCTGTACTTGGAACAGTAACCTCAACTGGCGACAAAAATTATTTTTAAGCTGGGTGGCTCCGAGAGGAATTGTATCTGCTTCTGTGGCTTCATTATTCGCCATTTTATTGACGCAACATGGGATAAATGGTGGTGATGCCATTAAAGCTTTAGTATTTTTGACCATCATTATGACGGTGGTTTGCCAAGGGTTAACGGCTGGGGGAATTGCTCAGTTATTGCAAATCACCTCCAAGGATGCAACTGGAGTGGTAATTGTCGGTTGTAATTCCTTGAGTTTATTAATTGCTCGCTTCTTTCAAGAACGCGGAGAGTCTGTGGTGATGATTGACACAGACCCAGAACGCTGCGAAAAAGCCGCCGAGCAAAATATTCGTGTGATTGCTAGTAGCGCCCTAGATACCGGAGTTTTGGAAGAAGCAGGACTAGCTTCTATGGGGACTTTTGTGGCGATGACAAGTAACGGGGAGGTAAATTTTGTCTTGGCACAACGCGCTGCTGAAGAATTTAATCCGCCGCGTGTGTTAGCTGTTTTTCCCCGTGATCCCCAGGCGAGTAATGGCGGAAATCAAAAGACGGTAAATCAGGCTTTTATTAACGAATTAACAATTAAGACTTGGAATGAGTACCTCAATGACGGACGCGTGAAGTTAGGAACAACGACGTTAGATACAGCAGATTTTGATAGTCAACAAGAACGCATCCAAGAGAAAATTCGGACTGGGGTATTGCTACCGCTACTGTTAGAACGAGAAGAACGTCTCCAAGTAATGCCAGCCAATCAAGACTGGGAAGTAGGCGATCGCATTATCTATTTATTACACGACCCCAGACCAAATCTGTTAAAACGCTTATCTGGTGCTAGTCAATCTACGCCTTTGGCTGTAGAAAAATTACCAGAACTAGAAGAAGTTGCTGTATCAACTTTGGTTCAACTCTCTACTAGTGAAGTTTCTGGAAGTTGATTTGACGCTATATAAATTTGCTGTTCTTGCCACAGGAGCGCCAGTAAATGCACTACAGCCAGAACTAGGGTAGCCGTCGCCACAATATAACTGTGGATGGTGTAAAGATGTTCAACGGTGAGGGTGTTAATCGCTCCACCACCAGTCAGGATATTTCGCAGTTGCTCACCAATCAAGGGAATGGCTTCGATGGTTCCCAACTCAATGCTAAAACGCCAGTATCCTGCTTGTGTCCAATCAAGGAGCATGGCTGTCCAATCTAATCCGATCGCACTTAAGGTGAGTAATATACCACTAACCCAAGCTGCAAGCCAACTCTGGCTAAATTGTCGCCCTAAAAACATCACGATAATTTGCACAAGGGCGATCGCAATTAAACCATTACCTGCTATCTCATGGGTGCGGTAGAATAACCACCCATAAGGTATTTGAGTATTAATCATCTTTAAGGAATTATAAGCACCACCTGCTGTTGGTTCGTAGTAAAAAGACAGCAAGATGCCCGTGGTGGTATAAATCAAGCACAGGGTCAGAATTACGACTGATAATACCGTTGCGAGTCGCCGCAAAATTCTATCAAACTGGGTGCTTTGCATATTCACCCCTCCTGTTCTTTATTAAATATGTATTTTTACTACATTTTAACTAAGAAATATTTATATTTGTTGCATTTATCAAAGATATATAAAATTTTTAAATTAAATATTTCACCCAAATCTTTAGCGGTTCTGGGGAGCCATACCAAATTCCAGGGCTTCTAGGTGAGTGTCTCACACCTTCAATAATCAGATTCTCTGCCCCTTCTAGATGAGCAGATGCAATGGGAGTAATGCCATCTCCCCAAGTGTTACCTTGACCACAGGTTAATTGGTAACTGCTGTAGGCTAACCAGCTACCAGGCCGCCGTTCGCCCAAAATAGTTTTGCCGGCAACACAAACATAACGGACATTTTTGTAAAATGCTCCGGGATAGTTATTGGCTACAAAGTCAAGATTCCAGCGCGTCCAGCGTTCTTGACTAATATGAGGAGTGCCTAAAGTAATGAGAGTCGCAACTAAAGGATGAGCATTCCAAACAGATGGATAAGCTTGATTGCGGGGAGTATACGGCTTTTCTCCTAAATAAATCCGGGAAATCCAACCACCAGCTGAATGACCAATTAGATTGATTTGTGTGGCTTGATATTCCTGCAATATTTGTTTAACAGTCAGGTCAAGCTTTTGCAAAATTGGTGTGACAGGTCTGCCACCAACAGTAGGAAGCCAATCACGCCGCCGCAGTGGTACTGTAACTGTGGGAAATCCCAACTGTTGCAGGGATTGTTCTAGGGTCTGGTAGGCGATCGCGCTTTCTAAATATCCAGGTACAATAACTGTAGGTAAGGGCATTTTATGATTAAAATCAAAATTTTATGGTGGGAAATGATGTCATTAAAATATCAGTAATTATGCAGCCCTTGTTGATCCTCATCTATTAGCGAAAAAGCAAATTTAGCCACAATTAGCAACTAACTGATGTGATACCATGTCATCTGTATGCAATTTTTAGCAAACAACAACCTAACCATCTATTACAAAATCTCTACTGACAGAGAAACAGTTATATCAATAGTTGGTTCTGGTAGATCCTAGATGGATATATCTTTAGACCGATGCGTTCAGTATCACGGGCAACTACTGTAATTGTCAGTTTGAACTGCGTAAATCTATACGCAACATAGAAATTAGTGAAGTGATAAGCATTTAATGTTCTGATTTGCAAGTGCAACCAAAAAAGATAAAATTGCGTCATTAAAAAGTTAAAACCACCAAAACAATCTAACTCTTGTCTTTTTGAGTTCTACCCAAAAAGTTATTCTCTTTAGAGGGATGCATTTTGTACCACCAAGATAATATTGATTTGCTAATAAACTGCAACTGAGCCGAGTGAACGATAACAGATATGTCTTACGTCTCCCTACTAAAAAATATACCTGAAATTTTAAGCCAGCCAACTGGAATTGCCGCTATTGCCTCAATTGGTATTCATGGTGCTATTGCGTTAATTGTGCCATTAATGCCTGTAGATCCAAATAAACCTAAAGATACAGCATCTGCAAAATCAGTTGGCATTTTGGAATTAAGCCAAGCTGATCAAAATCGTTTACCCCAAACTCCAGGTGCATCTCAATTTGCTGTGCAACCGCAATTACCTAGATTGTCGCAGCAACAGCAATTAGCACTACAACCACAAGTACCACCATCTTTTAATAGCCAGACAACTGTAATACCTCCCCTTCCACCATCTAGTTATACACAGTCAGCACTGCCATCTTTACCGACAACATCTAATAACTACGGTGTTTCCTCATTACCTACAAAGCAGTCTATACAGTTTCCCAAACAAAATTTTCGATTTGACAATTCTGGGTTTAAAGCTGGAAACCAAAAATTTACCGCATCAATTCCTAATTTTGATGACAAGCCTGTAATTCCCGAAAAGTCGCAACCACTTCCAGTCGACAAATTACCTGATTTACCCCCAGCGACAATACCACCAGAAATACTGAATAGCCCAATTCCCAGTCGAGCCTCTAGCTCAAATATTACAACGGCAAATAGCAGAATTACTCCTCAACCCACACAGCCTGAGCCAGAGAATAATGCAGCGGTTACGCCAAACCGGACTTTAGAAACTGGTATTCCGCAAACGCCGAAGGTTGGAGATAATACAACTTCGTCCACAGCAAGTCTCCCCCCTTTAAAACCAATCACAACGCCTAGTTTGCCCACAAAAGCTACCAACCAGACGCTAATAGCTCAAGCAGAATCTTACGCAGAATTGAGAAAAGCACTCCAGCAGCAATATCCCAATTCCGAAGAAAAAGGAGTCATTCGGGATACTATTGGTGTGAGCAAAGCAGGTGTGGAAGGTACAGTCTTAGGCGTTTTAGTAGTAGATCCTGATGGCAAAGTATTGGATATTAAATTCCAAGATAAATTGCTTTCTCCAGTACTGCAATTAAAAGCAAGGCAATATTTCAACGCCAAGTCTTTAAAGGGAGAGAAAACAATTAGCCGTTATCCATTTAACCTGCGTTTCCAAGACAGTAGCAAAACTGCTGGTGATATTTCTCAGCCAATCCAGACACCTTCAGCGACAACTCAACCCGCAACAGGTAGCCAGCAAATAATTATACCAGCAGGTAATAGTAATCAGCTAAAGCCTAATCCAACAGTGACGGCAAAACCCTTGTTCACACCCGAAAGTAATAGCAATCAGCGAGCAGTTTCTCAAGAACCTGATCGTCAACTAATCCAAAAGTTGCGTGAAGTAAAGGAAAAAAGAGAAAATTCTAATTCAGAAAAGTAACGTTGCTAGTTTTCTGGAATAGCGATCGCTCTCATTTTACAGTAGCCACTGATGTATGAGAGCGAATCACTAGATTCAATCATTTTTTACTGACTTGGACAACTGCTTTTTTAGCCAACGCCAAAAATCTTTAAGCGTTGCGTTTCTAGCTGCGGTTTTATTTTCGTCATAGCTTGCTTGGTACTACTATAATTCACAACCAAAAAACTTCACTAAACGTCTTAACTCTTACCAATAACTTTTATAAACGCAGTATAATTCACCATAATATCTGCACAGGATAACTCTCAAACACACTGTCTTTAGTAACTATAGGTATGCTCTGCATCAAAGATTGAGAAATTATCAGCCTATCAAATGGATCTTTATGGTAAAAAGGCAGCGTTACTAACTCATATAAATGTTCTGGCTGTATTTCAAGTAATTCAATTGCGTTACCATAAACCTGTTGTTTAACCAACTCAGTAAAAGTCATATCTAGTTCTAGCTTGCCAATACTGACTTTGATAGATATTTCCCAAAAACTTGCTATGCTCAAAAATCTTTGATTTTGCTGATCTTCAATGAGGTTTTTTGCTGTATCACTGAGATTTAAACTGCCTTCAATAAACCATAAAAACGTATGGGTATCGAGCATGAGCCTCATGGAGCGTATTCCTCAAAATCTGCCAATGGCTCATCAAAATCATCTGACATTTTCACTAAACCCTTAGCACTACCGAACTTTGGATGTGCTTTCACTCCTCCAATCGGCACAATTTTAAAAGATGTCCCATCGTTGCGTGTGATAATCACTTCTTCTCCACTAGCTACCTCTTCAATTAGTTCGGCTAGGCGAGTCTCAGCTTCTTTTAAATTAATTTGGTGCATTGATAGTCTTTCCCAGTTCTCTGGATTTTGGTGGTTTGCATCTATAAATTTATAATTGTATATGATTAGATTATGGAATGTAGGTAGAAGGTAAAAATATGACAATTACTACCAACTTAAAACAAATCTATGAAACCGATGAAAATTTATGGCTAGAAGAAACTATTAAATTATTAAAACAAAGGCAGTTTACCCAACTAGATATAGAAAACTTAATTGAGGAATTAATCAGTTTGGGGAAAAGAGATTTAGCTAAAGCTAAAAGTCTTTTAAGACAAATTATGATTCATATATTATTACTCCAGTATTGGCAGATAGAGTATGAGAGAAATTATCATCATTGGCTTGGAGAAATTAAAACTTTTAGATATGACTTAAATAATCATCTAAACACAAATTTAATGAATAAATTGCAGGATGATTTAGAGAATATTTATCAAAGTGCAATTGATTTTGTGCAAGTTAAAACAGATTTAACAATTTTCCCCGAAAAATGTCCTTACACTCTTGCAGAATTATTGGATGACAATTATTTGCCTTGATTTGACTAAAGGTGTGGTAAGAGTGAGCGCTTTTTAAACCTCTCCAAACAACTTTTATTCTTAGACTGTTGACATTGGGTAATTTTAGATGCTTTTTAAATTTATTTAAATTAAAATAATAATCTTAAATTTTTCGCTGCAACCACGCAAAAACTTCATCAACAGAGAGCGTTAAATTCAAATCTTCTAACACTGGTAAGATATCTTTTCCAGCTAATAAATCAGGTAAACAATTAGGCTGGTAAACTAAAATAGAACGTTCACTGGGGTCAATCAGCCATCCGAGCTTACTGCCGTTTCTTAAACAATGTAAAATATTGCCAGTGACTTTAGTTTGACTTTGAGCAGGAGAGAGAATTTCTATTATCCAATTCGGCGCAAAATCAATGCCACCGCTAATAATTTCACCGCTATCATCAAGTGGTAATAGATTTTTAGAAAGAACCACCACATCAGGAACTACGGAACGATTACCAAAGGTACAGCGCAATTCTGGGAAGGCTTCGTAATTACTATCTAGATCATCAATTATTGCAACTAGACGTTTTTGCAATAAGCTGTGTTTACCTCCTCCCATAGGTTTCTGAATTGCCTCTGCGTTAATATATTCCCAAGCTGGTGACTCTTCAATGTATGGAAGTTTTAAGAACTCCTCTAGAGTCGTGCTTTCTGGTACTGGGATTCTCCCTGGTGTCAACTTAACATTTTTCATCTTTAGGTTTTTAACTCATAAATTCTATGACTTCATAAACAGTGATAGTTAGATTTTCTCAAATTAACTTGGCAAAATGCGATTAGCGACAATGTGGGATTACACACTCAAACCGATGAAGTTCAGTTAGAGTTGATTCAGGAAACACAGCAAGTAGTATTCATCTAAAATGCAGATTTTTTGATGATTAAGGAGTGAAATTCAATCTATAGATCCAGGGTGATCGCACTGTATATTTACGGGTTTAATCGCTAGGATGTGCGGATTATCATAGACAATGTAGCATTTCGAGTTATTCAGAATGAGTATTTGCATCGAATATATTGAGAATCTACTAATCAAGGGAGAATGGAAAAAAGCAGATTTTGAGACTGAAAAGCTTATTTTCTCATTCTGTAACTCAGGAAAGCAGTTATGGTTAACACTTGAGGATATTGATCATATTCCTCTTGAGATTTTGGCTTGTTTAGAGAAGTTATGGGCAACTCATAGCCAAGGGCGTTTTGGCTTCCAACTTCAGGAACAAATTCACAATAGTGTTAGGGCTGATGTTAGAAATAATACACGAGATATCATCAAAGGAATTATATCTAATGTTTTGCATGGTAATACTGACTCTATGAGTGATAAAGAAGTTTTGATGGTGCCATACTTTTTCGGTGTCAAGGTGGGATGGATAGAAGGGCATCCTATGGACTCTTTAGGTGCTTATGGAAGAGATAAAAATTATGAAGAGTTGACTTTTGATTTGAGTGCCCCAGCAGGACATTTACCCTGCCTAATACCGTTTCACTTTAAGTTTGATACAAATAGGCCGCAGGGGGGCAGAGGAGCAGGGGAGCAGAGGAGAAATTATTTGTATCATTTATTTGGTGAAATGGTATAACTTGGTGGTCACTAAATCATCACTCAAAACGGATTAATTTAGAAACACTGTTCAAAAAGTATGGCATTCTTGGAATTTCAGGAAGTCTTGTTAAGTATACCTGTTCGGTTCAACTTCACTTTTTTAAGCGTGTACGATTAGCTTGTAGCTAAAGCAAAAAGCCCGCATTTGCGGGCTTTCAAAATCAATTAAGCAGATTTACTTAGCGTTTTGCCAATTTCTTCGACATCTTCCGTAGGCGAATAGATTGGGGTGTAACTTCCACTAATTCATCGGGGCCGATGTACTCTAACGCCCGTTCTAAACTCATGTCGATTGGTGCTTGCAACTGAACCAATTCATCACCACCAGCGGCGCGGTGGTTGGTTAATTGTTTGGTTTTGCAAACATTCAATTCCAAGTCTTGAGGACGGTTGTGTTCACCGACAATCATACCTCGGTAAACTTTAGTACCTGGAACAATAAAGAATGAACCTCTATCTTCGGCGTTCTTCATGGCGTAGAAAGTAGAAACGCCTTCTTCAAAGGAGATGAGAACGCCTTTGTTACGGGCTTCAATATCACCACTGAGTTGACGGTAGTCTAAGAAACTGTGGTTCATGATGCCTTCACCACGGGTCATCCGCATGAATTCACCACGGAAACCAATCAAACCACGGGCGGGAATGACAAACTCTAGCTGGGTGCGATCGCCACTTCCCGGCTGCATATCTTGCATTTCGCCTTTGCGTTGTCCCAAACGTTCAATACAGCTACCAACTGCATCAGCAGGAACGTCTAAAACCAAGAGTTCATAAGGTTCGCAAGGTTGACCGTTGATTTCGCGGTAAATTACTTGTGGTTGGGATACCTGGAATTCAAAACCTTCGCGGCGCATGGTTTCGATTAAGATACCCAAGTGCAGTTCTCCACGACCGGAAACTAGGAATTTATCGGGGGAGTCGGTTTCTTCAACGCGTAAAGCCACGTTGGTTTCTAGTTCGCGGAATAGGCGATCGCGTACTTGTCTGGATGTTACCAATTTACCTTCTTGACCAGCAAAGGGTGAATCATTTACCCAGAAGGTCATTTGTAAGGTAGGCTCATCTACTTTAATTAGTGGTAAGGCTTGTGGTTCGGTTGGGTCTGTGATTGTTTCACCAATGTAAGCATCAGCAAAACCCGCAACCGCGACAATGTAACCTGCGGTTGCTTCTTCCATCTCTACCCGCTTCAGACCTTCAAAGCCCATCAGCTTGGTGATTTTGCCTTTGACAATAGCGCCACTCTCTGTTACCAAAGCCGCTTGTTGTCCAGCGCGGATAGTACCGTTGTGGATTCTGCCAATGACAATCCGTCCTAGGTATTCAGAATAATCTAGGGTTGTGACTTGCAATTGCAGGGGCTTGTTGATGTCGCCTACTGGTGGTGGAACGTGTTGGAGAATCGCATTAAACAGGGGTTGCATATCAACCGCTTCTGCTTCCATGCTTTCTTTGGCATAACCTGCCATACCGGAGGCGAACAGATAGGTGAAATCACACTGGTCTTCGTCTGCGCCTAATTCCAAGAACAGATCCAAAACTTTATCAACAGCAACGTGGGGGTCAGCTTTGGCGCGATCAATTTTGTTGAGTACGACAATGGGGCGCAAACCTTTTTCCAGAGCTTTTTTCAACACGAAGCGGGTTTGAGGCATGGGGCCTTCATTGGCATCAACAATTAGCAGACAACCATCAACCATGCCGAGTACACGTTCAACTTCACCACCGAAGTCAGCGTGTCCAGGAGTATCAACAATATTGATCAGCGTCTCTTTGTAGCGAACTGCTGTATTTTTAGAAAGAATTGTGATTCCGCGCTCACGTTCGAGGGCGTTGGAGTCCATGACGCAATCCGGAACGTCTTCGCCTTCGCGGAAAATGCCGGATTGTTTGAGGAGTGCATCAACCAAGGTGGTTTTGCCGTGGTCTACGTGGGCGATAATGGCGACGTTACGAATTGGGAGCGTCATAGAGGCTTATTGTGAACTCTAGAGAGGTTTTGTAGATTTACATTTAAGTGCTAGGCTGTTTTAACAGAATTAGTGTTGTTATGCAAATTCTGTAAAGAACCTTTAACAATTCTAGCTTAATTGAAACAATTACGATGCGTTTTGTAAATGCTGCTGAGGCAAAAATTTGGCGATTTTTAAAATAGCAGCATTAAACTTACAACCACTCTAAGTAATATTTACATTTTGTTGAGAGTTCAATATCCCAGAGGCTTTTGTAGCTAATTCTTTTTGTATCTGGCTAACAACAAATAATTTGCATTTATTTTACATTTATACTACTTAGAAGAATCGCAACTAGTAGGAATTAGGCAGAAGGCAAAAGGCAGAAGGCAGGGGAAAAAGTCTTACTATTGCTTTCTTAACATATCCGACCACCGCTATATATATTTTTTTCCCATAAAAAAGCCTCCCAATATTGGGAGGCTGAAATTTTAGCGGAGACAACTGTTTAGCCTAAACAAATACAACAGCGATCGCCCCACCAACTGCGGCGAAAATAGCAGAAACGACGGCTGTGGCAAATAACCACCAAGCGGCTGAGGCTGCGGCTTTGCGGGTTTCTTCGGCTTGGCGTTGGGCTTGATGTTTGACTTCTTCGAGGCGGCGTTGGGCTTCGTGTTGCAGGCGTTCAGCACGTTGCAAGACTGTGTTACGGGCGCGTTCTACTTGATCAATAATCCGATTGGCATCTTCCTCAGAAATATCCTCACGGGAACTCATGATGGAAACTAGGGTATCACGGTTGAATGCAGATAAGCGATCGCGCAAGGCATCAAATCCGGCCTGGGGATCGTCAAATAACTGCCGTACATCGCGCTTAACTCCATCGTAATTAAGTTCTGGACGATCTAAGGAGTTGAGATAGTTGCGGATACGACCAAAAACTCCATCAACGACATCTTGTATCCGTCGTTGAATACCCCGCACTTGCTCGACAAATTGCTCCCGTACCGAGACAATATTATCGGCAATTTTGGCGGCTTCTTCATCGCTCATATCTTCCCGAATCTTGAGCAAAGCGATGATGGTGGAACGGTCAAAATGAGCCAAGCGATCGCTCAAACTTTCCACCCCTACCCGTGGATCATGCAACAATAATTGCAAGTCCCGTTTAATGCCTTCGGGGTTGAGTTCTTCTTTGCCAGTTTGGCGCAGATATTCTTCTAGATAAGCTTTGAATGTATCCATTCTTTGTTGTGTACGCGTCGCTAGACGGCGTGGCGCACGCACAAAGTTGCGGATGGATGTTTGCACAGAGTCAATCACTTGGTTGACTTGTTCTTCACTCAAGTCTTGACGTTGACTCAACAATTTGACTAAGGTATCTCGGTCTACCTGAGATAACCGCCGCCGCAGGGCTACTGCACCTTCTTTGGGGTTGTCAAACAACCGATTTAAATCTCGTTGAATTCCTTCGGGGTTGAGTTCTGCTTTCCCCGTGTTCCGCAGATAGTCTGTAATTGTAGTTGTTACAGAATCATATTGCTGTTTCGCCTTATCTGCTACTGCTTGCGGTGCATGGCGAAGACTGTGCCAAGAATCTTCAACAACATTAATAATGTCATTAACTTGGTCTTCGTTGAGGTCTTGGCGCTGACTTAACAACTGTACTAAGGTATCACGGTCAAAGCGAGACAATCTCGTTTGAATAGCACTCATCCCAGCTTGGGGGTCTTCTAATAATCGCTTGAGGTCGGCGCGAATAGCATCAGGATTTAATTCGGCTTTGCCTGTGTTACGCAGATATGATTCAACATTCAACCACAGGGTTTCTGCTTGATATTTTGCCTGTTCGGCGATACCTTGCGCTTCAATTAAAACGCGATCGCGCTGTTTTTCTAATTCATCTAAAATTGGTTCAACTTCGTATACTTGCACATCGTTGCGTTCTAGGAGGATTTTCCGCATTTCCTCACGGTCAATCACTGCTAGGCGGCGTGACACAGTTTCAAAATCTGCATCGGAGTCTGATAACACAGAATGAAAATTTCGTTCAATTCCTTCAGCATTCAAATCTGATTTTGGTGTCACTAACAGATAACTTTCGACTCGCCGTTGCAAATCTTGGGTAATTTCTTTTTCTTCTTCAGCTGTGACTGTGACTAATACAGATTGACGCACAGCTTCTAGGCGATCGGCAATCCGTTGAATTTCGCCTTGGGTAAGTAATCCCCGTTGTTGGAGGATATTCACAAAATCGTTGCGCGAAAGCCGTTCTAATTCTCTTTTAATGATGCCAGGATCGGCGGCTGGGTCATAGATAACATCGCGGAATTCTTGGGCGATTTTTTCTTGACTTAATTGCCAAGCATAGGTGTTATGCAGATAGTTCTCAACATCAGCGCGAATTGGGCTGTATGGTTGGGATGGGGTAGGAAGACCTAGTTTATCTGCTTGTTCTGTGACTTTATCTTTAGCAGTAGAGAGAGATTGCCAGATTTTTTCGACATCGATATCTGACAAATCAGTACGTCCCAAAACAATCCCCGTTAGGGCGGTGAATCCTTGTTGCAACGTCTGCTGAATGAGTCCGGGGGCGGTTTCTTGGGTTGTTTCTTTAGAGGAACGAGTTTCGGCGATTAACTGTTCTAGTTTGGCGTTGAGTTCGTCTGTTTTGGTTTGTCCTGGGGGTAAGGATTTGAGATAGTTAACTAATTCCCCTAAACGGTCTGGAGTCGGTTGATGTTCTCCTACTGTTTGTTGCCAAACGCTATACAGTGTATCTGCAATGCGCTTAACGTCGCGTTTAGAAAGGTCAGTCCGACTGCTGACTAAATCAATAAATTTTTGGCGATCGATGTTGCGTAAATCAGGACTCCCGGAGATCGCTTTTAATTGTGGATCGTTGAGTAATTTTTCAAATTCACCACGTATTCTTGATACATCCAGTTCAGGGGGACGCAGTTTTTCTAAATAATCTTCGACATTTTCCCGAATGCTGATGGGGTCTATCGCACTGCCTAATTCCCGACGTACAGCAGCGGCGGCAGCTTCTGCGGTGGCGACTACTTGCTGATTTACGGCTTTAGCGCCAAGGGCGGCGGTTGCAGTTCCCATAATGGCTTGGAACCCAGAGGTAGCAGTATTAACCACTGAACCGATTAAGGAACCAACAGTAGTGGAACTTACCCATACTAGTAATAAGAAGTATGCGCCCCAAATTACTAAGCCAAGAATTGCTCCTAGTCTGGGATCGAAGATAACTAAGCTTAATTTTACTGCTAAGAAACTAGCGATTAATAAGGCGATCGTGACGGTGACTAGTGTCCAAATCCCGACAGCTGTGCCAATTTTGCGAATCGTTCCGCCTAAACTGCCACTTTCTCCATTATTTGAATCGGAATCAGATGAATGTCCGAGGTAGGAAATACCCGCTGCAACAGAGAGGTTTGTTAGCACTAGTTGAAAAGCAAAAGCGAGAATCACGCCGGAGATTAAGGCGACAAAAAAGCGTGGGCCGGATGTCAGCACCGATGCCTGCGCTGGCGTGACGCTGGAGGGATCTACAGAAATTTGTGCTACCCATAATAATGGTTTGTAGAGTCCCAACATAATTCCCGTACTTTGAATCATTTTATTTCCTTCTTTTAATGTTTAACTTTGGAGGGATTTAAGAATGGTGTGAGCAGCAACTATGTAATTTATGTCTGTAACTATCGCCATACCTAACTCTCGTAAATCTCAGAATCCTGGAATTTAGGCGATTTCAGCATCCATCTGAAGTTTGAACAATATATCTAGCGTCGGGTAGAAGTTTGATTATCCGTAAGGTTTAATTTTTGTGATATTGAGGGAATTTATGCAGTGAAATGCTGATTATTCCTGGATTTTTAATGTTTATTTTATATATATTAAAACTGGAATAATTACGATGATTTAATCATATCTTTATCAATCTTTAGTTAACAGCAATTTACATTTATTTACAAATATGATTTTTATCACCATCTGAAGATAGATATGTTGACACTTTGAGTTTTTTTTTAATCGTCCACAAGAAGTGCCTAGAGTTTGTATCTACAGACAGAAAGCAGTCTAGCGATAAATAGCTAACGTTAAGTTAAGTAACAAATGAATTGGGAATCAAAAAATGGAAACTCGCTCCTCCACAAATTTGCCAACAGTTGCTCCAGAATATAACGGCATTGATCGCAATGCGTTTATTTTTGGTTGGACTCCTCAAGCGGAAATTTGGAATGGTCGTTTGGCTGCAATTGGTTTTGTGGCTTATTTATTGTGGGATTTAGCAGGTTATAGCGTCCTACGCGATGTATTACACCTAATTGGTTACTAAAGAAAAATTCAGAAAAACTAGCTGACGTAATTTTGGAGAAAAATCATGGAAACTCGTGAAACTCGTTCCTCTACTGATTTACCAGCTGTTGCGAATGCGTATAATGGCCGCGATCGCAATGAATTTTTGTTTGGCTGGACTCCCCAAGCCGAATTGTGGAATGGTCGTTTAGCAGCGATTGGTTTTCTCGCTTATTTACTGTGGGATTTAGCAGGTTATAGCGTCCTGCGAGATGTATTGCACTTGATTGGTTATTAAATCTAGGGAACAGGTTACAGGAAACAGGGAATAGTAGATGAGGGTAAGAGTTTTACTTACTTACACTCTTACACCTCTAAACCTCTAGCCTTGGGAAGGCGGAACCAAAATCGGGAACCGCCTTCTTGACGTACTGAATAACCAATATCTCCTCCCCAACGCTGAATGGTCATCCGGCAAAAATAAAGACCTATGCCGCCTCTACCAGAGTTATTTTGACCTTGGGAAAACTTTTGAAATAAATTATCTATCATCTCTGGTGATACACCTTCACCTTCATCATCGATAGTGAAGACGATATGTTCTGCTTCTGTTTCCAAGCCAATAGTTACATTAGAATTTTCTGGGCTGTGGCGATAAGCATTTTCTACCAAATTTGTGATTACCCGATCTAAGCGTGATTGTTCACCAACAACTTTCCAATCGGCTGTGATATCAACGTTAGTGGCAAGCTGTAACTGCTGATTAGTTATGGCAAAACTAGCGTTGAATAGCTCTATAGTTTCTTGCACAGCAACTAAAATATTGGGAGCCGTCTCAATATCTACTATAAAAGTTTCTAGCGATCGCACCTCAGATGAAAATGCATCTAATATATTTCTAATTAACATTTCTTGTTTGATAGATTGCTTTCTAGCAATTTCTAAATGTTCTTTACCTCTATCTGTCAAATTTTCAAATTCTAGTAAAGATAAACAGCAATTGATCGCATTTAGTTGCCCTGCTATATCGTGAATAATGCAATTTATCAATACTTCTTTTTTTTGATTATCTTTTACTAATTGCTGATAATTTAATTCTTGTTCTCTCCCTATTTGGATTAAATTTTGCTTATATTGAAATTTATCTTGTGATAATTCAATCAATAACATTTTACTGTCATTTATACACAATGCATACGCTTCAAGCTGTTCTTCATAACCATGTAGATTGTTTTCACTCCATAGACCAGAACTGAGCTTGCCAATGCTATTGTTAGACCAAAATTCTTCGGCATCAAACAAAAAATTTTCTAAAAAAGCAAATTCCTCTTGGGGAATTAACATATTCATGCCGAATTTTAACTCTTGGCTACAAAAACGCCTCAACCAATTCGGTGGTTTAGCGGTCAATCTAAATAATCCAATATCTACCTTTTCTAAAACTAAAATATTTAATGCTAAAAATAAATCAGATAATATAGTTTTACTCATAAAATAAACGTACAGAATAAAATTATTTAGTCTCTAGGGGGCTGATTGATTAATTTATCAGGGTTTTCTTGTAACAAGCTGGAATAATTAGCTTCTTGTTGCATCACAGCGAGATGCTTTTCATCTAAAATACTATTGATGAATAAAATCCAATCACCTTCCTCTGAGGGAAAAATATGGATATCGGCACAGATACCAACCTCCATTTTAATTAAGGGCAAAAATAAAGGAGAATCATCTAAAGGTAGTAAACCTTCTAGGAAAAAAACTTGTTCACATACAGATATTTCTTGACTGAGATTGGTAATACCATACTCAGATAGTTTTCCACCCCAAGCTACCAGACAACCATCCTTTTTGACTAATAAATAGGCAAGCGATCGCTCTTCTATAATGAAGTTGAGAATATATAAAATCACAGCATGGGGAATGTCTAGCATTTATCCATTTAAGATTTTATTAGTAAGAGTTTGAAATACTTCTTCCACACCCTGTCCAGTTTTAGCACTAGTATTAATAGCAGTCCAACCTTTCTGAAGAATGGTATCTAGCTCATGAGTTTCGATTTCCCATTCATCGGTCATATCCCACTTATTACATACCAAAATAAAAGGTACTTTTCCAATACTTACTTCTACTTTGTTTTGTAGCTCAAAAGCTTTATCGAGAGTATGTCGCCGAGTCCCATCTACAACTAATATATAACCAGATGAACCTCTAAGGTAAGACATCCGAACTTTTTGAAAGTCGTCTTCACCATAAAGATCCCAAAGAATTAGATTGACATTATTTCCTTGTAAATCTATAATTTTTTTATCAATTTTTACGCCCACAGTAGTATGATATTTTTCCGAAAAAATACTGGAGACAAATCTTGAAACTAAACTTGTTTTACCTGTAGCAAATGCACCTACCATACAAATTTTTTTCTGAAGCATATCTATTTATTTTTATCGATGATTAATACCTGAAAAGACACTCGGCGATTTAGCTGTTCAGTCTCTAAATTCAATTCACTCTGGTAAGGTAGCTTAGAACCTACAGCAAAAAGTTTAAATTTATTGATGTTAATTCCTTGAGTATTTAAATTAGCTAAGATTTTATTAGCACGGGATTTGCTGATAAATAAGTTTTGTCGTTCTGTACCGGTCGTATCAGTGTGTCCTCTAATTTGAATTTCTACATTCATATCTAGAGAATTGGCAGTCTTTAAAAGCTGCTGCACAATTTTGCGTAAATTGGGTAACTTGTTACTTTCTCCGGAAATTAATACATCTTTGCCTTCTTCAAATAAAAATACTGTTGCTTCAATTTGCTTCTTAGCTAACTCTAATTCCCTGAGTTCATTTGATAAAAGATTTTTGTCTTGAAATTGTGTTATGCCTGGAATAAACTGCCATAGTTTATGAACTTCTAAAATCCATTTTTGTGGTGCATAGCCGGTGGCAGAAAGAATGCCGTTATGATCAACTTGTAAGACTACAGTTTTTGGTGGTTGCAGTAGTTTGACTGTTCTTTGAGTGATTAGTTGTGGTTCTAAAGATAAGTAAGATTGCCACTTACCAATTACCGTGTCAGGGTTGAGATTTGTAGGTTGTATAAGTGTGTTGGGATCTACAGCCAAAGGATCGCGCATTCCTGAAATGAAATGTTTCCCGTTGTAGTAGCGAGTATTCACCACCACAATTCCTGGCTGAGAGTTGAGTTTATAAAGATAAGTTTGCCAACGGATGTTTTCTCTAATAGTCAAAAAGCCCCAAATTCCAGATGCGATCGCTATGAAACCTAAAAAAGCCCAGGCATAAGTATAATTTCTCTTAGAAGAAGTCTGATACTGCACGGCTAAACAGTTGTCTAAATAAGCTTCACTAGCTTGAAATGGCTCTGTTTCTCCCTCAAAAGTATGTAGTTCTATTCCTAGTTTGAGATGAATTTTTTCGATTGCTGCTTGAAAAACTTCACGTAATTCTTGCGGGGGTTTACCGCGAACAATCCCGGCGATGATTGCTTGTGGCCCGGCTTCAATCCAAATTGTCAGTTCGCCAAATCGCAAACTGTGTAATGTATCTTCTTGGCGGACACTAAAGGAATCTTTGACAAAATCTTGAATAGCTGTCAACATTGCCGCCACTAAATCTGGATCTTGAGCGGCTACTTGCTGTAACATTACATGGTGGAGTAATAAACCCGTTTGTTTGTGAATCAAAAATATTTGTTCAACGCGGTAAACTAAAGTCCGCAGCAAGACAATTTCGGTAAATGATTTCCCTGTACGTCGCGCTTCTAGCCTCCACTTAAAACTTTGTAGCGATAAGCTATGTTCTAGGGTTTGATTCAGCGATTGCATCATCTCATCTAAAACTGTGGCGATCGCTTTTCGGGAAGCTGGCCCGATGATGGGAAAAAAGGCTTCTGAAAGGACATTTTCGTCTTGCTTCACCGAGGCTTGAATTGCTTCTTCCACGGTAGAAACCATAGCTTCTACTAGCTGTGTATCTTGCTTGGAACGCAAAACAACAGCTTCAGGAAGCAAACGACTAATATCCTCTGGTTGAATTTGGGGGTTGTTTAATCTTTCGTAGAGTTTATTCAGTTGGTTCGGTTCAACACCAAGCAGAACACTACGAAGTACATTCAGTTCATTTTGATCGAGAGAATCTAAATGAGAAGATTCTCCATTGCTGCCGGCTTCTGGAGATACTCGATTTCGGGGATAGTTATTCATTGCTAAAATCCCCTAACTTATAATTAACATACAGTCGCATTTTATTAAATAAACTAACAAGACAATTAACTTACAATTTCTCTAGTGTAGTTTTACTACTAAATTAATAGTCTTTGATAGGGAACCGAATAAAGAAGTATGATTCAGGAATAATGCGAAAAAATTAGCTTGATGTTCTATTGACTAAAAAAATCTGAAAATTCAGGAGTTATTATCTGTATTCAGGCGAATTGCTAATTCTGTAAACAAGGCTGCCAACTTAGAACGGTCTGTTTTATCTTTTTGTAGTTCTTGCGTTTCGCGTTTCAGCACAGTTAAAATCTCTTCATACTTTTGCTGAAGATCATCCTGTAAATTTTTGGATTGATTCAGGATGTGTTCGCGCAATTCTCGTTGACGGTTGGTAGTTTGTTCGTCAACTTGAGCAATTTTATTTTCTAAAGATAGATTAAGATTTTTCTGCTCGTCAGAGTGCGATCGCATCATTGCATCACGTTCTAGTTGCTCTTTTTTTAACTGTTCTGTTAAAGAATCAACCTCTTGTCTCACATAACTTTCTAAAGCGTCTAAACGTTTGCGCGTCTCATCTCGCATATTCACAAGTTCACTAATCAAACGTTCTTCTAAACGGGCAAATCTTTTGTCAACGTCGCGTATCTGACTACCAAAAAGAATATCTCTGACTTTATCTAAGCTGTTAGTTTCGCCAATCCCATTAGTACTAAATTGCAGCTTATTGTTGACTTGATTTGACCCCCCTAGCCCTAGTTCGGACGCATTCTGATTGATATATTCTTCAGGCGGGTTCATAAGTTTGATCCTTCTTGAAGCTGAATTTGGTTTTGTTCTTATACTTATGATGCTACATTTAGAGCCTATACAAAACCATACAACTAAGTATATTTAAATACATTTTAATAAAATCATCCTTCTTAAGGAGTATATATTATTGACTTATGTGTCTTTTAAATCAGAAAACGCACTAACACATATAATCCCGACGTTACCAATTGCAAGAACATTACAGGAATACCGTAGTGCAGAAAAGTTTTAAATGAAATACGGCGACCGTGCTGTTCGGAAATCCCCGCGGCAACTATATTAGAAGATGCTCCAACAAGTGTACCGTTACCCCCCAAAGTTGCACCAAACATCATGGCATAAAACAAAGGTAAAACTTCTGCCGGAAATTGCCCTTGAAAGTCTTGTGCTAATACTTCTGCTGGTGCTAATCCTACAGTGACAAGATATTGCTTAATTAAAGGAACCATCGCTACCACCAAGGGAATATTCGGTACGACGCTAGATAATATCCCCACCAAGAACAATAAAACTAGGGAACCGAGAACAATATTTGTCCCTAACAGAGTTGCCAAAACTCCCGATAAACAATTAATTACCCCTGTTTTTTCTAACCCGCCAATCAATACAAAAATACTCATAAAAAATATTAATGTACTCCAATCGACATCCCTCAAAATGTTATTAACAGTATCAATGCGGCTGTGATGAGATAATAACAACGCCAAAGCAGCACCTAATAAAGCCACAGCCGCCGGCGAAATAGGAATTGGTAAAGATTCACCAATTACAAAAAATATTAATACAAAGGCTATAATCACTGCCCCCACAATTAAAACTCGTGGATGATTAATTTGGGGATGTGGCAGTTCTTCAAGATTATCAAGTTTAGTATGCCAAATTTTGCGAAATAGAAATGGTAGTGTAGCGATAATTGTAATAACTGCAATGACTCCGCCTAAACTTAATTGCCATAAATATTCTGTAAAACTGATATTAATAGCATCTCCAACAATAAAAGTAGCAGGATCACCAACTAAAGTTAATAGACCAGCACTATTAGCTATCAATACCATTAATATTAGTAATGGTACAAAATTGATGCCTATTTCTTCCGCCATTGGGGGAATCAGCGGCGCTAATAACATGACTGTTGTAGCATTGGGTAACACTGCACAAATAGGGGTAACAATCCCCACAATACTTAGTAACAATCGTTTGCCGTCGCCTTTAGCTAAGATGACAATTTGAGTGGCTAAATAATCAAATATTTTTGTCGGTTCAAATGCCCGCACAAGCACCATCACACCAAAGAATAAGCCTAATGTTCCATGACTATTGCCGATATAACCCACGGCTTCTTTTAATGTCATGACGTTGGTGAAAACTAATAGCAATGCTCCCAACAAAGCCGCAATAGTCAGATGTACCCATTCCGTCATAATTAGGAGAATTACACCCAAAAATGTGAAAATGCTTAGGAGAGCTTGCAAGTTTTCCACGTTATCCCTCTTGATTTGTGATTAATTGCATACTACAGAAAAAGCCACCTAAAGTATAGGTGACTATCCATAAATATTATTCAGAGAAAAAATTACTGCAATTTGCTACAGCAGTTATTCATCAATGCCATTGGGTATGCCTAAAATAGCACAAGGAAAATTAAACCCTAGCTTCTGAATAATTGCATGATTAATAGATCTACATCCCAAAAATAAAACATTAGCCGTCTCTAATTCCACAACTTTTGTCAATTCTGTAGCAACGTCACCAAACCGCAAATGCGATTTAAAAGAACCTTGCCATTCTTCAGCCAAACTTCGGGCTTGCCAAAGAATTCTATCTGCTTCTTCTAGAGGAGCTAAAATTTGTGCTTGTAGTTTTGGTTGAGTTAATACGGATGTTGCAGATTGGTATACATCACTTACCCCACATTCACAGAGGGTTAAATAATTTGCCCAATTTATTTTATCTGGATACTTATCACCCTGGTTTTGTTCTACAACATAAACGGCCTGGACTGTAACTTCCTGATTTGTCGCTAAACGAGTTTGATGGGCAATCCAAAAAGCGATATCTAGTGCGGTATGACTATTAGGTGAAGCGTTATAAGCAACAATTAAGTTGATTGATTGTGCTGTTTGATAGTTTGTAAAAGAAAGTCTTTTTGGCTCTGGTATCAATACCATTTGCTCAACTAAATCATTTCTACCTATGGCGCTTTGGAGGCGCACTAACATTGGCTTAATGTTCACAGTTTCACTTCTCCTAAAGGGAACTAATGATGAATGAGAAGCAGGGAGAATGAAGTATGAAGTATGAAGTGTGAAGTATGAAATTTATAGTAGTAATTTCATCCTTGAGACTTGATCCTTTCAGCTTCATTTTTGATCCTTTCTTTAAAGAAACCCCAATAACAACTGCTATTACAGCCAAAGTGTTGGGAGTTCCTTCCATTGCCGACGGAGTTAGCTGACGGGCTAAGACTGGAAGGTATCTTTCTTGAAGATTAGCCCCATATATTTGGTTCCTCCGTTTCAAATCATGATTGTTGATTGATTTGAATTAGGCGACCCGCTAAAAGAAATAATAAACTAATTTACTCATTTTGGGTGAAGTATTTATCCAGAAAATTCAAGGCATAATTACGCAATTCAAAATATTCTTGGGAATTACGCATAGCGGCTCTATCGCGTGGATGATCGAAAGGTACTTCTAATATTTCCCCGATATTAGCTGCTGGGCCATTAGTCATTAAAACGATGCGATCGCTCATATAAATAGCTTCATCAACATCGTGAGTAATCATCATCACGGCTTGGCGATTATTTTCCCAAATATCTAATACTTGCCTTTGTAATTTACCTCTAGTTAATGCGTCTAAGGCTCCAAAAGGTTCATCCATCAGCAACATTTTTGGACGAATTGCTAAAGCCCTGGCAATGCCTACTCGTTGTTTCATCCCTCCAGAGATTTCATCAGGATACTTATCGGCTGCCGGGGTTAAGTTTACCATTGACAAGTGTTCGTTAACAATGCTAATTTTTTCAGCGCGATTTGCATTTTTTAACACTTCATCTACGGCTAAACGGATGTTTTCTCTGACGGTTAACCAAGGTAATAAAGAGTAATTTTGAAATACCATCATCCTTTCTGCACCAGGCTTGCGGATTTCTTTGCCATCTAGCCGCACTGAACCAGAAGTTGCTGTTTCTAACCCGGCAACAATTTTTAACAGAGTTGATTTACCACAACCAGAATGACCAATTACGGAAATAAATTCATCTTCACCAATGCTGAGATTAACACCATCCAAAACCACAAAATTACCTTTATCTGGTGTCGGATATGACTTGACTAAATTTTCAATTTCTAAGAAGTTATTACGAGACAGAACTTGTTGATCAGTATTGATTGATGTATGTGTATATTTAGTCATCAAAGGCTCCTAAAAACTTTTAACTATTTGTTAGTCAATATTGGGAGTTGATACTTACGACATGAAAAAACGCGTGGGAGAATTTGCTCTAATTTCAAAACTATTGAGATAACCTACTGGGTTGCTAGGATCAAAAGGTTTTTTGTCTATAAATACTTCTGGTGGTTCGACTTTATAATCATCCTTGGGACACTCAATGCCCATTTCAGAGGTTATCTCTCGATATAAATCTGTTCTCCAACCTTGTGCGGCTAATTCCTCGGAATCCTTAGGAAATTCTTTGATTTGTCCCCATCTAGCAGCTTGCGTCATTAACCAAATACTTCTTGACTGCCACATAAATGTTGAGTGTTCGTTTGGTTCTTTGGGTAAGTTGTCGGGAATATCGTAGAAGATGGTGGTATCAGCAGATGCGATGGTGCGGTCTTTGCCATCAAAGCCACCATAGTTGTAACTTCCTAAAATGCCTGGGGCTGTAAATTTGGTAATTGGTGCGCCCTGTTTTTTCGGTCTCGCACCTGTAAAGGAACGGTCGGTAAGTAGTTCGGCGACTTCTTGGCGATTTTCTGGTTTGCTGCAATATTGGCAAGCTTCAATCATCGCCTTTACCAGAGAACGATAAGTTTTGGGATATTTGTCGATGAAGGGTTCCATCACACCTAATAATCTATCTGGGTGTCCTAACCAAACTTCTTTGCCTTGGGCGAAGGTAAAGCCAATGTTTTCGTTACCTGTAATGGCTCTAGTATTCCAAGGTTCGGCTACCATATAAGCTTGCATTGCCCCAATTCGCACGTTTGTCACCATTTGGGGAGGCGGGACGATAATGACGCGAAATTCTTTGAGAGGATCAACACCAGCCGCCGCAGATATGTAACGCACGAAGTATTCGTAAATCGCGGAACTCAGAACTACTGCCCAAACTTTATTTTCGGCTGGTTGTTTGTCAAAGTAGGCGCGGAAATCTTTACCAAAGGCTGCTAATGCGCCGTCACCATATTGTTGTTGATACTCATACCACGGACGCAAGCCAAAATCCCACATAGCTTTGTTCATCGTCATAGCGTTACCGTGGCGGTGAATGGTCATAGCTGCACATAAGGGTGCGTGGCGTGCGCCTTCCGCCCCAATTCTGGCGTTGGTGACAGCACCCGATACGACGGGGGAAGCATCTAAACGACCAAAAATTAGACCATCGCGGGAAGTTGCCCAACTAGCTTCTCGGTTGAGTTTGACGTTTAAGCCATACTTGCGAAAGAAACCTTTTTTCCAGGCGATCGCAAATGGCGCACAATCATTAACAGGAACGTAACCAACGGTAATATCCGGTTTTTCTAAGTCTTGAGATTTGACTACGGGTTGAACGGCTAAGGCTTCTTCTGTCAGTCCTGATGCAGATCTATCAGCGGAAATTCCACAGGATGATAAAGCAATTCCGGCTGTTGTTGTGCCAATCCCTAAGAGAAAGTCTCTTCTAGTCCAGATATTATCATCCATTTTTGTAGCTCCAGATTAGGTTCGCGCAGAGGTAAATTAACGTCAGTTGGATAAACCTCTCCCCAACCCCTCTCCGATGCGGAGAGGGGCAAAAAATATTTGTAGTTTATAGAAAGAATCAGGTTTTCAAAGCCTCTCCCACCGTGGGGGAGCCAGCGCCGTGGGCGGCTTTGCCGACTTGAGGCGACTGGCGTGAGAGGTTTGGAGAGGGGTTTTGAACATCCTTACTTTATGTATTGATTGCTGCTGAATTCTGTTATTTCGCTGTTGTTGGGCGATGAGTTACTAATTCTTGGAGTTTACCCACGGCGAAATCGAGAATTAGTCCAGTGACACCAATGACAAATACAGCCAAGAATACTGAACTGAGATTTAAGCGACTCCATTCATCCCAAACAAAGAAGCCGATACCAATACCACCCGTCAGCATTTCGACGGCGACGATAACTAACCAAGCTATTCCTAAACTAATTCGCAAGCCTGTGAAGATATAAGGCAAACTAGCAGGCCAAATAATTTTGGTGATTCTGCGCCAGCGTGGCATTTCTAACACCTGTGCCACATCTATATAATCTTTGGGAACGCTGGCAACTCCGAGGGCTGTGTTGATAATTGTCGGCCACAAGGAGGTGATGAAAATGACGAAAATTGCGGAGGGATCTGCCAAATTGAAGATTGATAAAGCAATTGGCAACCAAGCCAAGGGCGACACGGGTTTAAATATCTGAATGATGGGGTTGAGGGCTAACATTGCTGGCTTAGACATCCCAATGAGAAAGCCCAAGGGAATGGCGACGACTGCACCTAACAAAAAACCAATCAAAACGCGGCGGAGACTCGCAATTAACAGCCAGCCAATACCCAAGTTACCCGGCCCGCGTTGATAAAACGGATGCAAAATATAGTCTAAATTGGCAATTAAAGCTTCTGGTGGCGTGGGCATTAATTCATCGTTAATTAAAGCAACCACCCACCACAGCAAGATAATTCCTAAAAAACCTAAGATTGGTAAAAAGACGACATCCTTAATGATGACGGGCTTCGTTTTTTGCCATACAGCTTTACCGGCGATCGCCGCGATCGCTGCTAAATTTAATTGTAATATCATCTTTAACCCCAACAGGTTTTAGTACAGGTACAAAAATATGAGCAGTACCAGCCTTGGACACTGATGAGATCAAAACATTATCAAAATGCTATCTCTTCAGTCTCCTCTCAATGCCTACGAAGTTAGCTGACGGGCTAGGGCTGAGAGATGCCCCTCTCTTACAAGTGCTGAGTAATGAGTGCTGAGTTGAATTATTAATCACTCTGTACTTTTTACTTAACCTTTCTATGAGATACGCCCCAAAATTTGGTTCCTCCGCTTCAGCGTTTGCGTAATTTGACGCGCTGAATTAGGCTGACTTACTCGAATTGTCAATAATATAGCGAAATATAACATTGCTGTCTAGTAAAAACAACTTCTGAGGATAGATTCTATTTGTTGATGCAACCTAACTTAGGCACCGTTTGGGTTAGTAATAGCGCGTAACACAGATGCAGCCTTGCGCTTGATTAGTACTGATAGCCAGATTTACAAAAAACTCAAAACTAATAGGTAAAATCTATCTCTATGATTAGGTGATCTCTTTCTTGATGTAGTTGAATTATTCCGTTAAGTTTGCACAAAAAACTCTGTTCTCGATAAACTAGTTCTAGATCAAAATTACTTAACTAAATCTATACAAAATTTAACGTAATGGATTTTAGTCTCTTGCTGGCTGAAAATACTAACAGTATCATCGAGAAATGGATAGCAGCAGTCCGTCAAGATAGGCAGATTGAAAGTGCTGATGACTTGTCTTACACAGCGATTAAGAATCATATTCCTGATATTTTTCAAGCAATGATTAGTGTACTTGCAGAAACTCAGGTTAGTGATATCAAGTCCATACTCACAGCCAGTTGGCAGCATGGGTTACTCCGGGCGGAACAGGGGTTTGATCCGACAGAAATTGCGAGAGAATATCGTCTGTTGCGAATAGTAATATTTGATACTTTAGAGGCGGATTTATTACAAGGAAGTCCAGCGGAAATTGTGCGCTATATGCGTTTAATTGATGCTGTCATAGATGAAGCGATCGCGCGATGTTTTAAGAGTTATGTTGATGAGCGTTTGCGAGAATTAAAGCATCTACATTTATCATTAACTCTGCATAATGAAGAACTCTCACGCTTAATTAATGCCAATCAAGACACATTTTCCCAACTAGCCCACGAACTAAAACATCCCCTAACATCGATTATTGGCTATTCTGATTTATTTTTAAGACAACAAAAACGTAACTCTGACATAAAAGATACCTATACTAATTTAGAACATATTGAGCGTGTATTACGTAATGGTAGACACTTATTGCGCTTAATTAATGATGTATTAGAAGTATCCAGATATGATGCGGGTAAAGTACAGCTAAAAGTTTCACCCACCAATGTTCAAGAATTGGTAATTAATGTGTGTGAAATGTTAGAGCCTTTAGCAGAAGAGAAAGATTTACAAATTATTGTAGAGTGCGATCGCTGTCCCCAAAAAGTGCTAACAGATGAGTTTCAATTACAACAAATTATTAGCAATCTTGTCAGTAATGCGATTCGCTATACAGAGTCAGGTACGGTAACGATAGTATGTCAAACCTTAGATGGCGATAGCTGGTTATTTACCGTTGCTGATACAGGAATTGGGATAGCGCCAGAAAACCAAGAACGGGTATTTGAACCCTATTATCGTGTAAATAAAAGCGATCGCGCCTACTTCCCCGATAGTACAGGATTAGGGCTGGCGATCGTTTCTCGGTTAGTAAAATTACTTCAAGGTGAAATTAATCTCAAATCTCAGCTAGGCGTTGGTTCCACCTTTACTGTCACTTTCCCCTTAAAAATCAATATCTGACAGAACTAATTACATCCTTCACAAGTTCCTCAGATTTTTTGCCTAAATTAAAAACTGGACAATCATAACAGGGACTTGTGAGGCTTGATGATGGTTAATTACAGAGAAAGAATCATCGCACTTTGGACAGCATTTCTCCTAGGGATATTGTTTCACACTCAACTAGGATTAATGCCACTATTTCACGGCTTATCAGTAGCCGAATCACAACACGCCTCACAACTCAGCGATATTTCTATCATTATGTGGCTAATGCTGGGATTTTTTGTCATCCCAATGTTCGCAATAATTAGCACTTCTTTTGCTAATTCTAAGCGCGATCGCGTGTTGCATTTTGCATTGACTGTGTTTTATAGCGTTATGAATTTGCTTCATCTTGTGGCAGATTTATTTGTGCAGCCAATTCTGTGGTATCAGATAACCTTGATGGTGATTTTATTCCTCATCGGTTTGTTATTAAACCTTGTGTCTTTTCAATGGATGAAAGCACAACCAAAAAGTCATAAACCACAACCAAGGCTAACATCTTATCAATCTTAGAAGTTAGATAAATCTCTACAACTTACCTTCTTGCTTCAACTTAGCTAGTGCTTTTTCAGCAGCATCTTTTTCAGCTTCTTTTTTGTTGCGTCCTGTGCCTATTCCAAGTGGTGCCTTGTATCCTTCAACAAATACTTTAGCTCTAAATTCTGGTGCATGATCTGGAAGATCAGGTTCAGGAGATGTTTCATACTTGGGAGGAGTGGTAATATTTCGGCTATGTACCCATTCCTGCAAGCGATTTTTTGAGTCTACATTCGAGCGAGATACAATAGTTGGTTCAGGTACAGAGTCAAACAGTTTTTCAACAATAGGTCGTACTGCTTCAATATCACGGTTTTTATATATAAAATAAGCACCAAATACAGCTTCAAAAGCACTACTAAGTAAGTTATGATTGTCATGACCACCATCTCGAATTGCACCTTGTCCTAAACGCATTTCCTTTTTTATCCCTACATCAAGAGCAAATTTAGCTAATTGCTTTTCATCTACTAATGCAGAACGCAACCGTGTTAATTCATCCTCTCCTTTTTTCTTGTATTTATGATAAAGATATTCACCACTTAAGAAGTTGAGTATAGCATCACCAAGAAATTCTAAGCGTTCATTATGTTCTTTTTCTGGGTGTTCATTCACATAAGAACGATGGGTAAGTGCTTGATCTGAAAGTAACCGGTCTTTTCCTGTTAAGTCTTTTCCTGTTAAGTCTTTTCCTTTTAAGAAGTTCAAAAATTCGTGCATTTTTATATTTCTGGCGTTTGTAAATCGAATTAAGTGAAAAGGTGGGCAAGTATTAGCCCACTCACAAGAAGTATTTCTAAATTAGGGAGAACCTTTCAAAAAGTTCCCTAAACAAAACCTAAATAGGAAGGAGGACTGAAACTATCTCCGCGAAAATTATTGCAACGAAAACAAGCAATAACGAGATTATTATTCGAGTGATCTCCACCCCAACGAAGAGGAGTTAAATGATCTAAAGTCATTTCATATTCCCAAAGATACCGATTACACCAATGGCAGCAATCTCCATCTCTTTCTCTAATTTGCTGTCTCTTGCGGCGTTTACGTTGAGAATTCATTCTGCCCATTTTTCTGTAGATTCTTGATTTGTGCTTACTCCGCAGCTTTGGTAAATCAAGTATTTCTCATTCTAGAAATTTCATACAATTAAATTTCTAGTAAGCAACACTCTTTCGAGAATATCCACATCACAAAAATTGAATTTATTCCACTCTTGATGAGTAGAAATGTAATCGCTTCAAAAGTTAGGATATACATTAACAACTATCCACAAGGAAGGCGTAACAAAATCTAAAGCTACGCCCACCTAATGGGCTTTCGTTTTTCCAAAACTATCAGTTTGACCTTTTTAAGTTTAAAGGATAAATCCTAGACTGCGTTGCAAAAACTATAAACGTATAATTGTAGGAATGTCAAGTATTTACTTGTTATTTTTTATGAATCAATTTAAAAAAATTAACTTTTTGGCAGAAATACCTTGCTTAACTCTAGCGACAAATCAGGGAAACAGGGTAACGCTACTACTTGATTAGGTAAAACGATTCGCCTATTTAAATAACCATATTTATCATGATTATCTTGATAAGGTTCGCTGTAACACTCCAAATGATTATCGAACAAATTAAATATCCAATAATCTGAAATGCCAGCTTGAGCATAAAGAGGAATTTTCACATCTCGGTCATAACCTAAAGAAGAATCTGCTACTTCCATCACTAACAAAACATCATCAGGACTAGGGTGCGCCGATAGATAATTATCAGAGCGATTTTTAACAATGGTAAAATCAGGTTCTGGTTGGCTATTCGATGGAATGAAAATTGGATCTTGACACTGTAAAGTAGCTCTTTCTTCTACTAATTTTGGTAGTTCTCGCAATAAGTTTCTTAAACAAGTGGAATGAGCAGTACCTTTTGAGGCCATTTGAATAATTTCCCCGTAAATTAATTCAATGTGGTCATCTTCGTGAAAAAAGCCTAATTCTGTAAGTTTGTGGTATTCATCCAGAGTGAAGCGTTTAGCTTGAGTTATGGTCATAAATTTTACATCCAATAGAAATATAACTTCTTGATTGCTGTAACCATTATTTTAAAAGAATTTAAAACAACTAACTACGGTTTGTTTTGAGCGATCGCACTCTATACAATTTCTCTTATCTTGATTTCACTCGCCGGAAATCTGCACAGATATAGTTCTTTGGCGTGGCCCATCTAATTCAAAAAATAGTACAGCTTGCCAAGTACCTAAAGCTAAATCACCATCCACAATAGGAATTACTTCACTGGTATTTAACATCATTGCTAGTAGATGAGAATGGGCGTTCATTGGTTCATCTTCTGGAACATCTCGTAAATGCAAATCATTATGTAAATAACGGTCTGATTCTGGTGCTAGTTTGCTGAAGAATACTTTGATATCTTCTAATAATCTGACTTCATTTTCATTGATAGCTAAGGCTGTAGTGGTGTGGCGCGAAAAAACTAGAACTTGTCCGTTTTTAATTGATGTTTTAGCAATTAAATCTTTGATGTGCGGGGTGATGTTGTGAATATTAATTCCTGGTTCAGTGGCGATTTCGATTAATTGATGAATTATGGGCATTTTGGGGAATTAAGATAATGTTCACATACTGAATGACTGAAAGTCGCAGCGATAAAAACCAAGTCCATCTATGCAGACTAAAAGAAATCCTACTCAAAAATGGAGCGATCGCCTCATAATTAAGAAAGATTAAGCTATGGTTAAAAACTCAAAATGAGCCAAACAGCCCTAAATTTAGTAGCTATATCAATCTTTCTGATGACTTTTTCGGTATTGCTGGGGCCATTCATTAATTTATCGCCGACAATACCAGCACTCGCCACTTTCACTATCTTAGGAATCGCCACCTTAGACAGTTTTAGCTTGCAAGGTAAGGGTGGAACTATTCTAGTAGATTGGATTGCGGGATTTTCGAGTGAACACCGCGATCGCATTATCCGTCATGAAGCGGGGCATTTTTTAGCAGCTTCTTTGCTGGGTATTCCCGTAACTGGCTACACTCTCAGCGCCTGGGAAGCTTGGAGAAAAGGACAACCGGGACAAGGTGGTGTAGCGTTTAATGACGTTGAGTTAGCTGCACAACTAGAAAAAGGTTCCATTAGCGCCCAAATGCTAGATCGTTACTGCACAATGTGGATGGCTGGTTTGGCGGCGGAAGCTTTGGTATTTGATCGCGCCGAAGGTGGCGGTGATGATAAGGCTAAGTTAGCAGGAGTATTAAAAATCGTCGGTTTTTCAGAGTCAGCTTTTCAGCAAAAACAGCGGTTTCACATTCTCCAAGCAAAAACTCTCTTAGAAGAAAATTGGTCTAGTTATGAAGCCTTAGTTCAAGCCATGCAACAACGTGCTTCTGTGGAAGAATGCCAAAGTGCGATCGCTAGTACAACAAGGCAAAAGTAAAAAGGAAAAAGAAAGAATCGTAATACCACAAGTCTTTTAGCAATTCCCGATAGTCTGTTTATTTACGCCAACCTGTACTAACTAGTACAAAATAAAAATCAAAATAGAGACGTTATAGCAATTCCCAAGCACATGAAATACACCCCTCCCCAACCCTCCCCTTGCCAAGGGGAGGGTTGGGGAGGGGTAATTTTGTACCTCACTAGAGTCGGAAACGCTATATATATAAAGTCTCTACAGGGAATGTTTTGATTCTGAATTTTGGCTTCTGACTTCTGCTATCAACTATTAATTTAATCCTAAAAGATAGCCAATAGCTTTCATTACACCTAAATAGAAATTACCTTCTCTTTCGCGGAACAGTTGAAAGGGTTGCATGGGTGAACCAAAAAACGGTCTAAGAGTCCAACCTAATTGGCTACCCACAAAAGCATAAAGAAGCAGCCAAGATTGTAAGATTCGCTTGCGAGTTTTACTACCATCATCTTCTTGTTCTATAACTATATTTGCTGCTTGGTATAAAGCGGAAATACCAATAAATCCAGTGATGGCAAAGATTAATACATTCAATACGAGGATAAATTGATAGTTATTGGTGGTGAGCAAGAAAAAGAGAGTGATGGGTGCAAAACTAAATAACAGAACGCTGGTGACTGCAACGGCTGTCAGTACTAAAATAAAATGCTGTCCAAAAGTCCGTTTAGAACCAAAGATAATATTAGAGAAAAACAGCGTCGGGAGACAAATTAGCAAGGTAATTAAATAGAGGGCTGGTAGTTTTACAGCCGAAGAAATAGCCTGCATCCAACTATGAGAAGATCCAATAATTCCCCCATAAATGGCAATAAAAATAGAACTACAAACCAGCAAAGAAATTATCTTACTGGGGATTCTAACTCCTTGACGTACTTCTTCTAAAAAACCTTGGCGATCGCGCAGTAAGCCAATTAACACAGCAAAATATTTAATACTGCTAGATTTCCGTTCCATTATGTTATCCTCACACACATATTATTTAACTTTCATCACAGTAATCAGCACCAGAACCATACTTCCAGGCATCTACTAAACGATGCCAGTAATATTGCTGTTGATTTGGTTGACTCTTAATCCATGTTTCTAACACTGGACTAAGATTAAACAAGGCAGTGTAAACACCTAAATTTCCATAATGCAACAGCCAATCAAGCAAGTTAACTAAACCAACTTGGGGAATTATCTTAGCAACTAATTTTGGATGAGATAATCCAGTTTTAATTAATGTTTGTGTTAATGCCGAAAACTGCACTACATCTTGTAAAAATGGCTTGAGGACGGGATTACCTAGCTTTTGCATTTCGTCAAATACTGCCGAAAGCAACTGATTAATTTGCTCTGGCTGGATATTTTGATTTACACCCACACTCATAGCTTTTTGAAATAACCAAGTCACACTGAGATTTGGTTGATATGGTTGCAATAGCGCCAAATATTTTGCAGATAATTGATTGGTTTGTAGTGCAGCTTCCACCCCAAAAGTTAAACGCTGCAAATGACGCACCATTGCGCCAAAACCACCAAAACTTAAAGGTGATTGACTACCACTACTATCTCCCACTGGTAAAATCCGATTCCAAGGTGTTTTGAGTGGGCTATCGCGGTAAGTAGGAAAGAAACCAAATAACGCCCGTCGAAATTGCAATTGAGACAACTCCACCCCCTGATATTTTGGCAGCAGGCGGAGATACTCCTCAAATAAATTTTCTAAACTCAAGCGTTGTGGATGGGCATCCATGTAGGTAAATAAATAAGTGGTTCTACCGTCTTTGGCTGGGAACGCTTCCCAGAAGTATTGGCACTGATTCTGCAAGGATGTAAAGGATAACAACAAATCGCCCGATTGATTTTCCGGAAAACCTTGGGCGCAACTTCCCACAACTAAACACAAAGCATCTAGTTTTTTGCCTTGGCGTGCTTGTTGGGTGATGGGAGAAAGATGTCCCATTGCATCGAGGAGCAATTTAGCAGAAAATTGCTGATTGACTATCACGCCATTTGGGTGAACAACTGCCTCAATAAACGGTGTATTTTCTAATAACTTTCCGCCAGCTGCGAGGAATTTGGTTTTTAATGTTGCGAGTAGATATACAGGATCTACACCAATATTAAGAACATTTTCGACCCAAACTTCTGTGCCACCGTGAAAACTGACTCTAGCTGGATTATATTGAGTAGCGATCGCTGTTTCTAATTCTTCATGAGTCAGCAAGTTTAATTGCAAAAATACTGCTAATTCTGGGCGCGAAATATTCCATTCCTGTTCTCTTCCTTTTAATATTCCCCGCTCAATTAACGCCACCCGTAACCCGCGTACTGCTAAAGCGCAACCAATTAAAATGCCTAAAGTACCGCCACAAATAATCGCATCCCATTCTACATTCTCTAAATCTTGCTGACTTTCCTGAACTACCGTTGGGATTAGTGCAGTATTTTCTCTGATGGATGTCAGGATGTCATCAGTGCGACGTAACCCACGCAACGCATCACCAGGAAGTTGAGACAAAATTTCTTCAGTTAGTGAACTAGACATAATCATGAATTCCTACAGAGTTCCTACTTAATGATCGTATCTTTGCGGAATTCTCTAATTATTTGGTACATTTGTACTAAAATGCTGCTACAATGCCTAACAAGCTCAGTAATATTAGCAGAGGAAGTATGAAAAAAATCGAACACAGTAGCCAAAGTTCCATCTTCCGCCCTTCACCAGAGTCTGCAATTATCCCCCTACAGCCACAACAGGAAAAGATTATCAGTGGCTGGGAGCGTTTAGTGGCGCAAGCCCAAACTATTAATCAAATGGCCGCAGAGTTAGAAGCTGAGATTCTAGAGTTAAAAGCGATCGTCAGTGCTATCAACAGTCAAAGAAATTATTTGCCGGGAAATGCTAAATCACGTAAAAGCGTTTGCAAATATTTCACAGTTAGTATTCCCTACGTTAAACAAAAGTCAGATGATTTTTTAATTCTGACAACCCGAAAAGTTGATTTATTCCGAGCCGAGAGAGAAGCGGCATTATTAGCACAGAAACTGAGACAGCAAAATAAAAATAGAAGATTGGCTGCACAGCGACACAGAAAAAACCCAGAAAAGGCTGATACTGAGACAAAAGTTTTGTTCTTGGGGGCGCTAATCAACAAATCTTAAAGTTATGAAAATTAAATTGTAGTACGCCCTATCGGTTGTAACAGTTATGCTGATTGAAGTGGCACTGGTACTTTTTTGCCAAGTACTGGATGCCACAATGCTGCAATCTAGCAAAACGCCCTCATAGTTGCATTCTGGCAACCACTAGAATGTCATCTCTGGGACGATCAATCAGCGCATAAAAGGGGTAAAAAGAAGGTGTTAAATATCAAGACACTTTTAGTGATTGCCGTTGGTTTTTTACCGTCCCTGTTTTCTTTGTGGTTAATCCGTAAAACCCACTTACGGACAAGGGCGCAGCTGAGACAAGCAGCCATGAGTTTTGCTGGGACAAGGGGTAGACAAAATATCAGGCCGATAGATGGCGATCGCTACTACTTGGAAGGGGTAGGCTATCTGATTGGTGACATTAGCTGCAAATTTAATGCCCGTTCTGGCTATATCCGTTGTGCTGTGAACCCCTGTGGCCCCTGTCAAGGTTGTCGTTACTATGAGCAAAAAGAATTCACTAGTAGCGAACAAGCCTAAAGTTGAAAAATTGTCACTTGGCTAATCATCAAAAATTAAGTATTGAGAATTTTAGCTTAGAGAAGAAAAATTGCTAAAAAACACTATAAGTCTTGTGCAGACGAGAAAAAATCTTCTTAAGGCACACTTGGTTTTTGTTGCTATCTGTGAGTAAAAAAGTAAAGCAGGGAACACTGAAACTAAGTATTTCATTTTCCAACACTTTATGGCAACTAACGATGATGATGTATCAAACTCAGTGCAAGAATGTCATAAACAGTTACAGCTTGCTGTTCAATACCAAAAAATCTTGGCGAGGATTTTAGCCAAAATTCGGGCAACTGTAAACTTAGAATCTTTGTGTTCAACTTCTTGTCAAGATATTTGTCGACAGTTACAGATTGAGCGTGTGGCAATCTACCAATTCAATGCTGATTGGAGTGGTAGTTTTATTAATCGTTTGGGCTTTGCCGAATCACCTTGGGATGCAATGAAAGCCTTTGGGCAGGATTTAGTATGGCAAGATTCCTATTTGCAAGAAACTCAAGGAGGGCGATATCGCAAAAATGAGCCGTTTGCTGTGGCGGATATTTACGATGCAGACCATGCCCGTTGTCACATTGAAGTATTAGAACAATTTCAGATTCGGGCGTATGCGATCGCGCCTATTTTTATCGGTGCCAAACTTTGGGGTTTATTGGCAGCCTATCAACACTCTACTCCGAGACAATGGCATCGTAACGAAGTTGAATTTTTCGCCCAAGCTGCCAGCCATCTCGGCGTAGCTATGCAGCAAGCAGAAATCATTGAACAAACCAAACAACGCACCGCTGAACTGCAAGATGCGATCGCTCGCCAACGTGCTTTAACGGAAGTGGTGGGGAATATTCGCTCATCTGTAAATACCGAAATTATTCTCGACACTGCTTGTCAAGAGCTTTGTAAACTCCTCAAGCTAGAGAGGGCAGCAGTTTTTCGTTTCCATGAAGACTGGAGTGGCGAATTCGTCAGTCATTTTGGCATGGTTGAGGCACAGTGGAATAGCATCAATCCCTTTGGCAAAAATCTCGTTTGGGAAGATACTCACCTGCAAGAAACTAACGGTGGGCGCTACCGCAATAACGAAAGTTTTGCCGTCAATGACATTTATCAAGCTGGACATTCGCGTTGTCACATCGACATTCTAGAGCAATTCAAGATTCGGGCTTATGCTTTAGCGCCTATCTTCACCGGAGCAAAATTGTGGGGACTAATTGCCGCTTATCAACACTCTGGTTCACGCCAATGGGCAAATTATGAAGTTGAATTTTTGGAGCAAGTAGGAGCGCAATTGGGTGTTGCAATTCAACAAGCCGATAATTTGACTCAATCAAAACAACAAGCCATCGCCTTACAAGATGCGATCGCCCGCCAACGCACACTTACAGAAGTAGTCGGGAAAATTCGCTCCTCCCTAGATATTGATTTGATTTTGAAAACTACTTGCCAAGAAGTATGTAAACTCCTGCGAGTGGAGAGAGTCGGCGTTTACCGCTTTAACGAAGATTGGAGTGGCGAATTTGTCAGTCATTTTGGCATGGTTGAAGCTCAGTGGGACAGCATCAATCCCTTTGGCAAAAATCTTGTTTGGGAAGATACCCATCTCCAAGAAACCAAGGGTGGGCGTTATCGCAACAACGAAAGTTTTGCTGTCAAAGACATCTATCAAGCTGGACACACCCGCTGTCACCTGGATATTTTAGAACAATTCAAAATTCGCGCCTACGCATTAACTCCGATTTTTGTCGGCAGAAATCTCTGGGGATTGCTGGCAGCTTATCAACATTCTGCACCACGCCACTGGGAGACTGTAGAAGTAGAATTTTTGGGACAAGTTGCCAGCCAACTGGGAGTAGCATTGCAAAGTTCCCAAATGATGACCCAAGTACAGACTCGCGCTAATGAACTGCACCAATCAGCAGAACAGCGGCGAATTTTATTTGATTTAGTCGTCAAAATTCGGGAATCTTTAGATTTAGAGACAATTCTGAAGACTACAGTACAGGAGATCGAGTCGGCATATTTCGCTTTGATCCTAATGTTGGTTTTTGCAGTGGTGAATTTATCGCTGAAGATGTATTACCCAAGTTCGATTCTGCCTTATCCATCAAAGTGCAAGATTATTGCTTCGGCGACCAGTTCGCACCCCAATATCGTCAAGGACAATTGCAAGTTATCTCTGATGTCAACAGTATTGGTTCCAAAGTACCTCATTTAGATGTCATTGAACGCTTTCAAGTTAAAGCACAAATTGTTGTGCCACTAATGGAAGGTGATGAACTGTGGGGGTTATTGTGTATTCACCAATGCACCCATGCGCGTCATTGGGAAGAAGAAGAACTAGAATTTGTGACCCAAGTAGCAGCCCAAATTAGTGTTGCTTTGCGTCAAGCCAACTTATTTCACCAATCTAGTTTGCTGGGTCAAACCCGTGAAGAAGCCAATCAACTCGCTCAAGCATTGAATGAGCTACGTACTGCTCAAATGCAAATTATCCACGCAGAAAAAATGGCTAGTTTGGGACAATTAGTAGCGGGAGTTGCCCACGAAATTAATAACCCAATTAATTTCATCTACGGTAACTTAGAACACGCTCATCAATACACCCAAGATTTACTGCGCTGTGTGGAACTTTATCGGCAATATCATCCCAATCCTGCGCCTGAAATTCAAGAGTTTTTCAAGAAGACTGAAATCGAATTTTTGTTTGACGATTTACCAAAACTATTTCAGTCTATGCAGGTTGGAAGTGAACGAATTTGCGAAATTGTGACATCATTGCGAAATTTTTCCCGCCTAGATGAAGCCGATTTTAAAGTAGCCAATATTCATGAAGGTATTGATAGTACATTAATGATTTTGCAACACCGCTTGAAGCCTTCTGGTGATACTCCTACTATTCATATCATCAAAAAATATGATTCCTTACCTTTAATAGAATGCTATCCCGGTCAGTTGAATCAAGTATTTATGAATTTGCTATCCAATGCTATTGATGCCTTAGAAGAACGAAACTTACAATCTGCACCCGAAGTGATAGCAGAAAAACCTAGCGAAATTCGCATTTCTACTTCCATACTCAATCAAGACTGGATTGCTATTCGGATTGCTGACAATGGACTCGGTATGAAAGAAAATATCCTGTCTCGACTGTTTGATCCCTTTTTTACTACTAAGGTTGTTGGTAAAGGCACAGGACTAGGACTTTCTATTAGCTATCAAATTGTCAAAGATAAACACAACGGTAAGATATATTGCCACTCTGAACTTGGACAAGGCTCAGAATTTGTAGTTGAATTACCCGTTCGTCAGTTAATAAATAAAAAGTCAGGATCTAAAGTCAAACCATCAGACCAAAAATAAAGCCTATTTATCAAGTAAAGATTGACTAGGTTGTGTTACGACTATGCAAGTATTTAGTAATTTAAGAGCAGAAATATTAGCTGTAATACCGTTTCACTTTAAATTTGATACAAATAGGCCGCAGGGGGGCAGAGGAGCAGGGGAGCAGAGGAGAAATTATTTGTATCATTTATTTGGTAAATTGTTATAACGTCAAGATTACTAAATTGGTGTTCTAAATCCAATACTTTTCGGATAAAAGTTCGTTAATCTTAAATTCAGATCCCGCCGCCTAGGGCGACCCCTTAAAAAGTTGGTAAAAGAGGGTTATTAGCCCACGCCAGCCGCCTCAAGTCGGGGAACCGCCCACAGCGCTGGCTACCCTTTGTAAGGAGGTTGGGGGGATCTGAAGAAGATTGAAATGTTAACCGAAATATATTGGTTCTAAATCAGCCTTGGTATCAGTTAAGCTAGATATCCCTTTTACCTTGTTAAATCAATGAGTGGTGCTAGAAAAAATGGCTTTAAAAAAGTTTTAACTTGGCTATTTCAATTAGGTAATAATTGGAGTATTGCTCAAAAGATCAGTTATGGCTATACAATAACTGTGGGTATTACTTGTATTGGCACAACAAGCGGGCTACTTGTCGCATACAATTATGAAACTTATGCCCATAAACAGCTAGTGCTTGCTTATCAACAGCAAGCTTTATTAAAAGATTTAGAAAATGCCGTAACTAGAGTCAGACTACATCCTCAGCGATTAGTTACTGTATTAGATAACTCTATTTGGCTAGAAATAGAAAAAAATCGCTTTTTAGATAGTACGGCTCAAGTTCAGCAGAAAATATCAGAGTTAGATAAATTTATCAGTCTTTACCAAAATGATGTATTAATCAATAATCAAGATTTACATCACCTATTACAAGATTATGAAAAAAACACTCAGAGCTATACTGAAATTGTTAAATATTTTTGGCAAGAAATTGAAAAGAAAAGCTCATCTGCTAAAAATAAGCAAAATTATCAACAACAGTTACTAAATTTTCTTAACCAAGAGAAAGCAAGTCATATTCCTGGCAAATTTGAGGAACTATCAGACGAATTAACCCGGTTAATAGGTCATGCTGAATTGCAAAAACAGCACGCCAATACTAGCTTTAATAATGCTCAACAATTACAAATCAAGGTTATTGTTGTAAGCTTGCTTATCTCAGTGGCGATCGCGGCTATACTTGCAGTATATACTAGCAATTTAATTGCTCATCCTTTGCAAGTGGTTACTAACATTGCTAGGAAAATTACCCAAGAGTCAAATTTTCAACTCAAAGCCAATGTCACCAGCAAAGATGAAGTAGGAACACTAGCTACTTCCTTAAACCAATTGGTAGAGTGGGTAGGAGACTATACTCAAGAATTAGAATTAGCTCGTCAAACTTTAGAACAACGAGTAGAAGAACGCACCCAAGAATTAGAATTAGCTCGTCAAAATTTAGAACAACGAGTAGAAGAACGCACTCAAGAACTGCAAAATCTTCTGCAAGATTTGCAAGAAACTCAAGGACAATTAATTCAAACCGAAAAAATGTCTTCGTTAGGACAGATGGTAGCAGGTATTGCTCATGAGATTAATAACCCTGTCAGTTTTATTTATGGGAACATCCAACATGCTCATGAATATGTGGAAGATTTATTAGAATTAGTCAAGTTATACCAGCAACAATATCCAGAACCAAGTGATGTGATCACTGAGAAAATTGAAGATATTGATTTAACCTTTATTAGCCACGATTTATCCAATTTACTTTCATCAATGAAACTAGGCGCACAACGTATTCGGGAAATTGTCTTATCTTTACGCAACTTTTCTCGTCTGGATGAAGCTGAGATGAAAGATGTAGATATACATGAAGGTATTGATAATACATTACTAATTTTAAACCATAAAATTACTTCTGATATAACAGTGATTAAAAATTATCATAATCTACCTTTAATTGAATGCTATCCCGCACAAATCAATCAGGTATTTATGAATATTCTCAGCAATGCCATAGATGCTTTAACAGAACACAATAATAATCTAGATAAACAAATTATTATTGATACACTCAAAATAAATGACAATTATGCCAAGATTAGTATTAAAGATAATGGCGAGGGAATTCCGTTAGCTGTTCAAAATAAAATTTTTGACCCTTTTTTTACAACTAAGGCAGTAGGTAAAGGCACAGGTTTAGGCTTGAGCGTCTGTTATCAGATAGTTGAAAAACATCAAGGTAAAATAGAAGTTATTTCCCAAGTTGACAAAGGTACACAGTTGGCGATCACCTTGCCAATTACAAAACTCATTAACTCCAAAATTCCCGATTAATTACTTCAATCTAATACTTGGTTTATCTTCTCGGATATTTTTGGCAAATTTCTCTAGAAATGCTATGAATAACTTTTGATACCTCATTGTTGGAACTAATTCGATGACGATCTATTTTTATAGCACCCGTGAACAATATGGCTGCTTCTCTAACTTTTCAGCCCACGGCTTTATTTTAGATAATTTATATTGGTATACTAGTGAACATTATTTTCAAGCCCAAAAGTTTATTGGCACATTTCATTTAGAGGAAATTCGCTTGGCAAAAACTCCCAAAGAAGCAGCAAAAATGGGCAGAGAAAGAAGCCGTCCTTTGCGCCAAGATTGGGAACAAGTCAAAGATAATCTCATGAAGAAAGCGGTACTAAGTAAGTTTGAGGCTCATACAGATATTAGAGAAATCTTACTAAATACAGGTAATAGCGAAATTGTCGAAAATTCTCCCATTGATTATTATTGGGGCTGTGGAGCAGATGGTAGTGGTAAAAATATGTTGGGGATAATTTTAATGGAAGTGCGCGATATCTTACGCTCAGATGATGGCAGAAAACTAGGAAATGTTACGGTAGAATAAACTAGTTGCTATTAATGTTAGCCCTTGCAGATATAGAAAATTAAGCATCATTATAGATATATTTGCTAGCAATTATGAATAAAAATATTTGTCGAGCAAATTTATTAATGAATGTTTACTGAGAATTACAAAAAGGATGTTTTTTGTAATTCTCAGTAAAACCTAGCAGAATTCGCCAGGAGGACACAAAGGAGGCAGAAATATGCTGTTATCAAAGATAAAAGTCAAGAAATATTGTAAATGGTTTTGGGATGAAAGCCTGGGAGGTGACTACGATTCTTGGGGTACTAGTACTTACTTTCTGGAAATTGGTGATGATTTATATCCCATAAGACAAATTGAAGTTTACGAAAATGGCAACGTGTTATTTTATGACAGTAGCCACTGTGCAGATAATTACGGAATGTTATGTGATCAAGCAATACAGGAAGAGGATATTCAAGAATTTGGGATAACTGAAGCGGAATTTGAGCAAGTGTGGAATACAAAAATCCCCATGAATTGGTAAGTTTAAGTAGGGGATATGAGAATATTGCTGACTTGATTAGGTAGAGAAATCACAACTTCGTTCAATAGTCCAATGGCGATCGCTTGATTGATAAACCTTCACCCCGACTAAACCCACACTAGTAACCAACTGATTCACCTCATCTAGTGTGAGTGCAGCATGGAGAGAATCACGAAACAATTTTTGCTGATGGGGATCATATTCATTGCCAATGCTGGACACTAAAGCATTCATAGTTATTTCGTCGGCTGGACGTAATAAATCACGAATGAGCAGACCGCCGTTAGGTTTGATGACGCGCTTGATTTCTTGAAAAAATGGCAAAGGGTCAGGTAAATGGTGAACCAAGCTATTGGAAATCACCAAATCAAACATTCCATTTGCGTAAGGTAACTGTTTCGCATCCACTAATTCCAAGGAAATTTGCTGTTGTAAACCAGTTTGCTGAATATGTTGCGCTGCAATTTGCAGCATATTATGAGCTAAATCAATCGCTATCAATTGCCATTGGGGACGCATTTGACCGATCAGAGCAGGAATGCGACCAGTACCAGTCCCCGCATCCAATACTAAACATTCTTCCATAGCACAAAGAGCGATCGCTTCTTTGGCAAAGGCTGTATTGACCTCAGTAAAATCCATTGCATCATAATCAATGGCTTCTTGCCAAGTGTCCATGACTTCTGGTTCTAAAACTCTTTCCATCATCAATCCTGACGTGAAATCAACACTACTAAAGTAATCGTTCTGGATGAAAGATAAACATTGATTTTGGGAACACTTAATTTACCAGCTTAGTTTAACGGGAATTGGTAAATGTCAGACGGTGAATGGAAAAACAACTTCAAAACTGACTCTCCTGCGCCAGTGTCTACAACCCGCCTTACGCCAATCAAGCGCAATACCATTACCCATGAATTTGACCCAAATGCCCCAGATGCGATGTTTATTGAAGACAGCGACACTCAGCTATGGGAAGCATCTGAACTATTGCGCCAAGGAATGCAACAACAACAAGCTGGAGAACTCATCGCAGCCTTGAAGTCTTTGCAAAAATCTCTGGAGTTGTTTGAGGCGCTGGGAGATATAGAACAACAAGAGCAGGTACTATCTTTTTTAGCAGTAGTAACCTACGCTTCTGGAGATTATAAAAGTACTATTTCTTATGCCCAGCAGTGTTTAGCCTTGAAAAAAGATACACCTGATCCATCTGTACAAATGCAGGCATTTTCTCATTTGGGTAATGCTTACCGTCACTTAAACGACCATACCAAAGCGATTAAATATTTAGATGAGTGCTTAAAAATTACCCGCAACTTGCAAGACAAGCGCAGTCAGGTTGCAGCATTAAATAACCTGGGATTAGTTTATAAAGCAGCAGGCAACTTGACACAAGCAATTGAATATCAAGAGCAAAGCTTAAAACTTGTGCAGGAACTCCAAGATAACTGGGGTATAGAACAGGTACTAAAAAATCTCGGTAATGCTTGGTATGCTTTGGACAATTATCCCAAAGCGATCGCCTACTATGAAAAATGTGTCCAAGTAGCACGCGTTCTCAACAACCCGCGTAGTGCTATTCAGGTATTGAAAAATTTAGGCAATGCTTGTTATGCGACCAATGATTATGGCAAAGCTATGACTTATTATGAAGAACGTTTGCAACTAGCCAGAGAATTAAAAGACAAGCGTAGTGAAGAACAATCTTTAGGTAGTTTAGGCGTTACCTGTGAAGCTCTGGGAGATTATAGCCAAGCAATCAAATATTATGAAGAACGCTTACTCTTAGCTAGAAGCATTAAAGACCGTCGCATCGAAGAACAAGCTCTCTCTAGCCTGAAGGTTGCTTGCTATGCCTTGGGTGATTACGCTAAAGCTATGCAGTATCAGTAATCGGCATTACGAGCAATTTTCAACTATGCTCCAATCGCCTGCGAGAATTTAACTTAGCTGTGTTAACGAAACAAACGCCTAACTTCAGTGGTGCGGAAATTGAGCAAATAATTGCAGAAAAAAATACGAAATTTTCTTATGGGATGGGGTTCTGTAGCCGTTCTACTTCAACAGCAAGATAGCCACCGCAAAAGCATAGATAAACCAAACAAAAACTCTTGAGTATTTTGGCTCCAATTACCCTTATGCTGGCTAAAGCGGACAAGAGAATAAATATTTATGAGTAACAGTGTGCGCTGCCTTGGGTTATTAAAAGCCTTAGTTTTAACTTGGTTGGTGTTGGCATCTGTAATACCTCCAAGTGTTCTAGCTGACCAAAATCCAAAATCCCCAAATTTAGAGGTTACGACACTCCAAAGCATAATTTCTAGCAGTCATCGCTCCAGGGCAAATCGTGAACGAGACAAGTTTCGTCATCCTGCACAAACTCTAGAATTTTTTGGTTTACGTCCCAATATGACCGTAGTTGAATTATGGCCGGGGAATGGCTGGTATACGGAAATATTAGCTCCATATCTAGCACCCAAGGGACAACTCCGAGTGACTAACTTCGCTCCCAACAACAGTGATGTAGCATCGGTGGTTTTTCAACAGAAGTTAGCCTTGGCTTTTCAACAAAAGCTAGAAGCTAATCCAGAAGTTTTTGGTAAAGTGAAAGTCGTTGAGATTACTCCCCCAAATAAACTAACATTAGCCCCAGACAACTCTGTAGATATGGTTGTGACTTTCCGCAATATTCATAACTGGGTTAGCGCTGGCTATGCAGAGCAAGTTTATGCAGCAGCTTATAAAGCACTCAAGCCAGGGGGTATTCTGGGAGTGGAGGAACACCGTGGCAAGCCAGGTATTTCTTTAGAAGAGAGCATTAAAACGGGTTATATGTCTGAAGATGGCGTAATTGCTGCTGTGGAGAAAGCTGGCTTCAAATTTGTGGGCAAATCAGAAATTAATGCCAATCCTCAAGATACCAAAGACTATCCGGCTGGGGTTTGGGCATTACCTCCAACTTTGAGACAAGGACAAAAAGATCGACAACGTTTCCTCTCTATTGGTGAAAGCGATCGCATGACTTTAAAGTTCATCAAGCCAGAAGCGGCAATAAATCAATAGTCAACTAAAAGCTAAAATCATCTACCACTTGCATCAGCCTGTTGAAGATATACCAAAGCTTCCGCCATTTCTACTTGAGGAAATTCTGTATAAAAATTACTGACACTTCGGAAAAACTCTGGTGTTTCTAAGCAAATTAGGCGATCGCAATACTGCTGTAACCAAGGCAGTAACTGTGGTGGTACAACTGGCGCACATAGCCAAACTGCTGCGGGAGAAAGCTTTTTCATGGCAGTGGCCGCAACTGCCATAGTCATCCCTGTAGCAATTCCATCATCCACTAAAATCAGAGTCGCCCCTGCTGGATTCACCAATGGACAAGCCGAACTGAAATATGCTTCTAAAGCTTGAGCTTGCTTCATCGCTTGATTTAATGCCGTTTCTTGCCAGCGCGAGGTATATGTCCAACGGCAAAGCTTTGGTGGATTCCACAGCACATCACCAGCCGCAGTTACCGCACCAATTGCTAACTCTGGGTTATTTGGATGACTAATTTTTTTGGCGACAACGATTGTCAACGGACAATCTAAAAGATGTGCGATCGGTGCTGCTACTGGTATACCCCCTCTCGGTAAAGCATAGACAATTGGTACAGGCTGAATACCAGTATCAATGGTTTGTTGAGTTAGCATATTATGAATCACTCGTGCTAACTCTGCACCCGCCTGGGTACGATTCTCAAAAAGAGGGGTGTGTAACATACTTTTCTTGAGGGCATTGTTTTTATCATGACTTAAATTCGCTGCTACAATGGAACTCATGCCAATTTCAGTATTGAGCAACAGATAAATCTAGCGAGATTTTACTGAAATTAACCATCAGGTGCTGATCCCAACAAGCGTAGTTTCATGAGCAGCGATATTCAACTCAGTCTCTTTGGTGAATCTAACTTCGATCAAAAAGAACTGATTCCTACAGATGCCAAAATTCCCATTCCGACGGGAACCTATACCAACATGACCGAGTTGGCACAGCACTGCAACCATTGCCAGCGTTGCGAATTAGGCAAAACCCGGACTCATGCTGTGGTAGGGCGCGGTCATCTCCAAGCCCCAATTATGATTGTAGGAGAAGCACCAGGTCAAAGTGAGGATGAAACCGGCCTACCATTTGTTGGTAGATCTGGGCAGCTGCTAGAAAAAATCTTGGCATCAGTCAATTTAACTACTGATCATGATGTATATATTGGGAATATCAATAAATGCAGACCACCGAATAATCGGGTTCCGACTCCTCAAGAAATGGCTGCTTGCATCCCATATTTATTAGAACAAATTCGCTTAGTTGATCCGAAAATCATTTTGTTAACAGGTGCAACGGCAGTCAAAGGATTAACTGGCGAAAAACAAGGAATCACCAAAATTCGCGGCCAGTGGATAGAGTGGGAAGGGCGTTTATGTATGCCAATTTTTCATCCCTCTTACTTATTGCGTAACCCGTCTAAGGAAAAAGGCAGCCCGAAATGGTTAATGTGGCAAGATATCCAAACAGTACGCGCTAAGTATGATGAAATTAAACAAAATTTTTCAGAATCAAAGTAACAAAGTTTAAATCAATCTTAATTTTTGCGATTTATCTGAGAAATTGGGCAAAAAAATACAGATGATCATGAAAAATTTTGTATTCTAAAATTATTAGAAACAAAATAACTGCATCTAATTTGATAACAATCAAATAATATAAGTAGCGTCTGCATAAACGGGTTGAAAATACCCAGCAACTATTAGAGTATTCAAACTCCTGACTAATCGATTGTGACTCTTTAATTCTTCTTTAATTTGATGTTTTTTAACTAGATATTTGATACATTACTAAAAAATTCTCCGAACTTGCCTTAACTCTTATATTAGTGGAACTGTGCAAATTCATTCTCACCAAGAATTTGACCCCAGATCAAACAAGCCTGTTGAACAGGGGTTGCGAAGAGTTTTAGATCGCTTGGTTAGCACAATGCAGCGTGATGCTTTGATTAGACAAACAACTAATCAATTAAGAGAATCGCTGCAAGCCGATCGCGTTGTTTTATATTATTTTTATTGGCAATGGCAAGGACAGGTAACATTTGAATCCTTAAGTTCCAATAAATATTCTATCTTGGGTTCCACAGGGCAAGATAATTGTTTTACGGATGAATATGCAGCTTTGTATTTAGCTGGTAGAGTCAGAGCAATCGCTGATATTGAGCAAGAATCACTGGAAACCTGTCACCGCGAGTTTCTCCAAAGCATCCAGGTACGTGCCAACTTAGTTGTGCCTATTTTAGTACCCAAAGGATTGTGGGGATTGCTAGTGGCGCATCAATGTCAAGTAACCCGTGCTTGGTCGCCAGCAGATATCAACTTAATGCAAACAGCAGCCAAAACCCTAGCTACAGACTCCAACATTTTAGGAAGCTAAATTATCCAGACTGCGAACCTGTAATCATTTCGTCGAGAGGAGCATCTACAATGAAGTTCGGTTATACAATCATCTGGGTCGACGATGTAGTTAAGACTGTTGAATTTTACGAAAAAGCATTTGGCTTAGTTCGGCGAACTCTGCGGGAAACAGATAAATCTGTTTGGGCGGAAATTGAAACTGGCGAAACCACCCTAGCATTCTCCTCTACTAGCGAAGCAGAGAAATTGTTTACCAGTGGGTTTCACCGCCATGATCCTGCACAACCACCAGCATTAATGCAAATCTCGTTCATCACACCTGATGTTGGCACAGCTTATATAAAAGCCATAGGTGCAGGCGCAAAACCTTTGGATGCACCTAAAACCATAGCAGGGGGACAGACAATTGCGCGTGTCCGAGATTTGAATGGAGTGCTGGTGTCCTTAGTTAGTGGTTGAGACTAATTGGGATTTCCAGTTAGATAAGTCGGCTAAAGAGCGATCGCGGTAACGTCCATAACGCTCTTGTTTACTTTTAATTTTTGCACCTAAATCTGGCAAAATCCCGAAATTTGGTGGCATTGGTTGAAAATGTTTGGGCGAAGCTGAACTAATAAATTCCAATAGCGCCCCTAACATAGTCGTTGGTGGTAAAATCAACGGTTCCTGACCCAAAGCCAGCCGGGCTGCATTGGTTCCCGCCAGCCAACCACCAGCGGCGGCGGCTGTGTAACCTTCAGTCCCAATCAACTGTCCCGCTGCTAATAATGTAGGACGTTGCTTAAATTGTAAAGTTGGCTGCATAAGTTGGGGTGCATTGATAAAAGTATTACGGTGCATAACTCCCAACCGCACAAACTCAGCATTTTCTAAACCGGGGATCAGTTGAAATACGCGTTTTTGTTCACCCCAACGCAGATTAGTTTGAAAGCCTACCATATTCCACAGTTGACCAGCTTTATCTTCCTGGCGTAACTGCACAACTGCGTAGGGACGTTCCCCAGTGCGGCTATCAGATAAGCCCACTGGCTTTAAGGGGCCGTAACGCATGGTATCTTCGCCCCGTTGCGCTAATTCTTCAATTGGTAAACAAGCTTCAAAAAACTTCGCCGTTTCCCTCTCAAAGTCTTTCAGTTCTGTTTGTTCGGCTTGACACAGTGCTTGCCAAAACTGCAAATACTGGTCTTTATTCATGGGACAATTGAGATAGGCGGCTTCACCTTTGTCATAACGGGATGCCATAAAAGCAATGTCACGGTTGATTGACTCGCCGACAATAATCGGACTCGCCGCATCAAAAAAGCTCATATACTCCATCCCGGTGAAGCGGCGTAAGTCTTCTGCTAAGTCTGGGCTAGTCAACGGCCCAGTTGCCAACACCACAATACCTTCAGGAATAGCATTGACTTCACCACGGCGAAATTCTACTAAAGGATGGTTTGATACTGCTGCTGTTAAATCTTGACTAAATTGGCCTCTGTCTACCGCCAACGCCCCGCCAGCCGGAACAGCGTGTTCATCAGCTTTAGATATAACTACCGAACCTAATTGTCGCAGTTCTTCGTGCAGTAATCCCGCCGCGCGATCGCTGGCCATTGCCCCAAAAGAATTACTACAGACCAACTCTGCCAAATGTTCTGTATGATGGGCAGGGCTAAAGCGCTTGGGACGCATTTCATGAAAAATTACAGGTACTCCCGCCTGGGCAATTTGCCACGCTGCTTCTGTCCCAGCTAGTCCACCTCCAATTACTTGTATCGGTTGTTGTTCCATAATCATCTGCGTTTATCTGCGGTTAATTACCACTTTAATGTATTAGCTCATCACATATAATTCAGGATGCTTAAAAGGGAACAGGGAACAGGAAACAGACTGGTTTTGGAGGAGGATTTAGACCTTCCTCAGAATGCTAGTCTTTCAAGATGGGGCTTCAGATCCAAATGGTTTCGGGCGATTGGTAATTCCCCAGAAGCCGGGATAGTTATCTATGACGCAACAACCAATGCCATCCTGAACCTTTACGAGTTAGCCAGGAATCATCCCAATTTTGATGATGCTCGTCTAAATAAGGGTTATCAACTGGATAATCATCAAAGCTTGCGTCATCTTCGACACGAATTTTGAGATGACGACAACTGCCTGTAATTTCAATCGTAACAGTATCGGCAGTGGAATTACTCTCATCGGGCTTTAAAAGATACTCTCTGATTGATGCTTGTCTTGGGCGAGAAAGACAGCGCACCCGCACTGTTGAATTTTGGTCAGGACTATCTAATAAATATGGTAGAAATTGGGAGTTTTGCGGAGTATGTTTGGGAATTTCGGCATTTGCTAAAGCTGGCACTAACAGCACCAGAATTGCACTAGTAAACATGATTTTGTTCATAACTTTTTCCACAAGCTAAAAATTGCCAGGGCGCTAACCCTGGCGTTTTAACGTTAATTATTTTTGTATTTATTGGAGGTTAATTATTTATCTCAAGTAGTTGGTTAACTTGTTGTCCGCGACGACCAGTTTTAATTTCATAACGGCGAGTCAGGTTGTCTTGGTAGTTCATGTCTCTAGCCGCAGCAGAGTTAACAAAAGCATCGCAATTTCTACCTTGAACAACGGTTGCAGAACTACTGCTATTTTCTTCTGTGCGGTTGTTATTACTATCACGAGATTCGCTATTATTTTGGCTACCTTGACTAGCACCACTACCGCTAACACCAATCCCAAAAATGCTGACACCACCGCCACCGCCATCATTATGGCTGCGAGAAGCACTGGAACGAGTGCTGGTAGAGGTTGCTAAAGCGATTTTGCTGGAACTATTGCGAGTATTGTTACCTAAACCAACATCGCTACACAAGGCGCGGGGGTCGTTGGCGAGAGTTTTGGGGTCAACCCAAGATTGATGGTCGCCTAAACCTTGAATTTCACTATTACCTACTGGGTTGCTGGGTGTAGAATTATTATTCACTTTTACATTACCAACAGCCCCAGGAATCACATCAGCCGGTCTGAAAATACCCACAGGTTTAACATCAAAGGGGCCTGCAAAAGCGGGAAATGTGCTGGTCAAAAGCGCAGTAGCAGTCAACAAAGAACTGGTGATATGGCAGAATTTCATGGTCAGTATCCTAAAATTCGAGTGTTTTTCTTTGGGGTTTAACCCTTACACTCACTCAATAAGTTAACCTTGATTTTTTTATGCAGCCTCTTGGCAGATTTGTGAAAAAATTCTTTGATGTCGCCATTATGAGCAACTTTCATCACAGGAATGATATGAGAAATAGGCGATCGCACTTTTCATCCTCTATTCTCGATGAAGTAATATATCAATGTGTATATATTATTTACAAAATAATAGGTAATTTACTGCTTTTGGGATTAATAGAGCAATCAACCTTGTCGCTTATACTGAATCATGCAGTATCCTCTGGAACTTACCTTCAAATTTTGGGCATTAGCACCGCAAATCTCTATTGTTAACGCTCAGGGTAATTTAGTTTTTTACGTGAAGCAGAAGCTTTTTAAGCTCAAAGAAGCAATTACAATTTTTGCTGATACTGAACAAACTAATCCCTTATACTACATCAAAGCCGATCGCATTATTGATTTCTCAGCCCGTTATGAATTTGCCGACACTAACGGGACGCATATTGGTGCAGTCAAACGTCGCGGGTTAAAATCTCTGTGGCGAGCGCGTTATGACATCTTTGATGGTGACAGTACTTATTTAACTATCCAAGAGAAAAATCCTTGGGTAAAAGTTGCAGATGCTTTATTTGCCGAAATCCCAGTTTTGGGTCTGTTTACTGGTTATGTATTCAACCCTGTCTATTTGGTGAGTCGGGCGGATGGTACGGTGGTAATGCGGCTGGAGAAAATTCCGACTTTCTTGTCGCGGAAATTTACCATCAAAGCTGTTGATCAAATAAGCGATCGCGAAGAACAGCAGATTTTGTTAAGTTTAATTATGATGCTGCTACTAGAAAAAAATCGTGGCTAATATCAACAGGCAAAATAAAATTATATTAATTTTATTTTGCCTAACTGTATCATTAATAATTAACCAATTAGTTTTTGCCAAGAATTTGGCCCGACAATACCATCAGCCGTTAAACCGTTTTGCTGTTGGTATTTCTTGATGGCGGCTTCTGTTTGCGGGCCGTAAACACCATCAGCTTCTACACCTACACGGTATTGTAAATATCTCACAACTGTTCCACCAGCATGGTTTGGTCGGATAATCCGTTTGGCTAAAATCAAATTTATCGCATTCCAGGTAGATGTGTTAGCAACTCCTGATGGGGCTATTCCGACAATTTTTTGAAAGTTTTCTACAGCAGAACTAGTTATTTCTCCCAAGACGTTATCTTCAACTAAGGGCTTACCATTTTTATCGGTAATTTTTAACCGATTTAAAGCTTTTTGTAATCTGAGTGTTGTGGTATCAACATTCTGTTCTTCATCTGGGACGGGGGGAACAGGAGTAGTAGGAACTTTACCAGTTAAACCTTTGACAATAGCATTAGCCATTGCTTCCGAGTTAAAAAGATTCACATCTTTTTGGGAATCTATAAAGCAACATTCTACTAAAATCGCCGGCATATTAGTATTGCGGATAACAAATAAGTGAGAACCACTTTTAACGCCGCGATTAAAAAAGCCTAATTTAACAATTTCATCTAAGACTGGTTTCGCTATTCTTCTACTTGTATCACTACCAGCAAACACCTCTGTACCATTAGCTTGGCCGTTAAAAGCATTAAAATGTATAGAGACAAATATTTCCACTCGATTAGCATTGGCTTTATTGACTCTTTGTGAAAGTGAATCTTTTACCGAAGAGCTAGGACGGTCTGGTCTACAGGAAATAACTTCATGCCCTAAAGCTTTTAATTTCTCTATAACTTTGTTGCCGACTTCTAATGTTAAATTATCTTCAACTCTTATCCCTCTAGCTCCAGTGTCCGGGGGAGAATTATGTCCGATATCAATGCCAAATTTCATGTGCTAGTCCTTGTTTTTCTTTGATACTAATTCAGTGGTTGAAAGCATAAACTTTCACTTTTAAGAAATCTATATTTTCCTAAATCTACTATTTATAATAAACTTCTATTTAGTTCATGTTTATTTTAACAAACGCTCATTGAGATTTACTTCATTTATTAACATAAACGAAATTATAATAATTTATTGATTTTTTGCTCAGAAAAAAATATCACCTCTGCTTTTGCATTAACAATGTAGTGCGGCGAGGCTACTGCATCTGAGTTGAGAACTTTTTGTAATTAAACCTCCGAATATGGTTTGAGCAAAACAAATCAAGAATAGCACGTGATCCACGCTTGTTTCCTAGATGCTTAAGTTCACTTCATAACTCAAATTATGGCGATTACCCTAACTTATGCCAGATAAACTCATGATTCTGCGCTAATCAAAGTATGTCTAGTACCGCAAGACAGAAGTCAAAAGTCAAAAAGGTTGTCATATAAGCTGTTTGACAATTGGCAATGGGTGATTGATTAACGCTGTACTTTACTCAAGACATAGCATTGCAGCATTTCTCAAGGTTGTAGTTGATTTCCGTGAAATGGAGTCGAATGAAATATTTTGCCCTAATGTTACTACTCATACTCTCCAATTTCTACATATTGCCAGCTAACGCTGCTGTATGCCGTAATTACGACGGTCATCAGATCTGTATTCTCAGCATTAATCGTAGTGCTAAAAATTATTGGGAATATAGGGCAATTTTGAGTGTGGATGGTGAAAAAAGACCTCTTGAGGTATACAACTGCCGTCAAAAAGTGAGAATTCAGTTAGATGGGACTGTTGTACCCTTTGAAAATCAAGACCCTGGCCAGTTCATCTGTAGCTTTTTCAAGAAATCCTGACTTCTATTGTATTTATTTAGGACTTACGCAAAAAACCTCTCAAATTCTCATTCCTCTGTGTCCTCTGCGTCTCTGTGGTTCGTTATTCCGTAACTCGTGCGTAAGTCCTATTATTTTCTCTGTGCAGCAAACACACAACCAATGATAAACACCGTAAAGCTTAGATAACCAAGGACAGTTACCCATTCTTGCCAATTACCCAATGTATTGTTCATCCTTCACCAAAACCATACTCTCCTTTAAAATCCTAAAGGCTGGTGTTGCTACTTATTCATGGGTGTGGTGAAAGATAGTCCGCCAAATTCCCAAAAAATTTTTCTAAGTTTCCGGAATTAGTCTTGGTGCAGTGGTATTACCTATCAGTACAGCGATTTATACAGAAACTCTATATGTAAATTTTGGGGAATATAGCCCCACTGCCTTTCTTAAAAGCCCGGCCATTATGGTTGGGCTTTTGAGTTTAAAGACTAGTACAGCACAGCGGAAATAAACAGACCATACTTCGACCACGCTCAGTAACCATCTGGAATTGCTAAAAGGCTTGTGGGATAAATATTCTTTCTTTTGCCTTTTGCCTTTTTACTTTTGCCTTTTTGTAGGGGTTGCAGGGAACATCTTCGCCCTAAACCTTAGTTCACGGCAATATCTCCCGATGGAAGCAAACAGACTGTTCTATATTTTGAGTAGATTAGCAATAAACCATCCTAGGGAAAGTTATGAGTGCTGAAGATTTGGTGCTAGTTGTGGGTGCTACTGGTGGAGTTGGGCAGCTAGTTGTCGGTAAGTTGCTAGAAAAGAATGAAAAGGTGCGCGTGCTGACACGCGATGCAGCAAAAGCGCAAAAAATGTTTGAGAACAAAGTAGAAATTGCTGTGGGAGATATCCGCGATGCTACCACCCTATCAGCCGCGATGGCGAATGTAACTCACATTATCTGTTGTACTGGCACGACTGCCTTTCCCTCAGCCAGATGGGACTTTGAACCTCAGCCCAACTTTTGGGAATGGGGACAAATTTTGCTGGACTCTGGATATAGGGAAGCCAAGGCAAAAAATACGCCAGTGAAGGTAGATGCTGAAGGTGTGAGTAATTTAGTAGCAGCTGCACCTCGGAATTTGCAGCGATTTGTGTTTGTGTCTTCTTGTGGTGTTCACCGCAAAGATAAATTTCCCTTTAGTGTATTGAATGCTTTTGGTGTGTTGGATGCTAAACAACAAGGTGAAGCAGCGATCGCAAATTCCGGTTTACCATACACTATAATTCGCCCAGGTCGTTTAATTGACGGGCCTTTCACTTCCTACGACCTCAACACTCTCCTGAAAGCAACTACCGACGGTAAATTAGGTGTAGTTTTAGGTCAAGGCGACACCTTATCAGGAGATACCAGTCGTATTGATGTTGCAGCCGCTTGTGTCGAATCAATTTCTGCGCCATCTACCGCCAATCAAGCTTTTGAAATTATCAATCAAGGAACAAGACCTGCTGTAATTAACTGGGAGGCGCTGTTTTCTCAGTTGAAGTAACCACCATAGGAAATAAAGAGTGGGGAGTAGGCAACAGATAACTTCTTTATAGCGGTAGTCAGATATGTTAGGACAATCTGCAAGCTTGAATGCCAGCAATAGTAAGACTTTTTCTCCTGCCTTCTGCCTCCTGCCTCCTGCCTCCTGCTATAATCGCTGGCGGTACACACTGCAATATTTTGACGTTGACCAACACCAAATTGAAATAACCTTTACTCAATTAGTTGCGGCATATAATACTGCTGGTCGTTATTACCATACACTGCAACATATTCATGATGTGCTGCATAAAATTCAGACTTTGCCAGCTGATAGCCAAAATTTGCCTAGTATACAACTTGCAGCTTGGTTTCATGATGCAGTTTATGATACTCAAGCTCAAGATAATGAAGCCAAAAGTGCGGAATATGCAGGTCAGGTATTAACTGATTTGGCAATTCCCATCAATCAGATAACAACTGTTCAGCGTTTAATTCTCAATACCAAACACCACCAAGCAACGGCTGACGATATTGATAGCCACATTTTATTAGATGCTGATTTGGCAATTTTAGCGGCTGACCCAGTTGATTATCAAAAATATGCTCACGCCATCCGTCAAGAATATGCTTGGGTAACAGAAGCGGAATATATTCAAGGTCGCAAACAAGTTCTCGAAAAATTTTTGCAAAGACCGCATATATATTTTACGCCTCTGATGGTTGAGATGGCGGAACAAGCTGCTAGAGCTAATTTGCAAGCTGAAATTCAAAGACTGTCTTTTGATAGGTGATAGGTGACAGGTGACAGGTTACAGGTTACAGGTGATAGGTGACAGAGTTAAAAGCCTTTTGGTGTCTAAGTTTAATCATTTATCGATGTCCTTAAACGCCAAGTTTCTTATTGATACTTGGCGTTGTTTGTCGGATTTCCTCTAAAACTACACTTCTACAGGTGTATGCGCCTGCTTGACTTGTGGTATTGCTATCATCTGCATTCCGCCTGGTGTGGCTAAAGTTAAACCCCGACGCACGGGACGCACAGGGCGTTTGTTGACTGAAGATATTTGAAACTGCGACAAAATTGTGGCTAGGGCAATTTTCATTTCATACTGAGCAAAGGCTAAACCGATACAACGACGATTTCCACCACCAAAGGGTAAATATTCGTAGGGAGAAAATTGTCTTTCTAAAAAGCGTTCTGGTTTGAATAAGTTAGGCTGTGGATAAACTGCTTCTCGATGGTGCGCTAAATAAATACTGGGGATAACTGCTGTGCCTTTGGGTAAGTTGTAACCCATAATTTCAATTGGCGACTTGACTATTCTAAAAAAACCGTTGATGACAATTGGGTAAATTCGCAAGGTTTCTTGGCAAACTGCTGTTAAATAAGGAAGTTTGGTAATAATGCTGGGTTCGGGGTTAACTCCTGCGGTAGATAATTCTTGCAGTAACTTTTCACGTACTTCTGGTAAATGGTCAATCCAGTACAAAGCCCAAGTCAATGCAGACGCAGTGGTTTCATGCCCTGCAACTAACATTGTCATTAATTCATCGCGTAATTCTGCATCTGACATCGGCTGACCATCTTCATAACGAGCCGAAATCATTAAACTGAGGATATCTTGACGATTGTGACTAGATTCGGCGCGACGTTCTTGAATTAAGGCGTAAATTAGTTGATCAATTTGTTGGAGTTGGCTTAAAAACTTTCCCCAAGGACTCCATGCACCCAAGTCACGTTGCATAAACTGAAAAAATAAGGCGGCGGACATCCACGAAGAACTGAGGAGGTCTAAGACAGAACTGAGTAGTTGGCGCAGTTGTTGATACTTTGTTCCTTCATCCACACCAAACACTACGCGTAAAATCACACGCAAGGTAATTTCCTGCATAGAAGTGCGAATATTAAAAGGCTTACCTATCACCCATTCATTGCTAACTTGTTGGGTAATCTCGCGGATAGTTTGACCGTAAGCCCGCATTCTCTCACCATGAAAAGGCGGCGTGAGTAATTGGCGTTGACGTTGGTGGCGATCGCCATCTAGTAAAATCAAGGAATTATCACCCAGCAAATATTTTAAAACGCCGCCGCCGCCACCAGTGCCAAAGTGACTAGCATCAGCAGTAAAAATCTGCTCTAATGCTTGGGGATGACTGAAATATACCAACTGATTATCGCCTTTGCGCCAAATCGTAAAGTTGTCACCGTAAACTTTGGCAAAATCTTCAACATATTCTATTGGCCGAAAAATAAACTTAATGATTCGCCGCCAGTACGGGACTCTAGGCCCATCGGGTAAACTTTTAGTTACTGTCATAAAATTTTGCCAGCATTTATCAAGACTATTTTTATTTTGGCGAGTTTTTCTGATAATGCGGGTCACACAAAGCGGTATATTCTTTTATGGCAGGAGAGAAAGCCAGAGTAATTTGAACAAAGAATACTACAGCATAGATTTATAAAAGTCACACCTAAAGTAATTTTTCATCCAAAATCTAAAATCCAAAAACTACCAGCAGTGCCAAAAATCGTCGCTATCCTCAACGGTAAAGGAGGAGTCGGCAAAACGACTACCTCAATCAATTTAGCTGCACAATTTGCCAAGCAAAGAAAAGTGCTGGTGGTGGATGCAGATATTCAAGGTTCTGCCAGCTGGTGGTTTGGGCGCAATGATCAAGGAATGGGGTTCGATTTATCTCAAGAGACAGATCCTCAACTTTTAGGAAATTTACGTAAAATAAAAGGTTACGATTTAGTAGTAGTGGATACGCCTCCGGCGCTGCACTCTGAAGCATTAGCAACAGTAGTAGCGATCGCAGATTATATCGTTTTACCTACACCCCCAGCAGCAATGGATTTAGCTGTTCTCATTGAAACAGTTAAAACAGCCGTCGTCCCCACAGGAGTTCCCCATCGTGTACTCTTAACTAAAGTCGATGCGCGGAGTATTGGTGAAGCTACGGAAGCGCAAAACACTCTCGTAAAGCTAGGTATCCCCGTTTGTAAAGGCTTCATTCGTACCTATAAAGCCCACGAACGAGCCGCATTAGAGGGTGTTGCAATCAATCAATGGCGAGGCAAAAATGCTTGGGAGGCGGAATCAGACTACCGCCGCGTGGCTGATGAACTACAGCGTGATTGGAGAAAATAATGGCTAGGAAACAAAATCTCTCTGACTTAATTCAAGCAGAAGTACAAAAATTAACACCAAATAGTGCAGTAGATGAAGCTGCAATTGAAGTCTCGGCGGTGCATGTTACCGATGAAAAAACATCTGATACAGATGAAGAAATAGCTGAATCAACAACTGCTAAACGTAATACTCCCACAAAAGCAGATTTAGAAGCTACTATCAAAGATTTACAAACAACTTTAGAAAAAAATCAGGCAGCAGAAAAATCTCTGCAAAAGCAAATTAAAGAATTACAATCAGCTTTATCTGAACAAAAAGCATCGGTAGAACACCTGACACAAGAGCTTGAAGAAACGAAAAAAACAGCACTGCAACTGGCAGAAGCTAATTCTCAGTTAATAGAAGAAAATAAAGCTTTACAACAACCAAAGGCAAGTATTGTTCCCCAGAAAAAGGAACATTATAATCCTATGGATTACAGAAAATCTCACCGCTCACCAGACATACTCCCCGATATGCCAGCAGAAACTAAAGATGATTTTGCGGCTAATACTTGGTTGTATGACTAACACTAATTGGCATTGTTGTAGATTGAATGTAGTTTTTAGTTAATCTGTAGTGTGGTGTGTTGTGGCTTCAGCTTAAGACACCACACTATTTTGTCTTAAATTTATTAAGTTTCACACTTCAGTATCTGGCTGTGAAGAGAAAGTTATTTTGCAGACGCGATCGCATAGGCAGAGTATTGCATCCCGTTTTGAGCATAGTCGGCATTATAATGGCATAAATTGATACTGTACGAGGATGAACAGTAAATGCCGCGAAATAACTTGATGCGTTTCATATTGTGCAGCGCGACTATATCGTTGGCCTTGTCTACTGGTGGTGCAGCGCAAGCGTGTTCCGATCTGCCTAATATCTGCGAACAGCAAAGATTACATTGGGAACAGATGAATGATATAGGTGCTGCAAGAGAAGCCATAAATCGGGAAGAAATGGAAAGAAATGTTACACTCCCTCTCCAACCTTCAGCACCGCCCTATGACCCAATGCAGGAGAGGCTAAATCAGGCGGTTGGTATACTCCAACTGGTGACATTATCGGCAGAAAAAGTTGATCAGCTGACCAAAGATCCCAGATTCCAGAGATATCAGAATGGTGGCTGGGATTTCTTTCAGGATAAAAATAACGCAGCACCAGGGGAATATTGCGCTGCCTTCTTCTGGAAGAAAGACGGGTTTGTCAGAGTGTCGGGGCCTGGTGGAGATTATCAAGGCGCACTCCTAACGTTTTGGGGAAAAGATATTCCGCGCCCTGAAAAAGTACAAAAAATCAAGGCTACGCTGTCTCAATCGAGTGGGCCACCACAAACCGTGCAAGTATTCAACTATACACAACCCGGTGAGCCTTATGGCGCAATTTCATTTACCGTGCCGACAATCGAAATGGCATTGGACGCGATGAAAGATGTCGAGAGTTTTGATGTATCGATAAAAGGTAAATCAGTTGCTAAGGTTGAGTGGCATAGCGGTTTAGCAGCACGCAATCAATTGCGTGAGTGCGTGAATGCTCGAACCAAAAAATAAGTTCTGAAGATATAGGATTCATATTTTATTTCTGACAAAAACAATACACAAAAAAATACTGTTTCCTGATTCCTAATCCCCACTCTCTACTTCCAACCTGTACAGATAATTTCAAAAATCAAACTGGATTACTATATTTGCCATGAATTGAGAAAGTTACAGATTAACTCTGAAACTTCTTGAGGAAGTGTGCCAAAGATACGGTTACAAAGGGCAACAAATCTTTTGTTTAGTTACTGCAAGAATTAGGTGATTCAATTTTGCCACTAACAGTAAAAACAAGTGACTTGATCAGGCAAAAAATAGTATGATTGTCAAAGTTTAAGGCAAAAAAAGCCGATACTAAACAGTAACTCAATTTTTGAGGTGGGGGTACATAATGTGGCTGAAGCTGACAAGTAACTTAAGTCTGTTGGCCGCTATTGCTTATACGTATATGCCCTACACATTGGCACAACAAATCAAAGCTGATGTCTACTTACCCTTAAATCAAAGAACGCAAGTAACTAACAACAGTCCTAATTTTCAGATTGATGGTGGAGCCATAGAAGGCACAAATTTATTTCATAGCTTTAGTGAATTTTCTGTACCAGTAGGCGGTGAAGCGTTTTTCAACAACGCTACAGCAGTGCAAAATATCATCAGTCGTGTGACAGGTTCTATACCATCTAACATTCAAGGCTCAATTCGCGCTAATGGTACAGCAAACCTCTTTCTGATTAACCCTCAAGGGATTATTTTTGGGCCGAATGCTCGATTAAGTATCGGAGGTTCTTTTATTGCCAGTACTGCTAGTAGTGTGATATTTGCAGATGGAATAGAATTTAGTGCTACTAATCCTGATACTACGCCTTTATTAACTATCAACCAGCCTATTGGTTTACAGTTTGGTACGAATCCAGGAAGAATTGAGAATCAATCCAGAACTACCGATAGCCTCAATCAATTGATAGGTTTACAAGTGCAAACAAATACAACTTTGGCACTTGTAGGTGGTGATTTAACGCTAACAGGAGGTGTTGTAACAGCACCTAATGGACGAATCGAATTGGGAAGTGTTGGTAGTAATAGTGTGGTGAATCTGACATCAACATCCATAGGTTACACCCTTAACTATGAAGGTGTAAACGACTTCCAGAATATTAATCTGCGGCAGCAAGCTACTGCCACAACAATAGGTAGTTTGGGCGGTAGTATCCACCTACAGGGCGCTAATATTTCACTGACTGATGGTTCATTGGTTCAAGTCGGGATTTTTAGCAATGGTATTGGTGAAGGTTTAACAGTCAATGCTTCAGAATCAGTGCAATTAATTGGGAGCAATAATCGCTTATTTACTCTCAATGAAGGTACCGCTATATCTGGAGATTTAACCATCACCAGCCCTAGATTACTTCTCCAAGATGGAGCAGAGGTTGTGTCTTCAACAACAGGTATTCGCAAAGGCGGGGATTTAAATATTCATACTTCCGAATTATTACGCGTAACGGGTAGTGGAAGCCGTTTGTTTACACAAACAGAAAGTACAGCAGCAGGCGCAGGTGATAGTGGCGATTTGGCAATTCATACTGATAATTTGTTGATTCAAAATAGAGGACAGATATCCGTAAATACTTTGGGAATTGGTGATGGTGGCAACTTAACAGTGAATGCTACTAAATCAGTAGAATTGGTAGGCAGAGATAGTCGCTTACTAACTCAAGCTCAAGGCTTAGGAGACACAGGTAATTTAACTATTACTACTCCCATACTGCGGATATTGGATGGCGCACAAGTTTCATCAGGTACTTTGGGTGCAGGTAATGGCGGTAACTTGACGGTGAACACCAGCGAATCAACCCAACTCATAGGTCGCTCTCAAGATGGTAAATTTGCCAGTGGTTTATTTAATCAAACTCAAGGCTCAGGAAACGCTGGCAATATAATAATTACCTCTCCTGTACTACGGATATTGGATGGCGCACAAGTTTCATTAGGTACTTTGGGTGCAGGTAATGGCGGTAACTTGACGGTGAACACCAGCGAATCAACCCAACTCATAGGTCGCTCTCAAGATGGTAAATTTGCCAGTGGTTTATTTAATCAAACTCAAGGCTCAGGAAACGCTGGCAATATAATAATTACCTCTCCTGTACTACGGATATTGGATGGCGCACAAGTTTCATCAGGTACTTTGGGTGCAGGTAATGGCGGTAACTTGACGGTGAACACCAGCGAATCAACCCAACTCATAGGTCGCTCTCAAGATGGTAAATTTGCCAGTGGTTTATTTAATCAAGCTGAAAGCCAAGCCACAGGAAATTCACGTGACTTAACGATTAATACCCCCATACTCCAAGTTTTTGACGGCGCACAAGTCTCAGCAGGTACTTTGGGAATTGGTAATGGTGGTAATTTGACTGTGAACACCACCGAAACAGTCGAGTTGATTGGACGCTCATCAGATCAAAGATTTCCCAGTGGTTTGTTTAGCCAAACTCAAGGTACAGGAGATGCAGGTGCAATAAGGATTACAACTCCTGAATTACGTATTTTTGATGGTGCAGAAGTATCCGCAGCCACTTTAGCAACTGGCAAGGGAGGAAATGTAATTATCAAGGCATCTGATACTTTACGTGTTCAGAATGGGTCGCAAATTTCCGTGAGCAGTACTGGAAATGTAGTAGAGGCAGGCAACATAGATGTCACAGCTGGTTTAGTCCGGTTAGATGGCGGCAAAATAACAGCCCAGACTTTATCTGGCAATGGTGGTGATATCAGCTTAAGTATTGCTAATTTATTATTCTTACGTCGTGGCAGTACAATTTCTACTACAGCAGGTACGAACGCATCTGGTGGTGATGGTGGTAATATCAAAATCAATATACCAAATGGTTTTATTGTAGCTATCCCTTCAGAAAATACTGACATTACTGCTAATGCTTTTACAGGCAGTGGTGGCAGAATTGATATTACAGCACAAAACTTATTTGGGATTCAGCGCCGACCTTTTAATACTCCAACAAGTGATATTACAGCAAGTTCCCAATTTGGGATTAATGGGGTAATTAATATCAATACGCCTGATGTTGATCCTGAGCGTGGTGTTGTAGTTTTATCAACAGCTATTATCGACCCATCTCAACTAATTGAGCAAAGCTGTGCTGCTGTTAATAGTTCTCAAGGTAGTCAGCTTACCGTCACTGGGCGCGGTGGACTACCTGTTAACCCTAATGAACCTTTAAGTAGCGAAGTAGTTTGGTCAGATACACGGTTAAGAAATACGACAGGACAAATATATCAACATAGAGCTACACATCTGCAATTAACAAAAGTTGTTCATATCCCCAACCACATTCCTGCTACTGGCTGGATATTTAATACCCAAGGCCAAGTGACACTAGTGGCTCATAATTCCACAGCCACACCTAATACATCTTTGTCTATACCTACTTGCCAGAATCGCTAAATATGTTTTTGAGTTAATTTATTAGGAGTTTTATGATGTCAAAGGGAAATTTTGACCAATTTTTAGAAGCTTTAGGCGCATTAGAATCAGGAAGACCGTCAGGAGATCCACTTCAGTACAGCGCACAAAATTTAAACACAAATGCTGTAGGTAAGTACCAGTTTTCAGAAGTTTTATTTGTAGATTTAGATTACTACAATAGTGATGGTAATAATTATGATGGAATTTTTAATGGAACTTGGATAGGAAAGAATGGAGTAACTAGCTTTGAATCTTGGAAGATACATCCCTATGCTCAAGAAACAGCAATTCGGGAAGCATTTTTTATAAATTATGGCTATATCAATTCTGGATTAAGTGCAAGAGGCATAAGCAATATTGAGACTTATTTATCTAACTCGGCTAACCAAGGAGCCAAAATAGTTAGATATTACAGATTAAATGCTGCTCGCACTGACTTTGAGAAAGACGTTAATGGAAACAGAATAATATATACAGAGCAAATTACTATTTCTTTATCTGGTATTCTAGCTGGGGCGCATTTACGCGGGGGTATTGCTGCGACAGAGGTACTAGCACAGTTAAATCAAAAAAGTTCCATAGATTTTACTACAATTCAATTTGGACTCAGTTATTATACAACCTATCTTTTTGATGAAATTAATACATCAATTTTTAGGTATTTTAATGATTTTGGTAATTATGGAGTTAACACTACAGACTTCATTCTGTCTAGCTATGGAAATGCCATAAATTATGTGCTGTATGGAACGCTCAATAACAACATTATCAATGGTGGTACTGGCAATGACAGACTAAATGGTGGTGGTGGGATTGATACTTTATCTGGAGGTTTAGGCGATGATACTTATATTGTTGATACTACGACTGACACCATTATCGAAAATGCAGGAGCAGGTGTAGATACAGTTTCTTCTAGTGTCACTTTCAGCCTAGCAGCTTTAGCAAATATCGAAAATCTGACTTTGACAGGAACAGCCGCAATTAATGGTACAGGTAATGCAGCTAATAACATTATTACAGGTAACTCTGGTAACAATACCCTGAGTGCGGGTGCGGGTAATGACAGACTAGTTGGTGGTGCTGGGATTGATACTTTATCTGGAAGTTTAGGCAATGATACTTATATTGTTGATACTACGACTGACATCATTATCGAAAATGCAGGAGCAGGTGTAGATACAGTTTCTTCTAGTGTCACTTTCAGTCTAGCGGCTTTAGCAAATATCGAAAATCTGACTTTGACAGGAACATCTGCAATTAATGGTACAGGTAATGCAGCTAATAACATTATTATAGGTAACTCTGGTAACAATACCCTAAGTGCGGGTGCGGGTAATGACAGACTAGTTGGTGGTGCTGGGATTGATACTTTATCTGGAGGTTTAGGCGTGGATAGGTTTGACTACCGCCAGTTAACGGATTCTCTCCTCAATAAATTTGATAGAATCACCGATTTCAATGCTAATGCAGGTAATGATTTGTTTTTAGTTTCAAGTACACGAGTCGGATTTTTGAATGCTGGCTCGGTTACAAATCTTGATGCAAGTGGAATTCAAGCTAGATTAACTCTTTCTAATTTTGGTGCTAACTTTGCTGCTCAATTTACTTTTGGTAGCCGTACTTTTATAGCTATCAATAATAATATAGCAGGGTTTAATGCTAATACCGATACATTGATTGAAGTGACAGGATTAACTGGTACTTTAGGAATCACGCAATTTACAACTGTAGTTTGAAATGTACATAAATTATTGATTTATTAGATTGAAAGTTTGGCGTTTTTATCAAGGTCTATAACTGATGTTGAAAAACATGAAATTGTCTAGCTCTATGATTGCGGGAGCTATTGTGACAAGTTTAGTAGGCGCGATCGCCAGCGGATGTACAAGTTTTGCAACTTCAAGTGTACAGCAAGACAACAGTGTAAATATTCATGCTCCCGGTCAAGCTGTTGCAGACCAAGGAGAAAAAAACTCCTCAACAGCGGCAAATCCAAACCAGCCTAAAAATTCTGCCAATCCAGGCGAAAAGCCCGCTCTTAAAGAAGGTATGCCATATCAAAAAGCGCGAGAATTGGTGATTCAACAAGGTTGGCAACCTAATTTACAGGGTGATGCTCCCAATCTCCGGGATAACTCTGTGAAAGAATTATTTGATTTTGGGTATAAGGAGGTTAAAGACTGTTCTGGAACAGGTGTAGGGGCTTGTCTATTTGAATTTACCAACCCAGATGGAGAACTTTTGTCGATTTCGGCGACGATCGCAGACCACAATAACATAGAACGAGTAGTTTGGCGTTGGTCAATTGAGAAACAGACAAATATTAGTCAACAAACTTTGCCGTCTTCTGCTCAAGATAAACCACCATTTATCGGCACTCGCTTGTTTAATTTTCTAGGTGGAAGCGGAACTGGTCAATCTATTGAGATCGCACCTGACGGAACCACTATCGTTAAACTGAACGGTACATTTGAAAGTTCTGTTCAATATCAGGGTAAATTCTCTAATCCCATCATATTGCAAGATGGCAGTGGTTTAAGATTACTTTTAAAAGACGGAAAAATTTACAGCTTATTAGCTAATGGACAAATAGTAAAAGGTTGTAGAGGCGAAGAAAAGCTTTGTGAGTCATCTTTGCTAGAAGTATCATCTACTCCCATTCAAAATGGATTTTATATCCTCGGAGGAACAGATCAAGGTCTGGAAGTCAGAGGAGAGCAGTATCGCTATTATGATGAGGAAGGAAATAAAGAGTGGAACCAAATTTCTGAGTTAACTTCTATCAAAGAAGGTGTGGTATTTGATGGACAGAATTACTGGTGTATCCCACCCAGACAGGAAGTAGGAGTATGTTCGGAAAATGGCTGGATTCCATCAAGATAATGTTTGGCTTTATCTTTAAATTAAAGTAAAAATATCAACCATTAATTATCTGCAGATTATAACTTTAAGATATAGCAATACTCAAGAAATTACGCACAAAGAACATATCTTTTCCACTGAGGAAAAGTAAATTTTTAGTGTTTTTTAAAATATGAATTACCACACTAATTCAAGTTTTTATAATTCCATTTTGTGTTTTGATAGAACACTCATTTTCTATGAAATGGATAAATTTTTGCTACTTTTGATAAATTCGTTTAACTCATGTTGTAGTTAGTAAGGACTATTTTTGATACCTCAATTTCCTTGAGCAAATGATTTATGCACAATAAACTAGCATCACCTGTATTTATACTTTTATTTGGATTTGCGATTACTCAAACCTTTGGCTGTACAACTTTTCATCATAGTTCAGCCGTTGTTGCCCAAACTTCGCCCAAAGCAGCACCCCAAGACATTGTGCAACCTGGTGAAGTCCGCGCCTTACCGGGTAAGTTAGATACAATTCCTGTTTTTAACAGCAACAGCCCTGAATGGGTTAAAAATGAGGGGATTTTACTTTCTACCTTTCCTGGTAATGGGAAAAAAATTCCCACCGCCCATCTCAATTTTCCGTTTCAAGGACGTTTTGATTTATTCGCCCATCATTACACCCATACTCCCAAAGATTTACAAACTCTGTATATCGGTGTAATTCTGCATAACCCTAATAAAAAGCCTGTGACAGTAAATGTGTTGCAGGCTGCAAGTTATTTGATGCAAGATGCACCCTTTGTCACCTTAGCGCCTTATCTAGAAAATAATGATGGTAAGGTTTATTCTGGGCCTGGAGCGAGGGCTGTTAGTGATGTTTTGCGCGGTGTTCGTCAAGCAGATTTCCCGGCTAAGTTAATCATTCCTCCAGGTGGAAGCCGGATGTTGCTGAATCATCCGATTCCAGTACGCAATTTAGCCAAGCCTGTAAATGGTCGTTCTAGTTTTATGCGTCTGCGGAGTAGTAATAAAGTTTACGCAGCGAGTTTGGCAATGTTTGCCAAGAAAAATCCTGATGGTTCCGATCTCGCGCCGACTCTTAAAGAATGGCAAGCTTTATTAAATAACGGCGGTTTTGCCGGCCCAAGAGATAAAACTCCAACTCCACCCGATGCTAAAGGTGGTGCATTAATTTATGGGCGTGTAGCTGGTGTTTCTCAAGGTTCCCAATGGCAAGCTAATTTGGTAGATAATCCCAAAGCCCAGTATTTAACTATACCTGAGCGTGGTAAAGGGATTTCCTATCCTTTAGTAACTCTGCGGGGTGGTCGATTAGGTACTGAACAAATCCAAACGGCGCAAATGTTGGTGCGTTATCCTGATACAGCCTATGAAGCGCACGGTAATTATGGGGTGGAATATAACCTGAGTTTGCCGTTAAATAACAACACTAAGCAACCGCAAAAAGTTACAGTCACGTTGGAAACACCTTTAAAAGAAGACAAGCTTTCTCAAGGAGGCGTTCGTTTCCGCAAACCATCTCTCGATTTTCCTTTTTTCCGTGGTACTGTGCGGCTACGTTATTTTGATGACCAAGGACAACAAAAAACGCGATATGTGCATTTATGGCACAGAACTGGTCAGGTTTTGGAACCATTGGTGCAATTTGTTCTACCACCTGCAAGTCAACGGAATGTACAGGTAGATGTGATTTATCCGCCAGATTCGACACCACCGCAGGTTTTAACTGTGAGAACTTTGCAATAGGTGGAAACCATGATTGGGAATATATCTCAAAATAGGGCGTAGGCGTAGCCTACGCTAAAAATTACTTACCGCCGTAGAAAAAGGCAATTTCCTTTTCTTTGAGAGGTGCAAATCCTGCTTCTGCAAGCTTTTGATCGAGTTCTGGTTGGGGAATATGTTTTGCACCGATTCTGACAATACGCGATCGCATGGTATTTGACACGCCGCTACGCTGTCTATTGGCTTCTAGCCCCATGACTTGGTGATAAAGGTCTAGTTTGGCGGTGGGAATGGGTGTTCCATCAAAATCTATCCCTTTGGCGATCGCTACGTCAATGGCATCTGCACCTGTGGTTGGGGAATTTACTTGATTAGTTTCGGTAGTCATGGTTATTTGCTCTTTCTTTGTTCTGGGTAGATTTTACCAGTGTTGCGATCGCGATTTGAACGCAGAGGGGCGCGGAGGTAAACGCATTCGCCGTTAGGCGTTCCCGCAGGGTAGTTACGCGGAGTGCAGGAAGATGAGGAATGGCTGGTTGAGTGTGGATCAAGACTTGGCATTTTGGGAAATTTTGGATTAACCTCGAACCATTGGTATAGCAATAGGTGAGGCTATGTCTGAGGCTCACATTTCTCAAAACAACGATCGCACCCTGGAAAAAGCACTAACCAATAGAATTATCGATGATTATTTCGATAATTCTGAAAGTTGGCTGAGAGCAATTTTACGTATGTGTATATTCTCGTTAGCTCACTTGAATAAAAAACCAGTGTTTATCGTGGAATGTCCGAATCAAGCTGTAGCTAAACGTTTAAGTCGCAAAACTTATCCTTTTCGGGGACTGGTATATTATTTAACAGATAATTTGTATAGCGGCGATCGCACTTTGTTTTGTTATCAGGAAAGCAAGGACGGTTCTTGGCATTGTTTTGATACCAGTACCAATTCATGGAAAAATTTGCAGAATTTGAGATCGCGTTCTAGTCGGAGTGAATAGTCATTTATTTATTATGGGAACGAGGCTGGCGTGTAATTAAACCACCAACAAATGCACCCAAGATTGTCCCAGTCCAGAGTCCTCTGGTGGTGCCTTGTCGCATTGCCTCTGGTGCTACCCAAGTAGTACAAATTTCCTTGAAACCCCAAGGCTGATTTTGACATTTCTGGCTTTGCAGCATCAGCGTGATTTGTCCCTTGATGTAACTACCAAAAAATCCGCAAGCTAGGGCTAACAGGGTGCAAATTAGGATTTTGTTTTTGGTCATAAGTCAATAGTCATTTGTCAATAGACACTGGACTGTGGACTTTTGACAAATGACTCTGTGAAACAGATCAGCCTGTATTTCGCATTCCCGCTGCAATACCATTAATGGTTAACAGTGCGCCTCGGAGTAGTTCGCCTTTGCTGTAACGGGAGTGAATCACACCAGAGGTGGCTGTAGTATTTTTGGCTTGGCGTAGGCGCTTGAGTAGTGAAACCTGAATGAAACCTAGAGGGACAATTGTCCCGTTACGTAATTGTACTGAACGCTGTAATACAGGATCACCGTCCAAAAGTCGATTGTGTCCCGTAATTTTGAGGACAAAATCTCTGGTGAGATAGTATTCGCTGGCGATTTGCTCGAAAACTATATCGAATCGTTCTTTATCTTCTGGGTTGGATAGTTCCTGGACGTAGTGTCGCGCCATTTGCATATCGACTTTCGCCAAGGTCATTTCGGCTTTGGAAATCACCATTTTGAAGAACGGCCACTTCATATAAAAGTAGCGCAGTAATTTTAAGTGTTCTTCTGGTTCTTCATTTAAGAATTCTTGCAACGCTGTTCCCATACCGTACCAGGAAGGTAGCAAAACTCTAGTTTGTGTCCAGCTAAATACCCAAGGAATCGCCCGGAGACTGCTTAAATCTTTCTTCCCAGAAGGTCGGCGCGCTGGACGGGAACTAATTTGCAGCTGGCTAATTTCTTCAATGGGGGTGACTTGATTGAAAAAGTCGATGAAATCTGGTTGTTCGTAGATTAAAGCACGATAGTGTTGCCGCGATCGCACTGCTAGTTCTTCCATAATTTCGTTCCAAGGTTCGATATCATCAAACCCTGTCCGCAGTAAACTTGCTTGGATGACTGCGGTGGTGACGGTTTCTAAGTTGTATAAAGCTAAATCCACCAAGGAATATTTTGAGGCTAATACTTCTCCTTGTTCAGTAATTTTAATTCGCCCGTTAATACTGTGTCCTGGTTGGGCTAAAATCGCCTCATAAGCAGGGCCGCCTCCTCGTCCTACAGAACCGCCGCGACCGTGGAAAATTCGCAAGTTTACACCATATTCTTCGGCAATTTTCTGTAATGATTTTTGGGCTTTGTGAATTTCCCAGTTGCTACTTAAGAAGCCGGAGTCTTTGTTGCTGTCGGAATATCCCAACATGACTTCTTGCAAGTCGGGGGTGAGAACTGAGTGCGGACTTGATTCAGGTGTAGCCAGTCTTTGCTGAATATTTTCGTAGCCGCCAGCTAATAAAGCACGATATAAGGGAAGTTCAAACAGCTGGCGCATAATGCTGCGGGAACGCTGCAAGTCTTCTACTGTTTCAAATAACGGTACAACTTGAACTGTGCCAACTGCAATGGCTGGGTCAAATAATCTGGCTTCTTTGGCTAAGAGTAAAACTTCTAGTACGTCGCTGACTTGACGACACATACTAATAATATAAGTTTGGCAGATGTTGACACCAAATTCTTGTTGCAGCGATCGCAAAATTCTAAAGGTTTCAATGACATCGTTGGTTTTCTCAGAAAATGGCAGTTCCGCTGGAATTAATGGCCGGCGGGTTTGCAATTCTGCGGTTAACCAAGTGACTCGCTGTTCTTCTGTTAGGTCGTCGTATGCTTGGGGTAATACTTGCAGGTATTCTAAAATTTCATTCAGCGCATCGGAATGACGGGTTGATTCTTGACGAATATCTAATTGTGTCAGGTTAAAGTCAAAGATTTCGACTTGACAAATCAGATTTTCCAGTTCTCGACAACTCAGTCCAGTTTCGCTCAAATTCCGCTGAATTAACCGCAATTCTGCCAAAAAGTCGGCTCCCGAACGGTACATAGGTGCATCTTCGTTGGTGGGAGTTTCCCGTTTATATAATGCTAAATTGCGATCGCGGGTATTTTCCAAACGTCTCAGTACATAAGCCAGTTTCAAGCGATAAGGTTCTTGGCGATAACGCAACGCCAGGGCATCATATATATCACTTAAATGTGACTGATCTAATTCCAGAGATTCTAATAAATCTGGTAAAACATCACTCCAGTGCATGGATATACTCAACAATTCAATCAGCTTCTTTACTGAGTGAATATAACGCTCCAGTACCATTTTGCGCTGATAACAAGCTGTCTTCCAGGTGATTTCTGGTGTGACTGATGGGTTCCCATCTCTATCGGAACCTACCCAAGAACCAAACGCACAAAAGTTTTTCCGAGGTGGTTCCAACCAATCAAAGGTTTTACTCAAAGCATACTTAAAGCGTTTATGCAGTTGAGGAATGCCATCAAATAATACTTCTTGGAAGTAGTGCAAGGCATAATCTACTTCATCTAAGACTGTAGGTTTGAATTGATGGAGTTCATCTGTACGCCACCATAGGCGAATTTCTTCCAGCAGTTTTTCCCGTAACTCCCCTGATTCCCAAGGATAAGCACCAACACGATTTTCTACTGCATCTATCTGTTGCAGGAGGTTGACTACTTGTCGCTGTTTATCGCGGATGGTGTGACGGACGATTTCTGTGGGGTGGGCTGTGAATACCAAACGCACATCCAGTTGCGAAATTAGGCGTTGAATTTGTTGGGGTGGGACATTCAAATCGTAAAGATGGGGAAACAGAGTAGCAAAAGTACCTTTCTGTTTGTTGTGCATTTTGTTAACCCAATTTTTGGCTAACAAGTCTGAACCTATACCTGTGTTAACAAACGCATCATCTTCTTTGTCGTTGGAAGAGTAGCTACTATCAGAGACAGTTTCTGCATTCTTGGATTCTGTTTCGATTTCTGAATAGCGGGTTAATTGCTGCTTTTGTTCGTATTCCTGCTCTATGATGTTAATTAGCTGAAAATAGAGCGCAAAAGCCCGCGCTGCCCGAATCGCTTCATTAATATTCAGTTGTTCAATCAATTTCACTGCGGAGGATGCTTGGTCGTTGGTGGCTTGTCCTTCTGGCGAACACAAATCGCGCAACTGCCGCAATAAATCTACCATTTTCTGTCCGCATTCTTGCCGCAGGACGTTCTCCCATAATTCTTCAACTATTTGGAGACGACGACGTAAAAATAGTTCTGATGCAGGGTAATAATTCGCAGCGTGTGACACAGAGTATAAAAGCGAACTCATATTTGCTTCTCTTGTAAAGCCAATTACTGTTTACATTTTTGAACTTTGTGATTTACGCTCATTGTTTTCTATGAGCGATTTATTTTTTTAAGTATAAGTTTTAGCTTTTATTGGTTAATTCATCGTGATTAGGAAAGGGAAGAATCGGCAAGCGATCGCCGCGAAACAATTCTTCACTAGCTTGCCCGATAGATTCTAGGGCTTTTACGGTGAATTTTTCTGTGGTCAGCAGCAGTAGTATAGACGCTGTGCCTATTTCCAGGATAAAAGATTGGGGAATGCTAAACAAACCCAGATTTAGTCCGGGGTTGGGTGAAGATTGGGAGGTGATAGGAGGCATTACTAATTTTTGGTTGTTGGCAAACGAGGAAAATGAAACGCAAAACTCAAAATCTGTATGACTTGCAACGATATAAGACTATCTTGGCCTATTTTGCAAGCACAGAAGGTAACAAAAGTGTTAAAAAAAAACAGCAAAATGTGATAGACATTATGGTTCTAGTTTACAAGTGCAGGCAATACCCCCGAATACTCGCTTCCTGTAAAGTTAACTGCCCATGAAAAAAGTACTACCAGATAGCCAGCAAACTTTAGTGCAATGGGTAAGCCAAGCAACAGGGATTAACACTTTAGGGGTGAAAGTCCGGTTGCGGGGAAATGACCTACACATTCTTTGTGAAGCAATCGAGTGTCCTCAACGCTGGCTCACTCTTTCTGATTTACTCCACGCACTCCAGCAAACTAATTTAGATGTCTTAACGAATAACGAACAACCCTCAATATACCAAGTATTGGTTTATGGGCGAAAAAAGGGCGAAAATCGTCCCCAATGGTGCCATCGGGTGCATCTAAATCAATTAGATAAGCATTTAGAACAGGTAGAGCAAGCATTAAAAGACGCGGAATCATCAAAGCCAGGCGGGGCGATGATTATCTCCAATGAGAGTTTAGCCCGTCGAGGCGACCCGAATGCGATCGCTCATTATCTGAGTGAAACTCTCAGTTCTTTGGGTGTGGGAGTCCAAGTCAAAATCAAGCCACACCAACCTAAAGACAAAAATCAAGCTCCGATAAATCGTTTATGGGTTTTTTGTCAATCTGTCTATAGTCCTGATTCTTCATTGTTGGCAGAAACAATTGCCCAAAAACTCAGACTGTTAAAATTGACTGGCTATCAAGATGCAGTCATTACTTCCCAAGTTAGTGGGGAAACAAGTAATGATTGGGTATTGCGGGTAGATTTGACTCCTCCAGAGGTAATGCTCAAAGAATGGGCGCGTTGGGGAGATATACAAGCGATCGCGCGGTTATTAACAGAAGTATTATTAGATTTTAAAGTCACTGTCCAAGCATCGCTTAAAGAATCCACTCTGCATCTTTTTTGCTCCCCTGCTTTTGATCCTTTAGAAGATGCACCAGCACCCGATAAAACAAAATGTCTGGATATTATCGTATCCCATCTAGACGCGATCGCCCCCCAAGGAATTCTTGGCGCGACTATTTACGGGCAAAGAACAGCCCAAAAGCAACCAGCTTGGATTGATTGGATCTCCTTACCTGCGGCGCAACACCCAGCCTTGGCTACCTCCGCCTTAGAGTTAGCAACTAACGGCGATGAACCAGCTACGCATTTTTTACTAGAACGCTTACTCAATACTGATTTAGAATGGCGCTTGAAAACAGGCGGGATTCGGGTAATTTTACTCCGCAAAGGTGATTTACTGCACATTATGTGCGATGCGCCTGTATGTCCCAACCGTAAACAAGTAGCAAATAAAGTTACCCAGTTTGTCCGCCAGTTAAAATTACCGGGGATTACAGGGGTCAGAGTTTACGGTCGTCGTGCGGGGAATAAAGAACCTGTTTGGCATCATGGCGTAGATTTTTTACAGCGCCAACGTTTAGTCCCCGAAGCGACTCCAGAGTTTGCGGCGACTTCTGAATATGTGGGGGAACTGATTGTTAAAGATGGTCAAGAACCCATCTTTCGCCCTGATTTAACCTCAGAAGAAGTTCAAAATTTTGTCACAGAAGTAGCGCGAGATTGGATTGTTACAACCACCACAACATTTAAAAATTTCCTCTTAGGCACACAAATATTTACAGAAGTCGGCCAGTCAACCGCCGCAGATCCAGATTTACAAGGTGGACTAAAAGTTGCTTTGGTTTGGGGAACATTGGGATTGTTACTCACACTCCAAACCGATTGGATTAGTGGTCAACTGATCACGCGAACATTACCACATAAACAACCACTGACTAATGTGGCTGCTTCATCTGCGGAAAAACAGCCGCCTGTACCAGCAAAAGTCAAACATCCAGAAAAATTAGAATTATTGACTAGTTCATCTGGGCAAAAATTATCAGGTTCAAAAAATTCTGCCTTCAATGCTTCTGGGTTTACTGTAAATGAGGATGATCCTGCATCGACAACTTTAACAGCCGCACCATTAAAAGAAAAAGCCACAGCATCGGCAATTTTATTAGCGGCGCGATCGCAAATGCCAAGTTTTAATGCGAGGCAATTAGATGAGCAACTAGCTTTGTATAGGCAACAATTAAATATTAAAGGAAATCCACCCGATATCTTAATTATTGGTTCTTCGCGGGCTTTGCGCGGAGTTGATCCAGCGGCGTTAGCCAAAGCTTTAGCAAAACAGGGATACCCCAATATTGATGTATTCAACTTTGGTGTCAATGGTGCCACAGCGCAAGTTGTCGATTTTATTATTCGCCAAGTTCTAGAACCTAAAGAACTGCCAAAAGTAATTCTTTGGGCGGATGGTTCTCGCGCTTTTAATAGTGGTCGAGAAGATATCACCTTTAATGCGATCGCTGCTTCTCAAGGTTATCAAAAAATCTTAGAACAAGACCAAAATATCGCGGCTGATGCAGAAGCTAATAAAAACCCGGCACAATCATCAGAGAAACCAAAAACTGAGAAAAAGGCAGATGAAATTACTAATTACCAAGCTATCAATAATGGTTTAAATCAGATTTTAGCTACTTTTTCTAGTAGCTATCAAAACCGCAACCAGCTTAAATCCTTGCTGCATCAGCAATTCGATAGTTTGCCATTAATTAGCGATCGCAATTCCCCAGAAACCCCCGCAACAGAATCTATTTCTGAGAGTTCCGAAGATGAAACTTCTCTCCAAGCAGTTGATTTTGATGGTTTCTTACCTTTATCGATCCGGTTTAATCCGGCTCGATACTATCAAAAACATCCCAGAGTTACTGGCAATTATGACAACGACTACAAATCATTCCAAATAGAAGGTAAACAAGACACAGCCTTCCAAGAAGTTTTGCGGTTTACTCAGTCTCAACAAATTCCTCTGGTATTTATTAATATGCCTCTCACCGCCGAATATTTAGATCCAGTCCGCAAAAAATATGAGCAAGAATTTCAAAAATATATGATTCGTTTAGCAACCAATCCTAATTTTATTTATCGAGACTTTAGCCAACTTTGGCCAAGAACTAATGACTATTTTTCTGACCCCAGTCATCTTAACCGCTTTGGTGCTTACGAAGTTTCCAAAAAACTAGCGATCGACCCTGTGATTCCTTGGCCGACCAAATGAGTGCTGAGTGCTGAGTAAAAAACTTTTCCCCTGCCCTCTGCCTCATTCCTGATAATAAATAACTAAAATATGAACTTTATATCAATTTCCTACGGCATATTTTTACTGAGTATATTAGGCGTTTACTGGACTGTCACCGAACAAAAATGGCGCTTATGGACTTTATTAGTTGCCAGCCTAGCTTTTTATGCTTCTTGGAGTGTTCAATACATTCCACTTTTATTAACATTGACCTTTATTAACTTTCGTTTGGGGAGAGAAATAGGCAAAAATACTTCTCCTGGTGAGCATAATCTTGATTGGAAGATTTCTAATGAAGAATGGCAGTATGCCAATGCCGATTGGGGTAGTCGCCGACTGAAATTATTATGGCTTGGTGTCACATTAAATGTTTTATTACTGCTAGGTTTTAAGTATATTTCGCCGATATTAAACTTAGTTTTTCCTATTCCTCTAAATTCCCCAGAGACATCTTTTAAAATAATTGCTCCTTTAGGAATTTCGTTTTTTACTTTTGAGTGTATTGCTTATTTAATCGATGTGTATCGTGGCGCTCCTGCTACTGATAATTTTCTGAAATTTGCCACATACAAACTCTTTTTTGCTAAATTAATTTCCGGCCCAATTACGCGTTATCATAACTTAGCAACTCAGGTAAATACACTCCAATTTCCCACCGCTGAGAGAGTCGCTGAAGCCTTATGGTTAATTGCTAGAGGTGCAGTTAAAAAAGGTTTATTGGCAGATAATTTAGGGATATTTGTAGATTTATGCTTTGGCAATTTGCAACGAGCCGGTAGTAGTGACCTATGGTTAGCAACTTTCGCTTATGGTTTGCAATTATATTTAGATTTTAATGGCTACGTAGACATTGCCCGTGGCACAGTTTTGCTATTTGGTTTAGTTCTCCCAGAAAATTTTGATTTTCCTTATTTCAGTACTAGCATTGCCGATTTTTGGCGGCGCTGGCACATGACTTTAGGTGATTGGTTACGTAACTATGTCTACTTTCCTTTAGGTGGTTCTCGCAGTGGTTTGATGCGTACCTGCTGGAATTTATTTATTGTGATGGTGATTGCTGGTATTTGGCATGGTTCTGCTTGGGGGTTCTTTGTTTGGGGGATTCTCCACGGAATTGCTTTAGCTGTTCATCGCCTTACAGATGATTTGAGCGATCGCCATGAAAAATTAGCACAATTCTGGCAAAATCCTCTAGGTGTAGTTATTGCTTGGCTGTTAACTCAGTTGATGGTTTTTACATCGTGGATTTGGTTCCGCTTACCAAATCTTCAAGATTCTTCTCTAGTACTTCAACACCTTTGGGGTCACACCGCTGATGCACAATTTGCCCAAAAGGTATATGTAGAAGCTTTAACTATTAGCCCTTACCAACTCTCTTGGATGCTAGGTATTTTAGCTGCTTTCATGGCTCTGGTCTACGCTTTGAACGGTCGATTAAAACTAGAGTTAAACTGGCCAATTAAGCTTGTCTTCGTACCCTTGTGCTTTTATGTTGTGTGGTTACTAGCTCCTGAAGGCAGCTTACCTTACATATATTTTGATTTTTAAGCTAAAAATATCTCAATTAAACAACCTATTGTCATTTGTATTGACAAAGGAATAATTAACCTCTCAATGGAATAAATACCGCTACTCACATAATATTTTGATGAGATAATTTAAAATTAATATGTAAACTAATGTAAAGCTATATAACTAGCGATCGCTTCAATAAAATTGATTGGATGTTGAAATAACTTAAAATCAGACAAAACCAAGCTTTTGATACCTTTGATGGTGGCTATAAATATAACTCAAAACTTTACATTGAAGAAAGTAAATACACAAAAAATATTACAGAATATGAAGCCAAATGTCCGATGAAAGTAAATTCATGTAGACTAATTGACAACAGGCATAAAAAAATTTGTCTGTCACATATTTAACGAAAAACAGCACTTATAAAACAATGACCACAACCTTACAACAGCGTTCTAACGCTAACGTATGGGAGCGCTTTTGCGAGTGGATCACCAGCACCGAAAACCGCATTTATGTTGGTTGGTTCGGTGTATTAATGATTCCTACTTTGCTGGCTGCAACCACCTGCTTTGTAATCGCTTTCATCGCTGCTCCTCCAGTAGACATCGATGGTATCCGTGAACCAGTTGCTGGTTCCTTAATTTACGGAAACAACATCATCTCTGGTGCAGTTGTTCCTTCCTCCAATGCGATCGGTTTGCACTTCTACCCAATCTGGGAAGCTGCATCCTTAGATGAGTGGTTGTACAACGGTGGCCCATACCAACTAGTAATCTTCCACTTCCTGATTGGATGTGCTTGCTACATGGGTCGTCAGTGGGAATTGTCCTACCGTTTAGGTATGCGTCCTTGGATCTGCGTAGCTTACTCCGCGCCTTTGGCATCTGCTACCGCAGTATTCTTGATCTACCCCATCGGACAAGGTTCATTCTCCGACGGTATGCCTTTGGGTATCTCTGGAACCTTCAACTTCATGATCGTGTTCCAAGCAGAACATAACATCTTGATGCACCCCTTCCATATGTTAGGTGTGGCTGGTGTATTCGGCGGTTCCTTGTTCTCCGCAATGCACGGTTCCTTGGTAACTTCCTCCTTGGTGCGTGAAACCACCGAAACCGAATCACAAAACTACGGTTACAAATTCGGTCAAGAAGAAGAAACCTACAACATCGTTGCAGCCCACGGCTACTTCGGTCGTTTGATCTTCCAATACGCTTCCTTCAACAACAGCCGCCAATTGCACTTCTTCTTAGCTGCATGGCCTGTAGTCGGTATCTGGTTCACAGCACTAGGTATCAGCACAATGGCGTTCAACTTGAACGGTTTCAACTTCAACCAATCAGTGATTGACTCTCAAGGTCGCGTTATAAACACCTGGGCTGATATCATCAACCGCGCTAACCTCGGTATGGAAGTAATGCACGAGCGTAACGCTCACAACTTCCCCCTAGACTTAGCTGCTGGTGAAGTTAAGCCTGTTGCAATGAGCGCTCCTGCTATCAACGGTTAATTTTCGAGAGAAGTTGTCAATCAACATCTCTAATTAATCAAAACGCTCTCCTGAAAAGGGGGCGTTTTTTGCTTGTATCTCTGTATAAAATCGCTCTTAGCTTTCGGGTATCATAACTACAACGTAAATATTTAAATCAATGGCTGCAAATAGAATCAAGGTTGCCAAAGATAAAGCCGAGTTAGTCAAATCTTTAGTCACATCAAAAGACACCACAGGGCCTTTTCAAACTTATGTAGAAGTTATGGTATTTGCTGCTGCTTTAGGTGCGAAGCATAAAAAGCGAGTTCCTATAGAAGGAATTGCTAAAGATATATCACCACTGCGGCAGGATTATTTTTCTAACAGTTTTGCTCTGTTAATTAATTTATTGGCTATTACTGAAAGCAAAGACATTAAGATTCTTAGTGAAGAGGATTTTGCTGACGAGCAACGTATCCATATTTTTGAAGAGTATGCAAATGGTGGACTAGAAATTATACAAAATGAACTGCGTGGAGCAGTAGATTATTCCGAGCGGCTTTTATTAATGCTTAGTTCTGAAAGATTTAATAATGAAGGTGAAGAAGAGGAATTCAACCTTAGCAAATTTCTCTTGTGAATTACCTTCTGTTCAAGCTAAACAAAACTGAATTTTAGTATATATATTTATTCATTATCAAGTTCATCATCTTCCTCTGATACTTGGAGAAGTGAAGATTGAGTATTTAATTCTGGCAAACCAATAGCGAGTATAGCAGAGAACCTATCTCGAACCATCTCTTCTTTTTGTTGATTGTTCATTTTTTCATGTTCTCTACCATAAAAAGCAACAGTATCGAAACCTTTATATACTGCTTTATAAGCATCTGTGCAACCTGGCCACTCAGCTTTATTTTTGTCTGCACTAAAGAAATTGAGTAGTTTTCGCCTCGATAAGATTTGAGAACCTTTTGCAACGTCGATTTGTATTTTACGAGAGCCAAAATACCACAAACATAATAAGGAAAATATCCTATCTTCTACAGTTCTCGCCACTTTAATTTTGTCAGTACCCTGGTTTATCGCTACAAATGTCCATAAGCGAAAAGGGTAATCTGGTAAGTCAGCATCTACTTTTAGAATGCCTTTGTCATATAGTCTATCTAGACAACTCAATACGTCATCGATATTACCTAAGTTTTTATCTTTGGCTTTATAGTCAAATTCGACAATTCTGCCTAAACGAACTATAGCTTTCTGGAATATTGCTTTGAAAGCCCATTGATTTTCTTTGATGCTATTAATAGCAGCCTGGTGTGAGAGTATCTCTCGGCTATTCCAATCACTATCTTTAGCAATTTCTCGCTGCCGAATAATTCCTTTATGTTTACTCGTTTGAGCTTGGTAGCTACCAAAAGTACCCTCAATCAAATCATGTTCGCGAGCATACTGGAGTAGGTTTCGATATGGCTTAAATTCAAGTAAAAGTTTGATTAGCCAAGGACGAAAGTTAACTTTAAAACCTTCTATTGCAGAGCCAAGGTAATTTTCTGGTATTCGAGCAAATGGTGTATCAGGATTTCCATCTTCGTCACAATAGTCTTCTATGTAATATTCTTCAAGACTACGCCCCTCGTACTGAACTTTTTCCTCACCTGTGCCAAGGGCAGAATCAATACTATCGATAAAATCTAGCACGTGCTTCTTTTCCATTGGATCGCGTGGCGGTTTCAGATCCAGTGCTGCTGAAATCAGCAAATCTAAATGAACTAGTGAATTTAGGTAGTAGGAGCTATCAAATCGGTTTGAGTCGTCTTGCCAGCGCACTAGAGAAAGAGGAAGCTTATCTTTCGCATCTTCCCCTGTACTCTCAGTCAATAAAGTTCTAACGCATTGGGCGCTAATACTTTTGTCATCAAGAATAAGCTCTCTAGCCTTATCTACAGTCTTAGCATTCTTATTCAAATCAGTGAATAATTCACGAGCGATTCCTCGAATTGAATAATCAGATGTACTCTGAAGATTCTTAAAACCCGCACTGGGATGAAGCAAAATAAATAAAATTGGTATTTTTGTTTGTTGCTCAATCGTGTTAAGAGTACCACCTCGAAATCTTGGATCTTCACGAAAGGTACGGAGCGCCCAAAGACGATGTTGTCCATCTACTGCTACTGCTAATACTCTATCTTCATCCCAACGCAGCCTAGCAGAGACTCCAGTAGAAACAAATTGAACACCCCCGAAGTTCGCAACCTCACTTTGAAAATTTTTCCATTGTTCATCATCAGGATCAGTACTATCCCAAGGTATGGGAGGAGGTGCTACGCTTGTTGTTTCATCAAAAGCATTCTGAATCTTGCCATCATCGTCCTTTGGCATTAATACAATAGTAATTGCATTAAAAAATTTCAGCTTGTTTGGATCTAGAAGATAGCCTTTAACTATGTCATCTTCTACCCTCTTTTCATCAATTTCTCTTTGAAAAAGCTCTTTGAGAGACCATTTTGTCTCTAATGAAGCGGGAATTTGTTCCGCTATCTTAAGTTCGTCAATAGCTCGGTTAACTTCAACCAGTGACAGAACGTATGGAAGTGCTATACCTTCTGATAAAGTGTAAATACCAGTTAAACCATATAGCGGTTTATTAAATCTTGATTTTCCTTCATTATTTGAGAATATCAGCATTTGATATCAACCGTATCTAAGAGTAAATGATGGAAGAAATAGTCTAGATAAAATATCTTCAACTAGTTTGTCTGAAGCGAGTTTAGAAAATTCATAGTCTTCTTCAATTTGATTATCTAATTCGTCATCCTCATAAACACTATCTGGCACAGCGTTAGTATTATATGAAGTATGAATAATTAGCAGCCTGCATCGATTAATTTTGTGTCCAGCATCTGCAAGACGATCCCGTAAAATACTACCTTCACTAATATGACTGCGAATCCTAGAGTATAAATTAGTTGCCTTTCCTATATATAATGGCTGTTGAAATATGAGGGAATTATTCAAAAGCATAAAGAGCAGTTGACGAAAGGACGAATCAGCAGCTAACTCTTTCAGCAAAAGCTCTTTAGAAAATGAAGTCTCTGGTTCAAGTTTTATCCGGTGTGCTGGAGGTAGTTTTGTTTCTCTCGGAGCCGAATGATCCTTACAAAGTTCATCCAAAATATAGTTAGCGAAGACTTGAGGATCATTGATGGCATTAGCATCAATCTCGAAGCGACGATACCAAGCGTAGACAACGCCGATATTATCGGGGATGCGGCTTAAAACAGCACTATTTCCCCGCATCTGTGCCAAATCGTACAAGACGACATCTTCACTTAGCTGTTGCACAGCATCACTACCATATAGCCATGCCACAAAATAGACTCCCTTTATACATTACGTACCAGGGTAGCATAATAATATTTCGAGAGGCGAGAAGACAGCAATCAATTGTAATTAAAGAATTTGTGGTAGCCCTACCGCCTTTGGTTCTACCAAATTACCGTCAAAACCTATCGTTTTATTTTCTAAAGTCCTAGCATTAGCCAAAGCCTTACGAAGTTCAGCAAGTTCCATGTGATCCTGAAGTCCACCCAAAATGTAAATTAATAACTTTGCAGCTAATTCTTTTCCAGAAACCTGTACTCGCTTTTTATTAGGGTCATACAAAACCCCATACCACATAGATTTAGGATATTCCATCCCAGTAAAACCGCCTTGCTGGTCAAACTTTTTCAATTTCTTGAAAATAGTTGTTAGAGAAACCCCTTTTTTAAATACTAAAAATCCTAAAGCTTGGGCTATAGCAACTTGCGCCACAGGGCGGAAAAGTATATTGGCTTCACCACCACCTTTTTCAAAGCTGAACCTTCGTAAAACTGGTGTGTCTTCATGTTCCAAAATTTTATAGCTAGGTAAATTAGCTAAATTATCAAATAGCTTTTTAAATTCTTCAATTCCCTGTTCAATTTCTTTATTTTCTGGACGCATCGGAATTAAGCCTTTTTCCAATGGTTTCCAATGAGGGAATTTTTGACCTAAATATCTCTCAGACATATCTTGTATCGCTTGGAGTGTAGTCAAAACTGTAGAGTTTGACGCTACAGTTGAACTATTCCAATTAACACGCGGATTGCGATTTGGTTTTTGTTCTAAAAGTGGATGAGTCACCGCAATTTTTCTAGCCACAATAGAAAAACCATCATCTTCATTTAATTGTGCTAACTGACCTTTAGTTAAAGGTGCAGCCATCAAGTTAACATGAACAAAAATCGACCTTACTCTTCTTCTAGCTTGGTTACGAGTTTCCCCAGAATTAACGGCACAAATGAACTCAATACCAATTTTTTCTTGAGGTAAGCTTTGTAAATAAGCAGGATCTACTTGATATTGCTCGATTAAATCTGACACCGTAATAAAACTATCATCAGCAGTTTTATCTTTTTTATATCGCTGGAGTTTACCAGTTTTAATTAACTCTATTAAACCCTGAACTCCCATCAGCCGATGTTGACCATCTAGTGCATAAATGGTGACATTCTCTTCAGAAACATTCAGTAAGCCGACCTTACCATCTTTATCTAGAGGCGTAAAATCGGTAGTAGACTTGGTAGCGCGTTCTTGATTATCCCACTCAGATGCTTTAGCATCATCCACCCAAGGCTGATTAATTACTACTAACACTGGTGGAAACTTATGATTTTTTCTCGCCGCTAAATATTGGACTAACGGTGCTTGACGCGACCAGTCAACGGGACGCTGTTGAATTTCATCGATACTATCTGCGTCAATTTCAATGTTATCTGTCTCTTGATTATACTTTTTTTGTAGCAGAGGTAAACCAGAAGCGAAATGAACTCTGCTGGCAAACCATTCTAAGCTGACGGAACCAACATAAGCTTCACTTCCACCCATCTCAGTTTTTTGAACGAAAATTTGGGATTTTTTTTCTAAAAACTTATCTAAAAGTAAAGCTAGTACCTCTTTTTCCTTGTTTTCTCTCTCTAGGTACTCTTTAGCGATATCAGCAGTTAGGTCAGATGCAATGTCTCTCATATTAATTTTTAAAAACTTAGTCTTGTAAACTAGCTATATTCTCCAAAAAGTTAGATACTAATAAATCAGTTTTTAAAAACTTTTTGGTAACCCGCGCATTCTATACGCTGGGTAAAAAAAGCGGTAACGCCCAGATGTCCAGAGGTAGGAAGCAATGACTGAAGCACAACAACCAGAAAATAAAGGTCAGCAGACACGTACTGTAGCAGAGTTAGTAGAGGATATCCAAGTTCTTACCACTGAAATTCAAGAATTGTATTGTTTGGATGCGATCCCTTGGATTATAGGCGTATCTTGGGGCAAAGACTCTAGCACCATATTGCAACTTGTTTGGAATGCGATCGCGGCGCTCCCTCCAGAAAAAAGAACTAAAACAATTCATGTAATTACAACAGATACTCAGGTAGAAAATCCTATTGTTGCAGCCTGGGTTCGTCAATCTATAAAGCAACTGGAATCGGCTGCAAAAGAAAAAAGGATGCCGATTCAAGCACATTTGCTACACCCAGTAGTTGAAGACACATTTTGGGTAAATCTCATTGGGAAAGGTTATCCAGCCCCTCGTAACCAGTTTCGCTGGTGTACCCCTCGTTTAAAAATTAATCCAGCTAATCAATTCATTCGTGAAATAGTTCGAGCCAACGGTGAAACAATACTTGTTTTGGGGACTCGCAAAGCCGAAAGTGCCAAACGCGCTGCCACTATGAAAAAACATCAAGCAAGTAGAGTAAGAGAACGCCTAAGCCCTAATGCTAGTCTTCCTAATTCTTTAATTTATACTCCTATTGAAGATTGGAGTAATAATGATGTCTGGATCTACCTCAACCAATCTGACAATCCTTGGGGGCATAGCAATAAAAAATTATTCAGTTTATATCGAGGTGCAACAGCAGATAATGAATGTCCTTTAGTTATAGATACCACAACTCCTAGTTGTGGTGATTCTCGATTTGGTTGCTGGGTTTGCACACTAGTTAATCAAGATAAATCTATGCAGGCGATGATCCAGAATGATGAAGAAAAAGAATGGATGCAGCCTTTATTAGATATCCGTAATGAATTAGATGCTGAAGATGATAGAGACAAAAGAGACTTCCGAAGGCTTCATCGAGGAGAAGTCCAATTATTTGAACGCAATAAAGATGGAAAAGTCTCTGTTGAACCAATACCGGGGCCATACACAAAATACTGGCGTGAACATTGGTTAAGACGATTATTAGAGGCGCAAACAAAAATATGTCAAACAGCACCAGAGAATATGCGCGACATTACTTTAATAAGTTTAGAAGAACTAAGTGCAATTCGGCGTATTTGGTTAGAGGAAAAACACGAGTTTGACGACAGCTTACCCCGCATTTATCAAGAAGTAACTGGTGAAGAATTTAAAGACCCACGGCCAGGCGCAGACCTTAGCCTATTAGGTAGTGATGAATGGACTGTGTTAGAAGAAATCTGTGCTGGTAACGAGATGCACTTAGAATTGATGGCAAAACTTTTAGACACAGAACGTCAATTTCGCAAAATGTCGCGTCGTGTAGGAATTTACGAAAGCTTAGAAAAATGCTTTGCTACCAGTTCTCGTTCTAAAGATGAAGCAGTGAAAAATGCTCATTTAAAACGAGATTTGAAAACAGCAGTTGAACAAGGTGATATTGAAAAAGTCAAACAGCTAACTTTAGCCGATTTTGTTGCACCAGAGGAACAAACAAGTACAGTCGATACACAAATTGATCCTGCTGACAATACTAAGACTTGGGCAAATATGAAATTTAAAAATAAACAGACAAAGAATTAAGCTTACTCATCATTGTCAGCATCTCCCAAGTACAACCTAATAAACTCTTCGGCTGCGGCTGGGTTAATTTTCTTGAGTGCATTACGAATTTCTAACAGCGTATCAGCAACAGGGTCAGTCATCTCATTAACCCATCGGTGAACGTTTGGCCGTCCTGTTTCCATTGTTACTGCTAACTTGTTTTGACTGATGCTGTGTGTTTCTAACACCTGTTTCAACGCTTTTCCTGCTTTTCCCATGCCTTTGATTGTGTCAAAGGCTCTTAACAGAGTAAATGTTCTGTATATGTAACAAACGGTGTAAGATTATCTTGTTACTTTTATGTAACGGTAACTTTTACCAGCAAGCAGGTAAATTTCCATGACTAAAAGCTTTGTAGCAGAGACTATTCAAACCACCCCGTCGCTTGTTTCTACTAACGACTCTACAGAAACAACACCAGATAGAGAGTCTGTCAAAGTATTAATTTATGGTTCTAAAAGAGGTGTTAACAACACAATTCTGACTTTATACAAACTTGGTTTCGCCCAAGTTAACGAGTGGAGTCCTTTATTACCTAGTTCTAACCCTGGTGAAGTTATGAGTATTTTGATTCGTTATATCTCAATAAATATACCAGGCGATTAGAAATCGCAGCTATACAGGCAAAACCCGCCTGCGCGGGTTAAAAAAATCATATTTTATGTTAGTCTGCGAAGGCAGACTTAGCTTGTATAGCTGCGATTTCTATTCGCCAAAGCTAATATTGACGTTTTACTTTGGCTTTGGCGGGGTTCAAAAAATGATATCAAATTTTACCCAATTATATCTACATTATGTTTGGGCAACTTGGGATAGATTACCTCTCATAACACCTGATATTCAAAAGTTAGTTTATGCAGCAATTATCAAGGAATGTGAACAATCAAAATGTACTGTAATTGCTGTTGGCGGTATTGAAAACCATGTTCATCTATTAACAGGTTTTCCGGTGACTATCAGTGTGTCTGATTTAATTAAGCAGATTAAAGGTAGTTCTTCACACTTTATAAACCATGAGGTTAAACCAAGTGATTTTTTCAAATGGCAAAGTAGTTACGCGGCTTTTACAGTTAGTTATGATGTGATTGATAATGTTGCTCACTATATCAGAAATCAGGCTATTCATCATCAACAAAAATCCATTATTTCTGCATGGGAATTAACTTTACCTGTCGATGTAAAGGGCGATTAGAAATCGCGGCTATACAAACAAAACCCGCCTACGTGGGTTATTAGTCCGCGTAGGCGGACTTCGCCTGTGTAGCCGCGAATTCCATTCGCCCCGAATAATATTTCTACGAATCCCATCTCGCCCCCTATATTATCTATAGCGACCAATGATATTTCTGGAACTCGTATTACAAAATTTTGGCCCTTATTCTGGGAGACAAGTAATCAACCTTGACCCTAGAAATGAGGAAAATCCTCGCCCGATTCTTTTATTAGGTGGGATGAATGGTGGTGGAAAAACTACGCTGATGGATGCGATTCGGCTGGCTTTATATGGACAACGCGCCCAATGTTCTACCCGTGGTAATTTGAGCTATGGTGATTTTTTAAATCAATGTGTTAATAGCAAAGCAACTCCATCTGAAAAGACTAGAATTGAGTTACTTTTTGAGCATATTGAAGACGATAAGCCAGTCAGATATCGGATTGTGAGAACTTGGGAAAAAAATCCTAAAGATGGTAAAGATGCTTTAGGCATTTTAGGTGATGATGACACTTGGCCAGTTGATTATTTGGTAAATATCTGGGACGACTATATAGAAAATTTGTTACCTTTAGGGATTTCTAATTTATTTTTATTTGATGGTGAGCAAGTTAAAGAATTAGCAGAACAAGAAACACCACCACAAATTGTTATTGAAGCTATTCGCGGATTATTAGGGCTAGAATTAGCAGATAAATTAGCAGTTGATTTAGATGTTTTAGTCAACCGCAAGCACAGAGAAATGGCTGATACTAAAGATTTAGCCAACCTAGAAGACATTGAACAAAGATTAGGACAACAACAAGAAGATTATCAAACAACGGAACAAAAATTAGCTAGTGTTAAAAATCAAGTTGAAGCATTAGAAACTATCCAACGGGAAGCCTTAGATAAATTTGTATCTGATGGTGGTAAAATTGCCGCCGAACGTAGTCAGTTAGAAGAGAAACACAAAGCAAAAACTAACGCCGTAGAAACAATTCGCCAATCTTTATGTGAGTTAGCTGCTGAGATTTTACCTTTAGCTTTAATTCCTAATTTATTAATTCAGGTACAAACACAGGGAACAAATGAATTTCGCAATCAACAAGTACAACTTGCTAGAGATGTTCTGCTTGAACGAGATAAACGGTTACTTGATTGGCTAAATCAGTTAACTATTGCTGCTAACCAAATCGATAAAATTCAATCTTTTTTAGCAGAGGATGTTGATAACTTATATACAAATTCACTCCAAACTGAAGCATCTTGGTTATTAGCTGACGAGGAAAGCTTGAGCCAGTTAGATAATGTGAGATATCATTTACAAACTGCTTGTAGTTTAGCAAAAAAGCAGTTAGCTAACCTCAAAAATCTCCAAGAAGAAATTATTACTTTAGAAAGACAAGTGCAGACAGCCGCGGAACCCGAAGCTTATCAAAAGCTACGTGAATCTGTCGAAGCAGCACAAAAAGAAGTTGTACAAGCTAAAGCAAATTACGAAACGACTCGTCAAAAATTAGCCGCGTTAACGGAGGCAATTGAAATAACTAAAAAAGAATTAAACGATTATACTGACAAAAATATAAAACATAAAAATAGAGAACATATTATTACCTCAGCTACTAAAGTTCAAGAAACACTGAAACTTTTTCGAGAAAAATTAACGCTGAGGAAGCTAAATAAATTAGAGGAAGAGGTGAAGAACTGTTTCCTCTATTTACTGCACAAATCAGACTTAGTATTTCGCATTGCTATTGATACTAAAACTTTTGCTTTATCTCTGTTCGATTTCGAGGGTAAACAAGTTCCTAAACATCGACTGTCAGCCGGGGAAAAACAACTACTGGCGATCGCTTTCCTGTGGGGACTCGCCAAAGTCTCTGGATTGCGCTTACCAGTAGCTATTGACACACCCCTCGGCAGACTCGACTCCTCTCACCGCAAAAACTTAGTAGAAAAATACTTCCCCGCCGCCAGCCATCAAGTAATTCTGCTTTCTACTGATACGGAAATTGGTAAAAAAGAAGTCGAAACTCTGCGGAAAAATGAAGCGATCGCCCGTGAATACCTCCTCAAATACGACTCATCCACCCGCCAAACTACAGTCATGGAAAATCAATATTTTTGGTAGAAAATATCGTCAAGGAATTTAAGATTAACAATTTGTATAAGTTTACGATATATGTAACAAGCTTTGGAGAGTAGATATGATATCACCACATTTACTAGAACTAGAGCGTGACTTAAGTGCTTTGTCATTAGAAGAACTTGAATGCCTCTTAGAGCGTATGAGAAAACAAGTGCAAACAAAAAAACAATCAGATAATTTAACTGATATTAACCATATAAATGAACAACTAGCGGCAATGGCTAATGATTTAGAGATAAAAATAGAAGTTGCTGCTATTAATGAGGAATTTGTTGTTACCGAAATGGATGGTTTAGACCAAAAACTATCTAAATTATTGTAAAACTTATTAACAAAAATCATGGAATCCCCCATCGAAAGAATTAAACTTTCCCAAACAGCCAAAGACCAATTATTAAAACTCCGTCGCAACACTAAAATTGACCAATGGAATATCCTTTGCCGTTGGGCGTTTTGTCGTTCCCTCGCTGAACCAACTCCACCCTCACCCGTACCTATTCCTCAAGATAGCAACGTTGAGATGACATGGCGTGTCTTTGGTGGCGAAATCTCAGATATTCTCCTCCTCGCCCTCAAGCAACGCTGTCATAATGACGGCTACGCCACCGATAAGGAAACCTTAGCCACACAGTTTCGATTACATTTGCATCGTGGCATTGGTTATTTAGCTGGCGACCAAAATATCAAGAAAATTGAAGATTTAATTGCACTGGCACTAGAGAAGATATAAGGATTAATGTAGTTCTTCTTGATATATTTATGCCGGAGAGCTACTTAGAAATCGATCGCCATCGCGCTGCGATCGCACGCACAGAAATCTCTCGTCCTGTAAGATTAGCCCTAGAATGGTCAATCATCAATCAGGACACGACTTTCTTTGACTACGGCTGTGGTTACGGTGGCGATGTCCAGCGCGTCGGAAACCTCGGCTATATCAGTGCAGGCTGGGATCCATACTACTACCCCAATCAGCAAATTACTGCTGCTGATGTTGTTAACTTGGGTTACGTTGTCAACGTCATCGAAGATTTAGCAGAACGTAACCAAAGTTTAATCACAGCCTGGGAAATCACCCGCAAAGTTTTAATTGTGGCGGCTCAAGTCTTAATTAACGCGCCCAGCAAAGCGCAACTCGCTTACAATGACGGCATTGTTACTAGCCGTAATACTTTTCAAAAATATTACGAGCAAGCAGAACTCAAAAAATATATTGATGAAGTTCTCAATGTTGATGCAGTCCCGGTAGCACTGGGGGTTTACTTTGTCTTCCGCGACGAAGCTGAAAAAGAAAGTTTCAAAGCCATCCGCTTCTTTTCTCGCACTTATACACCGCGAGTCCGTATCCCTAGCAAGCGGTTTGAAGATTATCAGGAAACACTGCAACCACTCATGGAATTTTTCACCAAGCGCGGGAGATTACCTGTTAAGGGTGAATTAGCCAACGAACAAGAACTATTAAGCGAATTTGGTAACTTTCGCCGCGCCTTTACTGTTGTCCTCCAAGCCACCGATGAAGCAGAATGGGATGCGATCGCCTATCATCGTTCTTTAGATATCCAAGTTTATCTCGCCCTGACCCACTTTGATCAACGCCCCAAATTCTCCAAACTAGCGCCAGAAATGCGCCACGACATCAAAGCTTTCTTCGGTAGCTATGAGGAAGCTTGCGAAGTCGCCGACCAAAAACTATTTAGTTTAGGTAGACCAAAAGTTATCCAAACAGCTTGTGAAAAAAGCAAAATTGGTAAACACACACGCGGCGCACTTTACGTTCATATTTCCGCCCTTGCATCACTCGATCCCTTACTCCGCATTTACGAAGGTTGCGCCAGTCGCACCATTGGGCGAGTCGATGGGGCGACACTGATCAAATATAATCTTGAGCAACCGCAAATATCTTACTTATTTTATCCAGACTTCGACACAGACCCCCACCCAGCCTTAAAAGCCAGCATCACCATTGACTTAAAAACTTTGTATGTCACCCACCGCGACTATGCAAATCGGGCAAATCCCCCTGTTTTGCACCGTAAAGAAACCTTTGTCATGTCTAATTATCCCCAATACGAAGAATTCGCTAAACTTACCCAACAAGAACAGGAATTAGGTTTACTCCAGCAAAAAAGTGACATTGGTACGCGTGAAGGTTGGTTAAAATGTCTGGCTGATCATGAAGTAGAAATTAGAGGACATCAAATTTATCCGATGAAGGAAAGTTAGGAGACTGCTAATCATTTTGCCAGTTAATCATTTCGTGGAAAGGAGAAACATTTATGCAAAGTATTAATATCCGTTCTCGTGTAGGCGCAGATGGTATTTTACATCTTGATATTCCCGTAGAAATGACAAATGCAGAAATTGAAGTAACGGTAACAATTCAAGAAGTTACACCACAAAAACGCGGCTGGATGCCTGGATTTTTTGAAGAAGTAATTGGTGGTTGGGTGGGAGAAGTCCTAGAAAGACCAGAACAGGGAGAATATGAAACGAGGGAGCAGATATTTTGACTTATTTACTTGATACAAATGTCTGTATTCGTCTAATCAATAATAGTCATCCTGCTGTCGTTAATCGTCTGTCAAGTCAGCAACCAGAGGATATATTTATTTCTGCTATCACTCAATTGGAACTTTATTATGGAGCTTATCGTAGCTCACAAACTGAGAAAAATTTAGAAATATTACAAAGATTTTATAGCCAATTTAATATTATTGAATTGGACTCACAAACAGCCAAAATAGCAGGTAAGATCCGCGCTGATTTAACCAGTAGAGGTACACCGATTGGCCCTTATGATTTACAGATTGCGGCTAGTACAATAGCAAAAAATTTGATATTGGTTACGCATAATACACGAGAATTCAGTCGAATTAATGGATTGCAGCTTGAGGATTGGGAAGTATAAAGTTAATTTTTGTCCAGTTATGAAACGACACAGTAACTATGGCAAGATAACTGCAATTCGCTTAGGTGAGTAGAGGAATATCAAAACGATGAGAGAAATCCAAGCATTGCGACAAGCCGTCCAAAGTCGCAAAATGGGGGCTTTGCTATTGCTAGGTTTTGCATCTGGATTGCCTTTGTTCTTGACTAGTAGAACATTGCAACTGTGGATGCAAGATGCCAAGGTTGATATCGGCAAAATTACTTTATTTGGTTTGTTGGCGTTACCTTATTCCCTAAAATTTTTGTGGTCGCCTTTGTTAGATAGGTTTGTACCGCCATTTTTGGGTGCTAGACGGGGTTGGTTAATTGTGACTCAAATTGGGTTAGCGATCGCGATCGCAACTCTCGCACTTCAACAGCCTTCCCAAAGTGACCAAGTATTGCAAATACTCGCAATCAACTGTCTGATTATCACCTTTTTAAGCGCCACCCAAGACATTGCTGGCGATGCTTACCGTACTGATATCCTCAATCCCCTAGAAGCGGAAGCAGGTGCATCTGTTTGGGTACTGGGTTATCGTGTTGCTTTGTTTGTCACCAGTTCTCTAGCTTTGGTATTAGCTGATCGCCTACCTTGGAATGGTGTTTACTTACTCATGGCCGCTTTAATGGCGGGGAGTATACTTGTCACCTTATCAGCACCCGGTGAACCACAGGTCATCAACAACCGAGAAACTGCGCCTATATCTGCCAAAGATGTGATCTTCGTGCTATTGATTACGGCCTTAGTAGCTGGTTTACTCGGAGGCGTTTTTACTGGCTTGATTGCTCTCCCTGTATTTTATTGGCTACTGGCAACTTTGATCATCGCTTGGATAATTTCATCCTTATTATTGCCTGATGAGCTACTGGCTGAGGCTCCAGAAAACCAAGCCCCACAAAATTTACAAGAAGCAATTTTTCTCCCGTTTAAAGAATTTTTTCATCGCTTTGGCTTGGCTCAAGCTGGTGTAATTCTAATTTTTATCATTCTTTATAAACTGGGTGATTCTTTAGTCGGTATCACTGCTAATTTGTTTTTGCGAGAAATCAACTTTACCAAAACCGATATTGGGGCAATTCAAGCGGGGATTGGCTTTATTGCCACGACTGTGGGCGTATTAGCTGGTGGCGTAATCTTAACTAAAATTCATCTAAATCGCGGTTTGTGGATATTTGGCATACTGCAATTATTGAGCAACTTGGGTTATTATGCCTTAGCCGTTGCGGGCAAAAATTTCTCGTTATTAATCTTGGCAGTAAATATCGAAAACTTTAGCGCCGGATTAGTCACAGTTGCTACAGTGGCATTTTTAATGAACCTCTGTAACCACCGTTTTACAACCACTCAATTTGCATTATTTTCTAGCTTAATGGCCATTAGTAGAGATGTTCTTTCAGCACCCGCAGGAGATTGGGCCAAAGCCACCGGCTGGCCGACATTTTTCTTGTTAACCTTAGTAGCAGCCATACCAGGATTGTTACTTTTACCGTTTGTGGCTCCCTGGAATCAAAAGCCAGTGGTAATATCTAGACCAGGACTTGAAGAAGAAGATGAGGATGTATGGGAAGCCAAGTAATTGTTGTTATTGGTACATTTATTCTTTTACTTACAGGTTTGTTACTTGGCTATGTCCTGTCACAGTTAGTGCTTGGATTTTTGACTTTTAATCTCTTTACTTTTTTTGGCACACTCAGCCTAATTTTAATTTTTGGGACACTTTACTACGTTCTATTTTGGCAGTTGCGTCGAGAACAGTCCCAAGTTGTGCCAGAAAATATGTCTATGACAGAGATTAACGATCGCATCACCGATACTCAACTCAAAAACAAGCTGATTGCTAAATTAGATGGGGACACTGTTACAGCGGAACGCTTAATTGAGCAGGCCAAGCAAAATTATCCTGGTATGCCAGAAAGTTGGTACTGTGAACGAGTCATTGATGATTTGGAGCGCGATCGGCGTTAAGGTTAAAAATAGAGATTACAGGGTACAGGTTACAGGTTACAGCCTAGGAATTTGTATTTTTACTCAGCACGCTGCTCAACTCCCGCTACCGCTCTCCGCGCAGCTATGCCCGCAGGGCTTTACAGCACTCAATTTCTTTCTTTTGACTTTTAACTTTTAACTTTTGACTTACTGAATATGGCTATATTTCGTCAATACATCGCCCCTTTACTAGTAGTTTTAGTATTTATCGTTGCCTTAGTAGCAACCAGCGCCCGTATCTTCTTACCCTCCGACATGGCCGCACCCGCACCCATTGAAGGCACTGGGATGATTATGCCGGCTACTACAATTGATGTGTTCAGCCTCGGCAAATAAAGTGTCTGAGCAACTTCTACCAGGGTATTTGATTCGTCGTGGCTCCACATTAGAGCGATCGCTCCTAGTCAAGTTCATGCAACGAACTTACCAGGAGAGATTTCCTCAGCAGGATTTTGCCCACCTCGCCCGCACAGTTGAGCAATATTTGTCCAAAGATACCCCCTTATGGTGGGTGGATGTGGAATTAGGGTTGCAGGGAGGTAAGGGTGCAGGGGGAGAGGGGGAAATAAATCAACTCAATTCTTCTGCGTCTCCCGTTGGTTGTCTCTGGGTGGGGAATGCGGTAGATCAAGTTAGTGGCGATCGCCATGCTCACATTTTTCTGCTTTACGTCATCCCAGAACATCGGCGGCGGGGTATTGGTAAAGCTGTGATGCAATATGTAGAAAATTGGGCAATAGAGCGAGGCGATAAACAAATAGGTTTACAAGTCTTTCAATCCAACCAACCCGCCTTAAATCTCTACAACCAACTTGGTTATCAAACTCAATCTCTGTGGATGTTGAAAGAACTTCCAGGTTATTTCGTCGGTGACAGCTATGGCTAGAAGCATTGCGATCGCAGAAGAATTTACTATAGCAGTGGAAGTATAAGTTAGGACATTTAAAAAGCGCGAATGCCAGAAAGAGTACTAATTTTACCTCCTGCCTTCTGTGGCATACATGGCAGCACATCCAAATCCAAATCAACCGCTTTATGGCATGATTACCAACGGTAGTAGCTACCTATTTGTCAAAACATTAGGAAAACAGTACGGAATTTCCGATATTTTGGCAACGCGATCGGAGTACCGCAACAATTTGTTTGCAGTGCAAAAAACCCTGAAATACTTGGGACAATTAGTCATTAGTCATTAGTTCTACTCCCCATTCCCAACTCCCCACTTTCTATTTTCCAGACAAATCTAATCATGTCGAACATAAAGTGTACAATAATTTAGCAAATACCTATCAGGCGTAGAATTATTGGCACGGGGGGTTATCTGTATAGCAGTCGAAGTATAGGTGAGGACATTGAAAAAGCACGAATGACAGGCATAGTAAGATTTTTACCTCCTGCCTTCTGCCTCCTGCCTTTTGCCTCCTGCTACAAATCCCACTCGGCATTTAAATGACGTATGTATGACGACGATGACCTAAGCCTACTCGATCCAGAGGTAGAGCTAGAAAGCCCTCTCGATAAAATGGAGCCACTAACTGCTGAGTCAGAAGTGGCAAAGCCCGATCCAGAGGTCATGTTAGCTCTCCTGGAAAATTCGCAACCGCAGCAGAGAATGTTGGCGGCGCGTGCTTTTTGTGATATTGAAGATGAAAGGGCTACCCCCCTACTGATTCGCCTGTTAAGGGATTCTTGCCCCTTAGTGCGAGTGAGTGCAGCCTATGGTATTGGTCGCAATCCCAGCCAAGAAGCGGTAGAACCGTTGATTGCCCAACTCCACCACGATTGGAATGGCTACGTCCGCAAAGGCGTTGTCTGGGCGTTGGGTAATTGCCGCGATCGCCGTTGTTTATTACCCCTAGCAGACGCTTTAAGAACAGACATTTCCGCCGTGCGGTTGTGGTCGGCTAGTGCTTTAGCACAAATGGCAGGGGTGGGTTACGAAGCTGTTGTTGGGGCAATTCCCGCTTTAATTGAAGCTTTAGTCCAAGACCCAATCTCCGCCGTGCGGAGTAATAGCGCCTGGGCTATTGGACAGTTATGCAAAGAACTACCCTCTAATATTGTTTATGCCACAGCCATTGATGCCTTAATTCAAGCCTTTGCGGAAGACAAAGATTTAGGCGTGCGAGAAGATGCCAAAGCTTCACTACTCGGCGTAGGCGACCCCCGTGGTTTACAGCTAATCGAAACTTTGGAACAAGAGGGATGGTTTTAAAGAAGTCTGAAGTCTAAAGTCTGAAGTAAACTGACTATTGACTGACAAAGAATGAAGTATGAAGTAAATATTGATACGAAATTTCCCTGGTAAGCGAAAAAAGTCAGTTTTTCTTGGCTCATCACCTATCCCTTGAGGGATGTGTTAATTTCATAATTCATACTTCACACTTCATACTTTATACTTCACTTACTTTCCGATGGTGGCTTGATCAAGTTGAGGTCATAAGGACGTTCAATGTCATCCTCACCCAAATACTCACCGTTTTGAATTTCCAAAATTACTAAGGGAATTAAGCCGGGATTTTCCACTTTATGTAATGTTGCTGCGGGAACATAAGTAGATTCGTTGCGGTTTAGCAATACTTCCGCTTCACCACAAGTTACCTTGGCCACACCAGAGACTACAACCCAATGTTCATTGCGGTGGTAATGGATTTGTGGTTTAATCCCGTGTTTGGGCTTAATTTCCACGCGACTAATTCTATAGCTATCTCCCTCTTCTATTACCTCAACGCTACCCCAGTATCTCGCACCGGAATGTGAAGATAACTCATGGCTAGTGGATTGCTCGTTGTTATCATTTTGAGTCATAAACAAACTACTCAACGACGACTATTACTATTGTTTAGTAATTTAACGCACATGAGTTGACAATTTGCCACAATAACTGATGTTGTACCAATTCTGTATGAAGATGCACAGACTATTAACAAACGAACCGCCAAGGATTGAAGTTAATCATTCCCTACAGCTTCACATTAAATTGGTATAAGCCTTATTTATATAGGAATCCGACTTGATTATTTAAATTACTTGTGTAGGTAGGGAACAGTTAACAGGACAAGAAATAACAGAGGTATACTTAGCTTTTTTCTCCAAATCAAATATGATTTCTATAGAATGAAAATACACACAAAAGCTGCTTTACCAATTACGCTTTTAGCAGGCAATAATACCTTGCCAATTATTCAAGCTTATTTTGAATTCAATCATCTCAAGCAACTATATCGTCAGGGGTGGTTACAACATGGTATTGAAACCAAGTATTGTGAAAGTGTTGCCGAACACTCGTTTGGTGTTGCCTTACTAGCATTATTTTTATTAGATATTTATTCACTTGAATTGGATAAAAATAAAGTCTTCCAGATGGCTTTAATTCATGATTTGGGCGAAGTCTATGCTGGTGATTTCACGCCTAGGGACAAAGTTAATCAACAAGAAAAATATCAGTTAGAAAAAGATTCTCTGACTCAGATATTAGATAAACTACCGAATTGCTCATACTGGATTGATTTGTGGGAAGAATATGAGCAAGGTAATTCACTTGAGGCTCAATTTCTCCGCCAAATTGACCAATTAGAAATGATTTTACAAGCGAGTGTATATGAGCATCAAAAATTAGCTAATCTCTCGGAGTTTTTTACATCTACTAATCAGGTATTTCAGATACCACAACTTCAATCTATATTTCAAGCCTTAGAAGAATTAAGAAATAATTGCAATTCTATATCTCCAAAACCTCAGTTAAATGTTCAGACTATATGTAATGACTGTGCTTTTCATGTCAAAGCAGAATCAAGCATACAGTGCATTCATCCTGATGAATCTGATGTGAATTGTGCTGTTGTCACTTTTTGCAGTTCCTTTCAACCTAGCGAAGAAATTGATAGTCCATGTGTGACTTTTGGCAGTGATGAGAAATAATAACAAGAAAAGGGTAAAGCGATCGCTCCACCCTTATCATCAATAATTACACTACTCTAATTATCTTGAATTGTCATGCTCTTGTTGCTGATTATCTGTTGAGCTATTAGTTTCTAATAGACGGGAAATAAACACATCTGGTTTTCTACTAACAACAGATATAACTCTATCAATGGCAACTACTTCACTGGTTTTCACAACCATTTCCCACAAAGTATCTTCTTCTGTATCTTTGTTATGCGTTCTGTGTTTAAACCATAACAAATCATCACAAACATTGATAATTCTTGCGAAATACCACTTATCTCGTATTAATATCCAAATTTCTTGCTCTAAGTAATCTTGGAGAATTGATTTCACAATAATTTAGAGGATTACAAACAATGTCGTAAATACTATTTGGGGATGAGATATTAATGCAACAGGGAAAATACTTAATCTTAACTTCTAGAAAGAATACAAGGTGATCTGCACTGAAGCCGAAAAAGATGTGAAGACTACCCGCGAATACCATTTACATAAGCACCAGTCAAATCGTGCTGCGGTGCGGTAAAAATCTGCTCGACTGTACCATACTCAATTAATCTTCCCACTTCTGCTTGTACCCAAAACAGGGCAGCGTAATCACCAATGCGTCTAGCTTGAGCGAGATTGTGGGTGACAATTACCACTGTGTAACGTCCCCGCAGACTAGCAATTAAATCCTCAACGACTCCGCTAGAAATCGGATCGAGCGCGCTACAGGGTTCATCAAATAATAAAACTTCTGGTTGCAAAACCAAAGCACGGGCAATACATAATCGCTGCTTTTGTCCACCAGATAAAGATAAGGCAGGAGTATTCAGTCTATCTTTAACTTCGTTCCAGAGTCCCACATCTTGCAGTGTGGTTTCAATCAGCCAATCGAGTTTTGCGCGGTTTTTTATTCCGTGTTCTTGTAGGGGAAATGCCAAATTCTTCCAAATGGAGAAGGGGAAAGGATTAGGTTTTTGAAAAATTGTCCCCACACGCCGACGCAGGGTAATTACATCTATTCGTTCCTTGAGAATTTCTAAAGCATCTAAGCGAATGCTTCCCGTTACTTTGGTATGAGGAATTAAATCAGTCAAGCGATTGAGACAACTCAAAAAACTGGTTTTACCACAACCAGAAGGCCCCACCAATGCAGTAATCTTCCCGGCGTGAATGGGCATGGAGACATCTGTAAAAGCAGCTTTTTTCCCGTAATATAAACTCAGTTGTTCGGTTCGCATTGAGGGCAGAGATAACCGAGAATTTTGTCTGAGTTGAGATTGCTTCATGGTGTAATCCTTCCTGCTAACCAAAACTTAGCTGTCCATGTTGCCATACCATTCACCAGTAACAATAAAATCAACAGCACTAAGGCAGAGGCGTAGGCGTTAGCATCTCCGCCAGCCACATTCATTGATAAATCAAAAATATGCACCGATAACGATCGCCCGGAATCTAGTAATGACTCTGGCATCCGATCTACATAACCACTGGTAAAAATCAGTGCGGCTGTCTCGGCGATCGCTCTCCCAATTCCCAGCACTAAACCGACAACTAACCCCGGTGTCGCTGCTGGTAAGAGTAGTTTCCCTAATGTGGTGGTGCGTGATAATCCCAAAGCTGCTGCCCCTAAGCGATACTCGCTGGGAACAGCTTGCAGTCCTGCTTCTGTAGAACGTATGAGAATCGGCAACACCATACAAGCTAAAGTCAACCCACCAGACAAAATTGAAAAACCCAATCCCAACTTAATTGCGAAAAAGGTGTTACCAAATAAGCCAAAGACAATCGATGGTACTCCTGCCAATACATCTAAGCTGCGCCGGACTAACCGCCCAAACAGACTTTCAGTGGTGGTAAACTCGGCTAACAGTATGGCAGTACCAACGCCAAGGGGGAGAGAAACCGCCATACAAACCCCCAAAATCAGACAAGTAGAAATCAGAATCGGGGCAATTCCCCCCTCACGCCCAGCATTGCGCGGTGCAGTTGTGAGAAATTCCCAATCAAGCTGCCCCACACCGTGCCAGACGATATTGCCTAAAATCCAGCAGAAAACAGCAGTGACAAATAAAGCGATCGCCCAAAAGACAAGGGTAGGTAATTTTTTAGCCATAGATGTTTCTCCTACTCACACCTTCGGCAACGACTACTAAAATAGCGATCGCTCCCATTAATAACAAACCACTCACAAACAATGCAGCACGGTGATTTCCTGTAGCGTAAGCCATTTCTAAAGCGATATTGGCTGTCAGTGTGCGAACGGGGTCAAATATGCTGGTGGGTGTTTGGACTACATTGCCACAAACCATCAACACTGCCATTGTTTCCCCAATCGCCCGTCCCGTGCCTAAAATTAAACCAGTAAATAAACCAGATTTTGCCGCAGGTACAACAACGCTTCTAATCGTTGCCCAGTGGGAAATTCCCAAGGCAGCTGCACCTTGTAAATACTCGTTGGGGACTTCAGAAAAACTGGCTTCTGCTGTTAAAGCGATGGTGGGCAGAATCATTAATGTCAAAATGGCGATTCCCGCTAGGAGACTAGTTCCTGGTGGTTGTAGTTTGCCAATCAGTGGTACAAGAACGACTAAACCCCAGAACCCGTAAACAACAGAAGGAATACCAGCCAGTAAATTAATTAACTGCCGATATAATCCCCCAACTACAGGAGGTGCATAATACTGACAAAAGATTGCCGAACCAATGCCTAAAGGTGCAGCAAATAGTACAGAACCAAGTGTCACCAACAGACTACCCCACAGCATGGGCAGTAAATTATAGAGTCCTTGCACCGGATTCCAAGAGCGATCGCTCATAAAACGCCACCATCCCACCTCTCGCAGTATGGGCAATGCTTCGAGTAATAAGAATATAGTAATCAAGATAACGATAATACCTGTGATTACAGCCAAACTCCGTAATATCCATAGGAGAAAAATATCACTTTGAGATGGGGACAAAATCTTGGTTTTTAACAATGTCATGAACTTGTGGCGATTGTGCAAACTCGATAAATGCTTTATCTAAGCCTTGGGGCTGGGTTTTAGTCACCAAATTGAGAGGACGGGACAGAGGAAACGTCCCATTCTGGACATTCTCTGTGGTGGCGGCAATTCCATTCAGGGGCAATAATTTAATGGTCACGCTGTTATTGATACTAAATTCAGCCGTACCAATTGATACATAACCAATGGCATTAGGATTACCTGCTACTGTCTTAATCCCCTGCTGATTGTCTCCAATCACCACCGATGCTTTGATATCGCTATTTTTGAGTTGGAAATAGCTCAGAAATAATTCCAGGGTAGAACGGCCCTCAGCTTTATTGACAACTGTAATCGGTGCATTTTTGCCGTTAACTCGTTGCCAGTTGTTAATTTTAGCCGTGTAAATATCAACAACTTGTTGATTTGAGAGGGATTTGACTGGATTATCTTTGTGTAAAATTATGCCAATTCCGTCACGGGCGATCGCAAAACCTTGTAAGTCTTTTTCTTCATCTTTGAGGCTACGAGATGCCATCCCAATATTAGCAACGCCTGTACGTGCATCGGCAATTCCGCGAGATGAACCGCCTGTTTGCACATCTACTCGCACATCAGGATATTCTGATTCAAATCGCTTACCAATTTCTGCTGCTAATGGTGCAACTGTACTAGAGCCTGTTAAAACTAACTTTCCTTGTAATTTATTGGTTGGTTGAGTTGCTGTTGGTGATGGTTGGGTACAAGCTTGTAACCCTAAGCCAATTGTGAAGGCGACAGTAATAAATGCTATGGTTTTGAGTCGTTTCATCGAAAAATTGCGTCTAAATTTTTATTCAAAACAGAGGAGACAACAGCCTAAATCAATTGCCTTACCAGCGTTTACTTGTCGAATGGTAGGAACAAAATGGTAAAGTACCGCCTTACCATCTCGTGTTGCTTCTACAAAACCTGCCTCCCGTAAGATTTTTAAATGGTGGGATAATAAACTCTGCTCTAGCTTTAAAACAGAATTCAGTTCCCCTACGTGTTTAGGACTTTCCATGAGAATTTTCAGAACAGATAGACGTGTTGTATCTGCTAAAACTTTGAGTTGACGGGCGCAAAAGTCTGGAGATGAGACATTTTTAGAGTTCATCATTCATTCTTGCTATGGTTTGAATAGCTTTTGATATGAAAAATTTTTCAAGTCTATATCATATAGCGGTTTTTGCTTGAGTGAGGTACAAGCAAGAATAATTAACCGCCGATAAATTTGTACCTCAGCAGACGAGGAAACGCTATAGGCGCAGAGCCATTACTTAGTGATTAGATCAATTTTTAGACTTTAGACTTTAGTTGAGCGATCGCTGTGAGCATTTGTTGATAATACTCAATATTTCCTTCTTGATAATAGATGTTGGCAGATTGTTGAAAATCAGCGATCGCACCTTGAAAGTCTTCTAGTTGGCGGTAAACATCAGCGCGTAACATATAAGCTGAAGCCCAATGGGGTTGACGCTGTAAAGCTTGGTTTAAGTCTGTTAATGCGCCTGACAAATCTCCCAACAGTAACCGGCTGCGTCCTCGATGATACCAGTCTTCGGCAAAACTGGGGTCAAGGGCAATGGCTTGATTGTAATCGGCGATGGCATTTTGATAATCTTGCAGGGCATAGTAAGCACTGGCGCGATCGCTGTAAAATGCTGCTGAGTTGGGATTAATCTGCAAAGCTGTGGTGTAATCTGTAATTGCGCTGTGATAGTCTTCCAAGGCGTAGCGCAAGGAACCTCGATTGTAATAAGCCTCTACTAAACTAGGGTTAATTTTGATAGCTTGATTATAATCTGCTAAAGCTCTTTGTTCGGCTCCTAAAAGGCGTAGGGCATTACCTCGGTTACAGTAAGCTGGAGAAAAATCAGGATCAACTTTAATTGCTTGGGTGTATTCTTCTACCGCTGCTAAATAATCTTGCAGAGCTTCACGGGCTAAACCACGACCATAGTATGCTGTAGCTAAATTGGGGTTGAGTTGTAAGGCGCGATTGTAATCTAAAATTGCCCCTTGATAATCTCCCAAACAACGACGAGCATTAGCGCGATCGCAGTATCCTGCTGCATATTCGGGGTGAATTTGCAAGATGCGATTGCTATCGGCGATTGTGCCTTGGTAGTCACCCAACTGACAACGGGCATGAGCCAGAAAACCGTAGACTAAAGCTAAAGTCGGATTTTTGGCTAATGCTTGTTCATAATCGATGATTGCACCTTGATAATCGCCTAAATTCGCCCGGACTAATCCCCTTTCGTAGTATGCTTGCACATCGTCAGGATTTAATTGTAGAGCTTGATTAAAGTCGGAAATCGCCGCTTGGTAGTCTTTGAGGTAGGAACGGACAAGTCCGCGATTGTAGTACGCCGAGGCAAAATATGGGTTAATTTGTAATGCGCGATTGTAATCAGCAATTGCACCTTGATAGTCGCCCAAGATATAGCAGGTATTACCGCGGTAATGATAAGCTTCCACCAAATGGGGATCTAGCTGTAATGCCCGTTCATGATCGGTGAGTGCTTGCTCATATTCTTCTAAAATATGAAAAATATTCCCACGACTGCTGTAAACGGCAGCATACTGGGGATACCACTGTAATGCTTGCTGAAAATCTGCTAATGCACCTTGGTAATCATTATTCTCGCTGCGAGCTACACCCCGATAATGAAAAGCTCGCGCTATATCAAAATCTATATGTGTCACTAACTCAGGATTAATCTCGATCGCTTGGTGATAATCAGCGATCGCTCGATCATACTCCCCTAACGCGCAGTAAACATTTCCCCGACCGTGATAGGATTCTGCTAATTTGGGATTAATTGCTAATGCCCATTCGTAATCAGCGATCGCTTCTTCGTAATCTGCTAGAGAGTAAAGCGTGTTGCCCCGGTTATGATAAGCTTCTGCAAAATTGGGATTGAGTTGGATTGCCTTGTTAAAATCGACAATCGCTGCACGATAATCTCGGAGTGAGCTATAAAAAATATTACCGCGATTATAGTAGGCTTCGGCAAAATCAGGTTTTAGCTGAATGGCCTCAGTATAATCGGCGATCGCTCCTTGAAAGTCTCCTTGCAAATTTTTGTTAAACCCTTGGTTAAAAAAGTCGTCAGCATTCATCTAAGTTTAATGGGCTGTGAAACTCCCCGCCCCCTAATTTTAGGATGGGCGCTGTTTTGTATCAATTGACTTCAGCGGATTTTCACAATTGTCCTTGTAAATATAAATTAGCAGCACTAACTATCCAGCAAAAATACGTGTAAAATCCTACTCATAACCACAATCAGTATAAATCTCTTAATACTAGTCTTTTTATTTTGTTGTAAGATAACAATCCATTTGATTTATCAACTGGCTCGTCAAGAGATTGAAAAAGCAACAGATAATAAATAGATTTGTTAACAACTTATTTATGTTTTCTATAGTTACTCAAAAGGTTATTAATAGCAAAACGCAGTAGAATTTTATAACAGATAACAGAGGTACTCAACCAATGAATATTTTGGTAACACCTGAAGATGAGCAACTACATAAATTTCGCAGCGAATTAGGCAAATATACAAATACACAAGAAGTGATTAACACAACTTGGAAAGTTGTAGAAGAAAATTCGCATCGTCCCGCAGACATAAATCAAAAAACAAGTATAGAAGATGAGCATACTTGTTGTCGAATATTCCGAGATCGTTCAATGGGTGAAGGGTGTAGTCATACAGAAGATTACATTGATTCTGAGTTAGTTGAAAAATAGTGTAACAGCTAGTATTGATCAGCAAGAACTTTACAGTTGCTGAGTATTTTACTGTAATTTTCTATTAACTAAATTGTGCAGATGAAACAGAGACAAAGGGATAGAGACTAGGATTAGTAATTTTTACTCAGCAAAACTTAACTATCGAAAAATTTTTGTTCCTAGCCTCTAGTCTCTAATCTCTATATCTTAAGCAGCGACTTTTTCTTCCAGAGGTTTAAAAGTCTTTTTGGTAGCACCACAAATTGGACATTGCCAATCATCAGGAATCTCTTCAAATGGTGTACCAGGTGCAATTCCCGAATCGGGATCACCCGCCACAGGATCGTAAATCATGCTGCATTGACGACAAATCCATTTGCGAGTTTGGGAATCTTCGCTGGCTACTCTGGTAACAGCTTGCCCACCATTTAAAACTTCTAGAGCTTCAGTGTAGCGATCGGCATGGTAATTTTCAATAAATTTGAGCAAGCCAAAACGGTGTGCGGCTTCTCGAAATGTATCAGCGTGTTCGCCAGATTCTTGTGCTTGTTTGAGAAATTCAGCGGCGGCTGGATTGTCCCTATCACTTTGTGCCGCTGCGGCAAATTCGGGATACATTGTAGTGTATTCATAAGTCTCTCCCTCAATTGCTAAAGACAAGCAACGAGAGACAATTTGTTTTTTTTGTTCATCAGTTAAAGCCGTGGGATCTTCAACCACCAATTCTGGATGCAGCAACTGAAAATGGGCAAAAGCGTGTTCAGTTTCTTGTTCTGCGGTTTCCCGAAAAAGTTTTGCTAAATCCGAGAATCCTAATTTACTAGCAACTTTCGCAAAAAATAAATACTTGCGATTAGCCATCGATTCACCACCGAAGGCTGCTTCTAAGTTATGCAGAGTCGTAATGTTGGATAAATCCATAGTGTTGAGATACCAGTGAAATAATATTGCCTAGCAAAAAAAACAGAGTTTAAATCAGGTTTATGAGCCAATTTTGTATACCAGAAAACGTTTTATCCCAATTTCTGTTCGCCCATCTTTCTTTACCTGTTTTGACTGCTGTTCCAGGAAGATTATAAAACTAAAAATTTAAAACATTTTTTATTGACAAATTTCTCAAACAGCCCCGCCATTGACGCGAATATTTTGCCCAGTTATCCAACGCGCTTCTTCACTGGCTAAAAAAGCTACCACGTCGGCAACTTCTTGGACATCACCCAGCTTGTTAAAAGCTGACATTTGGGCTAGACGATTGATTTGTTCTGGGGTTTTACCTTCACGGAACAGTTCTGTATCAGTCGGGCCAGGAGAAACAACATTCACTGTGATTTCCTTAGCACCCAACTCCTTCGCCAGCACCCGCGTTATCTGTTCCACTGCGCCTTTAGTTCCTACATAAGCACTGTAGGTTGGTAACATCATCCCTGTGGTGGATGAAGAAAAGTTAATAATTCTTCCACCTACTGCTAAATGTTGTGCAGCTTGTTGACAGGCAAAAAAAGTACCTTTGACATTGACAGCAAAAATTTTGTCAAACTCTGCTTCAGTAATTTCTGTAATTGGCTTGTAGATAATTGTGCCAGCATTGTTAACCAAGATATCAACCTTGCCAAAATGGGCAATTGTTTTCTGAAAAAGTGCTTCAATATCAGCCACACTCCCGACATCAGCTTGGATAGAAATTGCTTGCACTCCCAGTTGTTCGATTTCTGCAACAACTTCTTGGGCTTTGGCTGCATTTCCCGCATAATTAACTACGACAGATGCACCTTGATGAGCTAATTTTAAAGCGATCGCTCTGCCAATTCCCCTCGATGCACCAGTCACAATTGCAACTTTTCCTGTTAAAGCTGCCATATCTTAATCCTGCTTTACTAGCGATGATTTGCTCTTAACCTATCGCACAAAGGTTAAATTTACCCACTTATAGAAGGGGATAGGTAAAAGGTTACAGGTGATAGAGTTTAAAACATTTCCCAATATCCTAACCAAATTGGCTACTGCGATAAATTTGGACTGTTGACTATTGACAGCCTCCAGCAAAAATCTATGACATACAGCTTTAGTCTGAACTAAGACTCAGGAACAATGGCTACACCATCCCGAATATTCAACAACCCGGAGATAATAATTTCATCTTCTGGCTGTAATCCTGCCAAAACTTGGTAATAGTTATTTTTGATATTGCCTAACTTCACGCGTTGTTGTTGTGCTACCACCTGTGAAACGCCTTGGGGACTTGTTTGCTGTTTCGCTACGTAAACAAAAGTTTCCCCCGCCACGCGAGTTACAGCTGTAGTCGGAATCAAAACTCCAGAACGCTGACTCCAAATCACTCTTGTCCGCACTAATTGACCTGCCCTTAACTGCCCTTGGGGATTATTAAACAGTGCTTTAATTAAGATTGATGGCGGTTCATTGCTCACATTGGGAGTAATTAAAAATACTCGACTTGTACCCAAAACTTGCCCTTGAGAATTCATAATTTCTATGGGCATTCCCTTACGTAATTTGGGGCCGCGCTCTAGTGGTAGAGTTAAAGCAACTTCTAAAGGTCGGTTTTCAGCAACAGTCATGAGTCGTGAAGAAGTCGTGACAAAATCACCAACTTTTACCGAGATATCGCCCACGGTGCCACCAAAAGGAGCCGTAATTTTGTCATACTGAAGCGAGGCTGGTGGTTGTCTAGTATTGATATCAGCTTGCTGGATGGCATTTTCCGCTTGTAAGATACTAGCTTTTTGGGATTGAATTCGAGAATTTACCGCTTCAAGATTAGCCTTCGCCGTCGCCAACCTGTTAGCAGATAAATCCTTCGACTGTCGTGATATCGCGCCTTGGTCTGCTAAGTTGGCAGATCTATCGTAATCTAGTTGATTTGACTGCACTTCAGCCAACTTTGATATCCGTTCTAATTCCAAAGCGCGGAGTGTGGCGCGGGCGCTTTCTAGTAGGGCTGCGGTTGCTTGGGTTGAACCATTATTGCTCAATGCTGTTGGTTGTTGGGCTTTATAATCTATTTGGATAATGGGTGTACCTGCGGTGATAGTCTGTCCCGGCTTGACAAATATTTGGGTAATTTGTCCGGGGATTCTTGACTGGAGGTTGATCGAACGCCGAGATTCTAGACTGGCAATATAGTCTGCACTTTCCTCAATTGTGCCTAATTGCACAGGAGAAATTTTAGCTCTTACCCCTGGTGTTTGAGAGTGAGTTGACGGTGTTTGATGTACAGGCGTAAGTAAACGCCAAGCGATCGCCACTCCACCCCCGACTATGAGTATTAAAGCTAACAATAATCGCCACCAGCGCCATTTACTTTGAGGTGGTTGTGCTGACGTTTCTGGAAGTTCTTTTTCAAAATCAATTTGCGGCTCAGGGGATGTCATGACTTATCAGGTTACTAAAAATACAGTAAATAATTTTCGGTTTGTTGAGATGCAATTTACTGATACAGCATGAAGAGAAATAATAAATTATATGTTAGCTCGTCCCAATATACAGCTTTTTTTTCTCATGTCTAATCTATCAAAAGGTTAATGATAAAAATTTAGAATGTGATAGTTTGATTAACTGTCTTGTCAGTTATTAGAAAGAATATTTACATATTGCTAAAATAGCCAATTTAGATCCTATTCATCAAGTAAATCTTCAGTAGTGTTTGTTACAGATATGCCAAGAATTTGGGAGTTTGCATGAGGAAGGATTAAGCATAACGCACCATATCTATTGGTGCTACAATTTTAAGCTTTCCTTTATAAATTATCTTTTCAAAATACTTTGAGCTAAATAATAGATGAAAGGGGTAATTGAGCCGTTAAATGATTGTAATTGGTATAATTGGGAACTTTTAATGATGTAACCAAAAATATTTATTTTAGGTACTCAAACTCTAGTAATTATTAGATAAATGTAGAAATTACGAATGAAAAATATTATTCAAAAACTCCGTAATGTTGTGACTGCATATTCCATAAAGTGGTATATTCGCCGCCACTCTGTAAAAGTTCCTGATGAGTGCCATCTTCAATTAAATGACCAGCTTTGAGAACTAAAATTCGGTCAGCCATCCGTACTGAAGCCAGTCTGTGAGTAATCAAAATTGTAGTTTTGCCTTCAGCTAATTCAATAAAGTGTCGGTAGAGATCATATTCGCTGCGGGGGTCGAGTGCAGCCGTTGGTTCATCTAATAGTAATAGCTGGGCTGATTGACGCACAAAAGCACGAGCTAAAGCTAATTTTTGCCACTGACCACCAGAAAGTTCTGTTCCACCAAATTGCTTACCAAGTGGTGTATCTTCCCGTGTAGGAAAATTATCGACTAATTGAGTGATATCAGCTTTTTCTACTGCATATCTGAGCATATCTGGGTGTTCTAAAGCAGTTAAGTTTCCCAACGCAATATTTTCTCCCAGAGTCAGCGCATAATGACCAAAGTCTTGAAAAACTCCAGCAATTTGTTGTCGCCACTGCCATAAATTTAAATTTCTTAAATCTATTCTATCAACTAAAATACATCCTTGTGTTGGGTCATATAGCCTAGTTAAGAGTTTAACTAAAGTAGTTTTACCTGCGCCATTTTCTCCGACGATGGCGACTGTTTGTCCAGGGTAAATGGTAAAAGAAATATCTTGTAGAGCTAAACGATTATCTGGGTAGTAAAATTCAACTTTCTCAAAAGTAATACCTGAACGAATGGGAGTCGGAACTTTCTCTCCAGGTATGCTCAATGGCATAAGAATAGGGCTATCAAGAAAGTTGAAAAACTGCTGCATATAAAGCACATTTTCTAACAGATCTACCCAATTAGCCACAAATCTTTCGAGATTATTTTGAAAGTAAGTCAATGACTGGACAAATAAAAGTACACTACCAGGACTGAAATCGCCGCGAAAAGCTTTCTGTACTACCCAATAAAAAGCAAAACCATTTCCCAAAGTACTGAGAATGGCTAAAGTCGATGACCAAAATGCTTGCTTCCCCCGCAGATGGCGCATCGTTTGATGTAAAGACTGAAATGCTTGTAAGTAACGCGTGATAAAAAATGAACCTAGCTGAAACAACCTGATTTCTTTCGCATAGGTATCAGTCAGCATTACCGAAGTGTAATATTGCATTCTCCGCGCTTGAGGACTTTGTTCAAATAAAGTTAACCAAATCGCTTTGCCATAATGAGAAGAAACCACTATTTGGGGTATAGTGGCGATCGCAATTACTAATGGTATCCAAAAAGCTAGGGGAATTAATAACCCAACTATCACTATCAACGTCACAAAAGAGCGACTTAACTCCACCAAATTCTCTAGTAAGTTTAGCGGTTTATAACTGACTTGTTGTTGCAAAAGTTGTAGCTCATCATAAAACAGAGAATCTTCAAAACGGCTCAAATCTGCAAAACTATCAGCCTTCTCCATTAATAACAAGCTAATATGAGCCGTTAACTTGTCATTGAGATTTCCTTGAAGTGCAAATATCCAAGGATACAGTAATGTTTCTAATAACAAAGCTCCTACCCATCCTGCTACCAAAGGTGCAAGTATTGCATAACCTAATTCTCTCCCAGATGTTAAAGCTGTTGCTACAGTATCTACTACTAATTTGGTAATCCAAACACTAATAGCCGGAAGAAACCCTTGCAATAAAGTAACAGCAATTAAAAATACCATCTCTCTCGGTGCTGCTGTCCACAATAAAGGTAGAGAACGAAATAAAGCTTTAGAGTAGTCTGTAAACCAAACTCTGAAATCGCTCATCAATTAAACCTAATTATTTATCTGGGATTAATACTGTTTCTTGATGAAGATGCAATTAATTGGTTGTTGTAGAGACGTTGTATACAACGTTTCTACAAGATTTATAAAGTGTAGTGGCGTGTCCACCTGAAAATACTGCATAAAAACAACTCTTGTGATGTGGGCTGAAAAGCCCGCACCAGAAGAGCTAGAAGCCCATCCCACAAGACAGTTGCAATGCAACATTTTAGCTTTGACACGTCAGTAACTTCTCATAGAATTGGTATAAGTAAAATCCACCTTATCCCTGTTTTCTCTTCATCTGCGTGTTGCACCAAGGGCGATAATTATAACTTCCAGTTGTTATAGCTTCTACATTAGTACCCCAATGCAGCAAGTAATCTTAGAGTCTATTTCAACTAAAAACCATCCTACTTAAGAAAGAGTAAGATTAAGATTGCGGGTAAAAACTATACTTCTTCAGAAAGAATAAAAAACTCTAGAAAAAGATAATGTTAGAGAAGTCAGATGATCAAAACAAGGCAATGTTTTGCTAACAGTAGCAAAAGTTTTATCAAAGACAAGGTTTTAGGGAAGCTCAATTTTATCTAGAGTTCCCAGCACTTTTTAAGAAGTGATTTTGACCTGTTGTGGATTAGTTAAATTCTGAATAAAAGGCTGAATATTATTGTTTAACTATATCTGTAGGGGCATATATAGTTAAGCTCTAACCATTGTCTTAGTTTCTGGTCATCCTTCATATTTGGTTGTGCCAATATCTATTCTTTCATAAAGCTAGTTGATTTACAAACATCATCAAAGCTTTTCTGAAATAGAATGCAGATTTGCCAACAAACTCATGAATTGAAGTTAACAGGAGTAAGTGACCATGCTTGCAGAAAAAACACTGACCCAACAAACAATAGATATGCGTTTGGAAGACAAAGCTGATAAATTAGAACAACTGTTGTTGTCTGATGAAGAAATAGCAGCTTTAGAAAAATTGGCAATGCCAGGAATGTTTGAATCTGAAACGCAGCAAAGATGGTTTGCTAATTGCGGCGGATGTGGCGGATGTGGAGGCTGTATTGGATGTCGAGGCTGCGGAGGTTGCGTTGGATGTCGGGGTTGCGTTGGATGTCGAGGTTGCGTTGGATGTCGTGGATGCGGATGTCGTGGATGTGGAGGATGTAGAGTTAGTGAAACTGGCTCAATATCCAGTGTGCTAGATGATAGTGATGATTTGGGATTTGGATACTAAATAACCGGAAGATATTCCTCAATCATTAGTGAATACATATATCCCTAACTTATCAAAGAAGTTAGGGATATTCAGCCAAATAAATTTTTACAAATCAAATAAGCTTACTACATCTGTAAAAATAGATTTTTGATGTTTATTTTGTGAATTTTTACACGATAAAACAACGTCTATGAAATTAAATGATGCTCAACGTCTGCGTCTGTTAAAACACGTTGTTGTTCATGTTATGTCGTCAGATTTTCATGGCGAAGAAACAATGATATTTAATACGACGCGGCGAACGCTAACCGTTAAGGGTCAAGCACTACATGATGTAGAAAGTTTGGTATTACCTTTACTAGATGGCTCCCAAACAATAGGAGAAATTCGGGCGGCAATTAGTGAAAGATTGACAGATGCTTCACTCAACCAATGTTTAGAATTTTTGATAGAAAATCGCTTAGTTGAGGAGTTCCGTGAAGATAATCTCGATTTAGATAGTCGTGCTGATTTACTGCCTCAAATTAGTCTTTATCATGAGTTAGGTTTTCAGCAAAAGGATGCCGCAAAACACTTAGCTAACGCTAAAATTGCCGTTTTTGGGCTGGGTGGTTCAGGGTTGATAGCAGCAATCAATTTGGCTAGTGCTGGTATTGGTTTTCTGCGGTTGTGCGATGATGTATGCACAATTCCTTCCGATTTAGTAATAATGTCAGACTCGGTATTTAAGCAAATCGGTGCATTGCGAGGTGTGGAAGCGGCAAGACAAATTGAGGCGATCGCCGAAATAACTGACACAGAGGTTGTGATCGATAATTTGACAGATGATGCCACAGTCAATGCTTTGCTTGAGGATGTTGACTTGATAATTGTCGCCACCGATGCTGTCTCTGTTAATCTCGCCTATCGCCTCAACAGATTATGCTGGAAAATGCAGCGCCCTCTGCTACCGGGTGGGGCGGCTGGTGTGGAAGGAACTTTTGGCCCCCTAGTTTTTGCTCACGATGGCCCTTGTTATCTCTGCTATCGGATGAGGTCGATAGCTTGTGCCAAACTACCAGAGGCGGAATTGGCAATTGAGCGATTTCTCGACAAAGAACGCCGTTCTCAGCCACGGTTGCAAGAAAATCTGCCCGTTGCTCAGATGTTGGTAGGAAGTTATTTGGCGCTGGATGCTATCAAGATGTTCCTCGGTTTACCCATCGCCACTGATGGCAAATTAGTACATCTAGACTTACTCGGTACAAAGCTGACTCATAATGTTGTGCTGAAAAAACCGGGTTGTCCTCATTGTTCACGACAGGAGAGAATATAGTGAATGCTGCGATCGCTAGTCCCCGTTGGCGTGATTTAGTTAGCCCCCATACAGGAATTATCCGCGCCATCGATCGATTTACCAAGCCTTATACAGAGTTTGATTTCCCCGTTTTATGGCAAGCCGAATTAGCAAATTTCCAACTTCGCAAACAGTCGGATGATTTACGGTACGGCGTAGGTAGAGGGATGACTGATGAACAAGCTATTTTTGGGGCAGTTGGCGAGGCTGTAGAGCGCTACTGCGGGAGTATTGTTGATTATCGACAACTAATTATTAGTAGTTACGCAGATTTAAATCATCCTGCTGTTGCTCCGCCAACTTTTTTCTCCTTTTCAGACAAACAATATTCTGACCAAACTTTTCCCTTTCCCGCTTTTGATCAAGCAACGCAGACTTCATGGATAACTGCCCTGTCTCTGAGCAACAACCAACAGGTTTTAGTCCCAGCCTTCATGATTTATTTCGACTGGGATAGCAATGTACCAGGAGATTATATTTTACCTGTGACTTCCAATGGTATGGCTAGTGGCCCAACTCTGGAGTTTGCGGCTTATAGTGGCTTGTGTGAGTTGATTGAGCGTGATGCTTTCATCATTACATGGTTAAACTGCCTACCTGCACCCCGGATTTATTTCGCACACCGTCCCGGAATTGAGACGGAGATTTTACGCCACTACGCCCGATTTGACATTGAATTAGTTACCTTCTATTTGACTACAGATATTAAAATCCCGGTTGTCATGGCAATGTTAATTGACCGTTCCGGCAGAAGTCCCGCTGTGACAACTGGTTTAGGATGCCATCTGGATGGGTCAACGGCGCTGCGTAAGGCAATTTTTGAAGTTTGTCAAGCCCGCTTTGGTGACATAGAACGTATGTCTCATGGTGCTGGTTCGCATCTTCATCAATATGAAGATGTGCAGAATTTAGATGATCACAGCGCTTTTTTCTACAAACCGGCTCGGCTAGAGGAGTTGAAATTCTTATTTGACCATGACTATTACGTAACAGTGGAAGATTTACCAATTTACCCGCCTTCAACCGAGGTAGAAAAATTGCAGTCTGTCATGACTAGATTGCATTTCGTGGGTGTTGAACCTTATTTAGTGGAAATTACCACCCCTGATGTTGCATCGCTTGGTTTTCGCGTTGTGCGAACTTTGGCTAGTGAATTAGTCCCGATATATTTTGGTCATGGACTAGAGCCTTTGGGTAATCGGCGGTTATTCGATGTGCCAGAAAGGTTAGGTTATGCTGGGCGACGTACTGAAGATGACTTAAATCCCTGTCCCCATCCTATGGCGTAACACTATTTTGGATTGGGAATTGTGGCATTGCATAAAACTTAGACAATAAAAGCCTGTCCCCTATCCCCTGTCACCTGTCACCTGTCCCCTATCCCCTGCTATAAATATCAGGAAATTAGCAAAATGTATACAGTCAATGAGCCACTGGAGTTAGCGCTGCTCTATCATTTGAATTCTCCAGTACCTAAAAGTTATGTCAAACGTGTTCCCGCTACAGAAATGCGATATATGCCGGAGGCTCCTTTTTTTGAACTGCCAAAAGCACCACACGATAACTCACTGAGTCAACTTTTAGAGCGTCGGTCTTCTGGACGATCATTTGCCAATACAACTATGCAACTGATCACATTGGCTCAGTTGCTAGATGCTGGCTGTGGACTGAATGGGCTACGTCAAATGGATGGTTACACCTATGAAGCGCGAAACGCACCATCTGCGGGAGGGCTATATCCGTTAGAGGTTTTTGTATCAACGCAAAAGGTGGAAAATTTAGCGGATGGACTTTATCACTATGAACCGCGCGGTCATGGCTTGCATCAGGTGAATGATGCAGTCCCAAATGATTTTGTCGAACCTTTATTGCAACAAAATTATATAGTGAATGCCAATGCTTTGTTTGTGTTTACATCAGTGTTTATGCGATCGCTGTGCAAATATGGTGCGCGTGGCTACCGCTTTGCCCTTTTAGAAGCTGGCCATCAAGCTGAAAATATCTGTCTGATGGCGGTGCAATTGGGCTTGGGTAGTCTTTGCATCGGTGGATTTTATGATCTGAGCCTCAATAATCTGTTGGGTATTGATGGTAAACGTCATGCGGCGCTTTACTGTGTTGCTGTGGGGACTGAAAGAAAGTAGAGAATTAAGGTTTTATTTTTATCTTAATTTAGAGATTTTTCGGGAAAATTTATGTTTGTGTAGGATGCAATCAAGGTTTGTTCAAAGACTTTTGCTAGAGCAGTTTGAAAGCGTTGACGATGCTTGAGTTTAAAAAATGGTCTAACTATTTCTAAATCTTTACTGCAATCTGCTTGGTGAGTGCAAACTCGAATTGCTCGTAAAGTTCCTAACTGAATTTCTTTTTTTACCATTAACTCAGAAATTCCTGTTGCACCTACACCACTTTCAACAGCGGCTTTGGCCATTTCGCCACTATTAAAGACTAAAATTACATTGAGTTGACTAATATTCATACCCCAATTTTTTAGGGCTTCTTCAAATCTTTGCTGGGTTCCAGAACCTGGTTCTCGCATCACCCAAGAAGTTTGAGTTAGTTCTTCCACAGTAATTTCTCCAAGTTCAAACCAAGGGTGAGTTTTACCAACAACTATTTGTAAGCGATCGCTGCCAATGATTTCTTGCTCTAAAGTAGTCTGTAGAGATGGTTTAACATCACCTTCGACTAAACCTAAATCAAATTGCCCCATTGCGGTTCCTTCACAAATTGTTTCGGCATTGGCCAAAGTACAATCAACGGAAATCTGTGGATATTTACTTTTAAACTCACTAATTTTACTTGGTAGCCAATAGTTACCAATGGTTAAACTTGAGCCTAATTTTAATTCGCCCCGTTGCAGATTGTTCAATTCTCTTAATCCCCGTTCTGTTAACGTCACTTGATCGAGGATTTTCTGTGCTTCTACTTGTAATAACTTACCAGCTTCGGCAATCTCAATGTGGCGACCAATCCGATGAAACAGTTTGACTCCGTATTCTTGCTCTAAGTTATGAATTGCTGCACTCACGGCTGGCTGAGTAATATAAAGCTCTTCAGCTGCACGCGTAAAGTGTAGATGTTCTGCTACAGCGAGAAAGATTCTTAGCTGCTCCAGCGTCATCCCTGCCATACTCAACTATTCCTCAAAACCTGGATGTCAAAATTTAATCACTTATATTTATAATTTTGACAAATAAAAACATTTGATTCTATTGATTAGATGACATACAGTAAAAAGTAAGAATAATAAATACACACGTTATGAATGTGTCTACTCAAATATGCAAAAAATTCAGTTAAGCGATCGCCATTGTATAAATGAATTACCAAAATTGTAAAATCAGCAAAATTCAGCACAATGCTGCGAAAATCGCTAATTTTAGCTAATTTACTGCACTAATATTATTATTCAGACTTGTGTTATTACCATATCTGCATTAAAATAAATTTTGGCAAAAATGTCCCAGCAAATTAAATATATTTTTCAAGTGCGATCGCGGCACAAGTGGCAAATTATCTGGAAAGAAATTTGCTATTACTTCAGCATTTTTTGGAGGGGAGCCTCTTGGGGTTTAAGGGTGTTATTGATGCAATTAGAGTCTAAACCAGCAGAAGAAAACAAACAACAGAAGAAGCTAGGAAGGCTAAATCCATCACGAATCAGGGATCATTTAGCCAATGAACGTACTTATCTGGCTTGGATGCGAACGGCGATCGCACTTTTGGGTTTTGGTGTCGTTATCGTCCGTCTGCGAGCTTTTCAAGTCCCGCTGTTACCAACTCCTGGTAATGGTTGGAAGTTAGGTTTAGTATTTTCACTAGTTGGGTTAGTAACGGTATGGTTATCAACAGCACATTATTTTGCAGTGCGTCGTGATATTGAAGACGATAATTATGAACCTACAGACCGCTGGGTAATTTTATTTAGTCTGGCAATTATGATTCTCGGCTCTGGAGTAGTTTATTATGTGTTCACTACTCCCCTGAGTCCTTTGAGTCCGGTGATTCCAGATTAATTGATATTTTCTATAGGACTTAGAAAGGTTTGGGACAGGGTGTAGATGTTAAAATCCCTTACACCCTTATACCCCAATACGATTCAGATAAGCTTTTTGTCTTTTACTGTTCCCCGTTCCCTTATCTCCACGACTCACCTTTGTACGTAAGTCCTAGTTTTGTTATTTATGGGGAAGTTCGAGGACAAATTCTGTCCCCTCACCCAGAATGGAGTTGCAGGTTAATTTTCCACTGTGGGTTTCTTCAATAATTTGACGAGCGATCGCTAGTCCTAAACCTGTACCTTTTCCTACGGCTTTTGTCGTGAATAAATGGTCAAATATTTTCTGTTTAACTTGGTCACTCATACCCTTACCATTGTCAGCAATAGAGATTTTTACTTGCTGATATTCTAGGAAAGTTGTAATTTTAATTTGATTGGGATTTGCCTCGATTTCGACAAATTTACGCCCAGTATTTGATTCATCTAAGGCATCAATAGCATTAGCCAGAATATTCATAAATACTTGATTTAATTGTCCAGGAAAGCATTCAATTTTTGGCAAATCACCGTAATCAGTAATTACGACAATCGCTGGACGTTGATTGTTGGCTTTGAGACGATGTTTGAGAATTAAAATTGTACTATCGATACCTTCATGAATATTGAAAGGTACTTTGCAATTTTGATCAGCACGGGAGAAAGTACGTAAACTAGTGCTGATATTTTTTAAGCGATCGCCAGCTAAAATCATGGCAGCAATCATCTGTGGCAAGTCTTCTAATGTATATTCCAAGTCTATTTCTTCGGCATGGCGGATGATAGTTGGATTAGAATTATTTGAGCTTGCTTGATACAACCGTAAATGGTGAATAATATCTGCCAAAATAGGTTTAGCTTGTTCCAGACTAGCAGAAATAAAACCGAGAGGATTATTCATTTCGTGAGCCACACCAGCAACCAGATTCCCCAATGCAGACATCTTTTCATTTTGGACTAATTGCAGTTGAGTTTGCTGGAGATGTTGGAGTGTTTGTTCGAGTTGGGTAGCTTGCTTTTGAGTTTTGATTAATAAATCTGTTTGTTTGAGGGCAACTCCCATTTGTGCGCCAACTTGCTGGGCAAATTGGATCTCAAAAGGTTGCCAATGACGAGGGCGATCGCATTGATGAATGCAGAGTAAACCCCAAAGTTCATCATCTTGCATAATTGGGACTACCAGCGATGCTCTCACCTGAAATTGCGCTAAAATTACGCGATGACAATCTATAACGGCATCTGTATTGATATCATCAATGGCGCAAATCCGTCCTTGTTTATACAAGGTTGCAAAATTTTCCCCAAAGCAATGATCTTGAACTTTCACCGCTAAAGCAGAAGTAAACTGCGGTAAGACATCCTCAGCGATAAATTCACCATATTCATAATTCACATCTAGATGAAACTGATAAATTCCCACACGATCAGCAGAGAGAATTTGCCGAATATTTTGGGTAACTACGCTAAAAATTGCCTCTAAGTCTAAAGATTGTCGAATTTGCGTAACGACTTGAAATAAAGTTTTTTGCTGTTGGAGAGATTGTTGTAACTGTTGGGCTTTGGCTTGGGATTCTCGATATAGACGGGCATTTTCTAGCGAGATAGCAGCTTGGGCTGATAACATTTGAATAATTTCTAGGCGATCGCTATTAAATACTCCACTTGTGAGTTGATTTTCTAGGTAGAGAATCCCGACTAAATACCCTTGTTGAATAATTGGTGTACATAATACACTCTTCGGTTGATGATTTAGCATATATTCCCCAATTATGCCAGGAATATCTGTTTGGCAATTGTCGATGATAATTGTTTGTTGAGTATGTTTTACATAATTGATGATTTTTTTGGGAATATCCTGGCAAGTCTCTATTAGTTGTGGGTTAATTGTTGTTTCTATTTCACCTTGAGAACTTACTTGATGATTGATTAAAGTAATTGCTTTGACTTGCCAATTACCCCGTTCTTCAGGAAGAATTAATGCAGCTTTTTTCGCCCCAGAGTTTTCTAAAATAATTTGAGTTAAGCTGGCAACAAGTTGTTCTAATTCAATAGTACTAGAAATCGTTTGAGCAGCTTTGAGGACGGAAGAAAAATTGATTACATCAGTAATATTTGTGCTATTAGTAGTGGATGTTTGAGCAATTGTCGCAATAGTTTCTAATGGGTTGAAGTTAAATCGTTGCTGTTGTTGGATAGGTTTGAGTAGTTGAGGAAAGCATTTTTCTAAATCATCAGTTTTAGCTTTTGCACCCCATCGAGCATAGCAGTAGTATGCTTCTTGCATATATCCTTGGGCAGCTTTTTCTTTATCCAACTTTAAATAAAATTTAGCTAAAAGCTCATTAGCCAGTGCTTCTTCGCGCATATAGCCATTTTTTCTGGCTCCTGTAATAGCACGATCATAACTTTCAATGGCTTCCCATTGACTACCCAGTAACTGATGACATTCTGCTGCTACTAATTCAAACTTGTGCAGATAATTCATCGGCGCTTTGTCTGCCCAATTTCGCATTTTTTGCTGATTTTCAGCTATTTTCTGCATGAGTTCATTTAGTTCAATCTGTGGAGTTTCTTGATACGCAGCTATGCGTGACAGAGAATCATAAAAATAAAATATTGGAATATACGGAAAACCAACGGCCCCATCTACATATTGTTCACTCAAAGCCGCATCAGCAATTGCTTGTTGGTAATTTCCAAAAAGATAATTTAAGCATAATTTATGAAAATGAAGGTAAAATATGCCCAAGCGATCGTTCGAGTCTAAATACTTGGGCAACATTATTTGTTCATCAAAAAAATCTCCTTGTAAGTATGAAGATGAGCTTCTACCTGCTTGACAGTCGTGTATTGCCTGTTGCAACATTTGAAAATAATAAACCGAAGTCATTTGCTTCAGTTGATAGATAGAATTATGCAAAGCTAATACTTCTTTTTCTAGGTCTGATAATTCCTTTTCTATCCCAGCAAAGTAGGCAAATGCACAATACATAACTGATGAATATCCGGCAAATTGAAAATCACCAGTCTCCAACCCAATAGTATAAGCTTCTCGCAGCGGGATTAAAGTTGTACTCAGTCCATCTTGCCAATGTTTAATAAAGCCATAAACAAGTGAATTAACTTTACATTGCAGTTCCTTAGCATTCTGCTTGTGTAATAACTCTAAAGCAAGTTGCCCAAATTTATAACCATTTTCAATATCTCCCATACCTCCAGAAAGAATTGAAGCATAACAAGCATAACTATGGCTGGAAATAGAATTATTTCCATATTTTATTGATAAATTCACCTCTTTAAATGTTAGCAAGACAAAGAGTATGGGAGATGCAAGATAGGCTGCTGGTAAGATACTAGATATTAGCCTTATGATTGCTAATTGGATTGGATCAGTCATCAATGGTAAGTTGATGAGTTCAGCTATTTCTTGCCCTTGATAAGCTAATTGCGTCTCTTGTAATGCTGCACCAATATCGTTGGGAGTTGGGTTTTCGGGAAATTCTATACCCAAGGACTTGAGAATTTGCAGTCCCATATTCATCGCTGCTAATAATTGGTTTTGAGCAGCTAAAGCTTGGCTTTTAACTTCATAAACCTTGATTTTATCGAGGATTGTCTTGGCTTGTTGCAGTAAAATTTCTGTTAATCTTTCCATTTCTGCAAAATCGCCACTGAGATAGGCTGCTTCTATAGCTGTTTCATATACTTTTAAAGTCAAGTCATATTGATTTTGCCAACTATTTTTATCTAAAAGTTGTAGACTGACTGTGCAGTATTCCCACGCTGCACTATATGCTGTTGATCCTTTAGCTTTCTTGGCTGCATAAAGATTTAACTGTGCTAATTCATCTTGTTCATCGGCTGTAGTGAGTAATTTTATGCCTCTATTAAGTTGATTAACAATGGTAAATATTTTTTCTTCTTGTTGATTTTTGGGAGTATTGGTTAACAACAATTTTCCGATATACAAATGGGTAGATTGTTTATCTTCTTCAGGAATCAAAGAATAGGCGGCTTGTTGAATGCGATCGTGCAGAAATTTATAGAAAACAATTTCTGAATTTTCTGAAGTAATAGTTTGATTCTCGAACCCAACAAAAAACTTATAAACATAACTTTGGGGTAGAATTAAACCTGCTTTTAAAGCACTCCATAAACAAGTTGCTGTTTCTGATGTGGATTTTTGCGAAACAATAGCTAATGTTTCTAAATCAAATTGATTACCAATACAGGCAGCTAATTTTATAATATCTTGCGTTGATTCTGGCAATTTCTGTAATTGTAATGCCATAAATTCAACTACATTATCTGTGAGCGATCGCTGATTTATTTCTGCTATGTCACATTCCCAGTGTCCTTGGTCATAATTAAACTCAATCAAGTTATCTTGATGTAAGGCTTTGATAAATTGTGTGGCAAAAAATGGATTTCCTTGAGTTTTTGATAGATGAGTTGTGAAAGTGGTAATGCTAAATTTTCAGGACAATTTAAGCTATCAGCTACTAACTGATTTAATGTAGATTCATTTAGTGGTTGCAGCGTAACTTTATGAATTTTAATTCCATTTTTTTTGATTTCATCTAATGTCAATATTAAATGATGCGCTACTGAAACTTCGTTATTTCGATAAGCACCAATGAGCAGCAAATAGCCAGAATTTGCCTCATTCATTAATAATGCGATAAGTTTTAATGAGGCAGAATCAACCCATTGTAAATCATCTAAAAATAAGACTAATGGATGCTCTTGAGTGCTAAATAAGTTAATAAATTTTTGTAATAGTAAATTAAACCGATTCTGCGCCGCAGTTCCCGATAATTCTGGTGCAGGTGATTGTTTACCAATAATTAGTTCTAATTCTGGAATAACTTCAATAATTACCTGGGCATTTTCTCCTAAAACTTCAGTAATTTTAGCTTGCCATTGTTGGATTTGTTGATCACTTTCGGTAAGTAATTGTGCTATTAAATCACGAAAAGCTTGCACAAATGCTGAAAAGGGAATGTTTCGATTAAATTGCTCAAATTTACCTTTAATAAAATAACCACGTTGTTTAACAATTGGTTTATGAACTTCATTCACAATTGCCGTTTTCCCAATTCCCGAAAAACCAGCCACTAACATGATTTCTTTAGCGCCATTAGCAACACGGTCAAATGCTTCTAGAAGAGTTTGCACTTCCTGTTCACGACCATAGAGTTTTTCGGGAATGATAAAGCGATCGCACACATCCCGTTGCCCAATTTCAAAATTCTGAATTTCTCCTGTTGCTTGGAGTTGAGTTAAACAAGTTTCCAAATCATACTTCAGCCCTAATGTACTTTGATAGCGGTCTTCAGCATTTTTTGCCATTAATTTCATGACAATATCTGCAAGCGCCTGGGGAATTTCTACACTGGTGATTTTTGGTGGTTTTTTAGCAATATGACAATGCAGTAATTCCATTGCATCGTTTGATGGAAAAGGTAATTCTCCAGTCAGTAATTCATAGAAAGTAACACCCAAAGAATAAAAATCAGTCCGGTAATCAATGAGGCGATTCATTCTTCCAGTCTGTTCTGGAGAAATATAAGCCAGTGTTCCTTCTAAAATATTAGGATTAATCAGGGTTTGAGTTTCTCTGGGCAACAAAGATGCAATACTAAAGTCAATTAGTTTGACTTGTTTGGTTTCGGGATTAATTAAAATATTGCTGGGTTTAATATCTTTATGAATAATGTCATAACGGTAAAGTTTGTCTAATATATTACAGAGAGCGATCGCTATTTCTAAAAACTCGTGTAAAAACCCAGCAAATTGCGGTTTTTTAGAAATGAAATAATCTTTGAGAGATATTCCCCCAAAATCTTCCATCACTATTACATAACCATTCTGGTAAGGTTCCAGGTTATAAGTTTCGATGATTCCAGATGTATGCAGATTTTTGGCAATGGTGTACTGATTGCGAAACTGCACCAGTTCGCTGAAACTGGGATAAGGATTTTTTAGCAGTTTAATCACTACAGGTTTGTTGTCAACTTCTCGGTATCCGCGATAAACCAATGTTCTCAAACCGTTGTAGAGTTCTTCGCTCAATTGATATCCGAGAATTTTCAACATACCACTAAATCCTTCAGGCGTTTAAATATTAGTGTTCCCAAATATTGCAATCTTGAAACAGCAATATTGCGGATATGTTGTAGCTAAAAGCAGATTTATCAAAAACAAATAAATAAATCTACTATCCGCTTAATAAAGCAAGTTGCTAGTTATCCAAAAGCGCATTATTTTCAGTAAAAAAACAATTTTTATGTATTTTAAAACACATGAGCGAGAGCAAACAACTTTAAATACAAATATGGCTATCCTCTGATGCTTTTATCTGGATTGATTCCCTCTTCAATGATCGCCAAATCAAATATGTCTATGTCTCAGTATGACTATCAAGCAGGACAGTAATTTTAAAAACAAATGCGAGAAAATTCTGATGTTAAAGCATAGGAAAATCTTGCATGGTGGATTGAGTGGTGATGCAACTCAAGCTATGGACGTTTTAGCACAACTGCTTTATCTCTTGCGTTTAGTAATAAATCTGATTTACCAAATCAGCTATCTATGGGAATTGCTAAAACATCTCTTCAAACCAAGAGTACCATTCGGATTTTCAGTATCAAAGCCTCAACATCAGCCACGGCGAAACCAGAGGTATTCTCGTTCATACCGAACTGACCCAAAAAACAGAGAACTACAACGCAAGTTGCTAGAGATGCTACGTGGCGACACGGCCACAGCTAAACGATTACTCAAGCATCAAAGGCAGTTGCATAAAGGTAAGTCTGATAACTGGTATCTTGAAAAAGTAATTTACGACTTAGAACGCGATCGGCATTGAGCCTAACTAAATGAAGTTTTGCAGTGGCTGACACATCTAAATTGTAGCTGCTATTATTTTGACCCCTAATCAATAACATAGTACTTAGGTCTTATTTAAAATCCAAATCAATCAGGATACATTTATGTGATATGTATGCAAAGCTATAGAGCTTTGATTCTACGACTTAATATATATATACTAAAAATATATTAAACTAATAAAGAGTATTTATATAGTAGTGAATTAATTCATATCTCTTGAACAATTGATATTTAAATAGTTACTTAGGTATTTGGTAATACATACAATATTTTACCAATATATTGCTTTGGTACAGTATATCTATTGGAACTATAGATAGAGAGTCAAGCCAGAGTTCATAGCTATTATGAAATTACTAAAAAATACCAATGAGTAACCATGTAGTTTAATGCTTTTAAATTACATAGTTGTTGCCTTCTAAACCAATTATCTATTTATTTGATGCGTAAAAAATATATCAGTTCTAGTCAATAAATTAATAAAATGACAAGCAATTTATAATTTTGTTGATAAATCATAACGTATAAATCAAGGAATTAAGGCATGATTCAACTTCATTCAGTATCTCCACAATCAAAAAAGTCAGATTTTATTGTTAATGCCGAAAAAACAAATAACCAAGGTATTTTCATAGCTTGTATAATTTTAGGATTATGGACAATAAGTATAACTTTATTCTTATCATTAAATATTGCTAAAGTTCCTATTCCCTTAATAGCCGTAGCTATGCTGTGGCAGACCTTCTTCTATACGGGATTATTTATTACCGCTCATGATGCTATGCACGGCGTAGTTTTTCCGCAAAATCCCAAAGTAAATAATGGGATAGGCAAAATATTTGTATTATTATATGGGTTATTTTCTTATCAAGAGTTATTAAAGAAGCATTGCTTACATCACCGCTATCCTAGTACTAAAGATGATCCAGATTTTTACGAACATCAATACCAAAACTTTTTTGCTTGGTATTTTAATTTTATCAAATCTTATTGGAGTTGGACACAACATCTAGGATTTATATTTGTATTTATTCTTCTTAGATATGTATTAAATATATTTCAAGTCAATCTAATTTTATTTTGGGTAATACCATCTATTTGTAGTTCCATACAATTATTTTATTTTGGCACATTCCTACCTCATAGAAGGCTAGAAGTAGGATATACAAGTGTGCATCGTACAAGAAGTATTCCATTACCTATTTTTTGGTCATTTATAAGTTGCTACCATTTTGGTTATCATAAAGAACATCATGAATATCCTAATGTGCCTTGGTGGAGATTACCAGAGGTTTACAAGGGTTTAGAGCAAAACTCAGTTAACACCAATCTCACTAATACTAATTCTTGATGAAGACGCATAGAAAAAATACTGCCGCCTGTGGTATCTCCCCTTTCTAAGATGATGTCTGAAAATTTTTTGATGTTGTATTGTAGACTTTTAGATCCCCCTAAATCCCCCTTCAAAAGGGGGACTTGAAGAAATTAACCCCTTAAAAAAGGGGGATAGGGGGGATCAGGCAAAATATTTAATCCTTCTCAGACATTCTCTAAAGGGATATTGAGAGGGGTGAAAATCATGTAATTAGTCATAGAAGCAATTCTGTCTGTAGATAGTAAACTTAGAAGAAATTCGCCACTAATCTAAAAGAATAACGTATTTACAAGGTACAAATACATGACATCAAAAACACCCCCAGACAATCGGCAAGATGATGCTAAATATAATCCAGAAGATAATCCTGGAACACAAACCACTGTACCCACTACAGAAGAAGGTGATACTCCTCTTGATGAAAGATATCGGATGACTGGTCAAGAATCAGGTACTGATGTTCGTCAAGGTGCTGAACCAGAAGCTGCTGGGGGTAATGTTACAACTCCAGGACTTCCTAATCAAGGAACTGATTCTCGCTAATTTAAATCTTGCATTTGTCTATAGGTATGGGGTGGGTATTCATTGCCCACCCTATTAATAAGAGTGTTGTTTAGTACATCTCCTTGTTAAGATGAGCTTGGCAGGGGTCAAAATAATATTTAACTTACGGGAAAATTTTTATAATGAATTACGCATTACTAATTAGTAATGCGTAATTTTATATTTCCATTTCCTAAATTTAGCAATAGGTTAATAATTACGAATTATTTTACCTTATGGCATGGGATGGAAAAGCAGGTCAGGGAAAAAGTAATTAAAAATCGCCCAGGTAGAAAAGGCAATTGATATTGCAATTACACCCAGTACTGGTGCGAGAGAGAGATAACGAAGGAAAGATTCTTTTTGTTTGTCTGATTTCTGCATATAAAACTCCTAAGAAATTTTGACAGATTAAACATTTTGGGATACATTAACACCTGCAACTTTAGATGGAATGAGAAGGCCATAATAACCAGCAGCGATCGCTGTGAAAAAATTGACCCAAACATTATTGCCAAAGAGTGGCATAAAGCCGAAAAATGTCTTGGCAAATGGTAATAATCCCATGATTGCTAATGCCAAATATGCAATTGCAAAAGCCCCATTAAATAAACGAGCGCTTTTAGCACTGTTGTAAGAAGCAATACCTAATAGTCCAACAGTACAACGCACTAAATTATGCAAAAAATTGGTAGGAAATAAACCAAATATATAACCGAATCCCGCAGCGTAAGCATTAGGAGAAGCATCTAAAGGAACAAAAGATTCATTACTTCCTGGTAAAGATACCAAAGCAGGTGTAAATCCTGCCAAACCTAATATTAAAAAGAGAATACCGATGCTCAAAGCACAGTAACGCTCTACCATTTTTACGGTCTGGGTATTTTCCATATTCTTTGTCACTCCTGTGATGGTTCAATTGTTGAAAAGATTCATCCCAATTGCCGAAGTTTGACAGTATCAATATTTGGGGGTTTGAAACTGTGATAAACCTGAATTTAGAGGATGAGACTGACTGCCAACTAAAATATTTTCAAGCTCTATTAAATTGCTTTATCTAAACTAATTAGTTGGCAAGACATAATACTTTCTATTCAACTGAGAATTTGAAATTTATACTCTATCAAAAGACAGGTATAAACATTAGCATTAATGTTTGGGGATATTCTCTAACATTACTTGCTCTGGTTGAACACTTGTGTTGCTATTAAAGCCAATAAAGCTCCTGTCCCTAATTGAAAAAGCGGCAATTTACCCAAGGCATCAGTAATACTGGGTATGACTAAGTTTTGATAATCGCCATCAATTCTGCTCTCATCTGGAACAGGTTGATAAAAATTATTGGGTGCATCTTCAGATTTTAATTCGCCACTACTCCGTTGTAGATTAAAGCCCAATAGCAATAACAAAGAATCTACTAACGAAGGCGAGATTTTCTGGGCTAAATCTAGTAATTTAGCGATATCTCCAACTAACAAATCACGAATTGGGTGTTCTGCTGCATAGAGAATAGCATCAGCTACAATTTTGGGATCATAGTAAGGTGGTATTCCTGCTGGTTTCACACCTAATTTAGTTAAGCCATTATTCCAAAATGGAGTGTTAATTACGGCTGGCTTAATACTTGTGACACTGATAGGCCATTTTTCGTGGATTAATTCGACACGCATCGCTTCTAGAAAGCCCTCAACCCCGTGTTTGGCAGAGGAATAAGCACTTTGATAAGGAAGCGATCGCCTACCTTCCATTGAAGATACATGAATTAGTGCGCCTCGTCCTTCGCGCTTGAGATGGGGTAAGGCGGCCATTGCACCATGCACTTGTCCCATTAAACTGATATCAATGACGTGCTTGAATTCTTCTGGTGTTGTTTGTTCAAACGTCGCAAACATCCCGATCGCCGCAGCATGAACCCAAGTATCAAGTCTTCCGTATATCTCCACAGTTTGAGCGGCGATCGCTTTTACTTGGTCAAATTCTTGCACATCAGCAACAATATAAGTTGCTTCTCCACCAAAGCCGCGAATTTCTTCCACCAAAGACTTTAGCTTCAACTCTCCGCGAGCAGAAACAACTACCTTTGCACCACGTTGAGCAAATTCCAAAGCGGCTTTACGTCCAATCCCGCTGGAAGCACCAACGACTGCAACGACTTGCTGATTTATTGGCTTTAACTGCATAGATATTTCTAAAAAGATAAACTTCTCGTTTGACTTGAAGGTGCTGAGTAAAAAAACTCTATCAGGCTTGATTCATTTCATACTTCAGCCTTTTTAGACTCATAAACACCCCAATTTTGAATATCTTGTTGGCGTAAGATTGCTGCGGCGCGATTAATTTCGGCTTCTGGAGCTTCTAGGATGAGCAAATAATAACTTTGTTGTAGGCGATCGCTATAAATTCGCGCTCTCTCTTCGGGAACGCCTAAATCAGTTAAGGCTTTGACCAAATTTTGATTTGCTGCTGCGCCTACAGCCACACCTGCAACACTACTAACTAATGCTACACCTACAGAACCAGCAGCCAGCACAGCACCTAAACCCGGAAGCGCCAGACTACTCAAACCGACTAACACACTACCCCAAGTAGTTGCTGTGAGCGTATCTCCTACGGCTCCGGTTGTATTCACATCTTGATTACCGATGCGATCGCTGATTTGCGCTTCACCGATTTCTTCACTCTGCTCCACATCTTTAGCAATCACAGAAACGCTGTCCATTGAAAAGCCAGAAGCCTTCAAATTATTAATAGCTTGCTCTAATTGTTGAGAGTTAGCAAATACGCCTAATGCACGGATACTGTTTTTTGTTACCATATTTTCCTGATTGCAATTTTGTTAGTGTATCTATTCAGAGTTATGAATCTCTAAAAATAAATGTCATTTTTGATTTAATAGAATTTTCTGCTTTTTTGAATGTCTCAGAGATTAGCCTTGCATTGTGCAGAAACATCCGCGCACAATTAGAGGAAGCGATCGCTCTTCACAGCAAGATGCTGTAACTAGCTTTGAGTAAGTAACCAGAACCAATTACTCGGTCATACGCTTCCCTAAATGCCGCTTAAAAATTCAACTATCTTCCCTGATGTTAGAAAATACATCTAATCTCTAACTCTTTCGTGGGTTATATTATTTTTAATAACTAAAGGTAGTGTTCCCCACACTAAAAAACACTTATCTCACGCAGAGACGCATACTTCGACTGCGCTCAGTAACTGGAGACGCAAATAAGAATGGGAGAGTAAATTTAAAATTTGATCGCAGTTGATTCTTTTTCTGGAGAGATGAATGAACGCTATAGATTGGTTAAGAACATTGCATACCAAGCAACTTCTCGGCATTAAAAATGATTGTTATGAGGGGTTCTTCCATCGTGGTGGTTATGTTATCTATAACAATGGTTACTTTCCTCAAGGCTCTGGGATTAAGATTACCTACGAAGAGTTAAAACAGGTATTAAGTGAAAGACCTCATGTACCCAATGGAGCCGAAACTAAACGGATTAGACAGAAAGCAGCAAAGCAAAAAGTCAGGTCATATCAATCTAGTAAATTCTGATATTCAACAATAACCGCCAACACCCACGAATCCACACAGATAATCTTCCTTAACTATCAGCGTTCATCCGCGTACATCGGCGGTTAAAAATTTAATTAACAGTAGATTTGGCAATTACTCCCAACTGCAACCCAGGCGGATAACTACCTTCTTCTTTAATCCGCTTAATCTCCACAGCAGTAAAGGGAATATTTAACTTTTGCGCTACTGCACTAACAATATCACCCCGGTCAATTACACCAGCTACCGCACCAGCTGGGGAAAGCACGGTGACGCGTGGTAACTGTTCATTTTCCAACTTATTGATCACTTCGGCGATCGCAGTTGATTCGGTAACTGTCGGTATTTCTGTCAAGGGATGGGCGATACTTTGTAGAGTGTGGGTTTCCCATTCACTTCTTTCTACCAAGCGTAAATCATCAATGGCAACCATACCGCGATAACGTCCATCGGAAGCAGCAAAATAAACTGGTGATGCAGCATTATCTAATAGATATGCGTCGGCGAAGGCGCGTAAACTCTGATCAGCATCAACTACGCGAAACTCACGAGTCATCGCATCACTAGCGACTATCTTCAACAAAGTTTCTTGTAATGTAGTTACGCGGTCGTAGGTGTTGGCGTTACGAATCCCAAACCAACCAATCATCGCAATCCACAAACCAAGGGCTAATTCTCTTGTAAAGAAATCTATCGCAAATCCTAAAGCGATCGCCGCGTAACCCAAAATTTGCCCTGATTTTGCAGCCCAGTGTACCGCTTGAAAGCGATCGCCTGTCACTTTCCACAGTGCTGCTTTTAACACCTGACCACCATCCAACGGTAAGCCAGGAATCAAGTTAAATAAGGCAACAACTAAGTTAATTCTCGCCAAATCTCCCACCATCACGCTGAGGGGATTAGTCTCAGGAATGAAGATTGCTACAACCCTTAGTAGAAAAAATAGCCCAATACTTACCAATGGGCCAGCTATCGCCACTTGAAACGCTTTACCCGGAGTTTTTGATTCTTCTTCAATAGCTGCAATCCCACCAAACAAAAATAGAGTAATAGAGTTAACTTTAATGCCTTGCGATCGCGCTGCCAAACTGTGACCGAGTTCGTGTAATAATACCGAAGCAAATAGCAGCAATGCCATAACTATCCCTGCGCTCCACGCTATGGTAGACCCCCACTCTTGGTAAGCTACGCCAAAATTCAAGGTTGCTAGTCCTAAAATCACGAACCACAAAGGGTCTAAAAACAACGGGATGCCGAATAAAGTCCCAATTTTCCAATTAGTTTGCATTATATTGTCCCAAAACTACATCTCTTCCGCAGTTCACTGTAGTCACCCTCAAAGGATTTCACAACTCCTCAAGGTTTGAAAATTTTTCCCCAAAAATTTTAATTAATCAATCAACTTCTGATACTGATGTCATTAGTATTAAAAGTTACTGTTAAAAACAGATATAGCCAACAATAAATATTTTACAAAAAATAGGCGATCGCTTCTGGGAAATAGCAAAAGATGAGATTATAAGTCGTACAGATTTTTAAACCATGTTAAAAATATTTGGGCTTTTGGATGTTGAGAATTTAGCACTTTATACTTAATAGCTTGATGTAATTGTCTCCCTGGTTCTGTTTGCCATGCCAACCAAGTGTAGATTTTCGCTTTATCAATATAAGAATCTTGAAATGGCGCTCCTTGATTTTTTGCTTCTTGTGCTACTTCCTGAGCATATTGCCAAATCGATTCATCTTCATCTCTAATCAAATAAGCTAAAAAAGTTTCCAACATACCACTTATGTGATTATCTGGCATAATCCAGACACCAAACTTAATGCCATCTTCTGTGGTGTGTATAAGTCCTGTCTTGGGCAGTTGTTCAGGAATATCAGATATACTTGGCAAACAAGCATTTCTGATACTTTGCCAACGGGCAGATAAATTTTCATCTGCATCTATAATTATTCCTAAATGAGTGAGTCCCGATGCTTTTAATTCCGTGGAAATCAGATTTGAGTCTATGTTGGGATAACCTTCACAATCTTCAATGAAGACAATTTCTTCCCCTCTTTTTCCCCAAAATATTCCGTTCTTTTCGATTAATTCTGGTATAACTCGTAAGTCATCTTTCCCTTCAACTAATAATCTCTTAGGATTATATTTTTTACCCATGACTAACGAACCTCAATGTCTCTTTCAGCAGCAATGACGATTTGAGGTTCTGTGAAGACTATACTTGTTTGTTTATCTCGTTCAATTCTGTGAATTCTAATACCATCTTCAGTTGTATCTTCCTGCTCCGCAATACTAGCTAAACTTGTCCAACAATCGCTGTTATGAGTAGTGGCAAAAACTTGTACATTTAATCTATTAGCTGTTTCCCAAATCATTTTCCACATATCAGACATGGCTGTAAAATGGAGTCCAGTATCAATCTCATCAACAAATAAGTATCCATCTTTAGCACAAACTGTAGCTAGTGCAAGTCCTAATATTCGCCAAATACCATCACCCATGCTACCAATAGGTACACGTTGGTTACTATCAAGAAGTACAAAAAAACCACCCCTCGAATCTAATGAATACCTTAATTTTTGAGAACTAACTGGAGCAATCCTTATAATTTTAGAATCTATGCTACGAAGTGCCTGCTCTACAAGTTTTTCTTCAGGGGTTAGGACTATCTGATCAAATAGTTCAACCATTTTCTCAGTTCCTAGCGAAGATGATGTAACAAATTGTATTTTTGGTGCTGGATTTTTACTGTCTCTACGTACTCGCCGAATATATTCTGAATGAAGTCCACTATTAGCTGACAAAGGTAATTCCAAAGCCTCTTCTTCTCGTCCATAATTCCACTGAATACTGAAATACAGTTTCCTTAATACATCTGGGACTTCTTCTTCATAGGGAAACAGAGGTTCATGAGATGAGCTAAGTAGCTCTTTTGAAAAAATTTTGCTTAGTTCTATTGATACAAAAAGCCCCTGTCGAATATTGCTATTAGTACCTGTGATTGAAAACTTACTCCCTTGTTCAATCTCATGACCATAAAAAAGGTGACGAATATCAAACTCTTGAGCTGGTTTAAGCTCATCATCAACACAATATTCACTCCGTTTCATCATTGTCTGACGTAGTGGTTCAAGATTATTCCGTGAACATAAAAGTTGAATGGCTTCTAATATTGATGTTTTACCACTATTATTTTTACCAACAAGCAGATTAACTCTACCAAGCTGCTGAAGTTCAAAAAATTTGAAGCTACGAAAATTTTCTATTTTTATCGTATTAAACATAATTTGTTAGCCGAGGGCAAGCAATAGTTAGTGACTGGTATTAGTATAAGCAGTCTTAACACGCCTCAATCTAGCAAAAGGAACAATTGTTAAATCTTATCATGCGATGGCTTCCCTATCAGTATCCTCAGCATCCATGAAAGCTTTTGTGTATATTGCATAGATTTTGCCCACATTATCGAACAGTTTAACGTGGTTGTTTGGCAAAACAGGCGATCGCACCCATAAATTCCGAATGGCGAATTAAAAATTACCCCCATAATCTTCTACCAGTTTTACCTTTTAACCTTTCGTTAGCATCATCTAATAAAGCTGGAATATCTAATTCTTCTGGACATCTGGGTAAACAATCACCGCATTCTGTACAGCGATTGGCTTTCATTCCCGGAAACCAATGCCCAGCATTTTCAAACATACCATAACGATATTGCCCGTAGTCTGTCATATTGTATGCCACAGCTAAATTACGTAACCGCAGCACCTCTGGAATATTGATATTTTCAGGACAAGGTAAACAAGCATAACACTGACTACATTTATCCGTTTTTAAAACAGTTGTTTGATGATTTTCTAAACTATGAAAAATAGCAATTTCTGCTGATATTAATTCACCATCTCTATCAGCAACTTGTAAAGGTTCAAATAATTCTTCTGGCTTGGCTGCACCGACACTCAAAGTTGTAATGCGGCGATCATTCAGTAAAAATCGATAATTTAATTCCAACGGCGAATATGGCTGACATAAGTCTTTGAGAGTTTGGGGTGGTGTGTAGAGTCTCCCGCCTTTATCCGCTGGGGAAATGATCAATACGCCCATATCTTTCTCAGCGGCTAACTGAATTGCTGGGGCGTTACGTTGAAAGAAATAGTAATAATGCAGATTGACAAAATCAAATAAATCTGTATTGATAGCTGCCTGGATCACCTCTAAAGTTCCGTGGGTGGAGAAGCCAACGTGTCGCACTCGACCATCTGCAATTGCTTCTTGTACAGCTTGCATACAGCCACCGTTGGCTTGCACCCAATGTAAATGCTCCCAAGTATTTAAACCATGAATTCCCAAGCAATCTAAATAATTTAGATTTAATCGCGCTAAGGATTCATCGATGTACTGACGCATACTATCAGCGTCGGCTGTTGGTGGGATTTTCGTGGTGATGTACAGTTGGGAACGAGGTACAGATAACCCGTTTTGAAACGCTTGGCCAAGAAACTCCTCACTTTTGCCATAACCTCTGGCTGTTTCTATATGATTAATTCCTAGAGCTAAGGCTTGAGCGATAGTTTCCTGAGCATTTTCAGCATCAGCCAAATAGCGCATTGTCCCTAAAGAAAAAACCGAGAGGTGGAGATTTGTTTTGCCAAAGCGTCTGTATTGCATTACTTGAAGTTCCCAGAAGTGAGTGCTGAATTCTGAGTATAAATACAATAAATAGTGTTTACACTGAGAATGAAGTGCGAAAAAGAAAGAAGGAAAAATTATTTTACTTCTTTAATTCTTGAACTCTTTCCTTCTCAGCACTCCGCACTCATTAATTAGCACTTTCTTTAGCTATCGCCATTACCAAAGCGCTTAATCAAATCCTCTGGACGGAGATTGGAGATAAATTCACGAAAGGCTTCTTGTTCTGCTTCATCAGCATCACGATCTACCGGAATTGAGGCATCAGCAACTACTTCTTCCATTACCCAAATCGGCGTATTTGTACGGAGGGCAACAGCGATCGCATCACTGGGACGTGCATCAATTTCTTTTTTGACTTCGCCTTGCTGCACAATCAAAGCTGCATAAAATGTGTCTTTCTGCAAGGAATGAATAATCACCTTTTCTAGAGTCATATTCCACGTCTCTAGAATATTTACAATCAAGTCATGGGTTAATGGTCTGGGCGGCTTTTGATTCTCTAACGCACCCATAATTGCCCTAGCTTGTTCTTGACCAATATAAATTGGTAAAGCACGCCGATCTGAGGCATCTTTCAAAAGTACAATTGGGCTGCGGGTTATGGCATCTAATGCTATGCCAGCGACTTTCATTTCAATCATTGGCGAAGCCTCTACAATCCTGGGAGAGCTTGAGACATTGTAACAATTTATACTGTTTTTTTGGGTTGTATGGAGAAGGAATAAACATAGGCAGGTTCTCTATAATTGCTTCTATTAAACTCCGAACTTGGTGTGAACACCAGAGTATGTTAAAGGAGTCTACCTAGACAATAACCTTCTTAACCAAGTATGCCTTGAGAAAGATGTGAATGTGTTATCAACCTTATAATAAAAAGAGTCAGAAATTATACTTAAAATGTCTTGCATTCTTGTAAGAAATACCAGTTGATTTTCGGCAAAATTAGGCAATAAATAGAGTTAGTTTCACAGAACAGCCGTGTTTACAGGATTAGTCCAAAGTTTAGGAACAATCAAACCCCTAGGGGGTGATTCTTGGCAAATTACTTGTGTGAGTCAGCCATCTAATGTCATTATGCAAGATTTAGCTTACGGTGACAGCGTTGCCGTGGATGGGGTTTGCTTGACTGTTGAAGAAATTTTAAAAGATGGGTTTATTGCCACTGCTTCCCCAGAAACGCTGCGCCGCACTACCCTAGGTCTTGAGGAAACCCAACAAAAATATGTGAACTTAGAAGCTTCGCTGCGGGTGGGTAGCAAAGTCGGCGGACATTTTGTTATGGGTCATGTAGACGGTGTAGGTCGATTACTCACAGCAGAACAGACTGCGACTTCGTGGGAAATGACTTTTACTGCACCTGAAGCGATCGCGCGGTATATTGTCCCCAAAGGTAGCGTTGCGGTAAATGGCATTAGTCTCACGGTAGCCGCCTACGAACCCGAACTTTCGCACTTCACTGTGGCTGTCATCCCCCTGACCTACGCTGATACCAATCTTCGCTATCTTGTCCCTGGCAGTTGGGTAAATTTAGAAGGGGATATTCTGGGCAAATACGTGGAAAAATTTCTTTACCCTGGCAAAAAACAGTCAACGTCTCCCAATGACACTGGGTTCAATGAAATTACACCCACATTTTTAGCAGAACACGGGTATTTGTAAAAAGTAAAATGGAAAGGCAAAAGATTTTTCTTTTTACTTTTGCCTTTTTACTTTTGACTTTTAACTTCCTGGGTCGCCAACTACTTGGGCTGTCCGTAGGGAGTTTAACAACTGACTTAGACCTGCTTGTAATTCGCCACCTGGGTCAACAGCAACCCATCCGTCTTGTGTGAGGTGACGCACTTCAAAGTGCAGGTGAGGCCCTGTGGAGTTGCCGGTGCTACCAACTCGGCCAATTACCATTCCTGGTTCTACTGCTTGACCAGGTTGGACAAATATTTCGGACATATGGCCGTAAAGGGTTTGTTGGGCAGAACTGTGAGTGAGAATGACAGTTAAACCATAACCACCAACCCAACCGGCTGTATCTACCTGACCTTTAGCGGCGGCGAGAATTGGTGTCCCCATCGGCGCACCTAAATCTGTACCAGCGTGGAAACGACGATTTCCCGTAATTGGATGAACGCGCCAACCAAACAAGGAAGTAATTGTGGCTGGGACAGAAAGGGGATAGTTGATTCCTGTACCGCCACGATAGGCAATTGTATTGGTATAGGGAATTTGCGGCAGAACTGATGCCAAGGGAATATCGTAAGCTACAGTGCTGACACGCGGTGCCACGTTTCCTTCAATCATTGGTGGGGGTAAAGCACCGGCGCTAGGTGCAACGGAAGTAGTGCTGACTCTGGTAGCACCGAAATCGTTAGGATTAGGGATAAACCGATTTGGACGAAAAGCCGTCTTCACTTCCCCTCTATAAGTAACGGTGTTATTGTCAGCAGTTATCCCAGGTCTGACTGATGGAACAGTAGCTAATTGAGCATTTTGACTTTTTTTGAGCCAATTGGGGGCTGGTTTGCTTTCAGAGTTAGCTACACGCTGATTCCCAACGGGTTTGGCTTGGTTACAAAAACCAACTGATATGGCTTGACCCGATGGCAAAATTGTGCGACAACCACTAGACCGTTCTGTAATGACTACAGAATTAGGTGCTTGATAGGTATTTGTAGCGGAAGTACCGTAATTGTTGGGATCAATGTAGGAGTTGTTAGAGTCTTTGACTGTGCCAGTTGTCGCTTCAATCGTACTGTTAGAATTATTTGCTGGTTGGGCGATTTCTGGGAGTTTTTCGGGTATGGTGCGAGGCGCGACTGGTTTGGCTACCTCTTCTCTGAAACTTGGGCTTGGTTGAGCAACTTCCGGCTTGGTTTTAGCTGTGCGGATGTTAACTGGTTTTGGCTGTGCAGTTACGCTTGGGGTGCGCTGGCGAGTCGTAAAAACTGGCTCAATGGCTGTTTCAGCTTGAGGTTTAGACTGTCTAACAGGCTCTTTGGATTGTGCAACCTCTGGTTTGCGGAGTCTTTGACTGAGGTTAGCTCGTCTTTGCGAAAATTCCCCTTGTTTTTTGGGTGCTTCCGGGATAACAATATCTTTTTTTATGAAATTTGTTTTACCTGTGGACTGGGAATTTTCTACAGGAACAATGTTATCTATTGATGTTTCTGTTTGGGCAAATACGAAGCCACTACTAAGCAAGCTAAAGCTACTTAGTAAACAGAGACTCTGGGCTGGCAAAGTAGATACAAAACGTTTTTTCGTCATACCTTGCTGATTCACGCCGTGGGAAGGATTATGGGCAGATGTATTGCGCTGCGTCATTAGTTCTCTCAGTTGTTTTAAATTTGCCTAAAGAGATGATGCCAGTGGTTTGTCTTGCCCAAAGAGCGAAATTCATAACAAACCTATAATGGGACAGAAGATTTACGGTATCCCAGACTGATTGTACCGGGTTCAATATAAAGTTCTGTTGTTTTTATGTCTGTTGTATCATAAGTTTCCATAGAAACACGTAATCGACCCTGAGAAGTAACGCCGACTACAGTGCCTGCCAAATCATCAATATATACTTTGTCACCCACATTAGTTAGTAATTCTAAATAGCGCGACAAGAGTATATTTATTCCTTCTTGGGACAGGCATTCCATACCGGACTCTATCCCCCGTAAAACGGTGGAAGTGAGAATTTCCAGACAAGAAATCGGTTTGGTAGCGTAGGCGGCTTGCCACATTTCTAGGTTTATTCCAGTTTCAGGTACTGGGTTTGTCCAGTTAATGCCAACTCCAATTACTGCTTGGGTAATATACCCGTTATTTATTTTAGTTTCTGTTAAAATGCCGCCTAATTTGCGACTATTTAAGACCAGATCATTCGGCCATTTAATTCCCACATCTACGCCACAGGAGCGCAGTTGGTCAGCAATACCCCAAGCACTAGCTAGAGTTAATTGATAACTGGCACTAGCTTCTAGTTTAAGGGCGATCGCCACTGAAAGGTATAGCCCACCAGGATGAGAAATCCATTGTCTTCCCCATTGTCCTCTACCCGAAGTTTGTTGTGTGGCAATTACCACAGACCCAGGTTTTTCGCCCTGTGCTAATAAATTCCACAATGTTTGGTTAGTGGAAGTCACACTGTCAAAAATGTGCAGCGAAAATGGTGATTTCTCCCAGTTTCTTCCAGCTTTTAACGCTAATTCCAACTTTTGCCGATCAAATTCCACAGGCATGAACCGAAATCCCGTTGTTCAAGTTAACATTAATTGGCTGATTTTGATAAAAGGGAATAGGGAGTAGGCAGTGGGAGAAGAAAATAATTTTTTCATCCCGCATCACCAAAACCTCATACTCAATACCCTCTATTTTTGGTTAGGTTCAAGATGCACACTTGGCACTGGCGCAATTGGGAAGGACTGTCATACCTTACCTGTAGTCTTTTAGAAAATTGGCAACACGGCTTTTTTACTCACCAGTTCTGGCCGCGATCGCCCCAAGATTTAACTCCCCTCCTGCACCCAGAAGCATCGGTGTATCGTTTAAAACAGGTACATGGGAATACAGTTCTCACGCCCCAAGAAGTTGACTCCCAACTCAGGGAAATTGCCGCAGATGAAGAATCGGCTTTGGCCTCGGCTGATGGTTTAATAACCGAAGCACCTTTACAAGCGGTGTGGGTAGCAAGTGCAGATTGTACACCTGTGTTAATTGGGGATATGCAGACTGGACAGGTAGCTGCATTACACGCGGGTTGGCGGGGTACAGCTGCGAAGATTGTCCCCCAAGCGATCGCCCGATTACAAGCCCAAGGAAGTCAAGTACAGGACTTAAGAGTTGCGCTTGGCCCCGCGATCGCTGGTGAAGTTTACCAAGTTTCGGTTGAGGTAGCTGCGGAAATCGGAGCCAGTATTATATCACATAGCAACACCCAAAAAATTGTTCAGGCGTTACATGAATTACCCAATTCTCCCTTATTAGCTGACCCAGAAGCAGGAAAGGTGAGAGTTGATGTGCGGCGGGTAAATACTTTGCAGTTAGAAAATTTGGGGATTAGTGGCGAACAAATTGCGATCGCCCCTTATTGTACATACCAAACTCCTGAACATTTCTTTTCCTACCGCCGTGAACAACAGAAAAAAGTCCAGTGGTCAGGAATTGTCAGTAGTCAAATTTAAAATCACAATTTAGATAGATTAGAATTTGGTACCCAGGAGCCAGAAGTCAGAATTTAGAATTAATTAAGCATAGTTGCTACATACATTTATCAAAATTTTTGCTGATTCTGCTAATTATTCTGGCTCCTCCATTGTATTTTTTATCAAATCTTCACATGATCTCTGTATGCTTTTGGTGTTATGCCCATAAATTTGCGAAACACATTAGTAAAATGACTCTGACTTTGGAAACCAACTTGTTCAGAGATTTGTTCAATACTTTTTTCAGTTGCCGTCAAGAGTTTTTTTGCCTGGGCAATTCGGCAATTAATTACATATTGATGTGGTGCAAAACCTGTAGATTGTTTAAATAGGCGAGAAAAATGATACATACTCATCCCCGCAACCGCAGCAATTTCCGTCAATGTCAAATCTCTTTCTAGGTTGTCATGGATATATGAGACGGCTTGACGTAACTTTCTTGGTGAAAGTCCTTTGTGATTGGAGAACTGCGGAATTTTATTGCTGGCGATAGAGTGATGTTTTAGCAGGTGAATGCAGAGTGTAGTTTTGAGAGACTCAATATAAAGTTGGCTACCTACACCACCTGATTCTAATTCTGACTTTAATGCTAAAGCTATTTGCTGAATTAAGGGTTCTGGCGCAGCAAAGTGAGGTGTTAACTCCACACCTTGTAAATCAACCGACTCTAAGACAATTTGATTGAAAAATACAGGGTCTACACTCAGGAGTAGAAAATCAGTTTCCGATGTCCAACGGCAGACGTGATGAGTATTGGCAGGAATAATGGCTACATCACCATTAAAAATATTTTCTTGCTGAAAGCGTCCGTCTAAAACTCGTTCTGCTTGGAGGAGATGATAGTCTAAATTAATCGAGATGATATGTTGTTGGGGTGAGTGTTCTGGGGTTTCGTGGGCAGGCTGTTGATGAACATCTAAACGAATACCATCCCATTTAGTATGGTAACTAGAGTTGATGTGCGATCGCGGCAGAACTTCTGCACAAGCATCTTCCTGAGTAAAATCAACTTTTAATATTGTCTCTTCCAGCATCATTCTCACCGCAGAGATAATTAATTTATGTCTAACGCTATACTTAAACCGTAAAATGAAAAAAAGTGCTATTTAAATGCATTATTACGTAATATACGACGGAAATTGCAATCTCTGCGTTACTTTAGTGCAATTTTTAGAAACATTAGACAAAGGCAAGATGTTTCTTTACACTTCGATGCAAGATGAGCAACAACTTACACAGTGGGGAATAACATCCCAAGATTGTCAACAAGGAATGATATTAATTGATGCTAATGCCCCTGAACGACGTTGGCAAGGTAGCGATGCGGCTGAAGAAATTGGCAAGTTACTACCGATGGGGAGTTTGTTTGTCGATGCTTATCGTGCTTTACCAGGGATGAAGTGGGCAGGCGATCGCTTCTACGAACAAATCCGTGATAATCGTTATACGTTGTTTGGTAAGCGTGCTAATACCTATCAATCAGCATACTGTGTAGATGGTGGCTGCAAAATTGGTAATGATTAGTTTATCAGCAGTTTTTGACAGTCTACTTTAGGGGGTTGGCATGACAGTCAGTAAGCCAAATTTAGAAATTACATCCCAAACAACTGATATCGTAGATGATATCGTGGACTGGCAACCCCCAATGCCACCCACCGATTTAATATTTGATGACGGAGAACCTTTGGAGTCAAATCGCCATCGTATTGCTATGAATGTCTTAATTCGGTCATTGCAACAAGCTTGGGCTGACCGAAATGACTTTTACACAGGTGGCAATATGTTCATCTACTACAGCAGTACCCAAGCACGTAACAATGATTTCCGCGGCCCGGATTTCTTCGCTGTACTAAATGTTGATGGTACTATACCCAGACAAGGTTGGGTCGTTTGGGAAGAAAACGGCCGTTACCCAGATGTCATTGTGGAATTAATGTCACCATCGACGGCGCGGGTTGATCAAGAGACAAAAAAAGAAATTTATCAACAAACCTTCCGCACACCAGATTATTTTGTCTATGACCCCTTTGACCCTAATTCTTTACAAGGCTGGCATTTAGATACCAATCAAAATTATCAGCCCTTAACATCAAATGAACACGGCTGGCTGTGGTGTCAGCGTTTAAGTTTATGGCTGGGAACTTGGGAAGGCACAGTAGACCGAGAAACAGCCATTTGGCTGCGGTTTTATGATGCCGATGGTAATCTTGTGCCTTTACCAGAAGAAGCCGCCCAAGCAAAGGCTGAAACTGCTCAAGCCCAAGCTGAAGCTGCACAGTTACAAGCTGAGGCTGCACAGGCACAAGCACAAATAGCCCAAGCACGCGCTGAAAGGTTAGCCGCCCGTTTACGAGAATTAGGCGAAGACCCTGATATTTAATCATCAGTCCTGGAAATTTCAGACTTCAGACTTCTCATTAAACAATTCTAAAATCTGCTGACAAAATTGTTTTAGCTTGTCGCTGATTTGTGGAGACGGTACAGACTCACCAACAATGTTCCAGTGTTCTACTGTCGAAAGTCGCCACGCTTCACCCCGATGATCAAATCCAGCAACTTCTATGCCAATTGCCCGACGTAAGTTTGTGATCGGATCTTGATGAAAGCGAATTTGAATTAATACACTACGACTCCGCCAGGATTTGCTAATACCAGGAAAGTGAAAGCCAATGTCGATAGAATCGGGATCAACCAATTCTCTCGTTTCTGGGTCATTCTTCCAAGGTTTCAAATCCGATTTCGCATCGGGAAACTGGAATTTGAATAAATTCACTACCGTAGCAATCTTGCTGGCTAGTTCAAGGTTAGTTGCCTGTTCAGATGCGTTCACTAAAAAACACTCCTAAATAGTTAGTCAGCTAAGGGCAATGCGACGACAGAAAACCGCCAGAAAGCTTATCTTATTAGTGTTTCAGCTTATCAAGACGTTTTAAATTTCGCAACTCAAAGATTACCTTTCCTTAACAATTGCTCCAGTAGGAAGTATGAAACTTTAGGTGTATGAGTAATTATACTTAAAAATTTAGGAAAGTGTCTGAGACTTTACCCTCGTTCAATAATGGTCTGAAAAAAATCTGAGATTTTTCCGCAAAATCATCTAATGGCTAGAACGATAAATCACCCTGGCGATCTAAAATTACACTGTTAGCTGGCAAACGTTAAAAAAAGTTAAGTTCAGGTTATGGCGCGTCAACGCTCGATTTTCTCAATCATTCTGGTATTCTTGGCTACATTCCTCATCAGTTGTGGTGGCCCTAGTGTCGCAGTTGCACCTCCAACTTATACAGCAGATCAAGTTGCCCAAATTCAGGAATACGTGCCTGAAATTCAGACTGTGCGCGATCGCGCAGACGAACTGAAAAACCTCATCCAAACAAATGAGTGGATTGATGTGGGTAACTTTATTCATGGCCCGATGGCAGAAGCTAGACTGACCATGACTTACATCACGCCCCATCTTCTTCCTAAAGACCAAACCGCAGCCCGTCAAATCACCAAAGATTTACTGACCCACTTGGTAAAACTTGATCAAGCAGCTGGTAGAGGCAATAGTTTAGTTGCTTTGAATAACTACCAAGCCGTATTTACAGATGTTGACAAATTTATCCAACTACTGCCTGAAGGTAGCAAGCAAGCTGAATCCTAACTAGTGATTCCTGAGTGATAAGTTATGAGTTAGAAGAAAAAAGGCTGAAGTATTGACTTCCGTCTTGCACTTCTAGCTCATAACTCTTCAATATCCAAGCAATGAGTCATGTAATAATTATCGGTTGTGGTGTCATTGGAGCCGCGATCGCCTACGAACTGAGTCAAGTTACAGGGTTGCAAATTACTGTGATTGACCAAAACCAACCCGCACAAGCTTCTACAGGTGCAGCCCTTGGGGTTTTGATGGGTGCTATTAGTCAAAAAATCAAGGGTAAAGCTTGGCGGCTAAGACAAACCAGCATTGAACGTTATGAAACCTTAATTCCCGAATTAGAAGCATTAACTGGACGTACAATCCCCTTCAACCGTCAGGGTATTCTGCATCTTTGTTGGGAAGAAGAAAATTTTGATAACTGGGCAAAATTAGTTGAAGTTCGCCATTCCCAAGGTTGGCAATTGGAAATTTGGGACACAGCAAAACTTAAAAATCTTTGCCCACAGGTAGATAATGACAAAATTACTGGCGCTGTCTACTCCCCTCAAGACCGCCAACTTGACCCCACAGCCCTTACATTAGCCTTAGTTGAAGCCGCCCAAAAAAAAGGTGTAACTTTCAAATTTGGTGTGAATGTTTTAAATATCTCACCAAAATCAATCGAAACTACAGCAGGAGAAATAACCGCTGATTGGGTGGTGGTGGCTGCTGGACTGGGTTCTACACTCCTAACAGCCCAGTTAAACCAAAAAGTTGATATCCGCCCCGTTTTAGGACAAGCATTACAAGTACATTTAGCAAATCCCATCGGCAACCCTGAATTTCAGCCGATGATTACCTGTAATGATGTGCATATCGTTCCTGTCGGCGGCGGCGATTATTGGATAGGCGCAACGGTGGAGTTTCCCACTGATGGCGATGAAATTCCACCCAATCATGAACTATTAGATTCAGTTAAACAACAAGCGATCGCCTTTTGTCCAGAACTCGCCTCAGCAACTATTACCCGTACCTGGTCAGGGTTACGCCCCCGCCCCGAAGGTCGCCCAGCACCAATAATTGAAAAACTGCCAGGATTTAACAATATCCTCCTCGCCACCGGACATTATCGTAACGGTGTGTTACTAGCCCCTGCAACTGCATCTGCGATTCGTGAGATGATTATTTGAGAATTGAGAAATAATATTTCTTAATTATTAGTTTTGATTAGGAAAGTAGCGTGTCTGTAACAGAACATAAAGTAAAAGTTGATTCATTAGAGTGGTTTTATCGGGAAGCTGAACCGATTGGACAAAGTGATTTATTACCTGTAATCTTGCTGCACGGAATAGTATCCCAAAGTTATAGCTGGCGAAACATTTTGCCTGCTTTAGCCAGCCAAGGAACACGCGCGATCGCACCAGATTGGATTGGTTATGGCTTTTCTGCTATGCCAGAAAAACGTGATTTCGCTTACACTCCAGACGCATTTATTACGGCTTTAGAAAGATTTATTCAAGAACTAAAAATTGAAAGATTTTCTCTAGTTGTTCAAGGGTTTTTAGGTTCTGTTGGCTTACAATATGCCTTACGTCACCCAGAACAAATTGCCAACATTGCTATTTTAAATGCACCAATTTCAACTACTGCTAAATTACCTTGGAAAATCAAACAAATGGGTTTACCTTTAGCAGGTGAAATGATGACTCAAGACCCATTATTAGTTGACCGCACCCTAGAAGGGGGTAGCCGTTACCGTATCGCAGATCAAGATTTAGATATTTACCGCCGACCTTTTTTGAAAACTTCTGCGGCTGGTAGAGGTCTATTATCAACCATTCGCAATTTGCAACTTCCAGAAGCAATGGCAGAAATTGAATCTGGCTTTCAAAAATGGCAACAGCCAATTCTAATTCAATGGGGTATGATTGACCCCTGGTTATCCATAGACATAGCCCAAAAATTTAGTGATTCTGTCTCCAACACCGAAGTAATAAAACTTAATAAAGTCGGACATTACCCACAAGAACATTATCACAGCACAATTTTAGAAGATTTGTTGCCTTTTGTCAGACGTGTGAATAAATAATCAGAAATAAATTTTGCAAAAATCGATATTATAAAAAATGAACCCATAGATAAACACATATAATTTCTCTGTGTTTAATCAATAGCTAATTAGATGATTTGACACAACATTTAATGCGATCTTAAGCGAATGTAGAAAGTTAACTAAGTAGGTATACAGAATCAAATGTAAAATGCAAATCAAAGATATTCGCTGATATCAAAGGTTGTTCCTCCTGCCTTTTGCCTTTTGCCTCTTGCCTTCTACTTCATCACTTACGATGTATTAAAGCCACCTTAATGGAGATGAGAATTCATGGCTTATTCTTGGTTTAAAGCATTTCATATTATTGGCATTGTCGTTTGGTTTGCTGGGTTGTTTTATCTGGTGCGTTTGTTTATCTACCACGTTGAAGCCGAACAAGAACCAGAACCAGCACGCACGATACTGAAAAATCAGTATCAAATCATGGAACTACGTCTTTACCGCATTATCACTACTCCCGGAATGATAGTCACAGTAGCGATGGCGATAGGTTTACTGAGTACTGAACCAGAAGTTTTAAAGCAGAGTTGGTTACATTTTAAATTGCTATTTGTTGCCATTCTATTGGCTTATCATCATTACTGTGGTCGTTTGATGAAGAAGTTAGCAAAAGATGAATGTCGCTGGAGTGGTCAACAGTTACGTGCTTTAAACGAAGCACCTACAGTTATGTTAGTGGTGATTGTACTATTGGCTGTCTTCAAAAACAATCTACCTACAGATATCACCGCTTGGGGAATTTTTGGCTTGATAATTTTCATGGCGGTTACGATTCAACTATACGCCAAGAAACGCAAGCGTGATAAAGAACAATTAATGGCGCAGATAAGCCAAGTTCCTCAAGAACAAAGTTAGATAAGTAGACCTTTTGTGGAAAATTTGGGGACGCTAATTCCTCTTTTATCTGATATAAGTTGAGAAGCTTAATTCTTTCGGGTGCGTTTAACTTTGTTAGCGCACCTCTGCTTTATTTAAATTGGCATCAAGAGGTAATTGCACAATGCAAATTCAGCAATTATTTAGCAAGCGAGTCGGCGTAATTGCGACAATGCACCACAAAGAAAAGGTAATTGCGCCATTATTAGAACAAGAATTAGATATTAAAACTATTGTGCCATCTAATTTTAATACTGATGCTTTTGGTACATTTACCAGAGATATAAAACGCGCAGGAACTCAAATTGCAGCCGCCAAATTAAAAGCAGAAACAGCATTAAAGATGACAGGGGAAAGTTTAGCGATCGCTAGTGAAGGAAGTTTTGTCCCTCATCCACTTGTACCATATATTTACTCTAATCGAGAAATTGTTATTTTATTAGATAAACAAAACGAAATAGAAATTATTGGCGAGGAATTTTCTATAGACACTAACTTTAATCATCAGATAGTTGAAAATCTTCAAGAAGCCGATGATTTTGCTAAAAAAGTGGGCTTTCCTGAACATGGTTTAGTTATTTATTGGCAAGATGTTGCTAAAAATAGCACTGAGATAATTAAAGGAATTACAACAGAAGCGAAACTGCAAGAAACTATCCAAACAGGATTGCATAATTCTGTAGATGGTAAAGTTAGCTTAGAAACAGATATGCGAGCGCTTTATAACCCAACCCGGATGAAAAATATTGCCAAAGCCACCTTAGATTTATTAACTAAAATTAAAAGTTTATGTCCCCAATGTTCTGCACCCGGTTTTGCTATCACTGAGAAAATTGCAGGTTTACCCTGTGAAATGTGTGCTATGCCTACTAATTTGACACATTCAGTAATTTATCAGTGTCAAAAATGTGATTTTAAGCAAGAAAAACTATTTCCTAATGGTAGAGAATTTGCTGACCCGGCGCAATGTATGTATTGTAATCCTTAGTAATCTCGTTTGATTTTGAGTAGGGGGTAGAAAAGAGTATGATTTTGCTAACTCCGTAACCTATAACTTATCACCTGTAACCTCCTCTAAAAAAAATCTCCCGCCACTAACTAGCAACGAGAAGATTCAAAGTTATAGTTCGTCAGGTGATCGGAATAGTATACTATTTAGTATTTATTTTAGGTATATTTATTCCTCCGTTAGATAGAGAAATAATCTAGCTAATGACTGATGTATGTATATACTAATACTGCTGAAAATTACATAATCAATTTAGGATTGAAACCTAAAAGTTAGTTTATGGTAATCCCTAAAAACTAACTTAAAATAAATTATTAGATAAGATGATCACGTATAAAAAAGCCCCACTGCTTTTTAAAAGCAAAAGGGCAAACGGTATGGTGTGAGGAACAAACTATTTGTTTACTTCAATATAAGTTAGCAAGGGAATGTGACAGTGTTATCACATTTATATGAAAATTATGCGATCGCCAATAATTTTAGCTACGGGTAAAAAATAGCGCCGCCAAGACAATTAAACCTAAAAGCGCCAAGGGAACCCAAAGATTAGGGACATCTGACAAACTCATCACACAGTACTTTTGGTGTTCCGATCAGGGATAATTCCATTTATACAGCAAGCGGCCTGCATGGAAAACCCACAATGACATCAAAAGAAACAGTCATTTGGCTACAAGAACGTACAACTTTAGGAATTCTCTCATCGGCGGCGTTGAATGCGATCGCTGAGCTCTTAGAAGAACGAGTTGTCTCAAAAGGCAGTAACTTAGTCAGCGCCGAGACTTCCCCAGAAGCGCTTTACATCCTTAAAGATGGTCAAATTGAAAGCGATACCAGCAATAAAAGTAACTTTAGCCTCGCTTGTGGCTTTCTGCCAGGGGCAGTAATTAACCTGAAAGAACTGCTGTTAGATGAATTAACACCATCGACAATTGTTGCTTTAACAGAATCTCATGTCTGGGTTATCCCCGCGACTCAGTTTCGCAGCATAGCCAGCCAATACCCAGAAATTACCCAAGCATTATCTCGCTCTTTAGCGCAAGAATTAGCGCAAGTCACATCAGCTTTAACTTACGAACAAGAACGTTCTGTTGTTTTGCGTCCCTATTTAGTGACGAAAGCCCAAAGAGGTATTGTTGGTAGTAGTCGTTATGCAATACGTTTGCGCGAACAAATACGAGAAGCCGCAGCAGACGGCAAATCAGTAGAAATATTCGGCGAACCAGGGTTAGAAAAGGATAATATTGCAGCGCTAATTCACTACGGTTCCCCAAAACGTCGGGAACCGATGATCAAAATCAATTGTGGCATTCTCCAAACTAGCGGTATAGATCTATTTGGTCGTAGTGGTGGTAAACCAGGCCTATTGGAATGGCTGGGAGAAGGCACTTTGGTACTCAACAACATCCAAGAATTGCCCCCAGAGTTATTACCAGCGATGGTGCAGTTAATCAAAACAGGCACTTATATCCCTGTAACTCGTGATGGAGAATCAAAAGCCGTAACCCGTTCCAGTCAAGCCCGGATTTTGATTGTTTCGGAAAAAACTCAATCTAAAATTGAACGCTGCGTTGGTCGGGTGATTAAAGTGCCACCAGTGCGAGTACGAAAAACTGATATCAAAGCACAGGTAGAATATTACATCAGTCTTTATGTGCGATCGCGCGGTCTGCCTAAACCTCATGTCACCCCAGAAGCACTACGTCGCTTACAGTCCTATGACTTTCCTGGGAATCTGAAGGAGTTAAAAAATTTAGTAGAACGGGCAATTGTTCAAGCCGGAGAAAGGCAAGAATTAACCGAAGAAATCTTCTGGTCAGCCCAAACCAAGAAAAAAGAATTTCGCGTCAACTTGTTGAATTCCTATCCGGGGTTGCGGAAGTTTTTACGTAGTGACTGGTGGCCAGACCGAATTAACTATGGCTTTACTGTGGTAGTTTTTCCCATCATCATTGCGGTGTTATTTGTGGGGCCGCAAACACGCGATCGCAATTTTGCTTTAAATTTATTTTGGGCTTGGTGGTGGCCTTTCTTTTTATTGATCTTTCCCTTTTTAGGTCGCGTCTGGTGTAGCGTCTGTCCTTTCATGATTTACGGTGAAATCACCCAAAAGCTATCTCTGTGGCTATTTCCTCGCCAACTCAAACGTTGGCCAAGAGAAAAAGCCGAGAAATGGGGCGGATGGTTTTTATTTGGCTTATTTACCTTAATTTTCCTTTGGGAAGAACTCTGGAACTTAGAAAATACAGCTTACCTGTCTGCTTGTTTGCTGTTGTTAATTACCGCTGGGGCAATGATTTTCTCCGCCATATTTGAACGGCGGTTTTGGTGTCGCTATCTCTGCCCTATTGGCGGAATGAATGGTTTATTTGCCAAACTTTCCATGACAGAACTACGCGCCCAACAAGGCATTTGTTCTGCTACTTGTACAACCTATCAGTGTTACAAAGGTGGGCCGCAAAAAGGCGAAGGGATGGAAACCAATGGTTGTCCGCTATATTCTCATCCCGCCCAACTAGAAGATAACCGAGATTGCGTTTTGTGTATGACTTGTTTAAAAGCCTGTCCCCATCGTTCCGTTGAGTTTAACTTGCGTCCCCCCGGAATTGAACTGTGGACAACTCATGTAGCACGCAAGTATGAAGTTGCATTGTTATTTTTACTTTTTGGGGGCGTATATCTGCATCATTTACCAGAATTGCAATCATGGTTGGGTCTGCATCTGGATTTAACCGATTTTTGGCAGCATTTAGGCTTATCATTCCTAGGTTTAATTGTCCCGGCTGCTGTAACTTGGGTAGCATACGGCTTGATAAAGCTATTCAATTTTCAACGCAAGCCTAAACCATTTATCGAACTTGCCTATGGCTACTTACCATTAGTCCTCGGCGGGAACTTAGCGCATTACCTGAGTTTAGGCTTGTCAGAAGGCGGGCAAATTTTACCTGTGACTTTAGCTACTTTTGGGTTAAATAACCAACATTTGCCAGTCTTGATAGCACATCCGGCAGTTATTGACTTTTTGCAAGGTGCTACTTTAATTTTTTCTGTGCTGTTAACCATAGTATTAACGCAAAAAATAGCACGCCAACCACTGCGATCGCTTTTTTGGCAACATTTAGCAACTATTGGGTTGGGAGCTAGTATGTGGGTACTAATAGTCTTTTAGCTAGACTTACTTTATACATTCAATACTTAAAATTTAAAATCCGTCATGAAATTCAAAGATTGTATAAATTCTGTACGCGAAGTTTATTACTAGTTCAAATTTTGTTTATATTATCACTCAGTACGGATGTGACCAGATCAAGATACTCTTATCAACTCTAACTCCTTATGATGTCAATACCGACGGTTAATACTCGTGCAGGAGGTTATGGTGTGGATACCTTAGCTCTTGCTAATCAACGTCAAGCAGTTAATTTTGTCAAACAGCCCCAGCCTTTACACAGATCAACCTCAAGCGCCACAAAAAGATTAATTGACATTGTAGGAGCTATTGTTGGACTAATTATCACGGCGATCGTGGCAATTCCCATCGCAATTATCACCAAAATTACTAATCCCGGCCCCATATTATATTCCCAAATTCGCTGCGGTATCAACGGTAAACCTTTCCGCATCTGGAAGTTCCGCTCAATGGTGGTAAATGCCGAGCAAATCAAGCATTTGGTCAAAAATCAAGCCCAAGGTCACATATTTAAAGCTGTTGATGACCCCCGCATTACCCCAGTCGGTAAATTCTTGCGTCGCACTAGCTTAGATGAATTTCCCCAGTTTTGGAATGTTCTCAAGGGAGAAATGAGCTTAGTTGGTACTCGTCCTCCTACTCCTGATGAAGTCATCCACTATGCACCCCACCATTGGGAAAGATTAAGAGTTAAGCCAGGGATGACGGGGGAATGGCAAGTTAATGGACGTTCCAGCATCAAAGATTTTGAAACAATTGTGAAAATGGATGTGGATTACCAACGTAAATGGTCTATAGTTTATGACCTGATGTTGATATATAAAACAATCTGGGTGGTCTTTAACAAAAGTGGCGCTTGTTAGTCAAAATTAACCCTTAACACCACTACCAGTTTCCGTCGGTACAATATAGCGTTGTAAAAAGAGAAATAATATTAGTACTGGGGCAATAGAAATTATCGAGCCAGCAGCTACTAAGCGCCAGTCCAAAGAAAAAGTCCCGGCTAATTTTGCTACTCCTAAAGGTAAGGTGTAAAGTTTTTCATCTTGAATGACAATCAACGGCCAAAGAAAATCACTCCAAGAACCAATAAAGACGAAAATTGCCAGAGTAACCAATGCAGGACGAATGGCTGGTAACATAATATGCCACCACAAGCCTAACTCGGAACTACCATCCATCCGCGCCGCTTCTTCGATTTCTTTTGGTACACCCATAAAAGCTTGGCGCAGCAAAAAAATGCCAAAAGCCGAAGCTAAACTAGGAAACATCATTCCCCAATAAGTGTTTACTAAGCCTAGCTGGACTGTCAAAATGTACAAGGGAATCATGACTATCTGAAAAGGAATCATGATTGTCGAGACGATCGCCACAAAAATCCAGTCTCGCCCCGGAAATGATAATCTGGCTAAAGGGTAAGCCGCTAAAGCACAAAATAATAAATTCAAGCCAACAGTCAGCACAGAAACCAAAGTACTGTTATATAAATATTGAGCAAATGGTAAAGATTGCCACACAGTAGAAAAATTACCTAGTGTTGGTTGACTTGGTAGTAACTGTGGTGGCGACTGTAAAATATTTTCCGTTGGTGATTTTAAAGCAGTACTAATTAACCAGAGTAAGGGAAATAGCGTAATGAGGGCGATCGCTCCTAATAAAGCATAGGTGATCAAAATTTGCCAGCGCGAGTTTTTTATTTGTAGCTTCATAAAATTGGCCTATATTGAACTTTTTAAGCATAAATAAGGAATTTAGTTTCTGTTGAAATCGCTTGTAAAGGTTTATCCCAATTTTCTGTAGGTAGTTGAGGTAAATAAGCAAAATCAAATACTATACCGATAGTGAATATATTCGCCCACTCTGGGGAACTAAGTAAGCGGTCATAATATCCGCCACCGTAACCCAAGCGATATCCGCGAGAATCGCCAGCGACACTAGGCACAAGAATTAAATCAACTTTACTAGGGTATATGATTGGTGCATCGGGATGTGGTTCGCTGATACCATAGCTGTTAATTTGCAGCGATTCCCCAGATTTCCAAGTATGCCAAGATAAGGAATTACCAACACAGCGCGGAAACCCCCATTTGTATTTAGTATCTGCAAATAAGGAACTTAAATCAGGTTCTTGACGAAAGCTAAAATAAGCGAGTATTGTCTTTGCTTCATCATAGTGAATCAAAGTTTGTAGTGTTGTACAGATGCGATCGCTTTTTTCTCTCCATTCTTTAACAGACATCGATTGCCGTTGTTTTAGTAACGTGCGGCGTAGTTTTGCTTTATCTAGTTGAATATCAACTGTATCCATGAAAAAAGTCTGCCTATAAAAATAGAGACGTTACATAGCAACGTCTCTATCTCAAGATAAAGTCAACTTTACAATAATTAAGCGGCGTTTTGACGATACCACTCAATAGTCTTCTTTAGCCCTTCCCTAAAGTCAACTTGCGCCGTGAAACCAAAAGCTTCCTTGGCTCGTTCTGTATCTAAACATCTGCGGGGTTGACCGTTGGGTTTGTCGGTTTCCCAAACAATTTCGCCGTCAAACTCCATCAATTCGCAAATCAGGGTAATCAAATCACGAATGGAGATTTCATAACCAGTCCCTAAGTTAACTGGTTCAAAGTCATTGTAAAACTGAGTCCCCATGACAATTCCCAGTGCTGCATCTTCTGAATAGAGAAACTCGCGGGTAGGACTTCCATCACCCCAAACTGGGAGTTGTTTTGCTCCCTGAATTTGGGCTTCGTGGACTTTGCGAATTAATGCAGGAATTACATGAGAACTGCTGGGGTCAAAGTTATCTTCCGGCCCGTATAAGTTCACAGGTAGTAGGTAAATACCATCGAACCCATACTGCTGGCGATAAGATTGCAACTGAACTAACAGCGCCTTCTTAGCCACACCGTAGGGAGCGTTAGTTTCTTCTGGGTAGCCATTCCAAAGATCATCTTCTTTAAATGGCACCGGCGTAAATTTAGGATAGGCACAGATTGTACCAACACAGACAAATTTTTCTACTCCAGCTTGATGGGCAGCATGAATTAGCTGGGTTCCCATAATTAAGTTGTCGTAGAATAACTCTGCTGGCTTTTCGCGGTTGAGGCCAATCCCACCGACGTGAGCCGCTAAGTGGATAATGATATCTTGTTGGTCAACTGCGCGTTGACAGTTCTCCCACACACGGATATCACATTCACGCGATCGCGGTACAGTAATTTTTGCACTATCAGCCCCAGCCTTACACAGCTGATCTATTACCTGACGACCGAGGAATCCCGCCCCACCTGTGACGAGAATCCTTTTGTTTTTCAGTTCTAAGGCGGTCATATTGTTATCCTCAGCGGTATAAATCAGAAGTGGAGAGCGCCCAATTCTTGGCGAATAGTGGCAATATCCACAGGTATTGATGAACCATTACCATTGGGTGAAGTGTGTCCCAAAGCTTGTAAATCTGCTTCTACCATGAGGGAGACTAATCCTTCAAAGGTGACAGAAGGTTCCCAGCCTAGTTTCTGTTTTGCTTTAGTCGGATCACCAATCAATAAGTCTACTTCGGCGGGGCGTAGGTAGCGATCGTCAAACTCTATGTAATCTTGCCAATTGAGGTTGACATAACCAAAAGCTAACTCTAAAAATTCTTTAACTGAGTGGGTTTCACCAGTTGCAATTACATAATCATCTGGCTGGTCTTTTTGTAACATCAACCACATTGCTCGGACGTAATCTTTAGCGTAACCCCAATCTCGTTTCGCATCCAGATTACCCATATACAGCTTTTTCTGCTTACCAGCCACAATTCTCGCTACTGCTCTGGTAATTTTACGAGTAACAAAGGTTTCACCCCGACGTGGTGACTCGTGATTAAACAAAATACCGTTACAAGCAAACAAATTGTAAGATTCGCGGTAATTTACTGTTTGCCAGTGAGCATAAACTTTTGCACAAGCGTAGGGACTACGGGGATAAAATGGTGTTGTTTCGTTTTGGGGTACTGCTTGGACTAAACCATACATTTCCGAAGAACCAGCTTGATAGAAACGTACTTCAGTACCAGTACGCCGCTGATAATCTCGAATAGCTTCCAATAGACGCAGTGTACCCATACCAACTGCATCAACTGTATACTCTGGTGAGTCAAAGCTCACCCTAACATGAGATTGTGCGCCTAGGTTGTATATTTCGTTTGGTTGAACTTCTTCTAAAATTCGTCGCAGCGTTGTACCATCCGTCAAGTCACCGTAGTGAAGAAACAACCGCACACCCTCTTTATGGGGGTCTTCGTAAATATGATCAATGCGGTCTGTATTGAAGGTAGAAGTCCGACGAATAATTCCATGAACTTCGTAACCTTGCTCTAACAAAAACTCACTCAGATATGAACCATCTTGACCGGTAATACCAGTAATCAACGCTCGCTTAGTTTGCACCATGCTCAATTATCCCTTGTTATTTTTGATCTATATAGTTTCCGTCCAACTGATACAACCTAGCAGCTAATGGCTAAATTGCCTAATGGGAAACTTACGGGTCTTAATTGATAGCAGAAATTTGCCGTAAACAAATATACTTAATTACGTATTTTTTAACAACTGAATCTTGAGTAGCTTAACGCAGTGATTAGATGGAATTTTTCATATACTTAGTAATTTTTACAAAAACTTCATATAATCTGGATTTTTATTAAGTCTAAATCAATTGAAAAGTGGAGAAATTTATTAAGCAAGTTATTGACAGATAGAAGTAGAAGGCTTGATCAGTAATCTTTTCGACAAACAAAATTTTTTAACTTTGGATTGCTCATGTTGAGTGATTTTAATTAACTTTGTTTTATGCACTCAAACAAATACAGATGAATATTGGGCAGTTTACTGAGAATCGATGAATCAGAAAGTCTCTCTTCAGATAACTATGTAGTTCTGATACAACCCTATCCTCAGAAATTTTCACATCTTACTTAGTAGAAACATTTAAAAGTAAAATAAAATAGGGGCAGTAAATGCCCCTACGCTCAATGTTGATTCTTGCTCAGTAAGCTCCGTTATTTTTAGGCATAATGACCACATCAATCGTTTTCAGTATTATCCAGAGGTCAAGCCAGAAATTCCGAAATTTGACATAGTGCAGGTCTATTTGAACTCTCCTAGGGTAAGGAATGTCATTACGTCCCGAAACCTGCCATAATCCAGTAATTCCTGGTCGGATTGTTAATATCTGACCTATGTGATTACCGTATTTTGGTAATTCTTCTGCTACTAGGGGGCGCGGCCCGACGACGCTCATATCTCCTTTTAAAACATTCCAAAACTGAGGAAATTCGTCCAAGCTAGTAATCCGGAGAAATCTACCAATTGTGGTAATTCTGGGGTCATGTTTCAGCTTAAAACTGCTTTCAAATTCTTGCCGCAACTGGGGCGATGTTTCCATCATTTGCACGAGTATTTCGTCTGCATTGCTTACCATTGTGCGGAATTTAATACAATTGAAGCGTTTGTAGTTTTTGCCAACCCGTTCTTGGACATAAAAAATCGGGCCTTCTGAGCTTAATGCAATCAGCAAGGCCAAAATTAAATAAAGAGGAAAAAACAAAATAAGTACTGACAGCGAAAACCCGATGTCGAATAGTCGCTTAGTAAACTCTCCGTTTAAAGCCTGAACGGACAAACCCTTGGGTTTTACCTTGGGTGCCTTTGTTTTTTTACTACGTTTTAAGAAAGTACGCGTAGACGAGCTAGCGTCTTGCCGTAGGCTTCGCTTGCCGGAGAGGAGTGAGCTCTGGGCAGTCATCATACTCCTTAATAATCCACACCACACATAGTCCCAATCTTAAAGCCAAAATGAGGTGCTTCTGGAGGGAAGTTCCAAAAGCATACACAATTTCAGTACACAAATTTCAACCATTACTCGAAGTATGGTCTGGTTTTGTGGCACTTGTTGAGAAAATCTAGATAACGTTGTGCAAAAACTTGCGGTGAAAACTGGGCAACGTGCGATCGCAAATACTCAGGATTAATCAAATTGCGATACATTTCAAATTTTTCCACCGCTTCTGTCAAGGCTGCTACTGTTTGTTCTGGAAAGAAGATACCAGTTCCTTGCTCGTGGTGCGATCGCACATCCCGTACTGTTTCTAATGCACCCCCAGCCCCATAAGCAATCACTGGAGTCCCGCAAGCTTGTGCCTCTACTAAGGCAATGCCAAAATCTTCACAAGCTGCATAGACAAATGCCCTGGCCTGCGCCATATATTTTTTTACTACATCATCAGGCTGCCAACCCAGTATTTTAATGTTAGAGTTGGCTATTTGGCGAATTTTTTCCATTTCTGAACCTGTACCAATTACGACCAATGGTAACTGCAATTTATTGAAAGCTTGGACAATTAAAGATACTTGCTTATAGCTAACTAAACGGGAAACAGTCAAGTAAAAATTTTCTTTTTGGAGAAAAAGCGGAAAAGCTTCTACATTAACTGGTGGATAAATAACTGTGGCTTCTCGTCGATAGCAACGCCAAATTCTTCGCGCGGTGTGTTGGGAATTGGCAATAAAGTAATCAACGCGATTAGCACTCAATACATCCCACTGACGCAGCTGATGCAGTAGATACTTTGTTAACCACCCTGGTAAACCACTTCCTAGCTTACTTTGCCGGAGATAATCAAAAGTCAAGTCCCAGGCATAACGCATAGGACTGTGACAATAGCAAATATGCAACTGGTCGGGGGTAGTTAAAACTCCTTTAGCTACAGCATGAGAAGAAGACAAAATTACGTCATATTGACGCAAATCCAGTTGTTCAATTGCCAAGGGTAACAAAGGCAAATATTTTTGCACTCCATTTTTGGCAAAAGGAAAGTTTTGCAAAAAGGTTGTACCAATTTGACGTTTGTACAAGTAACTTTCAAGATTACTGGATTCAAAGTCAATTAGGGCATATAAATCAGCATCAACGTGATTCAGAATCTCTTGTACAACTAGTTCTGAACCACCGGTGGCTTTAGGTGTTAACCACTCATGAACCAGAGCATATTTCAAAGGCACAGTTAACTTGAGTAGGTGGAAAATATACCAGACAAATTGTGAGGAAGCGCCCCAGATTCAACTTCCGACGGAATTCAAGTGAAAGTGGTTCCAGAGGGATGCAGCAACCTGATAACCTCAAATGGGGACTAGAGACTAATAAAGTCAAAAACCAAAAGTAAAAAGGTAAGTCATTACATTGGACGGGTTTCCCGACTTGAGGTAACTGTCGTCAAATGGCGTTAGCGACGTACTCCTGCGGAGAAGCAAGCTACGCGTAGTGTCTCCCGAAGGGTAAAAGACTCTTTTGTTTTAACTTTTGCATTTTTACTTCCTAGTCTCTAGCCTCTCCATTAGATATAAAAGGGGAATTTATGCGAATTTTAATTATGGGTGGCACTAGGTTCATTGGTGTTTACCTAACTCAAATACTTTTAAAACAAGGCCATGAGGTGGTACTGTTCAATCGTGGTAATCGTTCTGTACCGCCAGGAGTAGGACAAATTATAGGCGATCGCACGGATGCAGCACAGCTGAAAGAAAAATTATCACAAGAAAATTTTGACATCATTTTTGACAATAATGGTCGAGAACTCAGTGATACTCAGCCATTGGCAGAAATTTTCCAAGGTAGAGTGCAGCAATTTATTTACATGAGTTCGGCGGGGGTATATCTCAAATCTGACCAGTTACCCCATGTTGAAGGGGATGCGGTAGATCCTAAGAGTCGTCACAAAGGTAAACATGAAACAGAAGCTTACTTGGCTGAAAAAGGCTTACCTTTTACCTCAATTCGCCCGACGTACATTTACGGGCCGAGTAATTACAACGAATTAGAAAGCTGGTTTTTTGATAGAATTGTACGCGATCGCCCCATTGCTATTCCCGGTAATGGTTTACACATTACGCAGTTGGGTCATGTACAAGATTTAGCAACAGCTATGTCTTTGGTTGTGGGCAATCCAAAAGCTGTGGGGCAGATTTATAATATTTCTGGCGATCGCTTTGTGACTTTTGATGGTTTAGCCCGTGCTTGTGCTGTAGCGTCTGGTAAATCACCAGATGCAATTAAAATAGTTCACTACGACCCGAAAAAGTTTGATTTTGGCAAACGCAAAGCTTTTCCCATACGCGTTCAGCATTTCTTCGCATCGGTAAAAAAAGCGCAAACCCAATTACATTGGCAGCCAGAGTATGATTTAATTTCTGGGCTAACAGATTCCTTGAACAATGATTATTTAGCCAATGGACGAGATAAGAAAGAAGTCGATTTCTCTGTAGATGATGAGATTTTACAAGCCGTGTAGCGACTTATATTTGGTTGGGATCAATTCCTAATTCTCTTAACTTTGCGGCTAATCCTTCAGCCTTCTGGCTTTCCTGCTCCACTGGAGTAGGAATCCTATTTCCATTTGCATCATACCAACGTAACCACAATCGCTCAATTCCTTGATAAGTTCCTTGCCAAAGTCCATACATTGTGGGTAGAGATTCTTTTGCAGGTTGAGGATGGTCTGTTTGATACATACGTAACATCCTGATGATAAGCTAATTATTGATTTTTGCTAGTGTTAGTTAAAATTATTCAATTATTTTTTGAATTTTATTCTAGATTAAATTGTATGCAGACAGTATTAGTAACAGGTGGAGCAGGGTTTATTGGGGCTAATTTTATTCTTTTGGCTCGGCAAAATAATTGGTTTAATATAATTAATGTAGATAAACTTACTTATGCCAGTAATTTAGAAAATTTAGCAGAACTCCAAAATGATACAAATTATCATTTTGTGCAAGGAGATATTGATAACGTTGAACTAGTGAGTTATTTACTAGATAAATATCAACCAAATGCAATTATTAATTTTGCTGCCGAGACTCACGTTGATCGTTCTATATTCAGCCCCCAAACTTTTATTCAAACCAATGTAGTTGGTACATTTAATTTATTGGAAGCAACTCGGTTTTATTGGCAAAAATTATCCCTACAAAATCAGCAGCAATTTCGGTTTTTACACGTATCTACAGATGAAGTATACGGTTCACTAAGCACACAAGAACCAGCCTTTAGAGAAGATACACCATACGCACCGAATAGTCCTTACGCTGCTTCTAAAGCCGCAGCAGATCATTTTGTCCGAGCTTACTACCACACATATAAATTGCCTACTTTAACTACAAATTGCTCAAATAACTATGGAATGCGTCAGTTTCCGGAAAAGCTCATTCCTTTGACTATCCTGAATGCTTTAGATGGTAAGTCATTACCAATATATGGTGATGGGCAAAATATACGAGATTGGCTTTATGTTATTGACCATTGTGAGGCTATATATTTAGTTATCCAACAGGGAAAAATTGGTGAAACCTATAATATTGGCGGACTGAATGAACAAACAAATTTAACAGTTGTCAAAAAAATCTGTGCCATACTTGACGAATTAATACCTAAACCTAATTTTTCTTATTCTTCTTTGATAAACTTTGTTCCAGACCGCCCTGGACATGACCGGAGATATGCAATTGATTGTAGTAAAATCAGGCGTGATTTAGGTTGGCAACCCAAAGAAAATTTTGATAGTGGTTTAAGAAAAACAGTGCAATGGTATCTCGATAATTCAGCTTGGGTAAACCAAGTCAGTTCCGGCGCTTACCAGAATTGGTTGAAACAAAACTACGAAAATCGCAAATGAAAGGAATTATTTTAGCGGGTGGCTTTGGTACTCGTCTTTATCCCATAACCAATATTGTGAGTAAACAACTTATGCCGATTTATGACAAGCCGATGATTTATTATCCCTTGTCTGTATTAATGTTGGCAGGAATCCGCGAAATTTTAATTATTTCTACACCAAATGATTTGCCATTATTGCAGGAACTTTTAAAAGATGGTAGTCAATGGGGTTTGCAGTTTAGTTATATTGAACAGCCTTATCCAGAAGGTTTAGCTCATGCTTTTATTTTAGGAAAAGAGTTTATAGATAATCAGCCAGTCTGTTTAATTTTGGGTGACAATTTATTTTATGGTAACGGTTTAAGAGAAGTGTTACTGAGAGCCGCCCAACTAAAAGAAGGTGGACTGGTTTTTGGCTATCAAGTAAAAGATCCGTGTCCTTATGGCGTAATTGAATTTGACGCGGATGGTTGGGTAACAGGAATAGAAGAAAAACCTGCATTACCTAAATCTAAATATGTAATTCCTGGGATTTATTTTTATGATACTCAAATTGGAGAAATAGCAGCTAATCTAAAACCTTCGGCGCGCAATGAGCTAGAAATAACTGATGTGAATATGGCTTATTTAAAGCAAGGAAAATTAAGAGTTGAGCTTTTAGGTAGAGGATATGCGTGGTTAGATGCAGGAACTCATGAATCTTTACATCAAGCTGCTAATTTCATCCAAACTTTAGAAGAAAGGCAAGGATTAAAAATAGCTTGTATTGAAGAAATTGCCTACAATCAAGACTATATAGATGCTTCCCAACTCAAAGAATTAATTGAACCAATGGCTAAAAGTAGCTATGGTCAATATTTAATCTCAATTTTAGAAGACGATTATCTCATCGCTAGAAAAAGACCACAATGTTTCATTCATTCTCATTAAAAACTTCGCGTACCTCCGCGTAAACTTAGCACACCTCTGCGTTTAAATTTTACTCAACAGTGTTCACCTTTGCTGGCAAAAGATAAATTAAACCAGATATTAAAGTTAAAGATACAGAAACCCAAAAGACAATTAAAGATGGAGTGTTCCATTCAGATGATAAAGGTGCAATCAAAAATGCGATCGCTACTATTTGACTCACAGTTTTGAGTTTACCCCAAATATTCGCCCCCGAAATCGTCGCTTGATTCACCCGCCAACCTGCGATCGCTAATTCTCGCGCTAAAATCAAAAACACTCCCCAAGCTGGAACCTTTCCCAATTCAATCAACACCATCAATGGCGCAAGCACCAAAAATTTATCCACCAAAGGATCTAAAAACTTACCCAAATCACTAACTTGGTTGAGTTTCCGTGCTAAATATCCATCTAACCAGTCAGTTAAGGCCGCCACCAGAAAAATTGCCAAACATATCCATCTAGCTTGTGCTGTTGGGTTGTACAAACCATAAAGCAGAAATGGGACACCGAGAAGGCGAGAAAAAGTAATCCAGTTGGGTAAAGTCATGATTTGGGTTGAGGAATTATTTATAACTTTAACCAACCAAATAATTGCCCCAATGTCAAATGTAAATCACTGACTAAATCGGGAACTGGCAATATATCTTCTTCGTTTTCTAAATATATGATTTGCTGATGAGGCGGGTAAACTAAAACACAATATTCCTCTGGATCAATTAACCAACCTAAGCTAGTACCATGATTTAAACAATGTAAAAGATTTTTTGTGACTTTGGTTGTACTTTGTTCAGGAGAGAGGATTTCAATTGTCCAATCTGGGTATGTATTAAAAACATTGGCAATGTTACCCTTTTCATCTACAGGAATCCGATTCCAAGCAAATACAGCGACATCTGGAACAGTGGAACGTCCACCAAAAGTACAGCGTAATTCTGGAAAAGCTAGGGCAGCTTTTTTGGGTTCTGCTACATGATTAATCGCATTAGGTAATTGCAACTGAAGTCTACTATGTTTACCTTGTGGCATAGGTTTTTGAACTATTTCACCATCGATATATTCACTTGCTGGTTTAGTTTCTGGTAATTGTAAAAATTCTTCTAAAGAGATACGGCGAGTTGGTGTTTTAATCATAATATTTACCTGCGCGTATTTAAACTTAGGTTAACTTAAATGAATTGATTTGAGTTTGGAAGATTGTAAATAGTAAAAAGGGTGTGAGTGCCATTTACATGGCATGATCTGTATTTCGAGATCATCCAAACAATACTATGACTGACAATATAAATTTTCGCATTGAGCGCGACTCAATGGGCGATCGCCAAATTTCTAGTAGCGTTTATTACGGTATTCAAACTTTACGGGCGACCGAAAACTTTCCTATCAGTGGTTTAAAGCCCTTAGCTACTTACGTAGATGCTTGCTTAATCATTAAAAAAGCTACCGCAATTGTTAACGGTGAATTAGACTGCATTTCTCAAGAGATTAGTCAAGCAATTGTCAAAGCCGTTGATGAAATCCTGGCTGGACAATTACGCGACCAATTTGTTGTGGATGTTTATCAAGCTGGTGCTGGAACTTCGCACCACATGAATGTTAACGAAGTTTTGGCAAATCGGGCGTTAGAAATTCTCGGTGATGAAAAAGGCAATTACAAGCGGGTTAATCCTAACGACCATGTTAATTATGGACAGTCTACCAATGATGTGATTCCCACAGCGATTCGCATTGGTGGGTTATTAGCCCTAACTCATACACTGCAACCAGCTTTAGAAAAAGCGATCGCCACCCTAGAAAGCAAAGCGGTAGAATTTCAAGATATCGTCAAATCTGGCAGAACCCATCTTCAGGATGCTGTACCTGTGCGTTTGGGTGATACTTTTGCTGCTTGGGCGCAAATCCTTACAGACCATCAAAACCGCATCTATACTGCTTCTGGAGATTTGATGGTGTTGGGTTTGGGTGGTAGTGCGTCGGGTACAGGTATGAATACTCATCCTTTGTATCGCGCCCGTGTGGTGGAAGTTATCTCAGAATTACTCAATGTACCTTTAGAACCTGCGCCACAGTTAATGGCAGCTATGCAGAGTATGGCACCATTTGTCAATGTTTCTGGGGCTTTACGCAACTTAGCACAGGATTTAGTCAAAATATCTCACGACTTGCGGTTGATGGACTCTGGGCCAAAAACAGGTTTGAAAGAAATTCAACTTCCCCCAGTCCAACCAGGTTCTTCAATTATGCCAGGGAAATATAACCCAGTTATGGCAGAGATGACATCAATGGTGTGTTTTCAGGTGATGGGTTACGACAGTGCGATCGCGCTTGCAGCCCAAGCAGGACAATTAGAATTGAATGTGATGATGCCGTTGATTGCCTATAACCTAATTCACAGTATCGAAATTCTCGGTAATACCATCTCTGTGCTGACAGAACGCTGCATTCAAAATATTACTGCCAACAAAGAACGCTGTTTGGCTTATGCTGAAGGTAGTTTAGCTTTAGTCACTGCACTCAACACTCATATTGGTTATCTGAATGCTGCGGAAGTCGCTAAAGAATCCTTAGCAAGTGGGAAATCTTTACGACAGATTGTTTTAGAAAAAGGACTAATGACAGAAGCGGAATTAGCTGAAGTGTTAAATCTAGAACAGATGAGTAGCATTGTACCTTTGAGGAAAGAATCTTAGAGTAATGAGAAGCGATCGCTTTTGATGGTTTTAACTATTAAAGCGATCGCCTTGATGAGAGGATGATTATTTGGAGAGCGTAGACACTTCTTCTGCTTGTCGCTAAACATCGTGTATTGTTGCACTATCAACGGAGATTCTTAGAATGAAATGGACACTTGAAGAAGCCCAAAAACAGCTATCTTTAATAATTAATGCTACTAATCAAGAACCTCAATTAATCTATACTCAAGAAGAATTAGTGGCTGCTGTTGTAGACCCTGAACTTTTTCAAGAATTTTTAACCTGGCGACGACAAACTGCTAAAAAGTCTCTAGCTCAGGTCTTTCAAGAACTTCAACAGTTATGTATCCAAGAAAATTATAGCTTAGATATTCCAGCACGAAGCGATCGCTATAATCCTTTTATTGGCGATGAAAATGAGTAGTCTTTGCGACACTAATATTATTAGTGAATTAGCTCGCCCAATGCCAAATCCAGGTGTCATATTATGGATAGGTACAGTAGCATCAATTAACTTAAGCGTTATTACAGTTGAGGAAATCTATTATGGTTTAACAGCCAAGCCTAATGTTAGAATACAAGCCTGGTTTGAAAATTTTCTGACGACTCACTGTGAAATTCTACCTATTACCTCGGAAATTGCTAAGTGTTCAGGCGAATTGAGAGGCTTTTTGAGAACTCAAGGTCAGCCGCGAACGCAAGCTGATATGCTTATTGCTGCAACAGCTAAAATACATTCCATGACCCTTGTTACTAGAAATATTAAGGATTTTGAGGGTTGTGGTATATCTACATTGAATCCATTTGTTTAAAGATTGCTTCTAAATTAAGAGTGCGATCGCTTCCTCTAACTTTACGTTTATCACTAGTTAATTATTCATAAACCTTATTTCCGCATTTTCTTAATCATAGAAGTGAAAAATGCTGATTTTCAGGTTCCTGTAGAGAAAATTTAATATCATGTAATGTGTTATTCAATATTCATACCTATTCCATCTTCAACGCAATTATCTACCTATGCAGACATACAAACCATCAGTCAGCTTAATTAGGGCTACGTCTTACGAAAGCGAAGCTTTACGGGAATCTTTAACAACTTTGCTAGAACCCCTGGGAGGAATCGCAGCTTTTGTCAAACCAGGACAAAAGGTATTACTCAAGCCGAATCTGCTGACAGGCGCACGTCCTACCAAGGAATGTACTACCCGTGCTGAACTGGTTTACGAAGTTGCCAAAATGGTCATTGAAGCTGGTGGTAAACCTTTTTTGGGTGATAGTCCCGCATTTGGGAGTGCGAAGGGAGTCGCCATTGCTAATGGATATCTACCTTTTATTGAAGAACTCAATCTTCCCATTAGAGAGTTTCATGGTCAGCGTTATCAAACAGTCAGCGAAAATTTCAACCATTTGCTATTGTGTAAAGAAGCAATGGAAGCTGATGTGATTATTAATTTGCCCAAAGTCAAATCACATCTGCAATTGACTTTAACAATGGGTGTGAAAAATTTGTTTGGTTGCGTTCCCGGTAAAATGAAGGCTTGGTGGCACATGGAAGCGGGGAAAGATGCTAACCGTTTTGGTGAGATGTTAGTAGAAACGGCGAAGACGATCAACCCAGATTTAACAATTTTAGATGGGATTATTGGTCATGAAGGCAATGGCCCTAGTGGTGGAGAACCTCGGAATTTAGGAATTTTAGCCGCAGCATCAGATGTATTTGCTTTAGATAGGGCTATCGTAGAAATTCTCAATGTTTCGCCCCTGCAAGTTCCGACTGTTGCAGCTTCTCAACGGTTAGGGGTTTGTCCTGAACTAGATGAAATTGAGTTTCCGCTGTTACATCCTGATTTATTACAAATTTCAGATTGGCGCTTACCAGATAAATTAATGCCAATTGATTTTGCTATGCCCCGCGTGATCAAGTCTACCTTTAAACACCTTTACATTCGATTTATCAAGGAACCGATGAATACATATAGCAGAGGTTAGTTTAAATGGGCAATTTTAGAGAATCAGTAAGTGCAAAGTCAGCTACAGCAAAGGCAAAATTCTCAGAGTAATCTTTAATTACCCTCCGATTGCTTAACCAGACAACCGCCATCATCTAGTGGCGGTTTTTTATGTAATTAATTTGTCATCAAACTTTGATTTAGTTAATAGTCGTAAATCAGAAATATTTGGCGATCGCCTGCTCTAATTCTCCAAGTATTCTTACTCTACCTATATATAGATTGACAAACCAAATGTAATGTTACATAACACTAGTATAGTGAGTTAAAAAATATTTTTTTCGTGTGATCACTGAATTACAAATTTTCAACTCAGTAGATATATGTATGTTGATGCAGCGGATATTTTTGTATGCTGATTTACTAATCATTAGTAAATTTTAATGTGTTGCTGGTCAAGTTGAGTCAAAGAATAAAAAATAGATACCTCTTCAGTAATATTTCGGTAGATATTGCTTGTGAATAAAATAATTCTAATCTGTGAAATCAGCCTGTATAAAGCATTTTCAGATGTTATAATGCAAAGGATTACTCAGATATGAGTCAATAATTTATATATGTACAACAGAAAAAATGTAGTTTTTGATGCAATTTATTAAACTATGCTTAACCAAAAGATGGCAAATCATAGCAAGAGACTGTAACATATTATTCACTTAAGATAATTCCGAAATGTTTGTCTGGAACTTTGTATCAATCTTATCGGAGATAAAATTATTGTTATGACACCTGCCAACTGGTTCACTTTTTTGACTGCTACACAGTAGTCAGTAAAAAATCGCTAAAATGGCATCAAGACTCTCTCCGAGAGATAAAACTTATCAAGTGAGTTGAAGAATTTCAAATTTGTATGAATTCAAATAGTCAGTCTGCTAACCCTACCGCTACATATTCCCATCGTTTGGCAGACCTTGTGGGAACCGCGATCGCTCTGTTAACTTTAACGCTACCTCTATTTGTCATCGCCCATTATTCTTCAGATAATGTACAAAATAATCAGCAACCCCTGACATCTGAACTACACAAAAGCTCAGAATAAGATGCGCTTGCTTTAGTCAATCAATATTTAGAAAAAGCGTCGCCAGAAACCTAGCGACGCTTTTTCAATTTATTGCAGAGAAATTTCTGCTTGCATTACAGTTGACTCGCTTGTAGGTTGCAGGCGAAAACCGAGTTTTTCACAAACTCGTTGCATTCCGTAATTATCACTCAGGATATTGGCTGTAATCAGTCCGATATTTTCTTGACGGCCAACTTGTAGTAACCGCCTGACTAATTCTGTGCCTAAACCCTGACACTGATAGAGATCGCTCACAATCATAGCGAATTCAGCAGTATCAGTTCCATGCAGTTTACTTAATCGCCCAACTGCCAAAATCTGCCTTGTTTTTGTTTCTGCGTCTTGGTGTTCTACTACCAGCGCCATTTCCCGATCATAATCAATAAAGCAAATGCGCGTCAGTCGTTCGTGGGTGATGCGCTGACTCAGCTTAATCAGGTGGAAGTAACGGAAATAAACGCTTTCTTCTGAGAGTGTTTCGTGAAACTGCACCAACAAAGGTTCATCTTCTGGGCGAATTGGACGGATGGTGACTGGTGTACCGTCTTTCATCGTCCACTCGCTAATGTATTGGGTGGGATAGGGACGAATGGCTAATTTGGGTAATTGTTCTGCTTGAATATCTTGTGGGTGTAGAACAATGCGTCCATCTAACGCAATCAATCCTCCAGAATTTAACCCAGTCGGGGGAATTGCTAACAATGGGTTAATGTCAATTTCTTTAATCCACGGTTGTTCTACTACCAACTGGCTAAATCTCACCATTAATTGTTCTAAGGCTGCCATATCGACACTTTCCTGTCCCCGCACACCTTTGAGGGCTTTGTAAATTTTGGTGTGTTCCATCATCCGCCGTGCCAAAGTTGTGTTGAGGGGAGGCAAGGCGATCGCTCGATCCTGAAATACTTCTACTAGTTGTCCCCCTGTACCAAACAACAGCACTGGCCCAAATTGGGGATCAAGACTACTGCCAATAATCAGTTCGTAGCCGTCGGTTTTCACCATTGGCTGTACTGTTACGCCTAAGAAGAGTGCTGTTAGCGATAGCGGGGCGTTCAGCCCGTGCTGTACACTGAGCGCAGCCGAAGTGTGAGTTGTGAATGCTGAGTAGTGAGGGTCTTTGGCTATTTTTTCTTCAATGGAGGATTTGATTGCGCGATAGGCTTGTCTGACTGCTTCTGCATCCCGCAGATTTAACTGCACACCGCCGACATCGGTTTTATGGGTAATTACATGAGAATACAGTTTAACAACTACGGGATAGCCAATACTTTCAGCACATTTAACAGCCTCATCCTCACTCTTAGCTACACAAGTCTCAACAACCGGGATGCCATAAGCCGCTAATATCTGCTTCGATTCAAACTCCGTGAGAATTTTTCGCCCGTCTTGACGAGCAGCAGAGATAATATTTTTAACTAAGTTGCGATCGGGTAAACCTGAGTTGGGATCAACCGCAGGTAAAACAGGCGTTTCGTAGATACCACGCAAATTGTAGCTAGATTGCCACATATAGCTAAATACCCGCGTCGCCGTATCTGGATAGCGATAAGTGGGGATAGATTGACGATTGAGAATCGTTTCACCTGCGGTAACTTCTGCACCCCCCATCCAACTAGCAAGAATTGGTTTACCAGGGATTTGGGCGTAGGGTTTTAATTGTTCTGCTGTTTGGGTGGGGTCTGTCATGGCTTGGGGTGTGAGAATTACCAACAAGCCATCACTATTGGGATCGTTCGCGGCAATTTCTAAAGCTTGGGTATAACGTTGGGGATCAGCATCTCCCAAAATATCAATTGGGTTGTTGTGACTCCAGTGATTTGGGAGTATTTTGTTAAAAGATGCGATCGCCTCTTCGGAAATTGCTGTTAGTTCACCGCCAGCCTCAATCAAAGCATCGGTCGCTAAAACTCCCGGCCCGCCTGCGTTAGTTAAAATTGTCAAGCGCGGCCCTTTGGGACGAGGCTGTTTTGCTAATACCTCCGCCACATCAAATAAGTCAGAAATACTATTAACCCGCAGTACCCCACAGCGCCGGAAAGCTGCATCTAACACCGCATCACTCCCCGCCAACGCGCCTGTATGAGAAGCAGCAGCCAAAGCCGCAGCTTCTGTACGCCCCGATTTAATCACAATAATCGGTTTGGTGAGGGCAACTTCTCGCGCGGCGGAAATAAAAGACCGCGCATCACCAATGGATTCCATGTAAATCACAATACTTTTGGTGTGGGGGTCATCACCGAGATAGTAAATCAAGTCACCCCAGCCTACATCCAACATCGAACCGATGGAAACAAAGGCACTAAAACCGACGTTTTCCTGAAAACTCCAGTCAAGAATCGCCGTACACAGCGCCCCACTTTGACTGATAAAGCCGACGTTCCCCGGACGCGCCATTGCACTAGCAAAGGTGGCATTTAATCCACTCAGAGGACTCATCACTCCCAAGCAGTTAGGGCCAATAATGCGAATATTCCCGCGGCGGGCTTGTGTCAGAATTTCTTGTTCTAAGGCGATTCCCTCTGCACCAGCTTCTTTAAAACCAGCCGAAATAACGATCGCACTTTTCACCCCTGCATCGACACATTCAGCAATAATCCCCGGAACTGTTGGTGCTGGTGTCGCAATTACAGCCAAATCAATGGCTTCTGGTATATCGGCAATTTTCGGATAGGCTTTAATGCCCAAAACACTTTGGCGTTTGGGGTTGATTGGAAACACAGTCCCCCCAAAGGGATTAGTAATTAAGTTCCACAGTAAAGTGCGTCCCACACTCCCAGGTGTTTCACTAGCACCAATCACCGCTACAGTTTGTGGTGCAAAGATCGCATCAAGAGGATTAAGCTTCTCTGCCTGCAAGATATCAAAGGCGCGATCGCTTGTGGGCTTGAGAGATTTCTGCATCAATCCTCCTTTAAAGTGCTTTTGCCATCAGTCTATGCTTGAGTTCCGTAGAAGATTCATTTCATCCAGAAATTTTTAAACTTGTCGAGAATTTCCATAATTTTTCCAAGTGCGATCGCTTTGCCGGTTTCGGTGATTTCTGAGAAGCGATCGCCAAATTCAAAGTTAACTCCTGGTACTGTCACCCACAAAGCCGGCGGACAATGACCGTAGAGAGTTTGGGTTAAAGCTAAAAGTGATTGGGGATCGGCTGTATGCCCAGCGATCGCATTTTCAATGGAGGGTGAAAGCGATCGCACCTGTACATCAAAATATTCTGAAGGCACACAAGCATCAACAAAAATTGCCAACTCTGCATTTGCCAAAACATCTGCTAGTTCGGGTGTGAGTTGGTGGACTGCTAAGGATTTCACCGCCGATAAATGCCAAGAGGCAATTTCATCCGCTATTCTTTGACCAATGCCATCATCACTACGCAAGTCATTACCGTAACCAATCACCATGACAGGTACATTCATTTTTTTGCTTGCTTCAATACACTAAAAGTTAGTTTTAAATCTGCAAATTTAAAATGTGATTAGTTTTGATGGTTCATAATTTGAACCTATAAAAAGAATTTGAGGAACTTGTGAGGGATGAGAAAATTTCTGTAAATTACTATTACTATATTTTGATAAATTGATGCAATTTATCTTGTGATTTTTGGCATCAGCAGTTTTATGATGAATTTGAAACAACAAGATTTGAGGCTGTTTTATGTCGGAAGTTAATTATCAACAGCCGATTAATACGGTGGCTACTCTTTTAGAAAAATATGCTGAGGGACAACGGGATTTTAGTAAAGCCGAACTTGGTGATGCTGATTTAGCAGGGGTTAACCTCAAAGGTTCAGACCTGAGTTATGCTGACTTAAATAGTGCAAATCTTGCAGATGCTAATCTTCGAGGAACTGACCTCAGCTTTTGCGATCTTTCTCAAGCTAATTTGAAAAATGCAGATTTGCGGGGAGCATTATTGATTTCCGCTAATCTCCGCCATGCTAATCTCCAAGGTGCCAAGCTAGAAAAAGCAGACTGCGATCGCACCACTCATTTTCCCCCAGATTTTGATTTGGTTCAGGCGGGAGTACAAATCAAATCAGAAACCTAAAACTTGAATTTCATTGAGTTGATGAATCACCACATCCGCACCTTGGACATGATCTGATTTGCCAATCCAGGTTATCCCAATACAGCCTGCGGCTTTGGCGTTCCGTGCCATTTGCATATCGCCAACCGCATCACCTACCATCAGTGCGGCGCTGGGTTCTACTCCCAAAACTCGGCAGGCTTGCAAAAACAAAGCTGGATCTGGTTTACCAGGGCCATCATCCACGCCAATTTCTGCTTGGATATAATCATTCAACTTATACCGGGCGACAAAAGCTTTGACTTCTGCTGTTGTGGCTGCTGAGATTATACCGAGTTTGATTCCGGCGGCGGAGAGGGATTGTAATAATTCTAAACTTCCGGGAAAAAGAGGTGCGGGAGATTTTTCGAGATATTTTTCGGCTTCATTTAAACTGTTACGGGCGATTCTCAGAGATTCAAACCATCCTCTACCAGTTTCAGCAATATACGCTGCTGTGGCAATTTCGGTTTCTCGCCGACTACCTACAGCGATTAAACCAGCCGGATCAATTGAATTGCCGTTGATGCCAAAAGCCATTAATAATGGTTCACCAGTGCCGGGAATTTGGGCATCAATAATTCGTGAAGCTTTTTGTCCGAGCGATCGCAAATATGATTCTGAGTCTTCTAATGTACCGTTTTTATCAAAAAAAATTGCCTGAATATTGGCAAAAGTAATATTTTGACATTGAATAGTCACCAAAATCTTGCACCCCGTTAAAACTCAAACTTAGTAATAGTAATCTGCCATAAAAAAAGAGGGTCAACCCCTCTTTTTCTAGGCTTTAATGCAATTATCTACTGACGTTATTCTTCAATAGCTACTGGAACCTCTTCTTCAACAGCCGCTGGAATTTCTTCTTCAACAGCCGCTGGAATCTCTTCTTCAATAGCTGCTGTAATTTCTTCTTCAGTTTCGGTAGCTGGTGGGATATCTTCTTCAGCTATAACTTCTTCAGCAGCAGGCGCTGCGGTGATGCCTTGTTGTTTAGCTAACAGTTGCTCCCGATACTTGGCTGCCATTTCTTCGGCCTTATCATAAACCAAATCACGGTTTTTAATCATATCACCGGGTTCTGGTTCTAACTGTTTGGTAGACAAGGAAATCCGGCCTCTTTCAGCATCCAAATCAATGATCATGACTTTCACTTCATCATTGACATTGAATACACTGTGAGGCGTATCGATATGTTCGTGAGAAATTTCTGAGATGTGCAACAAGCCGCTGACACCACCAATATCGATGAAAGCACCGTAAGGCTTGATACCGCGAACTGTACCAATTACTACCTCGCCAACTTCCAGGCGGTTCATCTTACGCTCAACCAGCGCTCGGCGATGAGATAGAACTAGGCGGTTACGTTCTTCGTCTACTTCCAAGAACTTCAAGGGTAGTTCTTCACCCACTAATTCTTCTTTAGGTTTGCGGGTGCTAATGTGAGAACCTGGGATAAATCCACGCAATCCTTCAATGCGTACCAACGCACCACCACGGTTTGTCGCAAATACGCCAGAACGCACAGTTGCATCTTCAGCTTGCAACTGTCTTACACGTTCCCAAGCACGCATATATTCAATTCGACGAATCGAAAGGGTCAACTGACCATCTTCGTTCTCATCGGTAAGAATAAAAAATTCTCGTGTTTCGTTAGACTGTAAGACTTCTTCCGGGCTGTCTACCCGGTTGATAGACATTTCTTGTATAGGTATATATGCTGCTGTTTTAGCACCGATGTCAATCAGAGCGCCGCGCGGCTCTATACTGAAAACCGTTCCTGGTACAATATCTCCAGGGCTAAAGTGATAGTCGTATTTGTCAAGTAGAGCAGCGAAATCTTCGTGAGTAAATCCAATTTCTGTAGCGGTTATGTTCTGATTGACCATGCTGATTTGTTCCTGGTTCTAGTCTCCGTAAATTTTTGTGACATAATCGTAATGCCTGTGTAAGTCACTGAAGACCAGTGTACACTTACATCCTTATTAATCCTAGCGTAGAAAGCTAGTGTTAACACATATCGACTTCCAGATAGAAGATTATATCACATAACAAATTGTCTTTTGCAATCTGCCGAATGGTAGAAGGCGATTTTATACATATATAAATAAGTCAAATATCCGCTGTTATATAGCTATAACAGCGGATATTTTGCAAAGCATCAGTAATAGTAATCTACTACTCGTCTTTTTTCTCAATGCGGGGAGGTTCGCGGAAGGCGATCGCAAAAAACAGAACGCCTATGCACAAAGTAAAAATTAAGATGTATGCAACGCTTTCCATATCAAAAGCTCCTTAAAGTTCTGAGTGCTGAGTTCCGAGTGCTGAGTCTAAGAATTTACTCAGCACTCAGCACTCATTACTCAGCACTAAATATTTAGAGGGCTTCCTTCCGGCGGGTTGATTTATCACCCACTTTCTGGAAAAGACCCCATTCGACTTGCTCTTCTAGATCTGCTTCAACACCAGCAAATACGTCTCGGTAGATTGTCCGAGCGCCATGCCATAAGTGACCGAAGAAGAATAACAAAGCAAATACCGCGTGTCCAAAGGTAAACCAACCTCTAGGACTTGTACGGAATACACCGTCAGAGTTCAAGGTTTCCCGGTCAAATTCAAAGATTTCACCGCCTTGAGCTTTACGGGCATACTTCTTGACATCAGCAGGATCGGTGAATGTCTTACCATTCAGGTCGCCACCGTAGAAGCTAACAGTGACACCAGTTTGTTCAAAGCTATACTTGGATTCTGCCCGACGGAAAGGAATGTCAGCGCGGACAACACCATCGCTGTCGGTCAAAATTACGGGGAAGGTTTCAAAGAAATTAGGTAGACGACGTACCGTCAATTCTCTACCTTCTGCATCTGTGAATACGGCGTGACCTTGCCAAGACTGAGCAATACCATCACCCTTAACCATCGGCCCTGTACGGAACAGACCACCTTTGGCGGGGCTATTACCAACGTAATCGTAGAATGCCAGCTTTTCAGGAATTTGTGACCAAGCTTCAGTCAAGCTTGCACCGTTAGCAACACTAGATTGAACGCGACGGTCAATTTCTTGACGGAAATAGCCTTGATCCCATTGGTAACGGGTAGGGCCAAATAGTTCAATTGGAGTAGCGGCACTACCGTACCACATCGTACCAGCTACGACGAAAGCAGCAAAGAACACCGCAGCAATACTGCTGGAAAGTACGGTTTCAATGTTACCCATCCGCAGAGCTTTGTATAGCCTTTCGGGAGGTCTGACTGTGAGGTGGAATAAACCAGCAATAATGCCAACAACACCAGCAGCAATGTGGTGAGCCACAATACCGCCAGGGTTATAGGGGTTAAAGCCATTTGGCCCCCATTCTGGTGCTACCGCTTGCACGCTCCCGGTAACTCCGTAGGCATCGGAAATCCACAGTCCTGGGCCGTAAAGTCCGGTGAGGTGGAATGCGCCAAAACCAAAGCAGAGTAAACCAGATAAGAACAGGTGAATCCCAAACATTTTGGGCAAGTCTAGTGCTGGTTCGCCAGTACGAGGATCTCTAAAGAGTTCCAAATCCCAGTAAACCCAGTGCCAAACTGCGGCTAGGAATAATAAACCTGAAAGGACGATGTGAGCAGCTGCAACACCTTCAAACGACCAGAAACCAGGGTCACTCGCAGGGCCACCTGTGACGCTCCAGCCACCCCAAGATTGGGTAACACCCAGACGTGCCATGAAGGGCAGCACGAACATCCCTTGTCGCCACATGGGGTTAAGAACTGGATCACTGGGGTCGTAAACAGCTAGTTCATACAACGCCATTGAACCAGCCCAGCCTGCCACCAGGGCTGTGTGCATCAAGTGTACAGAAATCAGCCGCCCTGGATCGTTCAGAACAACTGTATGTACTCGGTACCAAGGTAGTCCCATCGACTACGCTCCTCCTCGAAGAGTTATGTTTACAAAGCAATTTTTTTACTGAATTTCTTTGATAAGCGGAGACCGCTGCTCAAAGAAATCTCTGAGTTTTTTTTATTGCCAGGGTTCTGAGTTTAACCACGGCTCAGTCTGGATAATTTCCGACTGTGTGGCTTATTTGGCAACACTTAGACGCTAGGGTAGCTGTACCTTTTGGGGTAGCAATCGCTTATCTTCGCCAAGCCTGATTCTGTTTAAGAACTGGGCAAATACCTTGCGAGTATTTGGCTACTAGAGCGAGCCACCTTTATGGCAGCTGCCTTTTGATCGTCTACGCAATCGCCATACAAAAATGAGAATGTTTTAAAAAGTGTAACTATTGATGGAACTGTTTGCAAGCGTGTAAATAGATGCGATCGGTATCCCATCTGTGTTATTTTCTCACAAATCTCCGTCACAATTTCATTTACGTATCTTCAGGGAGTGGGAAGAGGAAAGGGTGCAGGGAGATGAGGGTATGAGGAGGGAGGAGTGCTACATCGCGCTACTTATCAATCAAAAACCTCACCTACACCCAGGTTTTAAAACAATTTTTGTACGTAATTCCTGACTCAGCTAAATTACTGTGTCACCAAGTGGATATTTTGTAGCTGACACTTAGCCTGCGCTGTATTCAGACGTTCAATTACCTGTTCTGCACTCATTAAACGCTTCAGCACTACTTGACCAATTGTTTGGCTGGCAATTTCTAATGTTGCGGGTTTAACTTCGATTGTTAAAACAGCTTCTTCAGTGCGATAAAGCCAGAGCAATTCATTGTTTTCTACTATACAAATATTCATTTGCTGGATGTCTGGTTGTCGTCGCCAGGCGGTGATTTGCCATAATCCATCAGATGACCATACTCTACCTATATTCCATCCCTCAGAAAGAAAAAAATATTTCACGGTTTTGTCTCGCTGTTTTGACTATAAATTTTGATATCTACACCCTCTAAACTTTCTCGGTAGATGTTGTAAATAAAGCTGCCTTGCCACTGAAGCTATGATGGCAATGTTCCTGATAATTCTGTTTAAACTCTACTCTTGTTAGTTAAGAGGCTAACTTTAAATGTTAACAACTAGAGCTAATTGAGCAGCTTAACAAATTTTCTTTCACAAAATATTATTAATTTAAGACAATTTCATTTGGTTGGGGAAATTCACATTAAATAATCCAGTTCTGCGGATTTTTAACCGCAGAGATTCTCTGATAAAGTCGCCAGAATTTTTAAATCAATTAGTTTAAAACATTACATTAAAATACTTAGTTAATAAAATGAGTTTTTGTAACATTTTTTGATATATCGCAATAATTGTGATTTTATCGTCTGTAATATCAAATTACATCAATGGTTTGAAACACAAATAAATAGCGATCGCCGATTTTAAACCTGCATCAATGGGAAAAATTGGGTATTATTGCCAGACATATAGTATGATTACTCACCGCTGATTGGAAAAATTTTCAAGGTATGACGTTATTTCCCTTGTCCCTGCGAAGGTGGGGGCGGCTGACACAATTCCTATCTCTGTTTTGTCTGTGTTTATTTTTAGTCATCAGTTGTGGTATGAGACAACAAGCAAATACCACGCCGTCGGGTTCTGTAAATACACCTGGAGGGGATGGACGCATTACTATCGGGACAACAGCCAAGCCGAGAACTTTAGATCCAGCGGATGCTTATGAACTGGCATCTTTGGGTTTAGTGTTTAATATGAGCGATCGCCTGTACACTTACGAACCAGGTAGTACAGAAATTAAGCCCCAACTGGCGACAAGTTTACCCAAAGTCAGCCCAGATGGTTTAACTTACACCATACCCCTACGCCAAGGAGTAGTGTTCCACGATGGTACACCCTTCAATGGCAAAGCAATGGAGTTTAGTATTAAGCGCTTTATTGAAAATAAAGGTAAACCTTCTTTTTTATTAGCTGATACAGTAGCTTCAGTAACCGCTACAGGCGAAAATGAGTTAACAATCAAGCTCAAAAAACCCTTTGCTGCATTTCCCTCTTTACTCGCGTTTTCTGGAGTATGTGCAGTTTCCCCCCAAGCTTATGAACTTGGTGCTGGTAAATTTAAACCCAATACATTTGTGGGTACTGGCCCTTACAAATTAGCGCAGTATGGTACAGATTCCCTGCGGATGGATGTATTTGATAAATATTGGGGAGACAAACCAGCCAATAAAGGCGTTAACGTGCAGATTCAAACAAGTCCAGTTAACTTGTTTAACGCCTTTCGCACAGGTGCAGTAGATGTAGCTTATTTATCATTACAACCTGATCAAATTCGCAGCTTAGAAGAAGGTGGTAAAAAAGGAGATTGGCAAGCGATTACGGCTCAAGGTAGTGTGGTAAGTTATCTGGTATTGAATCGCAATCAAAAACCTTTAGATAAACCAGATGTTAGACAAGCGATCGCCGCAATTATCGACCGTCCATTATTAAATGAGCGAGTGTTATACGGTCAAGCTGATCCGCTTTACAGTATGATTCCCACCACATTCAACGTTTCCCAACCATTATTTAAAGATAAATATGGCGATGGTAAATTTGATCAAGCTAAAGAAGTACTAACTAAAGCTGGTTTTTCTAAAGAAAATCCCGTCAAAATTCCAGTTTGGTATCCTTCAAGTTCACCGACTCGGAGTTTAGCCGCACAAACGCTCAAATCCCTTGTCGATACTAAAATGGATGGCATCGTACAATTAGAAGTCAACACAGTAGAAGGGCCGACTTTCTTTAAAGACATTTCTAAAGGTTTATATCCCGCAGCTTTGCTTGATTGGTATCCAGACTTTTTAGATCCTGATAATTATGTCCAACCTTTCTTAGCTTGTCAAAAAGGTTCTGATGCGAAAGGCTGTGAAGATGGCGGTAGTCAAACTCAGGGTGCGTTTTACTATAGCGAAACCATGAATAAACTCATCGACCAACAACGCAAAGAACAAAACCCCGCAGCGCGAGAGAAAATTTTTGCTCAAATTCAAACCCAAGTAGCTAATGATGTACCTTATGTTCCTCTTTGGCAAAGCAAAGACTATGTATTTGCCCAAAAAGGTGTAAGTAATGTGCAACTTGACCCTACCCAGAATTTGATTTATAAAACCATCAAAAAATAGGAGTGAAGAATGAAGTATGAAGTATGAAATTTAGATTTCATTTTTAACTCTTCAAACTTCATCCTTCAGCTTTTACCTTTCAGACTTCATAATTCAGACTTTATAAAAATGTCTCGTTCAAAAGCATTACAATATTACATTGTTTCGCGGTTGCTCCTAGCGCCGCTGCAACTATTAACTATTATCACAATCGTATTTTTATTATTACGAGCCACACCAGGAGATCCCGCCGATGCGATTTTGGGTGGACGTGCGCCAGAAGCAGCCAAAGAAGAATTACGCAAACAATTAGGATTAGACTTACCTATTTGGCTACAGTATTTAAATTATTTGGGAAACATACTGCGCTTTAACTTAGGAACTTCTTTAACAAGTCGAGGACAAGAAGTTTGGGATATCATCGGACAATATTTCCCAGCGACAGTGGAATTAGCTGTATTTAGTATGGCGGTGGCGCTGATTGTTGGTATTTTGGTAGGTACACTTTCCGCTTCTCGTCCAGGAACATATTTTGATGTAGGCGGACGGTTATTCGGGATTATTACCTACGCACTACCAATGTTTTGGGCGGGAATGTTGTTACAGTTAGTTTTCTCAGTGCAACTCGGTTGGTTTCCCAACTCTAACCGTTTTCCGCCAACGCTACCACCGCCATCGCCAATTACCGGGCTATATACTTTTGATAGCTTATTGAGTGGGAATTTGACTCAGTTTTTTGCTTCCTTGCACCATCTTGCCCTACCAAGTCTGACCTTGGGAATTTTACTCAGTGGAATTTTTGAGCGCATTGTCCGCGTGAATTTAAAACAAACTCTGCGTGCTGACTATGTAGAAGCAGCTAGAGCTAGAGGTATTTCAGAAAATAAAATTTTAGTCTCTCATGCCTTAAAGAATGCCTTAATTCCCGTAATTACGGTGTTGGGATTAACTTTTGCTTCTTTGTTGGGTGGCGCAATTTTAACTGAAGTGACATTTTCTTGGCCTGGGTTAGCCAATCGCTTGTATCAAGCAATCAGCGATCGCGATTATCCCACAGTCCAAGGTGTATTGGTATTCTTTGGGGCGATCGTTGTTGGGGCAAGCATTTTAATTGATATTATCAATGCGTATGTTGACCCACGCATTCGTTATTAATGTTAGGAAAATATTAATTCAGCTAATCATCTATTTTTGGTTATGCCAAAATTTGAGGAACAATTAGAATTTATTTATGCCAGCGATCGCAACCAATGGCGGGAGTGGTTAACCAAAAATCATCGCACTTCCCTGGGTGTCTGGTTAATTTACTACAAGGTTAAAAGCGCTCAACCAAGCGTCAGATATAGCGAAGCAGTCAAAGAAGCTTTATGTTTTGGTTGGATTGACAGTAAAGTTAAATCTCTGGATGAAAACCGTTATCAACAGATTTTCACACCGCGAAAACCGAAAAGTGTTTGGTCAAAATTAAATAAGCAATATATTGAGGAGTTAATTGCAGTAGGTTTAATGACGGAAGTTGGCCTAGCTAAAATTGCCAATGCCAAAAAAGATGGCTCATGGAATTCTTTAGATGCGATCGAAGCATTAACTATTCCCATCGATTTGCAACAAGCTTTAGAAACTAACTCTTCCGCTAACCTGAATTTTGCAGCGTTTAGTAATTCCGCAAAGAAAAACATTCTTTTTTGGATTGAAAGTGCAAAACGTCCAGAAACGCGGTTAAAAAGAATTGAGAAAACCGTAACTTCAGCAGCGGACAACAGAAATCCATTGAGCCGATAAAAAATTCACTCATACCAGTTTCATGTGAAATTGCAGATAGTTCGATCCCCCTAAATCCCCCTTCAAAAGGGGGACTTGAAGAAAATTTCCCCCTTTTTAAGGGGGGCTAGGGGGGATCGAACTTTATTTAGCTTCACTTTAAATTGGTATTAGTTTAAAATTTGTAGCTTAAAACTTGAATCACTTTATCTTCTGGTAACTTACTAGGGGTAATGCTGATAGTGTCACTATTACTACGACGTACAGTGATGCCTTGCACCAAGTTGAGAAATTCATCCAAAGGTGAAATATCACAAGCATTCGCGTCAGCAGCCTGGGTACGGTAGTGAGTCGGAATCACTATTTTAGGATTTAACACCTCAATTGCCTGTTTCGCTTCTTCCGCATTGTAGGCTTTAGCACTACCGCCTACGGGGATGAAAAGAACATCAGGACGACCCATCAAGATTTTTTGTTCAAGAGAAATAGGTGCCGCAATACCGCCTAAGTGTAGGATGTTAATTCCGCCTTGTTGCCAACTCCAGGCGGTATTTTTGCCGAATTGTCTTCCACCTTTGCGATCGTGATCTGTGGAAATACCTTGGAATTTAATCCCTTGGAACTCATAAACTCCAGCTTCATAGACTAACTTGGGATTTCCTGGCAAATCTTCTACTGCACCTTCGTCTAGTAATTGACTGCTAATCAAGACCAAGTTTGCACTAACTTTTGGCGCACGATAACGAGCAGTACAGCCAACTGTGCGGAAGGGATTGGCAAGAATTTTTACTCCGCCACCAGTAATTAGAAAACAAGTATGACCCAACCACTGAACTGATAAACCGCCAGATTGTGCGTTAGCTTCAGTGTGAGAACCTAATGTAGTAACTAAAGCTGTGACTAACCCCGCCCCAGCATAGCCCATCAACTGTCGTCGTTTCATTAATTACTCTCTCGTCTGTAATTGTTCCAGAAAGTTTCGCAATAACTGTTTTCCTGAAGAAGTTAGCACACTTTCTGGGTGAAACTGGACTCCTTGGATATGAGGATAGTTCCGATGTCGTACTCCCATAATTGTGCCATCTTCAACCCAAGCGGTGATTTCTAACACTTCTGGGCAAGTTTCGCGGTCAATCACCAAACTATGATATCTGGTGGCGGTCATCGGATTTTCTAATCCTTGAAAAACACCCACGTTAGTGTGAGTCACTTGGGAAGTTTTGCCGTGCATTAACTCTGGAGCAGAGACGATTTTACCACCAAATACTTGACCAATGCTTTGATGCCCTAAGCATACGCCGAGAATTGGCAAGCTAGGGCCGAGTTGTTGAATCAAATCCAGAGATATACCAGCATCTTCTGGACGACCAGGCCCAGGAGAAATCACTACAAGGTCGGGATGCAAGTCCCGAATTTCTTCGGTGGTAATTTTATCGTTGCGAAAAACTTGAATATCTGATGCGATAGGGAACTCTGCTGCTAGTTCTCCGAGGTATTGCACCAAATTGTATGTAAAGCTGTCGTAGTTATCGATGACTACAATCACGGTCTAGACTCCTGGTGATCATTACCAGATTCTAGCCGTCAGCGTCAGTAATTATTTAATTTGTAGTTGAGAAATTTTTATGGATGAGTGTAATTAATGTCTCAACTTAGAAGTTTGACATAATTAATACTATTAATCGCGGCAGTATCAGGGTACAAGCAACTAAGATTGCCACTAACGCTGAAACTAGTACAGCACCCGCAGCGCAGTCTTTGGCGACTTTGGCCAATTCGTGGTAAGTCTGCTTGACTGTCAAGTCTACCAACGATTCGATCGCTGTGTTGAGTAGTTCGAGTGCGAGAACTAAGCCGCTAGTGATACCAATGACGGCGATTTCTACAGGTGACAAATGTAAGAATATGCTTAAAGCGATCGCCAACGCACAAAAACTCACATGAATCCGAAAATTACGTTGAGTTTGAAAACTGTAGGTGATGCCAGCCCAAGCATACTTAAAGCTAACAACTAAATTGGCGGCCACTTGCCACGAGAATTCCCTTTCCTTTTTTATCAGTGATGGTAACTGGTTTGGTGGTGGAGGAGAAACTTGTTGGGACATAAGCTAAAAAACAGAACAATAAAGTTAGGTAAACTGGGGATTTTCGCTGTTTGAAGTCATCCAGTCAACTTCCAGGCAATTTTCTACAGGAGTATTATAAGAGGATGCTTAAAAATTAACACTGATAGGCATAAAAATCTTTAATATTCTATGTCAATATCAATACCAACTGTCTCCAGTATTATTACCTGCTGCTTGAGCATTTGTATTAAACTCTCATCATCAGGATGATCCCAGCCCAAAAGGTGTAAAAGCCCATGAGATGCTAACCAAGCTAACTCAGTTATTAAACTATGTCCTTGTTGTTGGGCTTGACGTTGGGCTGTATTTACCGAAATCACGATATCACCTAAATACACAGGTTCATTTTGCATTTCCGCATCGTAAGGAAAATCCGTTTCTAAAGCGGCAAAGGCTAGAACATCTGTGGGCTTATCTTGCTGTCGATATTGGGCATTGAATGATTGAATTTCTGCATCGTCTGTCAAACGCAGCCCTATTTCATAGCTTGGCGCTGGTGGTAGATGAGGTTGAAGATTTTCTAACCAGCGATGAAACCAGTTCTCCCAGGTTTGAACCCCAACATTTACGGCTAATTGTGGGGAAGACTCGGAAAAAATATCCTGCAAATTTAGTTCAACTTGCACCAAGTACAAACACTCCTCAACACTATGGATTTTGGTAGGTCTTTAACGGGTTAGGTAGGCAAGACCAATTAGGACAGCTAATAGTCCTACAGCAGATAACAAAAAATGTTTGATGGAAGTGCCACCTTTACGTACCATATTCCGCATGGCAAGTTTGACGTAGCTTGGTTGAGGTTCCGTTGAAGGATATTCGCTCATAATGATTGCGTAATAAACTCTTTTATATATAAATGTAACAGTTTCCGTTGAGTTCTCTTGCCATTTTGTCTATTTTTCAAGAAAAACAGGGGTGAAAGGGTGTAAGGGTTTTGGATACATACACCCCTATACCCCTACACCCTTTCACCCTTACCCCTAGCAGTTGTGGACATTAAGCAGAATTACTGTCTACTAGCTGATTTTCTTGGCGGAGGTAGGCTTGAATGAACATATCAAGGTCGCCGTTCATCACATCAGCGATCGCCGTTGTTTCGGAATTGGTACGCAAATCTTTTACCATCTGGTAAGGATGGAATACGTAGTTCCGAATTTGATTACCCCAGGAAGCTTCCACCATATCACCGCGAATTTGGGCAATTTCTTGCGCCTTCTGTTCACGGGCGATAACTAACAGCTTGGCTTTGAGGCGGGCGAGGGCTTTTTCTTTATTTTGCAGCTGCGATCGCTCTTCTGTACAGCGCACAGCCAGACCAGTGGGTAAATGCACAATTCGCACGGCTGTTTCTACTTTGTTAACGTTCTGTCCACCTTTACCACCAGCCCTGGATGTCGTAACTTCCAAATCCTTTTCTGGAATGTCCAACTGCACAGAATTATCTATTTGTGGCATAACTTCCACCCCAGCAAAACTAGTTTGCCGTTTGCCATTGGCATTAAAAGGTGAAATTCGCACTAAGCGATGTGTACCTGTCTCTGACCGCAGATAGCCATAGGCGTAGCGCCCAGTAATTTCTAGAGTTGCTGATTTAATACCCGCTTCATCACCCTCAGATTCTTCACTGAGTGCTACTTTATATCCATGCGCCTCTGCCCAACGGGTATACATCCGCAGCAGCATAAATGCCCAGTCTTGAGCATCTGTACCACCTGCACCAGCGTTAATTGTCAACACCGCACCTTCCGCATCGTAGGGGCCAGAGAGTAGCTGTTGTAACTCCCACTGGTCAAGATCACGGTTGAGTTTAGTGATAGTAGATTCTGCTTCTTGCAGTAGAGACACGTCGGTTTCTAACTCCAACAGTTCCACCACTGCTTTAGTATCTTCTAAACTGGCTCGCCACTGGTGATAAGTTTCCAGGTGGGATTTGAGGTCGTTAAGTTCTTGCAGCGTTTTTTGAGCTTCGGGCTGATTTTCCCAAAACTCTGGCTGCGCGGATATTTGTTCTAGGTCGTGAATTTTCGCTGTCAGTGCAGGTACGTCAAAGATAGTCCTGGGTTTTACCCAGGCGGCTAGACAACGTTTCGATTTCGCGTTTGAGTTCTAAGACTTCCATAGTGCTTGCTAATTTAGAGCTACTTGGATGGATTTTCTAAGTTTGCTCTTGATGATTTTATTTGTTTTTTTGATTTTAGCGGCTGTTGAGTCAGTTCTTGTGCTTTGACTACATAATTGTATTGGAGAAATAACTTACCACATCTCATAGCCACAAAAAACCGTGGTTACTGAGTTGGCACCACGGTTAAAAATTTATTAAATTTTGCTATTTATCGTTACTTAATCGCGGCCATTGATGGCAATCAGCAACCGTAAGATAAAGACAAACAGGTTGATGTATGTCAGATACATCGACAAAGCCGCAGGTAGATATTGGTCGTTGCGGTAAGTACGGGGCAGGATGTAGAAATCTACAACCGATACACCCACAAACAAAAACACGCCTAAACCAGAAATGCCGATTTCTAGCCAAGTTGGGGTATAAACACCAAACAAAGCAAAGATAAATTGTGTTGCACAGACAACCAGCAAGGCAATAACACCGAGACTGATGGTTTTGTTCAAAGCCATTCCGTCTTGTTCAGACAGATTTGAACCAATTTGACGGGCAACAATAAAGGTGACACCGCAACCGAGGGCGGCTATACCAATGCCTTGAATACCTACACCTTGGGTTCTTAAGGCGACAAATACTAAACCACTGAGAGTATAGCCAGATAATAGGCTGTAAGTTGCCAATAAAGGTAGGGCAATACCCTTGTTGCCTTTTTCAGCAACATTTTGGGCAACAAAGAAGAGAATTAACTCTAAAATTACCGCCCCAATAAAGGTAGGGAAGAAAATTCCAGGGTTTGTACGGATAACGCCTAAACCACCATAGGTACCTAATGCTGTGAGGACAAGACCACCACCGACGTAAGGTAGGGCATTAGCAATGACATTAGGGCCGATGAGGGCTTGAGTTTTAGCGTCTCGGATAGCTTCACGAAAGTTACTTGTATTGCTCATACTGGAGTTTTTCGCTGGAAAAAGTGCTGTATATTCCTATTCTTACCAAGATTTTCATTGACCAGCTAGGGTATTTTTTTGAAAAAATTGGCGTTAATCATTGATAAATACATTTTGTCTGAGATATTTGCCACTATAGTTCTGGCACGGTAAGGGTAAAATACTCAAATTCAGCAATTCTAAAAAATATTTCGATAAATACACTTTCACCATAAGATACACCCTTTTATTAAGAGAATATTAGGTTCAGTTTTGCTGTTGCTCAAGCCAAGAAAGTCTTGAGGATGTTGGTTTTAGTTTTTATTATTCACTTTTGGCAATTTATATATGGTTGGGGTTTAGGTATTCTATTAATTTTTATAATCAACTATTTATTAAGCAAATATTAAAATTAACGTTCTGCCGAGATTTTTATTTCTGGAGAGATATATAAGTTAAATCCAAAATCCAGGTTGTGGAGTTTTTCTCTATGGCTGAACTAGGGCTAAATATCGGGAGATAAACCAAGCATTTAACCCCAAAAATAGCTAGGGTTATTCACAAAAAATAAACATTAATTAACTAAGCAAGTTTATAGATAAAACAAAAATCAGCGGCAACAACAGAGAAAGTAAAATCGTGCGTAAAAACACTGAATGCCTGATATAGAGACGAATTAAGTTCAGTGGAACGACGATGGTTTAATCAGCGTGGTCTAAGGAAAATAATTACAGCTTTGAAGAACTATACGCAACTCCGTTTTTTCAGGAAAAGGAGTTAATACAAAGGATTTGATATGGCAGCAATTGAGTCTTCTATGCGAATTGATGGGATAGAGTTATTACACTTATACCACCAGAATCCCTCAATTAAACTTCGTAATCAACTTGTACAGTTACATACTGGCTTAGTGCGGAAGATGGCTCATAAATTTAGCCATCAATGTAATGAACCTTATGAAGATTTAGAACAAATCGGTTATTTTGGTTTAATTAGGGCCATTGAGCGTTTTGATCCCAGTCAAGGATATGCGTTTAGTTCCTTTGCTGTGCCATATATTCGTGGTGAGATGCTGCATTTCTTGCGCGATCGCAGTACGCTATTAAAAATTCCTCGTCGTTGGCAAGAACTCTACAATGAAGGGCAAAAAATTCGCAAAGAATTAGCTTTAGTTTTAGGTCGCCCTCCCAAGGATTCAGAAATTGCTAAGGTACTGAAGGTATCTGTGCAAGAATGGCAAGAAACTAAGTTAGCTGCACAAAATCGGATGCCTTTAAGTTTGGATGCTACAGCAGTTCACTATGTTGATTGCCAAATAACTTTAGGTGAAGCACTACCTTGTCCTCGTTCTGCTGTGATGCAGCAACAAGAAGAAGAACGCCAACAACTCCAAGGGGCAATCAATATGCTAGAAGACAAACCCCGGATGGCAGTAGAAATGGTATTCTTAAAAGAACTTTCACGCAAAGATGCAGCGAAAAACATTGGTACTAGTCCAATGACCGTAACACGGTATCTGCAAAAGGGCATTAATGATTTGATCAATTATTTGCAACCACAAGTAGTGGCATCAGGATCTTGATGTTCTATACTACAAAATTTTGACAGGAAAACTCCATAACTCCAATCGCTTCTAATAAATAAACCAAGTTCTGGATTTAAGTACTTAGACAAGATTAATTAAAGACATTGTTTTCCTGTTGATAGTTCTCTTTCTCGATTAATGAATTTAATCTTGCCCAACCACTTATTACATAGAATGCTGAATATTGGTAATAGTGGGCTTGATACTCAGGGTGCCATCTCCAAAAAAACTTCACTATTCAAATAAATTTTAGGAATTTAAGCCTGCACGTTGAAAGATAGCGTTAGGGGTAATTTCTAATTCTGATAACAAATCATCATTAATTACTTGATGATGGCGATACGTTATAGGTAAGGAAGCTGGGGCAAATACAGTAATAGTTCTAGCTTTTGTATCGACTACCCAAACACGCAAAACACCTGATTTGAGATAATCTGTGGCTTTTTCGGCCATATCTCCAAAAGTTTGTCCGGGTGAGATAATTTCAATCACTAATTCGGGTGCAACCGGACAAGCTTCATCTTGCAACCAATCAGCCGCAAGGCGGTTGTAAGAAATATATGTCAAATCAGGGTACAGGTACCCAATCTTGTTGATTTCGGGTTAATTTGATTGCCCACTCTACTACTACGCGCCCTTCTTTTTCTGCCCATGCAGATAATATGAGCAATAAAGCTCCGGTAGTAGAACTATGAAAAAATTTAGGTGAAATTTTATCATCTTTATATTTAGGAACAGCTTGACCATCAATAAGTTCGTATGTAACATCACCTTCAGGAAGTGCAAGAAACTCTTCAACAGTTAAACGTTGATTAGAAGACTGAACCATAGATTTAAAAAGTGTTGATTTAAATGGCTGCGGTGTACACACAAATCTGGGTTGAGTACATCTATCCCGCCTCGGAATTAATTCTGAGTCTCATAGCACAAGTCCTCTGAAGAGGACTCAACTATAAATTTATTCCAGTCCACTTGAGTGGACTTTGGCTATGAGCCTGGAACTTTAGTTCAAGGCGGGATAGGGTTTCACACTACAAATTTTTGACTTGTGTGTACACAGTAGGTTAGATGAGGAGTTATCAATGATTATTGACCATTGATCATTGAGTAACTACCGTGATTTTAGATCAGCGATCGCACCTCTGGTCATAGCAGCAATGGCTTTATCTGTGGCTTTCGGCAAATGATAATATTTACCGCCGGCTGTTTGGGCTAATTCTTTGGCGAATCCTGTAGAAACAAACTTACTTTCCGTATCAATTACTAATAGTTGCATTCCCAAAGCCCGAAATCTGCCAGCAATTTCTAATAATTCGCCTTTGATATCTGGCTTTTCTCCTGGTTCTTGGGGTTCACCTAAAGAACGCGCTAAGGGAATATTCCCCCGACCATCAGTTATCGCTACCACTACAACTTGCCCAATATCGCCACTCATCTGGGCATTTATTCCGACGCGTACAGCTTGAGTTAAACCATGTGCTAAGGGTGAACCGCCGCCACAGGGTAATCTTTCTAGACGGTTTTTGGCTAAAGCAATGGAACGGGTTGGGGGTAATAACACTTCCGCCTGTTCTCCCCGGAAAGGAATCAAGGCTACTTGGTCGCGGTTTTGATAAGCTTCTGTCAACAGTTGCATCACTGCACCCTTAGCAGACTGCATTCGGTTCAAAGCCATTGAGCCAGAAGCATCCACGACAAATACTACCAAAGCCCCGGCTTTCCGAACCAAGCGTTTGGAGCGAATATCGCCCTGTTCAACAATCACCTTTTTGTTTGGCTGTCTTTCACGCCGAGCTTTTTGGTAGGGTGCGGCGGCGCGGAGGGTGGCATCTACGGCAATGCGCCGGACTTTACCCTTGGGTAACATTGGCTTGACGTAACGTCCCCGGTCTTCGGAGAAAATGATACTGCGACTACCCGATTTACCTTGACGCTGGGACATTTGGGCAAAATACAGCACACTTTCATCTAGAATTACACCTTCTGGGTCGAAGATAAATTCTTCGGGGATACTGGGTGGTTCTTGCTCTTCTGGTTCTTCTGGTTGGTCTTCTTCTTTGTCGTTTTCCTCTTCTTCTTGTTCTTGTTCAGACTCGTCTTGACTTTGGGGTGGTGGGGGAGGAGGAGGTGGTGGT
>NZ_JADEWI010000024.1 GCF_015207705.1 Nostoc sp. LEGE 06077
ACATAGTTTTGTTATTTCAACCTCCACATACACCTCAAGTTAATCCAATAGAAAGATTGTGGGAAGAAGTTAAAAGGCATCTAACTTGGGAAAGCTTCTCAAGTTTAGATGAATTAAGAGAATTTATCTGGAAGCGATTGGAACAATTAAACACATCAGTTGTTGCTTCTATCACAGGTTGGGATTTTATTCTTGATGCTTTATTTGTATCAGGCTTTTCGTGAATTGGTATTAATTCAACCCAAATAATACAAGAAGCCAGTCTTCTTTAAGAAGCCTGGCTTTTCAGTTTTTTGTGCAAAATTACACAGTTATTAATTATGCAGAAACCAAACGGCGTAAAGATGCAGCACGGCGTTTAGCAGTGGAATTATTAGGAGCCAATTTAAGTGCTTCTTCGTAACTTTGTAGCGCCTGAGTATTTAATTTCTTGCGCTCATAGGCATGACCAATGTTATTTAATGCCACCACATAATCTGGTTTATTTTTCAGAGCTTCTTTGTATTGGCGAATCGCTAAATCATATTGTTCTTGAGCAAAGTAAGTATATCCCAGCCCATTATAAATAGGCGCAATTGCTTCTTCACCTTCTTCTTCAGCGGCTTTGAGAGCTTTTTGAAATAGTCCGATCGCCTGACTATACAATTTTTTTTCCGAATAGATACAAGCTAACTCGTAATATTCCTGAGTTGTACCTTTTTCTTTCTCCAATTTTTTACGCAGTTTTGAAAATGCGCTTTCCAACTTCCGAGTTTTGAGAATTTGGCGGAGAACACTCACAACAGCAAAGGTGAGAATTCCAACCACAATTGAGAGGTAAACAACAGCTAGATTATTATCCATCGCCTGTCAAGACACATATTAAAACTACTTTCTCTATCTATTATCAACCGTAGAGAAGTTAAAAGTTAAAAGTTAAAAGGCAAAAGTACAATAACTCTTTTAACTTTTACCTTTTGCACTTTGCTTTCTTAAGGCAATCCCCAATATTGAGCGCGTTGCTTCAGCCAACCTTCTGCAATGTAACGAGCGATCGCTTCATTTACCTTACGTCGCAGTTCGTCGTATTGCAAGCCCTTGGACATAACTACAGATAAGGGTTCCGTTGATAGCTTAGTTGGTAGCAGTCGATATTGCGGATATTGTTTTATCCAACCACTGAGGATACTAGCATCGGCTGCAAAGGCTGTGACTGCGTTGCTTTCTAGTTGTTCTTGCGCTTCATCGTAGGAAGTTACTCCCACTAACTCCGCATTGGGGACATAATAACGGACTTGGGCAATTGTATTTGAGTGGTTGAGTACGGCTATTTTATGCTTGGCTAAATCCTGAAGCTCTTTTACAGAAGCATCTTTCGTCATCAAGTAAGTTCCATCCAAATAATAAGGCACACTGAAACTTACTAATCGAGAGCGTGACTCAGTAGCAGTGACTCTGGCAATAGCAAAATCAACTTTGTGATTGAATACTACAGATAAGCGATCGCGGTTCGCTACGGGTTGGAATTTTACAGCCTCGGCTTTGCCTAGTAAATCGGTGGCTAAACGTTGCGCCAAATCAATTTCTAAGCCTTGGAGATTACCATTACCATCTCTAAACCCCAAGGGAGGTAAATTATCTTTGACTGCAATTGTAAAATAGCCCCGCCGCTGAATTTCTGGCATTTCTGCGGCAGATGCAGGTAATCCTGTGAGTAAAAATAAGCAGCAGAAAATCCCAAAAATGGCGGTGAATAACACCCGATATAACCGAATCAAGGATAAAGGATAAAGGATAAAGGATGAAAACCCAACTTGTTGCGTCATGAATTTTTTCAGCAACGAGCCAAATTTTTGCCAACCCCTTGATTTATCTTTGGGGTAAGTTTCAGCCTTCATACTTTACACTTCATCCTTCAAAGGTTATTCATCCGTTATCACCGTTATTTCTTAGCTTGGATTGCCAATTCAGCCACTTTGCTGAAGCTGTTAGGATCTAAGACTGCTAATTGTGCCAACATTTTGCGATTGAGTTGGATATCAGCTTTCTTCAGGTTGCCAATCAACTGACTGTAGCTTAAACCATGTTGTCTAGCAGCAGCATTGATCCGAGTGATCCACAGACGGCGAAAATCGCGTTTGCGTTTTTTGCGATCGCGGTAAGCACTGCGGAGTGCTTTCATTACTTGCTGGTTAGCAGTTCTAAACAGCGTTGAGTGGGAACCGCGAAAACCTTTAGCTAACTTGAGAATTTTATTGCGGCGTTTACGAGCTACGTTACCGCGTTTTACCCGTGTCATGTTTTAATTCCTAAAAGATTTACATTACAAATAAGGCAGCATCAAGCGCACGTTTTCTTCATCGCGCTCATTGACGATCGCCATTTTGGAGAATTTACGCTTTTTGTTAGTGGTTTTGTGTTCTAACAAGTGATTTTTGAAAGCTTTGCGACGGACGATTTTACCGCTACCAGTAGCGCGGAACCGTTTCGCTGCTGCTTTACGGGTTTTTAGTTTAGGCATTGTCTGGCTCTAAATTTGACGATTCGACACAATCCATCATTATATACTATTAAAATTGCTCAAATGCCAAGATCCGCTAAATAAAGCCATCAGAAAGTTTATCTAGTCAGGGGTGTAAATGTTCCAGAATCTTACTTTACACCCACTCTCAATCACAACCTCTATGCTTAAGTCCTGATGAGCGCACAGAGAAACCAGTCTAGCGTGCAATGTCTGGGTCTAAAACGATACGAGAACCAGATTCATCAACGTGGTAAGTCCAAGTCTGACGACGCACTCTGACAATCACTTCCCAACCTTCAATTGGGTTATATTCCCTGGTACAAACTTCGCCAAAGTTGAACTCACAAGAATTACCAAAGGTTTTGCGTTCGGCTTGAGCAATTCTTAAATCACTCTCATCTTCTCCCGAACGACGGGAAGCATCTCTTAAAATTCTATCGGCGATCGTTCTTGGTAATTGTCCACTGTTTTCGGAACCTGAATCGTTAATATTCGGATCTAAAACAATTTGGGAACCAGATTCATTGCTGTGATAAGTCCAAGACTGTCTTTCAACCTGGACAATTACTTCCCAACCTTGAACGGGGTTGTATTCTCTGGTGCAAACTTCGCCAAAGTTAAATACACAAGGATTACTAAAAGTTTTACGAGTAGCTTGGGTAATTCTTAAATTGCTGGTGCTGACACTAGAACGACGGGAAGCATCTCGTAAAATATTATTTGCGATCGCGCGTGGTAATTGTCCACTGTTTTCGGAACCTGAATCGTTAGTATTCGGATCTAAAACGATTTGGGAACCAGATTCATTGCTGTGATAAGTCCAAGACTGTCTTTCAACTCTGACTATTACTTCCCAACCCTCAATAGGATCATATTGTTGTGTACAAACTTCGCCAAAGTTAAACTCACAAGCATTACCAAAGGTTTTGCGTGTCGCTTGGGTAATTCTTAAATTGCTAGTGCTGACACCAGAACGACGGGAAGCATCTCGTAAGATATTATTTGCGATCGCTCTCGGTAGCTGATAGCTATTGTCTGAACCTGAGTCGTTAATTTGCGGATCTAAAACAATTTGAGAACCAGACTCATTGGTGTGGTAAATCCAAGACTGTCCCTCAACGCTGACAATTACTTCCCATCCTTGAATTGGGTTATATTCCCTAGTACAAACTTCCCCAAAATTAAATATGCAGGGATTCCCAAAAGTTTTGCGAGTAGCTTGAGTAATTCTCACCTGACCAGTTGATACTCTAGCACGCCGAGCCGCATCGCTAATTATGATGTTAGCAATTCCCCTTGGTAAGCGATTGGTACGATTCCGAAAATGGTCAGGTAAGCGTTGCGAAAGTTGTACCGACTCTCCAAGCGGCGCAGCTTCCGCCAAATAATTACCTGCAAATCCCTGTCCAAAAGATAGCAAGCTGGTTAAAGCCAGAGTCAAAGCAACACCTCTGGGAAACTGATTGACGCTTTTCATGATATGAGACGACTTTATATTTGATTTCATACCGTCATACCTGCGTAAGTAAAAATACTATTTTCAAAAGTCAAACATCGAAAGGTTGGACTTTTGCGTAGCTATTCTAGGTGAGTTGACGGATGACACAGATTGATTGTTGCTGATGTTGCTTGGTAATCTTCCGATGCGCTTTCTTTTCTCAGATAAAATTCACTACAATATATCAGGAATTACTGTAGGATGTGTTTTGTAACTTGTAAAATTGCTTGCTTAAATTAACAACATCTTGAACAGTAAACACTTTGCTCCATTCATGAACTGGAATTTTAATTTTCAATATTTTTTGAATTTCTAGAACAAAATCAATAAAATCATCTCCGTCAACCATCAAATAGTGAATTAAATTTGTCTGTTAACTGGGGCTTTTTTCCGGGAATACAGACGAAGAACTCTAAAAGCTCTAAAACAATCTTTTCAATATTTGATTCTTCTATATTAGACATAACATAAAGCAAGATTTAATCATCAGTTATTAATAGAAATTACCCACATACGTAGGTTGGGTGTAGCGATAGCGAAACCCAACCTACGTATGTGGGTAATTTTAGTTTCGCTTCTTCCAACAAACCTACATTTGTAGCTAAAATATTAAGGTGCATCTATTTCACCTCGATGTTTAATATTGTCAAAGCTGTATCCTAATTCTTGCATAAACTTTTCTACATCATCTATACAAGAAAAGTAATAGTTATCTTTTTGCCTAATATCATCTCCTGTTTCATATTTTCCACTTTCGTGAACATCCCGCCGTAACTCTTTAATAATTACATGATATGGTGTTTTTTCTCTTTTTTCTGCTTCTCTAACTTTGATTAAATATAAGTATTCCTCTAAGTAATCTTCCCTTTTAGGCGTGAATGAGAGTTTTGGAAGCTTATTAATTAAAATCCAGCCCAAATATTTATGGTCATTTGTATCTTTTCTAAAACCCCATTGTTCTCCATTATTTAGTTTTTTATTCAGTTCTATTTTATCCATACAAATATTTTGACTTATTAAATTTTAAAGAAATCAAACTTCAACTGATTCAGGAAACTGGCGCTTTAACGCTGGAAACACAGGACAAGGCGCTTGTTCTTGTAAATTATCTGGTTTACTCCAAGTGAATGGTGCTTTTTGCGCCGCAGACATCCATAACAAACGCTTGGCGCGTGTCATCGCCACATAAAGTAAACGATATTCTTCCGCAGTTTTTAAGTGTTTGGCTTGTTCCCAAGCTTGGCTGACATCAGGTATACCCGATTCTCCATGAAGGGCGGCGCGAATTTGGGCGCGGGCGACTTCTGATAAGGTGAAGTCTCCTAAAAACTGGCTTTGAGGTGGAACCCAAAATCTACCAGGAATCAAGTTTTCATGCAGAAAAGGAATGAAAACGTAGTCCCAATCTAACCCTTTGGCTTTGTGCATGGTAATAATAGTCAGTTGATTAGGACGGGTATAGTGTGCTTCTAAATCCTCGGTTTCCACAGGCTCAAACCGTTCTGAACTGACAATTTCGCTTAAAGTCGCCAGCATTGCACTCATTGAACTACCACCAGCTATCTGCTGATTGACTCGTTCTGCAAGTTTGTCAGCAGTGGCTAATTCTGCTTGGTCGTAATTCAACGCCAAAGCGAGAAAGGATATCAATTGGTAAAGCGGTAGTTCCATCCGGGCGCGGAGTAAGCTACGACAAAGGTGAGCAGCTTTTTCAACTGGTTCTGCTTGGGGTGCAGCTAAGGGGCCAGGATATAAAAACTCTTCCGGTAAACTAGCTAGGGCGTTGAGGTCTTGGGTGGGAATTAATTGTCTTTGTACTAATACTTCTAAGGCTGCTTTGAGATAATCAGGAGAGTGGGGACGATCGCAAAATTGCAGTAATCCTAAAATTTCTTGGGGTACATGAGAACGGCGATCGCGTTCGCCCACATCGTAAAGTGTAATTTTATGCTCTTTACATACAGGTGCTAACATTTCTGCTAACCATCGACCTTGGCGATTTTCCCTCACTAACACCGCCGCGCGGGTATTACTGGGGTCTGGCGTGAATAACTCTACTACTCTTTTCGCCAGCAGTTCGACTGTGTGATGAATATCGCGGGGGGTATATAGTTCCAGTCCTCGCCCTTCTGGTGCTGGGTTAGCATTTTTTTGTGGGTCATTACTGCTAACGGGGTAAATTGTCTGGGAACGGAAGGGAGAGGAAGTGGTGATATGTGGCGAATTGCGATTTTTCGCGCCATAAAAGCTATTCACCCATTCCAGTGCAAAGTTAGCAGCCGCAATAATAATTCTTGTACTGCGTCCTGCTTGATTCATGGTCGCCAATTTTTCACCGCGATCGCACTCCTCACAAAATTGCCGAAAATAAATTGGGTCGGCTGGTGTGAAGGTGGAGTTAATTGCTTGATTAGGATCACCAACTCTGACGAGATTAAGTGCTGAGTGCTGAGTGCTGAGTGCTGAGTGCTGAGTGCTGAGTGGGGAGTGGGGAGGGTTGAGTGCTGAGTGCTGAGTGGGGAGTGATATATTGTCCTCATCTTCCCCTCCTCTCTCCGCTGAATCAGAAGCTAAAATTTCTAAAAGTTTTGTCTGAAGGGGGCTGGAATCTTGGGCTTCGTCTTCAAAAACGGCAAAAACTTGGTTTTGTTCGATGCGGCGGGCGCTGTCGTTTTCTAATACGCGCAGGGCGGCGAGAATCATGTCATCGTAGTCGATGAAATCACGCGATCGCATTAAGTTCTGATATTGTTCGTATAATCCTGCCGCTATGCTTAAAATTTCGTATTCATCTGAAGTTTGTTGACTCCAATTTTGTAATTGTTCTGGCGATAGACCAGAACTTTTGGCTTCGTGAATAACTGTGGTTGCTAAATCTGGTAAAACTTCTGTTCGCAGTACAGATTGACGACGCAATCTTTCGGTTTCTTCACCATCGAATTGTTGTCCTTCCAGTAAACGGAAGTATTTTTCAGGATTGTTATTAATCCATTGTTCTACAGCTGTGCGAATTAAGCGATGGCTTTGGCTAGGAGTAATTAATGTCAGATTTTCTAACTCTAACCCCGATAAATTAGGGTAACGACTGGCTATATTTAACGCCAAGCCATGTAATGTATAGACAGCAAAACCTGTTTGGGGTAATGATAAATCGTCACGGAGATATTTACGAATTTTCGCTTTAATATTAGCAGCTGCCGAACGAGTAAAGGTAACAACTACTAATTGACGGTGAACGTAGGAACGTGATTGCGCCAAACGTTCATACTGACGGGCGATCGCGATCGCCGCCGCCGCCGCCATACCCGTAGATTTCCCCGCCCCCGGAACGGCAGAAACCGCTAATGGCCCCGATTCCCAATCGGCCATTTGTTGTTGTCCTTGGCGCAAGCCGTTGCGAATTGCTAATATTTTTTCACGCAAAGATAAAACAGGCGATGAATGGGATAATTCCCTTTGGGTAGATTCTAAAGGTACAGTCACAGTAAAGTTTGTATCTGACATAAAGCAATCCAATATAGTAGTCCTAAATCATTCGTGATCAATAACAAAGGACAAATGACTAATAACAATAACAGTGAAAATTTTTCATAGCCCAATAATGATAAATAGCAGAGTTTCTCTACATTATATTGGTTTAGTTGGTGCGATCGCCCTTGGTGCAATTTTGCGCTTTTGGCATTTAGATCTAAAACCTTTATGGATGGATGAAGTAATTACTTCCATCTTTAGTTTAGGCAAAAATTATCATGATTTGCCTTTGGATGTGTTATTTCCTCTAGAACGGGTACAGGAAATTTTTACTTTTAATCCTGGTGTCAGTTGTTCGCAAATCGCCACTAATGTTGATACACAGTCTACCCATCCACCTTTATTTTTTTGTGCGATGTATGGATGGCTAAGTTGGATGACTCCTTTAGGAACCGATTGGGTGACAAAATTGCGATCGCTTCCGGCTTTATTCGGTGTCGCTACCATCCCGGCGATGTATTGGCTAAATCGCCTTGCTTTTTCCAAGTCATCGGGAATTGTCGCAGCCTTGGTGATGGCGACTTCACCTTTTGCTGTATACCTTTCCCAAGAATCACGACACTATACTGCACCAATGTTCCTCATCACTTTATCGTTATTAGGATTGATGCAAATTCAACAAGATATATTTAGGCGATCGCGTTTTCGGTTTTGGGTTTGGCTATTGTGGACAATAGTTAATAGTATTGGTTTTTATGTTCACTATTTTTTTGCTCTAGCGTTCATTGCCGAAATTGCTACTTTAATCTTGCTGATTTATCAATATCAACTAGAATTTGCAATCATAAAAAAAGTCTGGTTATTTCTATTTATTTCTACTGCTACTGTTTTCATCAGTTTCGTTCCTTGGCTACTAGGAATATTCAATCATATTCAGCGTACTGAAACAAATTGGTTACCAACTCCTAACTACATTTCCCCCTTGTATCAAACTTTGATTAACTGGGTGTTAATGACAATTTCTCTACCTGTAGAAAATCAGCCTTTACCAGTAGCAATTATTAGTGTATTGATGATGATAGGATTTTTTATATGGTTAGCAAATAAAGTATTTCCCGGATTACGAGGTTTGTTATTAGATAAGAAAACCAATATAGCAACAAATATACTTTTGACTTTTACTCTTTTCGTCATTTTAGAATTTTTAATTATTATTTATTTCTTCGGTAAAGATATTACTGTTGTTCCCAGATATAACTTTGTTTATTACCCTAGCTTTTGCGCTCTTTTAGCAGTAGGGATTAATTCTACTTTCAAGAATCAAAAATCAATCCCTATCTTTTTAATTATTAGCTTTATTAGTTGTATTTGTGTTGTTAATAATCTAGCTTTTCAAAAGCCTTTTCAACCAGAAAAAGTTGCTTATAATATGAATTTAGAGCCATCTACTCCACTCATGTTAGTTACAGGCTACGGCAGTTATCAAGATGTGGCTCTAGGATTAAGTTTTGCTTTAGCTTTAGAACCTTTGAGAAATGCAGATACATTAGATAATTTTGCCTTTATTAATCAAAACTCTAGTGTGATTCCTTTTTGGCAGAAACTTTCGCAATTATCTATTACTGATACATCTAAACTAAATTTATGGATAGTCGCCCCTGGTTTGCGGCGACGCGATTATCAACAGCAGGTAATTTTATCTGGGCAAACTGTTTGTCATATAGACCCTAAACATCATTATCGGATCGGAATTCCCTATCAACTTTATCGATGTGAGAAAAAATGATTGAAAACGCAAAGATACGCGGAGGTTAGCGCAGAGGTAAACAGAGGTTTTATATGTGTTCTCTGCGCCTGCGCGGTGCTTTATTCGTCAATTAGCCAAGGTTCTTTGTTAACTTCTTCATCAAAAATTCGCTTCGGGCGTACCATGACAATTACTTTTCCTAGGATGGAAATCTCTGGTTCAGTTTCTAACCATTGAATATCTAATTCCCCATTCTGATCAACTACAAAATAGCTAGAAGCGTCCCATTCTCTTTGAGCGCGATCAATAACTATTAATATTTCTTCTTGCCTGTTTTTCGGTTGATTGGGAAGGCGATCGCTATTTGCCAAAACTACTACTGGATCTTCTGCATTTAAAAGCACTTGCCAACCCGGTAAGGGAACCCAAGCTTGTTCCCCGGCAAACTTGACTATTTGAAATGGTTCACTAGCTGTAATCCAAGGTACAGCCTGTAAATCTTGTGGTGTTAAGGGAAATTTACCCACAACAGGTAGGATACGTGGGAGTTCATCTTCTGAGTCAAAGCGGTAAAACGGCAATAGGGGAGCCGGGCGCTTGGGGATAACCGTAAAATCGACCAGCAGTTGTTCTAGTTGCTTCCTCGCTGAGTCGGTGTGAGCAAAACGCAATCCTCTAGCTATCAACCGCGATCGCTCGGCTAAATCGGAATTTTGCCGGGCTAATTTCCAGGCTTGGTAAGCAATTGCATCCCCGACATGATCTGAAAACCCGTCTGGTAAATTACGTAACCAAGAGTAATCTTTAATTGCTTTGGCTATTTCTCTCGCCCCATCTACATCAACTTTGTGAATAAAAGTCAGTTCCGCCGCCGCTGCTCGTTCTTCGTGGTTAAGCAAGCGTAATTCATACAAAACATCACTACCTCGTGTAGAGTAGTGCGATCGCGCGGCTTCTGATGCCCCAACTTTTTCTATAGAATTGTAAACTTGAGCGCCTACCATGACCTGATTTTGTTGTATTGGCTCAAATCCAGTTGCTTCAAAAATTTCTTGAGGATTATGACCAGACTTTTGCAAAGTGGCGATCGCAATTCCCCATTCCACCCAATTACCTTGCTTTTGCCTCAGCTTACGCAATAACTCCTGGGCATTGTCGTTGCTAGTGGTGTCAGGGTTTTGGGCGTTGGGTGGTAAGTCTGTCATAATCTGGAGTGGCGCTTGAGCTAGAGAAAACTACCGATACCTGATCGGCAAGTCTTATTCTAATCTTTAACAGTGAACTATCCATCACTCTACCGTCAAACAAAATTATAGGTTATCAATAGTACACACAAGTTCTCCATTGGAACTGATCAGTACCTTCACGCAAGGCTTACGCACCATATATCAACTAAGCTTGGTGTGGAATATAACACTATAGTGAATTATTTACAGGAATTATCTCATGGATAATCCCACGCTTGAAATAAATACAAGTCGTCGGCAAACAGCAACTTTAGAAAGAGCAAAAAAACTCAAAATATTGGTAGTAGATGATGAGCCAGATAATCTCGATTTACTTTATCGGACTTTTCGGCGCGACTTTCATGTTTTAAAGGCTGATAGCGGCATAAATGCTTTAGAAGTTTTGGCAACAGAAGGAGAAGTAGCAGTTATTATCTCCGATCAGCGAATGCCAGAAATGAAAGGCACAGAGTTTTTGAGCAAAACTGTGCCGCAGTTTCCCGATACAGTCAGGATTATCCTCACCGGATTTACTGATATTGAAGACTTGGTAGAAGCGATTAATGCTGGACAAGTCTACAAATATATCACCAAGCCTTGGGATCCAGGAGAACTGAAGGCGGTTGTCCAAAGAGCCGCAGAAACCTATGACTTGTTGAAGCAACGTACAGAAGAATTACGTCGCGCTAATGCTCAAATGGCGTTATTGTCTGTGTTAGTCCAAGTCACCCAAGCCGCAGATACTTTAGAGTCAATTCTCGAACCAATAGCTACAGCTTTTAGTGATAGTTTCACTGCTGAAGGCTGTATTTTGCAGCTGGTAGAAGGAAATGAATTAGCTAATGTACAAGGTTCTTATAGCCGTGTTGGTACTACTGTCAATTGGCTAGATCAAGACCCCTTAGTGACTGAAGCGATCGCTACAGGAAAAGTCCAAACAGCTTTAAATGTAGCTAAAGAACCTAAACTCACTGGTTTAAATCACTATCAAGATACAGGTGTCCAAGCACATTTAGTTATCCCAATTACCTACCGCAATGGTATGTTAGGTGTGTTGTCACTCCAATGGCAACAACCTTGCTCTTTGCGAGAAGATGAACTGAACCTGATTAATTTATCAGCTCAATTAGTAGCGATCGCTCTTACTAGCAGTCGTTGCTATCAAGGCCAAATTTAGTCAAGAGTCCATAGTCCAGAGTGAGGTTATGTTGACTCTTGACTATTGACCATAGACTTTTGACTATTCACCAATGACTAATGAAATTCGCGCCATTTTCGACAGTATTGCTCCAGTCTATGACGAGCTAAATAATTGGTTGAGTCTGGGACAACACCGGATATGGAAGGAAATGGCGATTAAATGGAGTGGTGCTAAACCCGGAGATACTTGTATTGATTTGTGTTGTGGGAGTGGTGATTTAGCGTTGCGTTTGGCACGGCGTGTCGGTAACAAAGGACAGGTGTATGGTGTGGATTTTTCACCTAAGCTACTCGCAACTGCTCAAGAACGCTCTCAACAACAATACCCTCAACCTGCCGTAACTTGGATAGAAGCTGATGTCCTCAATTTACCTTTTGAGGATAACCAATTTGATGCGGCAACAATGGGTTATGGGTTAAGAAATGTAACGGATATTCTCCAAAGCCTGAGAGAGATTCACCGTGTGTTAAAACCAGGTACTAAGGCGGCAATTTTAGACTTTCATCGCCCAAATAACCAGCAATTACGCGCTTTTCAACAATGGTACTTGGATTCTATAGTTGTACCAATGGCTGAAAATTTGGGCTTAAAAGAACAGTATGCTTATATCAGCCCCAGCTTAGATCGTTTCCCTAGAGGAGACGAACAAAAAGAACTAGCCCTGCAAGCTGGTTTTGCATCAGTTACACACTACCCCATTGTGAACGGTATGATGGGAGTGTTAGTAGTCAGTAAATTTTAGATGAGAGATGGGAGATTTGGGATTGGCTCTGCTGGCAAAGAAGCAAAAGTTATCCAAAAACTAACATCTTGATCTAAGATCTTCAAATTCAAAATTGGCAAGTCCAAAATCCTGTGGATTGGTCTCATCTTTGGCTTTATGTGTCTCCTCCAATACTGGGTGGAGTAATTGGCTACTTCACAAATGATATAGCCATCAAAATGTTATTTCGTCCCTACCGAGCAATTTATATTGGTGGACGAAGAATGCCTTTCACACCTGGTTTGATTCCTCGCAACCAGGAACGTTTGGCTAAAAATATTTCGAGTACTATCATGGGGTCGCTGCTAACTCCAGTAGAATTGCAAAATCTGGCACGGCGCTTGTTACAAACAGAGCGAGTCCAAGCAGCAATTTTATGGTTGTTACGTTTAGCAATTGAACAAATAAAAGCAGATAAAGACCAAAAAAGTGCCAAAATTGTGGCAGGAATTTTGCGCGATTTGCTAGGAGAATCTTTACCCCGCTTGCTAAAAGTTTTAGCACGACGGGAAGATTTTTTAGAAGCGCAAATCAATCAAATTTTTGATCAAATACTGCTAGATTTACAACTAACTGATGAACAAGCTACACGTTTAGCTGATTGGTTATTGCAGACAGTTTTACCGCCAGATGTGTTACGTCAGGCAATTATTGATTTTTTAACCGATCGCACAATTCAAATTATCGATGAAAGCTTCCGGGAAAAAACCAGTGGAACTTATTGGGTAGTAGCCAATTTGTTTGGTTTACGCAATACTCTCACCAGACTGAGAACTTTTTGTTTAGATGAGAAAGAAGCGACTAATGCGCGTTTAAAAGAATTAACCCAGGATTTGCAAGTACGCGATCGCCTGAAAAAAATCCTGCAAAATTTATCTTTACAAAACTTGCCAATTGGTACGGTACGTCAATTACGTAAAACCACCCGCGAAACAGTCCGCCAATATATTCAAACCAGTGGTAGTGATTTGTTAAAAGGATTCACTGATTCTGTGAATTGGGAAAACATTGCTACACTACTGCTAAATCGGCTGAGTGCTTCACCTGTTGTCAGTTCTTCTTTAGAAGTTGTCAGCTTGGAATTAGCTTTAATTTTAGAACGTTATTTAGAAAAAGACTTAGAAGCTATTGTGACTCAAGTAATTCCAATTTTGTCAATCGACCAAGTAATTATTGACCGGGTAAAGTCAACTTCTCCTGCTGATTTAGAAGCAGCAATTGAAGGAATTGTTAAAAATGAATTACAGGCAATTGTAACTTTAGGTGGGGTTTTAGGTTTTATTGTGGGATTATTCCAAACAGTATTTTTAATCTTGAGTCAGCAGTCATTATAAATGTAAAATTAAAGCCAGAGTCCTTCGGACACGGTTCGCGATCGCCTAACTCAAAATTTGAGCTAAATCCAAGATAAACCCTGGCAGAATATCTTCCCCACTCAAGCTACCGGGAGATTGTAAAACTTCAACTTCTTGCCCTAGTCTGTAAATTTCCACCCGTTGATTCTGAGGGTCAATCAGCCAACCTAGACGCACACCGTTATCAATGTACTCCTGCATTTTTCGTTGCAATCTTTCTAGACTATCTGTAGCAGAGCGCAACTCTACGACAAAATCAGGAGCCATAGGTAAAAACTTAGCAGGATCGGGATTTAAAGCGAGGATTCTTTCCTTTTTTACCCAAGACACATCAGGAGAGCGTGTTGCACCATTGGGAAGAATGAACCCTGTAGAAGAATCAAATACTAAGCCTGTACTATCAACTTCTGCCCAGTTGCTCAACCGTTGGTTTAAACGGCTATTCCGATTTCCACTTTCCCATCCCGTAGGCGGCATAATAATGATTTCTCCTTGGGCTGTACGCTCAAAACGTAAGTCTCGATTATTTTGACAAATTTTAAAGAACTGCTCATCTGTTAACTCAATGACAGGGCTGAGGTCGAGAATCAAAGCAGTCATATTTATTCCTCAATTTTGATATTTGTAGCCTAGCAGTAAATTTTGTAGTCGGTCATTTGTCACTTGCTATTTTGACTATTGACTATTTAGCTAATTTCTCATTAGTAACCTTTAACTTGGGATAAACGATGCGTTTGTGGTGGAATTGCTGCCAAACTTCGACAAAAATTTGGGCAATTTGCGTCATTTCATCGCGTGTTAATCCAGATTCTTGGATTTGATTATCCTGCCATCTGGCACGCAAAATATTATTTAGTGTAGTTAAAGCTTGTTCTGGTGTAACTTCTTTGAGCGATCGCAGTGCGGCTTCACAAGCATCTGCTAACATGACAATTCCCGTTTCCCTCGATTGGGGAATTGGGCCGTCGTAGCGAAAATCAGCTTCATCTAATTTTATACTGGGGTCGGCTTGGGCTTGCTGCTGTGCTTGATGATAAAAATAGGCAATCAGCATTGTACCCTGATGTTCGGGAATAAACGCTTGAATTGCTGTTGGCAACCAATGTTTACGTGCCATAACTAACCCTTCACTAACGTGCTTTTTGATAATTTCGGCACTTTTCCAAGGGTCTTGAATTTCTGTTTCGTGTTTATTTGCCCCCCCCATTTGGTTTTCAATAAAACCTAAAGGATCATGCATTTTACCAATATCGTGGTAGAGAGTCCCAGCCCTGACTAATTCGACATTACACCCCAATTTTTTCGCCGCAGCTTCGGCTAGGGTGGCGACAAAGAGGGTGTGTTGAAAAGTTCCGGGGGTTGCTGTGGCGAGTTTTTTTAATAAGGGGCGATTGGGGTTCGCCAGTTCTGCTAACCGAATGGGAGTGACTAAATCAAATAGTTTTTCTAAATAGGGACTTACGCCCAAGGCGACGATACTCCAAGCTAAACCTGATAAAGTAAATAATCCGGCTGCTTGAAAGATCATGTACCAGCCTGTACCAAATGCTCCACCAAAGAATAAACTCAAAATTAGGTAAAGGCCACCTTGAGTTGCCGCAATAGCTACACCTAATATTGCTAATTCTTCCCGCGATCGCAGTCTTTGGGCGATGCAACTACCTAATATTCCTCCCGCTACACCAGCTACCAAGGCTATTTTACTGACTTCTAAACTTGTCGGTATAACTAGCAACAATAGCCCGATAACTGTTGCACCCAAAGTCGGCCCGTAAAAACTCCCTAATAATAAACCAATGCCACTCCAGGTAGTATGCACTATCCCCATTGCGATCGCGCCTGGAGTACTCAACGTTAGCAGTAATATTAATAGGCGATCGCGTTGTCGTAACCGATGCTTGTTGTGCTTTTCTACCCACACAAAAATCCCGATGGCACCTGTAATTATAAGTGCTAACTTCGTCAATCCTAGCCAATTATTTTCCCGACGAATTAATTTATACTCTTCTAATACATCAAACTGCCAATCAGTAATTTTTTGTCCTTTACGGACAATTACCTCACCTTGCTTCACATTTACTATTACAGGTGAAACTCCTTCCATTGCTTGTTGCGTCTGGATGCGAGTTTTTGCCTCATCTTTTTTTAAATTCGGTTCTAGGACTGTCAATAACAACTTTGATGCTAAAGCTTCCGCATCTTTTGGCACTAAATCTTGAATATGTACACTTACTGCCTTTTGTAACATTTGCTCTGGTAGTCCTTCGGGAATACCTTGCGTCAAAATGCGATCAGCAATTTGGCGAACTTGTGTATATGTAGATGACCAATCATCATCTGATAAATCTAAGATGACAGTTTCTTGATAAATTGTTTGTGGGTTAACAGTTTCTAATTGTAAAAGTTGCGCCTTTGCTTGGATATACCCTTGCCGTACTTGAGATATTTGCTGCACCAATGACAATAAGTTCTGGGCTGAGGTGGTGATTCGGTAAGCGTCTAACTCTCCTACTACCAGTTGAAAATCTTTACTTTGGGTGGTATTACTAGGTTTAGGTTGCTTAGAAGCTAGAGACTGGGTGAAATTAAGAGAATTAGGGTTTGTCAGTGACTGGTTTTGCTCAATGGGTGAACCTGTGGCTGATGGAAATAAAGGAAGATATTTGGCAGAATTTTGTTTCTGCCTAGGTTGATTTTTGGGTAAAAGCTCTAATTTCTGTTTACTCTGATTTTCGACAGCTGCTAGTAATGTTTTCCATTCGGAGTCAGAACAAGCACGTAAATATTGCTGGGTAGGTAAGGATAAAACTGCGGTGTCGAAAAAAGGAAAAGACCCAGCAACAGAGCGAATTTCATTACCTTGGTCGAGAATTTTTTGCAACTCTTGGTTAATCTTGGCAGTTATCGCAGCATCGACCATTAAAACTGGTGCAGAACTTTTACTCACAGCTTTACGTCGAGCTTCAGTTTTTTGTTTATTTTCAATACCGATAGGGTAGGGGGCTTTGAAAGTTTGTGGTGCGTAAGCTCCTATTTGCAGTTGGGGTTGGTTGTATAACTTATGACCTAGCACCCCTGTCAAAGATACAACTGCGATCGCAAAAACCACGGAAGAACGTCTTTCATGTACCCAGCGTAAACCGACTGCATTAATTACAGTCTGAGTTTTGCTCGATTTTGCCATTGATCTGGATACCGTTGTTCGTTGATACTGTTTGCTATTTTTGTTGATTTTTAACAAAAACCGCCGAAAATCATTGAGAATATTTGTTTGAGGTTGACTACGGCAGCTTTGGCTATTTTGACGTTTCTTAACTAGCCAACGTGAGCGACACATAGCTGTAGAGCGTCGCCAATCAGTTAATTGCTGGGTTAAGGACTGAAAAAATCGCGGTTTTTTCATTACCTCTAGCTGCTGACTTTGATAGGTCAGAACAAAATTTTTTTAATAAAAGCTTAAGCTTGAGTCGGAAGTAATTGACCAAGATGATTTAGAATGTTTGCTTTCAGAATCAGGTGGAGGTAAAAATGGAAATTTAAGTAGAAAAATTCTACGTTTTGGTGTGAGCTTGGATTGATGATTAATTGTTATTTAGCGCTGGATTAACGTGACCGAATTACCCGTGGCGCTGCAAATACAGAAAAAGAATTTTGTTTGTCAAGGATTATATATCCTTCTTGGGGAAGTTGCTGCGGATGTAAAGATAGGTTATAAACTCCTGACCATACAGTTAAAAGTGCATCGGTTAATTCTAACATTTGCAGATAATTGACCAGTATCCCGGTAGAATTATGGGCTGATGAGTGCAGAACTTTCCACTGGGTAGGAATTCCGGCTGTACTATTGTAAGCTCCCGATAAAGCACCTGCGATCGCACCGATAATTGGCGAAGGTAAAAGCCTTGTTTGCTGGTGCATAGCCCGCAACACCGACAAACGATAGTCTTCTAAGGTACTCAGAAAACAGTAAAATGCTATGGCGATCGCACTGCTAATTTTATCTTCTGTGCTTAACTCTACTTTGGCTTTTTCTAACCCAAGGTGTTTGGTTAACAAATTATGAACTTGTAATAATTTTTTGGGTAATGATGTTGGTGTTTCCCCAACAAAACTAATTATTTGGGGTATGAGGGTTTGCGGATCTAATTTTTCGCTGCAAGATAAAGCGATCGCATATCCTACGGCTAATATTCCATCCCTGACAACTGGGTCATCTCCCCAAAGTTGTGCCGTAGACAGCAGATGAAGCCGCAATTTTGGCAGATTGTCATGAAAAAAAAGTGCCACTGGTAAGGTGGCTAAAATGATTTCTGTAGTCATATTCTGACTAATATTGAAGTTAGGCAATTCTTTTTGCTGACGCTGTTTCCAGTCATCCAAATCTAATTTGCCTAAAGAGATGAGACTTTCAGTACCCAGGAGCATCAATTTGCCAATCTCAGAGACAGCTTGAGGTGTTTGCTCTCCAGACTTGGCTAAATTTGCACCTAATAAAGCCCCTATTAAAGTACCTCTAAATCTGCTGAATAGTGAATAACGCATATTTTTGAAGTATGAAGTATAAAGTGTGAAGTCTGAAATTTCAGCCTTTACAATTTATAGTAGTCGCAACAGAAATTAGTGCATTTTTAATTACTCAAAACTTAGCAGCAACCGAATTCATACTCAGCATTTTGCTATACTTCATTCTTTTGCAAATGATGCACTAAAGCCTGTAAGCCTAACAAATAGCTTTGTTCGCCAAAACCACTGATTTGTCCAATCACTACAGGAGCTATATAAGAATGATGGCGAAAATCTTCTCGACGGTAAATATTGCTGAGGTGTACCTCGACTGTTGGTAAATTGACTGCGGCGATCGCATCTCGTAATGCCACACTCGTATGTGTATACGCCCCAGCGTTAATTAAAATTCCCTGGTGTTTACCCAAAGCTTCATGAATCGCATCTACCAAAGCTCCTTCATGATTAGACTGAATGGCAAAAACACTTGCTTGTACTTGCGCCGCTTTTTCTTGCAATAAGCGATTAATTTCAGCCAAAGTTACAGCACCATAAATTCCAGGCTCTCGCTGTCCCAGCAAATTTAAGTTTGGCCCATGCAGTACCAAAATGCTTAAAGGTTGCACCTTCAATTTTCTGTCCCTTCAGCTTTAACGACGGCGGGAACGTTCATTGACTGGAATCGGAATCAGTTCCGGTTCCGGTTCAGCATCTGGCCCAAGCAGGGCTTCAATCAGCTTGCGTGCCATTTCTTTCAGCTTTTCCAGTACCTTTTCTATATAGTCCATGAACTGACCGCTCCTGAGTTACTATCTATTGCAATTAACAGCCACGCGGAAATTGGCTTTATCTTACACGTTTTGCTGCTAACCTGGCTAATCCAGAATTTTGGATTCCGGGTATTAACCACTTTGAAAGTTTCAAGTTGTGATTTCCCTTACTTTTTAGAGTATCACATCAGCAACCTAATGAACTGTATTTGGCTAAGGATGGGTATGTTGTAGAAATAGTCAATAGTCATTAGTCAATGGTCATTAGTTATGATTTTTAGACTATGGACTATGGACTTTTGACTAATAACTAGGTTTTACGCCTCATTCTTTTTTGTAGTAGTCTTGGATGACTTTGTAGTTGATTTAGCCCGTGAGCTAGTTGTTTTGCTGGTTTTGCGGGTGGATTTAGACTTAGATGACGAAGTTTTACTAGCTAACAATTCTAGAGCTTTTGATAGCGTCATATCTTCTACTGATTGCCCTTCTGGCACACTCACGTTAGTTTTGCCATGCTTAATGTAAGGGCCATAGGGGCCATCGTAGATATTCACGGGTGAATCGTCTTCTGGATGGTTTCCTAATTCCCGTAACGCGGCTTTGGATTTGCTGTTAGTAGAACTCCGGCCTTTTTTCGGTTCTGATAACAATTCCAATGCTCTTTCTAAAGAAACTGTTAAAACATTATCTGCTGCTTTTAACGAGCGATAGTCTTTGCCTTCTTTTCCCTGGTCGTGAACTATGTAAGGGCCATAGGGGCCGATACTAGCTTGAATTTTACCCCCCGTAGCCGGATGGGTTCCCAAGGCACGGGGAAGCGCTAAAAGACCCACCGCTATTTCTAGAGTGACATTTTCTTTCGGCACGTTTTTGGGAATTGAGGCTTGTTTCGGTTTAGGATTTTCTTCTGTTTTGTCACCCAATTGGACATAAGGGCCGTAAGTACCAATTTTGATATAAATCGGCTCACCTGTTTCTGGGTGGCGACCAACTTCGTCAGGGCCAGTAGTTTTTTGCCGTAATAAGACTTCAACTTGTGCCGGGTCGAGGTCAGCAGGCGTTAAATCTTTAGGAATGGAGGCGGTAATGACACCTTCACCATTATCCATTTCGATATAAGGCCCGTATTTGCCAATGCGGACTTTTGCTTCTAAATTTTCTAGTTCTACGGTTCTAGCTTTAGTCGCATCAATTTGACTTTTCTGTTCTTTAACTAGGGTTTCTAAACCTTTGTCACCGAGATAGAATTCGCGGAGGTAAGGTAGCCAGTTCGCTTCACCTTCGGCGATATCGTCTAAGGTTTGCTCCATTTTGGAGGTAAAACTAGGGTCGACAATATCAGGAAAGTGCTTTTCTAATAAGCTTGTGACTGCAAAGGCGGTGAAAGTGGGAATTAACGCATTACTCACCAATTGGGCATAACCTTTATCAATGATTGTGCCAATGATGCTGGCGTAGGTACTAGGACGACCAATACCTTCACTTTCTAAGGTTTTCACCAAAGTTGCTTCGCTGTATCTGGCTGGCGGCTGAGTTTCGTGATCAACTGCTTCTAGTTCTTTACAAGTTGGATGATCTCCGACTTTCAGGTTTGGCAAAATAATTTCTTGGTCTTCTAGTGCTGCTTCGGGGTCGTCAGAACCTTCGACGTAGGCGCGTAAATAACCAGGAAAATCAATGCGTTTACCAGAAGAACGGAAACCTGCATCCTCAACTTGCAACTGTACGGTAATTTGAGTTTGGCGGGAGTCGGCCATTTGACAAGCGACGGTACGCTTCCAAATTAAGTCGTAGAGAGCCAGTTCTCGACCGTTTAAACCTGTTTCTTGGGGGGTGCGGAAGGTGCTACCTGCTGGGCGAATGGCTTCGTGGGCTTCTTGTGCGCCTTTAGATTTGGTAGTGTATTGCCGGGGTTGGGGGCTGAGATATTGCTTACCATATAGCTTTTCTACACTGTCACGAGCAGCTGCGATCGCCTGTTCTGACAAATGCACCGAGTCTGTACGCATATAGGTAATATACCCTTGCTCGTACAGGTTTTGGGCAATCCGCATGGTATCCCGTGCTGAAAGGCGTAGCTTGCGGTTTGACTCTTGCTGCAAGGTTGAAGTGGTGAACGGTGGCGAAGGTTTCCGGGTGACTGGGCGTTCTTCAATGTCGGAGACATTCCAGGTTTTGCCAGCCAGCCGTTCTTTCAGCGCGACAGCATCCGCTTCTTTGAGCAATACAACATTGCGTCCAGCCGTAATTTGTCCCGTTGCGGGGTCAAAGTCGCTACCATTAGCTACTTTCGTCCCACCCAAGGTGACTAACTGGGATGTAAACGGTGCTTTGCCCTGTTCTAAGTACGCTTTTAAATCCCAATATGTGCCTTCATGGAAGGCGCGGCGTTGGCGTTCTTTTTTGACCAATAACCTGACGGCTACCGACTGTACACGCCCAGCGGATAACCCCCAAGCGATTTTTTCCCACAGCAAGGGAGAGAGTGTATAACCAACCAAACGATCCAAAATCCGCCGTGTTTCTTGGGCGCGGACTAACTGCTCATCGATATTGCGGCAGTTTTTCAAAGCTTTTTTAATCGCTTCTTGGGTGATTTCGTGGAACACCATCCGCTTGGTGGGAACCTTGGGCTTGAGCAACTGGTATAAATGCCAACTGATGCTTTCTCCTTCGCGGTCTTCGTCAGTTGCCAAGATAAGTTCAGTTGCATCTTTTAGGGCATCTTTCAGCTGGGTAACAATTTTCTTTTTGTCTTTGGGGACAACATACACCGGTTCAAAGTCTGCGTCCACATTTACCCCTAACTGCGCCCATTTTTCACCTTTGATAGTGGTGGGGATTTCACTTGCTGACTGGGGTAGGTCACGGACATGACCCATAGATGCTTCTACCCGATAGTCCTTTGGCAGGTAGTTACGAATGGTACGAGCTTTTGTGGGAGATTCGACGATGACGAGAGTTGACATGGAAATTTTAAAAAAAAGATAGCTGTTAAGCTAAACAGTCAAGTTGGGGCAAGTTCTGCAAAATGTCAAGAGAAAATTTCGAGCTTGGAGGCTGTGATTTCATCCTTACACAAACTGCCTGTTAATGCGAAAATCGCCAAACTTTAGGTGCAGTCTTTCCTAAAGCATAGGATAAAGAAACGTTGGATCTGAATTTCCAACTATTTCAATCTTTAACTTATCTAGGGCAAATTGGCGACTATAGTTAGCAAAATACTGTCGAAGTGTACTAATACGATACTTTTTATAAGTTTTAGGGGCTAGATATACACAAATAAGGCGAGAGTGGATTAATACTCAGTATTGTTTGTCATAGGCATACTACTGACTCCCTCTAGAATTTTTGAGGTTGTGCCAAAATTAAATCAAAATTGCGATGAAAAACGAAGTAGTGTTCATTACTGTTTGCTGAGAGTTAAGACTATGAAAGCGATTCGTCAAGGTGATGTTATTTTACTCCCTGTACAGCAAGTTGATGGGCAAAAACTACCTCATTTAACTTTGGCAGAAGGCGAAGTGACCGGACACAAGCATCGAATTAGTCAAGGACAGGCAGAATTATCGCAAAAGGATGGCAATCTTTATTTACGTGTTGTGTCGGAGACAGCGTTGTTGACTCACGAAGAACATCAGGCAATTCCTATCCCTCAAGGTAACTGGATAGTCAAAATTCAGCGTGAGTATGAGCCGGAAGGTTGGCGATATGTCGCTGATTGAAAAACTCACGCCTGAGCAAGAAGCTTTGATTCCAGTTTATCGAGAGAAGTGGCGCAAAATTGCGCTTTCTACTGAAAGGATTGATAGAGAGAAAGCGGCTGAAGCAGTTAAGGAAATATATAAACATATTAATTTAGATGAGCCTGAAATTATTTTTTGTGCTAGTCCTTATGAAGCTTTAATTCATTCATCCCACAAACTAAGTGAACAACTTTTTCAAGAATTATGGGTGGATTTTTTCAGTCAAATTGATGAACAGTTAAAGCCTGAACTTCTAACTTATTTGCTGAATGAAACTAATAGTATCCTATCAGGATCAATCAATACTATTAGCTGGCAATTAGATAAGCAACTTGGAGAAATACTTGATACTGAATTAGTTTTAAATTGCCTACAAACAGAAGCATTAGCTGTGGATGCTTGTGCGTTTGATTATTGTATTTCTGTTTTGCAATTTCATCACAATCAGAGAGAATGGTCTAATTACGTTTCTTTAGTTAAATCTTGTGGCTGGATTTTTTTATACAGCAAAGCTTGTATAATTTGCGATCGCCCCCTTCACATCCGCTTCGATAACGAAAACCGCCTCCACGCTGAAGGTGAACCAGCAATTGAATTTGCTGATGGCTATAGCCTTTATTCTTATCACGGTGTCACTTTGCCGGAAAGATACGGTAAAGTTCATCCACAGCAATGGCAAGCCCAATGGCTATTAACAGAAACTAATGCTGAACTGCGGCGTGTGTTGATTCAGGGTATAGGTTACATTCGTATTTGCCAAGATTTACAAGTTATTGAATTAGATAATTGGGCTGGATATACTCTATTAAAAATTGATAATGATTTTATTGATATTGAACCGATTTTGTTATTAAAAATGACTTGTCCAAGTACAGGTTTTATTCATGTTTTACGTGTTCCCCCAAATATGGTGTCAGCCCGTGAAGCGATTCGCTGGGTTAATTGGGGAGTTGATCCAGATAATTTTATAATAGAAACTTGAATAGATACCAATTTAATATTAATTTTATGAACCTCTCCCCAACCCCTCTCCGACGCGGAGAGGGGCTTAAATATCATTAGTGTTTAATGCGAAAATACCTTTTAAAGCCTCTCTCCTTGCAGGGGAGAGGTTTGGAAAGGGGTTTAAAAAACTTGTGGAACTAACGTTAAATTAATCAATAATATAGTTACTAATATTTATCAATTTTGGCAACTGAACCAGAGAACACATCACAATCTATTAATTTCACACCTTACTATACTCAAAATTACGGCTCAATTTATTTAGGTGATACTCTGCAACTAATTAAATTTTTGCCAGACAGCAGTGTTAACTTAATTTTGACCTCGCCGCCGTTTGCGTTGACTCGCAAAAAAGAATATGGGAATGAAAGCGCGGAAAAATATATTGAGTGGTTTCTGCCTTTTGCTTATGAGTTTAAAAGAGTTTTAGCAGATAACGGCTCATTTATTTTAGATTTAGGTGGTGCTTATCTTCCTGGTAATCCGGTGCGGAGTCTTTATCAATACGAATTGTTGCTGAGATTGTGTAAGGAAGTCGGCTTTTTTTTAGCGCAAGAATTTTACCATTACAACCCATCACGATTACCTACCCCCGCTGAGTGGGTAACAATTAGAAGAATTCGGGTAAAAGATGCGGTTAATGTTGTTTGGTGGTTATCAAAAACACCAAATCCTAAAGCAGATAATCGCAAAGTGTTAAAGCCTTATAGCCAGAGTATGCAGCGATTACTCAAACATGGTTATACAGCTAAAATGCGTCCTAGTGGACATGAAATTTCGGATAAATTCCAAAAAGATAATCAGGGTGCAATTCCACCCAATTTATTAGAAATTCCTAACACAGAGTCAAATAGTCTTTATTTACGGCGTTGTAAAGCTGGAGGAATTCAGCCCCATCCGGCGCGGTTCCCTCTGGGGTTTGCTGAATTTTTTATCAAGTTTCTAACTGATAGAGATGATATGGTTCTAGATCCATTTGCTGGTTCAAACACAACTGGTTTTGTGGCTGAAACGTTACAACGCCAATGGATTTCTTTTGAAATTAATCAGGTTTACGTTGCTGGGAGTCGTTTTCGGTTTGTTGAGTAGCCAAATCTAATTGAGATTAAGGTTAAAACTTATGAATTTTTACTTAAATCTCTCCATCTACTTGCATTTTATGAACCTGATCTGCCAATTCTTGACGGTTTTGATCGTCAAGCTTATCAATCGCTAACATCCCCATGAGGATGACTTCTTTGAGAGTTAAACGAGTTGAATGTGCCTGTTTTTGCACAATCTCCTTAATAATCGGACTAACACCGATCGCTGTACTAGCTCTAGCCACAGAACAAATATATAACATTCAAGACACCGCCTAAATCTTAGCATTTCCCTCTAAGTTCTTCTATATATCTGTTATTCGATTTAACTTGACCAAAAAGAATAATTACTTATTTAAACGTAATTGTTTTATTTTCAAGAGGTTTGACCTTGATTTTTCGCTGTTTTTGCAGCATTTTATCTGAACTGCTAGTACTCACTCATTTTTTGTTAAATTTTAACTCAGTAATTCAAGATGGCGATCGCTGGCAAAAACCTCCACAGCATGATTATCTGCATCTCACGCGAAAAAGCTGAGACACAATACTCCCCTCTAGCAGTAGTATCAACGTCCGTGTATTTAATTACGTTAAATACTTGGTATACTTAGGAAAATTATTGCTAGATACCGTAAATATATTGACTGATTGAGTCACAATATAAAGTATCTGCAAAGAGCTAACCCACCCAATTAACTAATTTCCAGATTCACTGTAATGCGGCAGTAAAGTCATTTCAATTACTCAGAAAGTCCTATTTCTAGAACAAGTTGCGTTAAAGAGATTATGAATTCCCAATATAATCTTGTTAAACTGCTTTACAGTACTACTCAGTGTAAATAAAAATAATAACTTAACCCAGAGGAATTCATCCTGAACACAGGTAACAAATGCTGTCATAAGGGAAAGTACTAAGTATGAGGAAATACAAAGCGATGAGGCACAATTATCTGTTGGCAGTAGGCTTGTTAACAGGATTGGCGATACCAGCATCGACGCTTCCACCTCTGTTAAACATATTGCCAGTAAATTCTAGTTACCTGTGGAATTCAAAACATCATTCACTGTTAATGGTAGGAAACAAAAATTTTCCTAGTTTTGATACATCCTTACCAGAATTACCCTACCAAGCTTTACAACATATAAAAAATTCGCACTCAACAGTAGGTGCAAAAGTTATTCCTAGTGTTGATATTTCATCACAACCTTTAAAATATTCACAGTCAAAAGTAAACGAAAAAAACGTCTCAAATCTTGATGAATCTTTACCAGCAATTAGTGAACAAGGATTTTTAGCGCCAATAGAATCACTATTTAATCGCAACCCTCAACCATCAAATCTGCCGCTAACATCTGGTTATCAACTTTATTACCAAAGACTCGCAGCTTTAAAGACTGGTCAAATTTATACACGTATATCTGATGATTCCCCATCTTTTTCCGAGTCTAATAAACAGCACCAATTAACTTACGAAGATTGGAAAAGTTTATTAGCTTTAGAAGCTAAAGCAGTGACTAAAGGTCAAGGAAACAATCATCTAAGTATTATGGTGGGGGATTCTTTAAGTATGTGGTTTCCCCCCGAAAAACTTCCAAGTGGCAAACTCTGGCTGAATCAAGGTATATCTGGTGATACGTCTGGTGGAATTTTAAAAAGATTGGGAGCGTTTTCCGCAACCAGACCAGAAATTATTTACATCATGGCGGGGATTAACGATTTACGCAAAGGGGTAAACGATGAAAGCATTTTGCAAAATCACCGCCAGATTATTCGCCGTTTACGAAAGGAACACCCAAACGCTCAAATAATTGTGCAATCAATTTTGCCTACAAGCTTACCAACAATTTCTAATAGCCGAATTCGTCAGATTAATTTTCAACTTTCCCTCATTGCTAAACAAGAGGGAGCTAATTATTTAAATATTCATGATTGGTTTACGGATTTTGAAGGCAATTTACGTTTAGAGTTAACCACAGATGGATTACATCTATCTCAAGAGGGGTATGATGTTTGGCGTTCAGCACTGGAACAGGTCGAGTATAAGCTTACTCAGGGTGAACATGAGAGATTGCGATCGCAATTTTAAAATTTATGGAAATTAATGATAGTGATTCTATTGCCATCCGTTCTGTAATTGAAGGTCAATTAGCGGCTTTTCTCAAAGATGATGCTAAAGTTGCTTTTACTTTCGCTAGTCCAGGAATTCAAGAGCAATTTCAAAGCCCAGAAAGCTTTATGCGGATGGTAATGGTGAACTACCCGGCTGTATATCGCCCTCGTTCAGTCGTTTTTGAAAAAATTACTACTATCCAAGACAATATTACTCAACCTGTGTTGTTGCTGAGTCCTCATGGAGTGCCTTTAAGGGCATTATATTTTATGGAACAGCAACTTGATGATACTTGGAGAATCAACGGTTGCATTTTAGTATCGGTAGAAGCGGAGATTATTTAATGTTAGTAATCAGTAATCAGTTAAATATCGAAAGTGTTTGTAAGTTAAATCTGATTTGTAACTTTTAAATTCTGGTGTAACACTTGATTTAACTTACCGCTGCGATAACCTTCTAAGTCGAGGGTGACATAGATAAATCCAAATTCTTGGAATGCGGAAACTACAGATGGTAAATCAACTGCTAAGACAAAATCTTTAATTTTTTCTGGCGCTAATTCAATCCTTGCTGTATCACCTTCAGAACGTACGCGCAAATTCTCCCATCCGAGTTTTCGCAGATAAATTTCCGATCTACCAACTCGTTGCAATTTGGCTACCGTAATTTCTTCACCGTACGGAAAGCGCGAACTTAAGCAAGGTTGAGCCGGTTTATCCCACCAAGGTAAACCAAGATGTTGGGAAAGTTGGCGGACTTCTAATTTTGACACACCAACTTCTGCTAAAGGCGATCGCGCACCTCGTTCTTTAGCGGCTTGAATTCCTGGACGATAATCATGTAAGTCATCGGCGTTCACCCCATCCACTACATAGGGGTATCCGAACTGAATAGCTAATGGTTTGAGAGTGTCGTGTAATTCACTTTTGCAAAAATAGCAGCGATTTACAGGATTAGAGGTGTAATTAGGATTTTCCATCTCATAGGTTTGAACAATTTGATGGGAAATCCCAATAGTTGCGGCTTGAATTTTTGCGTCTTCTAATTCTTCTGGTAACAGCGAAGGTGAAACTGCTGTCACAGCCATTGCGCGATCGCCTAAAACATCATAAGCAATCTTGGCAACTAAAGTGCTGTCTACACCGCCAGAATAAGCAATTAACGCACGTTCCATTTCGCCAAACAAGGCTTTTAGTTGCTCCAGTTTTTCAGTTAATTTCATCTTAAATTCCTGACACAAGCTTTACATTTCCCCACAAATTCTATTTTAGGGTGTAAAGAAAATCTGTGTTTTAGCTGTTTGATGTTTCAGATTCTGGGGTTGGTAATTTAATATACTTAGCTACCAGCGCCGCTAAAAGTGGTAAATCCAGAGGTTTCGAGATATATTCATTTACTCCTGATGCTAGACAAGTTTCGCGATCGCCTTTCATCGCTCTTGCCGTTTGAGCAATTACCGGAATCATGCGATATTCAGGCTGTTGACGTAGTTGCTGCACCACACTCAGTCCGTTTTCATCTGGTAACTGAATATCGATTAAAATTAATCCGGGTTTTTGCTGTGAAAGAATCACCTTCATTTCTGTGGCATTTTTAATCCAAGTTACCTGATAACCCAACCTCTCCAGATAAGTTTGCATCAACTTACCATTAGGTAGATCATCTTCCACTAACAAAATGCTGAAGTTAGAACTAGGGGCGACATCTGGAGATACCCCTGAAATATCTTCTGCATCTAATTGAGCTTGTCTATTTTCCTCCACTTCTGTTACTGGTCTAACAGGAAGGATAATAGTAAAACGCGAACCACAGTTAACATCTGATTCTACTTCCACAGAACCGCCGTGAATTTCCGCGAGTTTCTTTGTCACAACTAAACCCAAACCGGTACCTTCATCACGATTAGTTACAGAGTTAGCAATTTGAAAATAAGGTTGAAAAAGTTGCGCTTGATCTATTTTGGAGATGCCAATCCCCGTATCCCAAACTGTGAAACTGACAAATTCACCTTGAGGTACAACTTGTAAACCCACCTCACCAGTACAAGTAAACTTAACGGCATTGAAGAGCAAATTTAACAGCATTTGCTTGAGCCGTAAGGGGTCAGCAACTAAAATTTTTACTGTGGGGTCTAGTTCTATGTGCAGCTTTAAACCTTTGTTAGCCGCTTTTTCTTTGACTAATGCCAAAACATTCCGACACAGTTCTGGCACATTCACTTCTTCTTGTTGTACTTCTAACTGATTAGCTTCAATTTTCGAGAGGTCTAAAATATCATTAATCAGAGCTAACAGGTGTTTGCCACTAGACTGAATGATATTTAAATATTCTTGATGACGTTCTTTAGTTGGTTCGTAACCTTGAGCTAAGAGTAGATGGGTGAAGCCGATAATGGAACTCAAGGGTGTGCGAATTTCATGGCTGGTATTGGCCAGAAATTGATTTTTGAGTTGATTTGTTCTTTCTAGTTCTTGATTAGAACTACCCATATTTTGAGATCGTTGTTGCCAAGATTGTATTTGTTTAATTTGAGCCAGAGCCTCAGCAAACTGTTGGGTAACTCTGATGAATAATTGTGGTTTAAGTTGTATCTGTGATGCTGTAAGCAGTTCACGAGGTGCTTTCGCAATAATTAGCCAGCCAATAATGCCAGAATCACTGGCTAAAGGCCAAGCACTGGGCGGTTGCTGATTGGCTAAATGCTGCAAATCTTCAATTTCAATTATCTGCGCCAATTTCAACCGCAGTTTTTTGCCTTTTTCCGACATCACTTCTAAAACTGGCGATGGAGAAGCGGAAACATAACAAACTTGAGCAAATTTTGTTTGTGGTTGAGACAGTGCGATCGCTACTCTACTATTGTTCAAAGCAATATCGAGTTCATCGACAACTGTTTGAAAAATATGTGCTTCTGTAGTTTCTATCTGTACAGTAGACGCAAAAGCAGAAAGTAGGTAATCATTCAGGCGACTTTGCAACTTGTTCAAGCTGCGCTCTAACCACAACTCCGCACGGAGTTGTTGAATTGTTGCCAACAGTGTTGGCGTTGCATCTACTTGTGAGTTTTGTTCTGGTAAGCTTGAATACTGCTGCATGGTCAACTAGACCGCTGAACAAGTTTAGCCTGGCGCAAAATTGCGAACAAGATTCTATGTATATTAGCTCACAAATCTTTATTGTTCACAAACTCTAACTTTTACTGTTTATGGTAACAGACGTAACAATAGTTTTTGCATAAATCACTCAAATCAAATTTCTTGAGATTAACTTATTTGCTTAAAAATCATGGATACACAAGTTATACAACTGATTGTCAATGGTATTGCTTTAGGAAGCATTATTGCTCTAGCTGCTGTTGGTCTAACTCTTACCTACGGGATTTTACGGTTATCTAACTTTGCTCATGGTGATTTTCTGACTTTAGGCGCTTACTTGACTTTGTTGGTAAATACCGCTGGGGTAAATATCTGGCTATCAATGATTTTGGCAGTGGTCGGAACAGTAGCGGCAATGCTGTTATCAGAGAAGTTGTTGTGGTCAAAAATGCGCTTGATTCGTGCTACTTCTACAACACTGATTATTATTTCGATTGGTTTAGCCTTATTCCTCCGCAATGGCATTATTTTGCTTTGGGGTGGCAAAAACCAAAATTACAATGTTCCTGTAACCTCTGCTTGGGATTTTTTTGGTGTCAAAGTCCCACAAAATCAATTGTTGGTATTAGGTCTAGCAGTGTTAGCAATTGTCGGACTGCATTACCTCCTGCAAAATACGAAAATTGGGAAAGCAATGCGAGCCGTAGCAGATGATCTAGATTTAGCCAGAGTTTCGGGAATCAACGTTGAGCAAGTTATTCTTTGGACTTGGCTGATTGCTGGAACACTCACTTCTTTGGGTGGCAGTATGTACGGTTTAATTACAGCAGTGCGCCCAAATATGGGATGGTTTTTAATTTTGCCTTTGTTTGCTTCGGTAATTTTAGGGGGAATTGGTAATCCCTACGGAGCGATCGCTGCAGCCTTTATCATTGGTATTGCACAGGAAGTTAGCACTATTTGGCTGGGTTCTCAGTATAAACAAGGTATTGCCTTGCTGATGATGATTTTGGTGCTGCTCATCCGTCCTAAAGGTTTATTTAAAGGCACGATTTGAGCAGCACCAGCCCACTTCTAACTATTGAATGATGTTGAAGTAGTAAGCTGCTACCAAGAAGTTAACACCTAAAAGCAGCAATGCCCAAGCTGTACGAAATGGGTAGGGTGGTTTTGCTCCAGTGTTAGCAACTGCGGAATTCTTGCTTTGAGTAGCCATAGAGGGTTCTCCTAAATGTCATGACTTTTTCAGAAATACCAAATAGCTGCACCAATTAGCCATATTCGTTAAAAATATTTGTCTAGCGAGGGCTGAGTCCTAAGTTAAGATTCACACTTTATATTTCAGACTTCAGACTTCACACTTGTTTCTTCTCCTGCATGGTAAGAACTGCGAACCAGCGGCCCGGAACGGACATGGCTGAATCCCATTTTCCATCCTAGGCTGGCAAGCTGATCAAATTCCGCTGGAGTCCAGTATTTTTGTACGGGCAGATGATCTAAAGAAGGACGCATATACTGGCCAATAGTTAAGCGATCGCATCCTACAGTTCTTAAATCTGCCATTGCTTCAATGACTTCTTCTATTGTCTCTCCATGTCCCAGCATTAAACCAGATTTGGTGGGAATAGTCGGGTCAATTTCTTTAACTATAGCCAAGACTCGCAGCGAGCGATCGTATTTTGCCCCCCGACGTACTCGGCCTGTTAATCTTTGGACTGTCTCAATATTGTGATTAAAGCAAGCTGGTTTAGCCGAGACAATCAGCGCAATTCGTTGGCGCTGTCCTGCTTCTGCAACGCCCGCACCACCCCAAAAATCAGGTGTCAATACTTCAATCTGAGTTTCTGGGTTTAACTGCCTGATAGTTGCCATTGTTTTGACAAAGTGTTCTGCACCTTGGTCTGGCAAATCATCCCGCGCCACAGAAGTCAAAACCACATAACGTAAGCCTAAAAGTTGCACAGACTCTGCTACCTTTTGTGATTCTTCTAAGTCAAGTGGCATTGGTGCATGACCTTTATCAACTTGACAAAAAGCACACGCGCGGGTGCAGGTTGGCCCCATGAGTAAGAAAGTCGCCGTTTTTTGGGCATAGCACTCTCTCCGGTTCGGGCAACGTCCTTCTTCGCAAATTGTGTGAATTTGGCGCTGTTTAATAATGCGTTGTACAGTAGAAATTTCGCTGGCTTTGCCAATAGAGCGCCGTAACCAGCTAGGCATGGCTATGATTTCTGACTTAAATTCGGCTGGTTGTAAAGGAGTCATAAATCCCAGATAAATTCAAAGATAACGTGAGGTAGTTTTCTCTCGATTCAGGCGGACACAGAAAGTTTATGGATAAGGGGGTGAGCAATGTAAATGAGTAAAACCCTGATACCCAACTTAAACAATTAACCGTTGTGCGTAAGTCCTGAAGCCTTAAATATCACCATGACACAAACTACTGAGAGTACGAATACAAGTTTTCCAAAACACTGTCAACAAAGCTATTTATACCGAAATATACTATCCCCCAATCCATAAAAAATTTAGATATAGTGGGATGACTCTCAAGGTCAAGCGGCATAGCCGTGATTAAACTTAAATTTTCTGTTAGAGAAATCAGTCGTGGCCAGTAACAAAATTTTAGTTATCGATGACACTACAGTTGTCAGGGTAAAAGTACGAGAAATGTTACCTCCAGGTAACTTTGATGTATTAGAAGCTAAAGACGGGTTAGAAGGGTTAAATTTTATCCGTCAAGAAAAACTCAGCTTGATCATGCTAGATTTCCTGCTACCGAAAATGAGTGGTTGGGAAGTTTTTCAACAAATTCAAGCCCAGCCTGAGTTAAGAAAAATTCCCTTAGTGATCATGTCTGGTCGCAAGGAAGAAGTTACCGAAAAACTCCCAGAACCATTTGAATACTTTGATTTTCTGGGCAAACCATTTGATAAAAAGCAATTGATTGATGCGATTAAATCAGCGATGGCTAAGGCCAAGCTACCGCGTCAAGAACCAGTTTTGGTAGGAGCAGTTGCTGCGAAAAATGGTGCTAGTACTGCCACTAGTGTAAATACAAGCAGTACAAGTGCGATCGCCGATCACGACACAATCACCGCAGTTGGTGTTGATAAGTCTCCATTACCAACAACATCTAATGTTGAAACAGCCTCCTTAGCAGAAATTAAAGCGCTGAATGAGAAAGTAGTGCAAATGCAAGCTGAGATAGATGGATTGAAAAAACAGTTAGCTCAGGTAGTAACATTTATTAAACAGAAAATCAAGTAAAATTCCAACTTACTTTTATCTCTGTTGCATTTAGTAATTTGTTGTCAAAATTCACATTCAAGTTGGGTTTAGAGAGTAATCTTTTCATTTATTCTAGTTAAAACCTAGGATAAATACTACCAATGAGTCAATTTTCTAGAAAGTAATAACATTACTAGTAGTCAATGATTAGGAGTCTTAATTTAGTAGAGATATTAAACTACAATATCTCTACTAAATTATATTATTTATAGCCAATAATTTATTTTCTGTTAGTTCACTTTCAGCTTAAATACTTCATATATTTCCTCTCGACATAGATAAAAATTACATAAGTCTTGAAATATACAAGAACAATTTTTTATAAAGTTTTATAGTATTTCCAATTCCGGTAAGGTATAAAATCACTCTTCTCCAGCCATCCTTTTGGAAAGCGGTATATATTAAGTGCTTGAGAATTGCTATATTAATATTTTATATATTTATTGCACTGCCCATATTTTTTATAATTAATTTAAACAGAAATTTAGGGTTAATAATGATATTAGTAATTTATTTATGGGAATACTGAAACAATAGTATTTAGAACTAGGCATAAGCTGAGATGTTAACAGTATCAGACACGATATATCCTATAGTTGGCTATCAAATTACTGAGCAAATATACTCTGGTAGCAAAACCCTAGTTTATCGTGGTTTTAGAGAACAAGACCACAAAGCTGTTATTCTCAAACTGATGCGAAATGAATATCCGACTTTTACTGAAATTGCTCAATTTCGTAATCAATACACTATTACTCAAAATCTTGAAATTACTGGAATAGTCAAACCCTATAGCCTAGAAAACTACCGCAATGGCTATATTTTGATTATGGAAGATTTTGGTGGTATATCTCTCAAAGAATGGCGGTTAGAAAAATATGCAATTGGTGAAAATTTTCTGTCCCTAAATGACTTTTTTCATATTTCTATTAAAGTCACAACAACTTTAGAGCTACTCCATCGTCATCGCATTATTCATAAAGACATCAAACCGGCAAATATTTTGATTCACCCAATAACAGGAGAACTCAAACTGATTGACTTTAGTATCTCTACACTTTTACCCAAAGAAATTCAATCAGTTACTAATCCTAATATCTTAGAAGGCACTTTAGCTTATATTTCTCCCGAACAAACAGGACGGATGAATCGAGGTATTGACTACCGTAGCGATTTTTATTCTTTGGGGATAACTTTTTTTGAACTACTGACTGGAAATTTACCATTCATCAGTTCTGAACCAATGGAGCTAGTTTATTCTCATATTGCTAAAGAGTCACCAAAACCAGATGCTATTAACTCTAATATTCCATCAATTCTCTCTGATATTGTTTATAAATTAATTGCTAAAAATGCCGAAGACCGTTATCAGAGCGCTCACGGACTGAGACATGACTTAGAAATATGTCAAAAGCAATGGCAAGAGACTGGAAGTATTTTACCTTTTGAACTAGCACAGAAGGATATATCTAGTCAATTTGTTATTCCAGAAAAACTTTATGGACGACAACGCGAAGTCGAAACTTTACTAAGTACTTTTGAGCGGGTGGCTAGTCATCAAACAGAAGTTATTTTAGTCACAGGTTCTTCTGGTATTGGTAAAACTGCTGTAATTAATGAAATTCATAAACCTATTATTCGGCAACGTAGTTATTTTATTAAAGGTAAATTTGATCAATTTCAACGTGACATACCATTATCAGCTTTAATTCAAGCATTACGAAATCTAATTGGGCAATTATTAGCAGAAAATGATGTCCATATCCAACAGTGGAAAGACAATATTTTGTCAGTATTAGGAACACAAAGCCAGATAATAATTGATGTGATTCCTGAATTGGAAAAAATTATTGGTAAACAACCACAGATTGTAGAACTATCTGGCAGTGCAACTCAAAATCGCTTTAACTTATTATTTAAAAGATTTATCCAAGTTTTCACTACAAAAGACCATCCTCTAGTCATATTTCTCGATGATTTACAATGGGCAGATCATGCTTCTTTAAAATTTATTCAATTATTAATAAGCTCTAATACATCTTCTGCTATTGTAAGTGAAACAAATAACTCAGTCCAAACTCCAGGCAATATATTACTAATTGGTGCATATAGGGATAATGAAATATCTAATATACATCCTTTATTTTTAACATTAAATGAAATTAGTGACTCTGGAACTAAAATTAATCAAATTCAACTTTTACCATTAAATCAGTCTAGTTTAAACTATTTGATTGCTGATACACTTTGCTGTTCTGAGTTATTAGCTATACCTTTAACACAAATGGTTTTTGCTAAAACTCAGGGCAATCCCTTTTTTGCTACGCAATTTCTTAAGGGATTATATGACGAAGGACTCATAACACTAAATTTTGAATTGGGATATTGGCAATATGATCTAGCAAAAATTAAAAATCTCACATTTACAGATGATGTTGTAGAGTTTATGGCAATTCAAATAGCAAAACTGCCACAAAATACGCAAAATATTTTACAGCTTGCGGCTTGTATTAGTAATGAATTTGACTTAAAAACTCTATCTATCGTATGTGAAAAATCTGTGATGGATACGGCATCAGATTTATGGCCATCATTAATTGAAGGTCTAATTATACCTCAAAATAATGGATCTATTTCTTTGTCAGATGATGATTATTCTAAATTAGATAGTATTAATAATCATCCTGTAAATCAAACACCGATTAATTATCAACTACCTAAATATAAATTTGTTCATGACCGTGTACAGCAAGCAGCTTATTCTTTAATTAACAAAGACCAAAAGAAATTAACTCATCTCAAAATTGGATTACTTTTATTAAGTAATATCCCAATAGCAGAAAGAGAAGAAAAGATTTTTGAATTGGTTAATCAGCTGAATATAGCAGTAGAATTTATTACCCAACAGACTCAGCGTAGTGAACTGGCCGTCATGAATTTGGCTGCTGGACGTAAAGCTTTAGCTTCAACAGCTTATTCAGCAGCATTTAAATATTTGAATGCAGGTATTAGCCTACTGACAGATAATAGCTGGGATACTGAATATGAATTGACTTTAGGTCTGTATGAGACAGCAGCAGAAGTAGCATATCTCAATGGAGATTTTGCCCAAACAGAGAAACTTGTGCAAATAGTTTTGCTCAAGGCTAAAAATATCTTGGATAAAGTCAAGGTAATTGACATTACTATTCAGGCATCTGGAGCGCAAAATAAAGCACGAGAAGGTGTCAAAGCTGGACTAGATTTTTTAAAATTGTTTGGCGTTGAATTTCCAGAATATCCTAGCCAGTTGGATGTTCAAAAAGCAATGGATGAAACAGATAAATATTTTATTAATAGGGACATTGAAAGTTTAATATATTTGCCAAATATGAAAGATGCAGAAGCACTGGCAATCATGCATATTTTATCTAGTGTTATTGCTTTTGCCTACACTGTAATTCCTGAACTTTTTCCGCTGATGGTTTTGCAACAGATAAATTTATCTATAGAGTATGGTAACTCTTCCTTCTCTACATATGCGTATGTTTGCTATGGACTAATACTCTGTGGATTAGTTGAAGATATTGAGTCTGGCTATAAATTTGGTAAATTAGCCACAAGCTTATTATCAAAATTAAATAATAAAGAAATGAGGGCTAAAGTTACTCAGACATTTAACGCCCATATTAAACATTGGCAAGATCCTGTTAGTGAATCTTTGAAGCCTCTTCTAGAAGCTTACTCTGCTGGTTTAGAAGTGGGAGATCTGGAATTTGCGGCCTATTCCTTAAAAGCATCCTGCTATATTGCCTATTTTAGTGGTAAAACACTAATTTCTCTGGAAAGGGAAATGGCAAATTACAGTTATGCCTCTCAGCAGATAAAACAAGATCGGGTATTTTACTGGATTGAAATTTATCGACAGACTGTTTTAAATTTAAAAGATAATGTTCAAAACCCTTGTTATTTAATTGGTAATGCTTACAATGAAGAAAAATTAGTTCCTCTTCATTTACAAGCTAACGATATAAATGCTCTTTTCTATTTATATTTATGCAAACTACATCTATGTTTTTTACTAGCAGAATATACTGAAGCTGTTAACTATGCCATATATGCGGAACAGTATTTAAGTGGGGGAATTGGTCAATTTGCTTTTCCGCAATTTTTCTTTTATGATTCTCTTGCTTGGTTAGCTGTATATCATAATTCTGAGGCATCTAAACAAGCCGAAATATTGATTAAAGTTTTAGCTAATCAGGCAAAAATGTGGAGATGGTCACTGAGCGCTCCCAAAAATTATTTAAATAAATTTTATTTAGTAGAAGCGGAAAAATGTCGAATATTAAACCAGTATCTGGAAGCAATAGATTATTACGATCGCGCTATTTATCTGGCTAAAGAAAATGAGTTTATCCATGAAGAAGCTTTAGCTAATGAATTAGCCGCTAATTTTTACTTGCTTTGGGCTAAAGAAAAGATTGCCAAACCTTACTTGATTGATGCTTATTATGGCTATGTGCGCTGGGGAGCATTAACTAAAGCCCAAGATTTGCAAAAACGCCATCCTTATTTACTCGCTACTATTATCCAAGAAGAAAAACTAAGCCAAGATTTCAAACAACATAACCAAGCAGAGTTGTGCATATCTTTAACTCATAATATGCAGACTTCTCTCAGCAGTAATGAAACTGTTGTTAGTTCTAATACGAGTATTTCAGATATGCTAGATTTAGCATCTGTTATTAAAGCTTCGCAAGCGCTGTCAGGTGAAATTAATCTTGAAGATTTGCTCTCTACTCTCATGACAGTTGTTATGGAAAATGCAGGTGCTTCTAAATGTGTTTTAGTTTTGAATAAAGATGATAATTCAGGGTTTACTGTCAGCGCTATCAGCTATATTGGCAGTTCAACAAATGTCCATACAGAGTTTCCCTCAATTTCTTTGGACTTGTGCAATGATGTTCCAATTGCTGTAATCAACTATGTTAAACGTAGCCGAGAAATATTAGTAATTGATGATGCGATCGCTCAAGCATTTCTAGGAACAGACACATATATTTTGCGTGAACAACCCAAGAGTCTGTTATGTATTCCCATGATTAATCAAAATCAATTGGTTGGAATACTGTATTTAGAAAACAATCTGGCTACAGGTGCTTTTACTAGCGATCGCTTAAAAATTCTCAATCTCTTAACCAGCCAAGCTACAATTTCTCTTGAGAATGCTACTCTCTATGAGAATTTAAACCGAACTAAACAGCAATTAGAAGAATATAATCATAATTTAGAGGAGAAAGTTGCAACAAGGACAATCGAACTCAAAGATAAAAATAAAATTTTGCAACAAGCATTACAGGAGTTACAGAGGACTCAAGCACAGTTAATTCAAAGTGAAAAAATGTCTTCTTTAGGTCAAATGGTAGCAGGTATTGCCCATGAAATTAATAATCCCATCAATTTTATTCATGGCAATCTTGTTCACACCAGTGAATATATTAATGATTTACTAAAATTAGTGGCTTTATATCAACAAGAATATCCACATCCTACAGAGATTATTACTGAGAAATCTGAAGAAATAGATTTTGATTTCTTAATAGATGATTTACCTAAAACTATCGATTCTATGAAAATTGGTAGTTCACGTATTCGTGATATTATTTTGGGTTTACGTAACTTTTCACGCTTAGATGAATCGGAAATGAAACCTGTAAATATTCATGAAGGTATCGATAATACTTTAATGATTTTACAGCATCAATTCAAAGAAAAAAGTCACTTACCTGAGATTAAGGTAATTAAAGAATATGCAGATTTACCAGAGGTCAACTGTTATGCAGGTCAACTTAATCAAGTTTTTATGAACATTCTGAGTAATGCGATCGATGTTTTAGAAGGCAGCTTTGGAAATAATCAAAATCAGCCAAAGAATGAGCATCCGCAAATCAAAATTTGTACGGAACTAGCAGACTCTCATACTATCAGAATTAAAATTGCTGATAATGGTAGCGGCATACCAGAAACTATTCGGCAAAAAATATTTGACCCATTTTTTACAACTAAAGCAGTGGGAAGCGGTACTGGGTTGGGTTTATCAATTAGCTATCAGATTGTAGTTGATAAACATCAGGGCAATTTATTTTTTAATTCTGAATTAGGGCAAGGAACTGAGTTTGTGATTGAAATACCTAGGTGATAGATTTTTTCCTGACAATACAGAGCTTAAATTATAAATTTAATATGTACTAAATTAGCTAAAACTATTCTTGATTTTTTAGGAATTAACCCGGAAAAACTGTTGAATTGCCTCAAGAGCAAACTGCCTAAAGATTAACAAATTAGTTACAATAATTAAAGAAACTCAAAATGACCTGATTGATTAAACCAAATGATCAGCCTATTTTGGGGATCAATTGGTCGTCGATGTGGTTTAAGATATAGTAAATGTCTTAATTTTTTATAAAGCTTAATAATCATTCATAGGCAAAAGCTCAATGGCAGCAGACTATCCAGATATTGATATTGCGCCATTTATCGATCACGCCCTGTTAACGCCAACGGCTATTCCAGAGCAGGTTGAGCAATGGTGTGAACAAGCATATAGATTTAACTTTGCGGCGGTTTGCATTTACCCCACCTATGTTAAGCAAGCAGCAGAACTTCTCAAAGGGAAAACGCCAAAAGTTTGTACAGTGATTGGCTTTCCTCATGGGGCAACAACTTCAGCAGTTAAGCTGTATGAAGCTCAAGAAGCTGTGGAAAATGGAGCCACGGAGTTAGATGTTGTGCTTAACTTAGGTTGGTTGAAGGTGGGAAAAACAGAGGAAGTTCACCAAGAAATTGCCGAGATTTGCGAAGAAACTGGGCAAACAGTCAAGGTGATTTTGGAAACCAGCCTGCTGACAGATGCCGAAAAAAGACTAGCGGCAGAAATATGTATGGATGCAGGTGCAGCATTCTTGAAAACAAGTACAGGTTGGAATGGCAGTGCCACAGTAGCGGATGTGACTTTTTTGCAAGGAGTAGTCCGAGAAAGTATAGGAATTAAAGCTTCTGGAGGTATTCGGACTTACGAGCAAGCCTTAGACTTAATCCTAGCGGGCGCTACTAGATTAGGCACGTCTCGCGGTATCGATTTGATCCGCCAGCGCGATAATCTGGAGAAAAGGGAATAGTCATTTTTCCTTTGTCATTTGTGAGCCACTGCATTGGAAAGCTTCTCCAGTTTGTCGCAAGTGGTGTTCTTCGCTCTCAGCTAATGACTAAAGACTAAAGACTGATGGCCAATGACTGATGAGTAAAACTTATAAAGCAACTGGTATTAATTTAAAAACTCAGGTGCTGGGAGAGTCAGACAGGATAGTGACAATTTTGACACGAGAGTTCGGTCTGATTCGAGCCGTTGCTCCAGGCGCACGCAAACACAACTCTAGCCTTGGTGGTCGGAGTGGGATGTTTGTGGTCAATGAATTACTGATTGCGAAAGGGCGATCGCTCGATAAAATTACTCAAGCTCAGACATTAAAAACATATCCTGGTTTAGCTAAAGATTTAGGAAAATTAGCCGCAAGCCAGTATTTAGCAGAAATAGCTATATGTCAGGCTTTAAGTGAACAACCCCAAGAAGAACTTTATGAGTTACTTAATGAACACCTTCACCACTTAGAAATTCTGCCGAAAGCTGAAACATCAGCCATTTACGCATATCTAGCCCTGGGAGTGTTTCAACTTTTAGTCTTGGCGGGACTGACTCCTCAAATCCAAGTATGTTGTTTAACTCAAGATTCCCTAAAACCAGACTTTGCCAATCCCAACTGGCAAGTAGGATTTAGTGTTCCTACTGGTGGGGTGATTTGTTTGGAGGCGTGGGAAAATTTACGCAGAAAGCAGGAGATAGAAAGATGGGAAAATAGAGATAATTCCCAATCTCCCCCATCCGCAAATTCTCTTATTCCTCGTTACGAGACTGTTGTCCATCGCCAAGAAATTCCAGTTATTTCTTATCGTCTGAGCGCTACAGAATTCGCTCTCCTCCAACAACTGTCACAACCAGAGATAATGCAAATTGATGGAATTAGAGATAATGGCTGGTTATCTATTGAGCAGATTTTACGTCAGTATGCTCAGTATCATTTAGGCCACTCTATTCGCTCCGCAACCCTGATCGATTCTTATTTTGCTGCCAACCATGATGCAACCATCTGATTTGGATAGAAAAATCCTACCTTTATCACCAAGCCATACGAAAAAACAGAGTAGGCCTACAACTCCTTCTGTGACCAATCATTTGAAATCGGTTCCCCCATCTACAAATAGTCAAATTTCCAACCAAGAAATTTCTCAACCAGATATTTCGAGCAATGGGAAACAGTTGACATCAGAAAAATCCATCAATGTTGCTCCAAGCAACAAGGAGCAGAGTTTGCCAGTAGACGCTGCACCAGAAAAAGCAGCTTGGAACGGCTCTGGTGGTGAAGCGAAATCAGGAAATTTACAACAGGAGGGATTCTTCCCTGTATTAAAAAACCCGAATTTCCTAGCACTTTGGGGTGGCCAAGTATTTTGCCAACTGGCTGATAAAGTGTATCTAGTATTAATGATTGCTTTAATTAATACGCAGTTTCAAGCAGGTAGTCAAAGCATCAGTGCTTGGGTATCAACGTTAATGATGGCATTTACAATTCCCGCAGTATTGTTTGGTTCTGTCGCTGGGGTGTTTGTAGACCGTTGGTCGAAGAAAGCCGTATTGGTAGCCACAAATATTTGGCGTGGCCTTTTAGTCTTCGCAATTCCTTTTTTGTTGTGGTTAACCCATGATTGGCAACCCATCGGAGTTTTGCCAGTAGGTTTTGCTATTATTCTGGGCGTGACTTTTTTAGTTTCTACACTGACACAGTTTTTTGCCCCAGCAGAACAAGCGGCAATTCCCTTAGTAGTGGAAGAACAGCATTTACTTTCGGCGAATTCCCTTTACACAACAACGATGATGGCATCGGTGATTATTGGCTTTGCCATCGGGGAGCCAATTTTAGCGATCGCAGATAGTATCTGGGCGCAGTTTGGTGGTAGTAATGGACTGGGTAAAGAAATTTTAGTGGGGGGCAGTTATGCGATCGCTGGCATAATTTTAATGTTGCTATCCACAAAGGAGAAACCCCACCCCCCCGACACCGAATTTCCTCACGTTTTTTCTGATTTAAAAGATGGTTTTGCTTACCTCAAAGACAATCATCACGTTCGGAATGCTTTAGTTAGACTGATTATTTTATTTTCTGTATTTGCCGCTTTAACTGTTTTAGCAGTGCGGATGGCAGAAGTAATTCCTAATTTAAAAGCCTCGCAATTTGGCTTTTTACTAGCAGCAGGTGGTGTGGGTATTGCTGCTGGCGCGACAATTCTCGGTCAGTTTGGGCAACGCTTCTCCTATTCTCAACTGGGGTTGTATGGTTGTTTAGGAATGGCAGCATCTTTAATTGGTTTAGCCTTATTTACTACACAATTATGGCTAGTCCTATTATTTATAGCGATATTGGGTATTTTTGGGTCATTAGTGGGAATTCCCATGCAAACGGCGATTCAAACAGAAACTCCCCCAGAAATGCGCGGTAAAGTTTTTGGACTGCAAAACAATGTAATTAATATTGCTTTGACTTTACCTTTAGCACTGGCAGGTGTAGCGGAAACCTTTGTGGGGTTGAAAGCAGTTTTTCTGGGACTAGCTGCGATCGTCTTTTTTGGTGGTATCTTAACCTGGTATAACTCCCGTCAGTATTTATAAACAGATTGCTGCATCGCTTGACAAAAGCCAGAATTTATTATTGACTTTGATTTCATGATAAAATGAACTCAGCAATAATTTAGTACCTAACTCGCTGGGAATAAACCTGAGATTACATCGAACTAAGTTGTATTCCAAGTGAAAAGTTCGCAACTTATTCATTAAAATAAACCAACCCGATAATCTATTGTTTTCATCAGCTGATAGGCAGTTTGATCAATAGTTTATATTGGTGTTTTTTAGTTCAGCATCATCAAGTAAAATCAGGAAAAATTAAATCCAGCTGAGGCGCAAAACTAATAAATAAAACTAGCTTTCTTAGAACTAACTTTAAAGAATGCGTATAGCCTGGATTGGAAAAAAATCACCCTTTTGTGGCAACGTCACCTACAGTCGAGAGATAACGAATGCTTTATTAGACAGGGGACATGAAGTTAGTTTTCTTCACTTCGCCCAAGAAGAACCTGAACCAGACAACTGGCCAAAATTCCAAGAAGTATCTTTACCTTTCATTTATAAGTCTCAAGTTTATACAATTCCGGCGCTCAAAGCGACAAAAGTTTTAACAGAATCCTTAAGAGAAATCAAGCCAGATATAGTTCACGCTTCCTTAACTTTATCGCCGCTTGACTTTGTTTTACCAGAAATTTGTGAACAACTAAATTTACCTTTAATTGCTACTTTCCATACACCGTTTGCAGGTAAAGGCGCAAAACTCATATCAGGAACGCAGCTGATAGCCTATCAGTTATATGCACCTTTTTTAGATAACTATCATCGGGTGATTGTATTTTCGCAAATTCAGCGAGAACTACTTGCACGTATGGGTGTACGGGAAGAAAATATCGCTGTTATTCCCAATGGAGTAGATACAGTTAAATATTCTCCAGGATATTCCACTATTAAAACCGAATTTAAAACTGAACGTTTATTTGTCTACCAAGGAAGGATCGCCCCAGAAAAAAATGTTGAAGCTTTGCTGCGGGCTTGGAAACAGTCAGATATGGGGTCAGAGAGTAAGTTATTAATTGTTGGCGATGGCCCTTTAAGACCTTCCTTAGAGCAATTCTATGGTGCAGAATATGGCATCTTTTGGTTAGGTTTTGTAGCGGAAGAAGAACGACGCGTCAATATATTAAGGGGTGCAGATGTATTTATTTTGCCTTCTTTGGTAGAAGGGTTGTCTCTGTCTTTATTAGAAGCAATGTCTAGTGGAGTAGCTTGTATAGCTACAGATGTAGGTGCAGATGGGGAAGTATTGGAAAAAGGGGCTGGTATAGTTTTAAGTACTAAGACAGTGCGATCGCAATTAAAAACCCTTTTACCACTGTGTCAAGACCATCCAGAATTAACAACTCTACTAGGACAAAAAGCGAGAAATCGTGTTTTAGAACGCTATACCCTCACGAAAAATATTACACAGCTAGAAGAATTGTATAAGGAAGTTTTAGTACAGCGGCCTGTACATCTGAGTTGGGGAGCTTAAAAAGTTCATCCCTAAACCAACGTAAAAATCATGACACAATCTCTCCAAAAAATATTTACATTTGATGAATTCTTAGATTTTTTGGCAACGCAACCAGAGAATATTCGTTATGAATTACACGATGGAGATATTATTCAAATGCCGCCACCACCAGGGCAACATGAGCAAATAGTGGCATTTTTAACAATGATTTTAGGGTATGAGTGTCTTCGTCTGAGACTTAATTACGGTATACCTAAAACTGCTACAGTGAAGCCAGAAAATAAAACATCAGGGTATTATCCAGATGTTTTATTAATGAATTTTTCTAACTTGAGCAATGAACCACTGTGGGAGAAACAATCAGTCCTGAGTTACCCAGATTCAATCCCATTAGTAATTGAAGTAGTCAGCACTAATTGGAGAGATGATTATCATAAAAAGTTTGCTGACTATGAAGAAATGGGTATCCAAGAATATTGGATTGTGGATTATGCAGCTTTGGGTAGTAAGGAATTGATAGGCGACCCCAAACAGCCAACAATCACAATTTACTATTTAAGTGATGAGGGAGAATATCGTGGTAAACAGTTTAGAGGCGATGACCGTATAGAGTCGCCAACATTCTTAGATTTAAATCTCACTGTTAAGCAAATTTTGCACTGTGTTATTGAGTGATAGAAGTGCATCCTTTTAAACGGATGGTGAGCGAACTGATACTATATATTATGTCGCTACTTACACAAACGCTAGAAAGAATTTTGGTGTGGCTGCAAGCTAACTGTCCATCAGTTGCGTCATTTCCTTATCCAGGATTGACGAATGAACAAATTCAAGAACTAACCAAAGATTTACCTTTTAAACTACCAAGAGAAGTAAAAGAACTTTATCAATGGCGTAATGGTACTTTGCATGGCCAGGGCTTCTTTCCATTTTCAGTATTCTATTCTTTAGAAGAATCTTTGGATTTTTACTATAAAACTGTAAAGTATCAGCCAGATGACACTCTGTTAATGGCTTCCCGAAATAGCCTGATACTCTTTAGTACAGACAAGTCATTTTTCTTTGTAGTTGCTGATGAGGAAAATAATAATACTTCTCAAGTGTGGGTCGTATACACTGGTGATCATCCTGTAATCTGTTACACTAGTTTGACAAATTTAATATTAATGATGGCAGATTGCTATGAAAGTGGAGCTTACTATGTTGGCTCTTCTGGGTTTTTAGAAGAAGGCAGAACCAAATCTGATTCTTTTTTCTGTAAATACCATCCAGGAATTGAAAATAGACCTGACTTGGGTTTGTATTAAGTTTTTCAATTTTTATAGTAAAAGTATTAAATTTTTCTATTCAAAATTTTATAAATTCCACCCTAGGCTGGTGGGCTGTTGATAAACTCGCTTCAAAGTATTTACATCTCTAGCTGAAATAGTTGGTGGGTTGCGGACTTGAGAAAAATATAAAGCATCAGTTTGTAATGTACTATGACCCCAAATTCCCAAGGCGTGGCCGAGTTCATGGCGTGCAGCAGCAAGGACATAATTACCTGTCTGACTAGGACTCAAGAGAATAGTAAAACGGTGCAATAAAACGTTATTGTTGGTATACAACTGGTATGTAGTTAAAGCAGAACGCGCACGGGGAATTTTTTTATCTGGTGATAATTGTAATGGTGGTGCTTTCCTCTCAATTTTGATATCAGCAATTTCTGGCTTTTCTACTAATGTTAAAGGCAAATAAACACTCCATTCCTGTACAGCCTGCACAATACTTTTTACCCATGTTTCTGCTTGTTGATTACTAATAGTTTTTGGTCGTTCTACATATACTCGAACCGGAAATTGTGACCAAATTAAATAACCCACTTCAGTTGTTGCGACTTGAGAAAAGTAATCACCACTATTTTGACTATCTTTCAACTGAAGCAGTGTAGCTGGTAGGGGATGAAGTTTTGGGGTAGGTGGAGATACGGCGCTGGATGGAAAATTCGCCAAAATAATTAACAGCCCTGTACTTATAGTTAAGACAAGGGCTGTTAGAAATTTTCTAATATTTAACATTGGGTTTAGGGCGATTTTCCCCATTTCCCTATCCTTATTTGGGTAGCCAACCTGCACTTAAAACCACTGTTAAGCCGAGAAAAATGACTGTCAAAGCCCAAGTAATTCGGTTTAAAGTATTTTCTGCACTCTTGGTACTGCTAAATAATTGGGCTTGTCCACCAATAGCACCAATCCCATCACCTTTAGGGCTATGCAGTAATACTAAAACAATTAGTCCAAGGGCGGCTAATGACCAAACAATTTGTACGATATTTGTAGCTGTCATGTTAGCAATCTCATTTATAGTGGTTTGAAAAAAGATGTGGGAAGTTAAGGGTGACAAAGATTTTAGTTCATTACTTGATAACTCTTAACTCCCAATATTCTTACCATCATCAGTTTTGAGGACTGAGTGCTATGTAAAGTCAAAATTACTCAGCACTCAGCATTTTCAACTCAGCACTTTTTACAGACCAATTGGCATAGGGGTACGATCGCGTTTTATGTCAAATTCAATTGGTTTGACGAGCGATCGCCCGGTCATTTCTGGTGGCTGAGGCAGCTGTAAAATATCCAGAATGGTGGGTGCAATGTCGGCCAGGTTGCCATCGCTACGCAGTTCGACATTTGTCCCATGTCCCGGAATTTTTGCTTTTTCGCCTTCCACCAAAATCAAGGGTACTGGGTTGGTAGTATGCGCCGTCCAGGAATTACCCTCTTCATCTAGCATATACTCAGCATTGCCGTGGTCGGCGGTAATAATTGTTGTTCCGCCGGCTTTGATAATGCTTTCTAAAAGGCGACCCACGCAGCGATCAACTTCTTCAATGGCGGTGATTGTGGCTGGTATTTGACCAGTATGCCCTACCATGTCTGGGTTAGCATAGTTAATCACAACGAGAGAGTATATACCTTTTTGAATGGCAGTGATCGCTACATCTGTGACGGCGGCGGCTGACATAATTGGGGCTTTGTCGTAGGTCGCTACCATTGGACTACTAACCAGTTCTCGGTCTTCCCCTGGAAAAGGTTCTTCTAAACCGCCGTTAAAGAAGTAAGTAACGTGGGCGTATTTTTCGGTTTCCGCAGTACGCAACTGTTTCAGACCATGATTCGCAATTACTTCACCGAGAATATTAGTTAAATTCTGCGGCTCGAAAGCTACTGTTACTGGTAGGTCTGAATCGTACTGGGTAAAAGTAACAAAGGATATTGGCTGAATTTGCTTGCGTTCAAAGCCTGTAAATTCAGAACTGATAAAGGCTTGAGTTAATTGTCTAGCACGGTCAGGGCGGAAGTTAAAGAATATTACCCCATCTCCTGGTTCAACTGCACCAGGAGCAATGCGAACTGGGTTAATAAACTCGTCTGTCACCCCTTCGGCGTAAGATGCTTGCAAGACTTGTACAGCTGTGCGCCCATCGCCTGCGCCATCTTGGGTCATGACATCATAAGCCCGTTTGACTCGATCCCAACGGCGATCGCGATCCATCGCGTAGTAACGGCCGCTGAGGGTAGCGATGCGTCCAATTCCCACGCGATCGATGTAATCTTGCAGTTGTTGAATCGCTTTGATCCCTTCGCTGGGGGAAGTATCCCGACCATCAGCGATCGCATGGATACAAACTTCTGAAATTCGCTGTTCCTTGGCTAAGTCAAGTAGTCCGAACAGGTGGGTGATATGCGAGTGTACCCCTCCATCAGAACAAAGACCCACTAAGTGCAACTTGCCATTTTGAGAACGAACTTCCTGGCAAATTTTGACCAGTGCAGGGTTACTGAGGATTGAACCGTCTTCTACTGCATCGGAGATGCGTACAAGCTCTTGTGGAACAACTCGCCCAGCGCCAATATTCAAATGACCAACTTCTGAGTTACCCATTTGACCATCTGGCAAGCCTACGGCTTTTCCTGATGTGCGGATGAGGGTGTGCGGGTACGCCACCCACAAGCTGTCCATAATCGGCGTTTTCGCCGCCACAATAGCGTTTCCTCGCGTCTCCTCGCAGTAGCCCCATCCGTCTAAAATGACTAGCACCACAGGAGCAACAGGTGCCTTGGTCATAATAAAATTGCCCTTTACTTTTTGTAATACCCGAATGATACCACTGCTAACCACAGCTGCAAGTGAATTTCTGCTTATTAACTTGTTTTATAACTTATTGAGAGATTTTTTAGATTTTTTTTACTTTTTGCAACTGTTACATATATTTTGTGATATTCCATGTTGGTTAATCAGTTAGTAGTAAACCTAGGATGCTACTACTAACTTGATATTTTATTTTTTCTTACTGCCAGCCTTGGCCGCTTTGGCTGCTTTCTTAGCAGCTTTTTCCGCAGCTATAGTATCTAATTTTGCTTGTTCTTTTTCTTCAGCGATTTTATCCAGGTAGTAGTGATAATCTCCTAAATAAACTCGGAATTCACCATCCCGAATTTCCACAATTTTGTTAGCTACCTGAGAAATAAAATAACGGTCGTGGGAAACTACAATTGCCGTCCCATCATAGTTTTGCAGAGCTTCTTCCAACATTTCTTTTGCGGGAATATCTAGATGGTTGGTAGGCTCATCTAAAATCAGCAAATTGGCTGGACGCAAGAGCATTTTTGCCAAGGCTAAACGTGCTTTTTCTCCTCCACTTAAGGCTTCAACACATTTAAATACAGTGTCACCAGTGAATAAGAATTTGCCTAGAAGGGTGCGGACTTCTTCGTTTTTCCAGTCAGGAACTTCATCATGAATAGTCTCCATAACTGTCTTTTTCAAGTCCAAAGCTTCGGCTTGATTTTGCTCAAAGTAACCAGGAATCACATTATGATCACCTAAGCTAACAGTACCTTCGGTGGCTGGTTCCGTACCCATAATTATTCGCAATAGGGTAGATTTTCCTGCACCGTTGGGGCCTAAAAAGGCAATGCGATCGCCTCTTTCAATCAGCAGATTCGCTCCCAGAAATAAGATTTTATCATCGTAGGTATGAGTTAAATCCTTGATGGTCACAACCTCCCGTCCACTGCGAGGTGCTGGAGGAAACCGAAAATGCAGAGTTCTGACTCCACCAATGGGTGCTTCGATGCGCTCAATTTTGTCTAATTGTTTTTCCCGGCTTTTGGCTTGGGTACTGCGGGTAGCACTGGCGCGGAATCGATCAACAAAGGCTTGTTGTTTCTCCAGTTCTTTTTGCTGACGTTCGTAAGCACTCAGTTGTGCTGATTGATTTTCGGCTTTTTGTTGCAAGTACGCCGTGTAGTTACCGAGGTAAGTGCTAGAAACACCACGTTCAGTTTCGACAATTTGCGTGCAGAGGCGGTCTAAAAATTCTCGGTCATGGGAAACTATCACCATCGGCGTTGTTAAGCCTTTGAGGTAAGTTTCTAGCCACTCGATGGTTTCTAAGTCTAAATGGTTTGTCGGCTCGTCTAACAGCAGTAAATCGGGTGCTTGCAGCAGAATTTTACCCAAACTCATCCGCATTTGCCAACCACCAGAGAAAGCACTGACGAGGCGATCGCCATCTTCTTGGTCAAATCCCATCTCTGGTAAAATCTTGCCGATGCGTGCTTCTAAACCGTAACCATCCAAAGCTTCAAACTGACGCTGCAAACGATCCAACTTGTGAATTAGTCGATCCAGTTCCTCTGGTGTCGCAGTTTGCATATCGTGTTGCACTTGCGTCAGAGATAACTGTACTTCGTTTGCTTCTTTAAATACTGTCCAAAATTCTTCTCTAACGGTGCGGCTGGGATCGACTTCAAACTCTTGATTGAGGTAAGCGATATGTAAACTAGCAGGACGAATGATTTCGCCAGCGGTAGGTTCCATTTCCCCAGAGATAATTTTCAACTGGGTAGATTTTCCCGCACCGTTAACGCCGACTAAGCCAATGCGATCGCCTGGTTTGACTTCCCAGTTGATATCCTTGAGGACTTCGCCTGTTGGATAAATTTTACTGATATGTTCGAGTCGCAGCATCGAGTTTCTCTCAGGTAGGAAATAGATAGTTAAGGACGAAGTACCAACACCGTGTCCAATATTAACAAAAATTAACCAAGAATTCCTCCTAGTAAGTTGTAATTAACCTCAACTACCACTGAATTTTGGTTACTTACAAATTTTGTGCAGCTTGCTTTACTTCTTCAATACTTAAACTAAGCTCCTCCGCTACTTGTTCCACTGTCAAACCTAGTTTCAAAAAGCGAGCGACCATTCTTAGCTTTTCTTGACGCTGACCTTCTTCCTTCCCTTCCTGAAAAACATCCTGAAAATATCTGGTATTTTTTAATTCACTGATGCTAAACATTTTCTCCATCTCCTCTTTAGTCATCGTGGGAAACTTGTATAACAAGATAGTCTCTATTAATTGTAATAATTGCTGTTGTTTTATTGGTGAGTTTATTTCTAATCTTGTCCTTTCTACTAACTCCCTAGCCTCTATGATTGCCGTGTCTTCAGATGTGACAATTAATTTAACAGTTGCAATGCCAATTGGTAGTGATGGTTCAGAGCTTAATTCATCCAGATAAATACGCCTAACTCGCTGACTGATAAAAAATTCTCTGTAGTGTTTGATATCTCCTGTGTCTACACTTCTGCTTGGGTATAAAACAACAGCACTCCAATCATTGACAGGCTGATTTTGACGCAAATATAAGCATATTTCGGCAATCAAGCGCGAATAAATCTTTGTATCTGCTTGAAACTGCACTTCCACAAAGTAAATTGGCTGATCCATTGCAACATTCGGAACAAATACACCATCAATTCTGAATGCTGTTTGTTTAATTTCAACTGACGAAAATTGGTAAATACTAGCAGTATCAGGAGAATCCCCAATCAGTTCAAAGAAGATATCGGGAAATTCTTGAAATAGGCGGTAAAATACGCTGTCTGTTTTCACAGATGGATAAGACGAGATAATTTTACATAAATAATTATGTACCTGTTTGTGCTTCTTCACCATCCCGCACTTCTTGGACGCGTTCTTTCGATATCCCTAATACTCGTGATATCGGTGCTAACAAATTATCATCAATAGGTTCTCCAGCATAAATATTATTGAGTTCTGGAGGAGAAATTTTAAAAGTATCGCAGAATTTAGCAAATTCCTGATTGTTGAGGTCAAGTTCTTTTTGTCGCTCTTGTAATAACAGTGCGATCGCTCTTGTCCCATATTTAGGACGTTCACTAACTTTGATATATTTTTGTACTAAATAATTAACCTTACTTGTATCGCCACCAGTCTTTTTTAGTAAATCACTACAAGCTTTTTTGAGAGCTTTTTTTAAAACTTCTTCTTCATTTAAAAAATAAAGAATTTCATTCACATATTCTTGCTTAAAGAAACCAACTAAACTACCTTTATGATAAATAGGTATATAAGATGTTTCTGCATTAGATTGCCAATCTGAAGGTTCGTTACGTAGCAAGGACATAGCTGCACCTATAAAAATTTAATGCTCACCATTTTAAAACTATTTATATGTGTGTAACTATGTATATTTGCTGAAACAAGTTCAACTTAAAAAACCGTCTGTGCATTAAAGATAAAAACACACCAGACGGTTTTCAGTTAAATTAATTTTCAAAACCAAGGTTAGTTCATATTTCCAGAAGTTGCTAACTCCGCTAACCGTTCTTGCTGATCTTGAGAGATGCAAGATTGAATCACAGTCTCTAAATCACCTTCCAGAACAGGGTTTAAGGAGAAGTTTTGACCTAAGCGGTGGTCGGTGACGCGGTTATCTTTATAGTTATAAGTGCGAATCTTTTCCGATCGCGATCCTGTACCAACTTGCGATCGCCGCATGGAAGTTACTTCCTCTTGTTGTTCGCGTAACTTCATTTCGTACAGTTTCGCCCGCAAAATTTGCATCGCCCGTTCTTTGTTTTGCAACTGGCTGCGTTCTTCTGTACAGAAAATTCGTATTCCTGTTGGTTTGTGCATTAAGTCAACGGCTGTTTCCACCTTGTTGACGTTTTGTCCACCAGCACCGCCAGAACGAGCCGTGGTCATTTCAATATCTTTGGGGTCAATGTGAATTTCCACCTCATCCACTTCTGGCATAATTGCGATCGTGGCTGTAGATGTGTGAACCCGTCCACCAGCCTCGGTGACTGGTACACGCTGTACGCGATGCACTCCAGCTTCAAACTTTAACTGGCTGTAAACGTTGTCACCTTTAATTTCTAAAATGACTTCTTTCCAACCGCCCATTTCTCCCAAAGATTCACTGACTAGGGAAACTTTCCAACCTTGAGTTTGAGCATAACGAGTATACATCCGCATCAAGTCGCCAGCCCAGATACTCGCTTCATCACCACCAGTTCCAGCACGAATTTCCAACATGATATTCTTTTCATCATTGGGATCGCGGGGGAGTAATAATACTTTTAAGCGAGCTTCTAAGTATGCTATTTTTTCTTCTAATTCACTAACTTCCACTGCGGCCATTTCTTGCATTTCTGGGTCACTGGCGGCTTCTTTATAAACCTGACGCGCTCCAATTAAGTCTTCTTGGGCTATTTTCCAAGTTTCATAGGTATTCACTACCTCTTCCAAAGAAGAACGAGCCTTAGCTATTTGTTGATACTCATCTGGGTTTTTTGCGGTATCTGGGTCAGCAAGGCGGCGTGTCAGTTCATTAAAGGTTTGTTCAACAGATTTTAATTTCTCCAGCAGGTATGTTTCAGCCATAAAAGCGATCGCTCCTTCAAATAACAACTTGGCTCAAAAAATGACAATCGACCCAGCATTCGCAGGGTCGTCGTTAACAGCAGAGCCAAACCGCTACTTTTTCTTTTTGTCGCCGGAGCCTTGCTCGCTTGATTTGCCGTATTTCCGCAGGAAGCGTTCTACGCGACCTTCGGTATCGATAATCTTTTGAGTACCAGTATAAAAAGGGTGATTTCCAGACCAAACGTCTACGTGCAATTCTGGCTTGGTAGAACCAATAGTCATAACGACTTTACCGTTGCAGTAAACTTTAGCATCTGGATACCACTGGGGATGAATATCAGGTTTAGCCATTGTTCCTTTTGTGGTGAATCTATATAAATTATAACTTTCTGATGTGGTTAAAGATGCGGGTGAAGAAGTCAAAAGATAAAACGCTGCTGACTTTTGACTTTTCCGTACCCAAAATCCAGTAACTTATCGTTTTGAGTATTGAGGAGCTTTCCGAGCTTTGTGCAAACCGTATTTTTTGCGCTCTTTGGCTCGCGGATCACGGGTGAGATAACCTTCGGTTTTCAAAGGTGAGCGATTTTCTGGGTCTAGTTGGCACAAGGCACGGGCAACACCCAAACGGATCGAATCAGCTTGACCCGTCAAACCACCGCCTTCAGCTTTGACCAAGATGTCATATTCGCTTTCTAAGCCTAATGTTTCTAGGGGCGCTTTAATGACTCCCAAGTAATTCGCATTGAATTGGAAGTATAAATCCCCTGACTTGCCATTGACTGTCAATTGACCGCTACCAGGCACCAGACGTACTCGTGCGACTGCGGATTTACGGCGGCCAGTACCCCAGTAAACGGCACGACCGCTATTGGCTTCTGCTACTACCATTAACTTTCTTCTCCAGGAATTGTACTAATCTTTAATTCTTTAGGTTGTTGAGCTTCGTGGGGATGTGTCGGCCCAGCATAAACTTTGAGCTTGGTAAACAACTGTCTACCCAAGCTATTTTTAGGTAGCATACCTTTAATTGCTTGTTCTATAATCCTTTCGGGTACGCGCTGTTGCAGCTTGGCAAAAGTTTCGGTCTTCATCCCACCAGGACGACCAGAATGGCGGCGATAAAGTTTTTGAGTCCGTTTTTTACCTGTGACTGCAATTTTCTCGGCGTTAATCACAATCACAAAGTCACCAGTGTCCATGTGAGGTGTATATTCAGGTTTCTTTTTGCCGCGGAGAATCATAGCGATTTCGGTAGCGAGGCGGCCGAGACGTTGGTCGGTAGCATCTACTACGTACCAATCATGCTCAAGTGAAGCTTGAGGCGGAAGGTAGGTTTTACTCATTTTTGTTTGTCCTTTGTAATTTGTCCTTTGTCATTAGTCATTACTAATGACCAATGACTAATGACTAAAAACTAAATTTTGGCTGCGTATCATACCAAACATCGCCAGAAAAAGGAAAATCAGGATAGCCGACTCGCAACAAGCACAAACCTTGAGCGGGGGCGGCGTATTTTACTTCTTCTCGGCGCTCTTCTTGCCAAATTTCCGTGAAATTAGCAAGTGTTCGCTGTCCAGCGCCTACTTGTACTAGCATCCCTACTAGTAACCTAACCATGCCATATAAAAATCCATCGGCTTGGATTTCAATATGAATCAATGAGCCGTTGCGATCGCATTCTGCGGCTTGTACCTCTACCCAAGAATGCGATCGCTTGGAACCTGCACGGTGAAAGGCTGCCAAATGATGCTTACCCAGCAGAGGTTTCATGGCAGACTGGATTAAAAATTCATCCAGCGGCTCATGATAATAATGCCAACTGAAGGGCTTAACGAACAAATTGGGTCGTTTCTCAGTGTATATCGTGTAGCGGTATCGCCGATAAGCTGCGCTAAAACGAGCGTGCCAGGCGTTACTTACGGCTGCTGAAGCTCTGATGATAATGTCTGGCGGCAGATAACTATTGAGAACGGTTGCCCATTTGTGAGGCGGAATTAAACCTGTAGCATCGAAATGGGCTACTTGTGCAGCAGCATGAACTCCAGCATCAGTACGTCCTGCACCATGCAGTGTCACATGATAACCAAGAATACTCGCGATCGCTGTTTCGATTTCTTCTTGAACTGTCCGCTGTGCCTTTTGCCGTTGCCAGCCATGAAAATGAGTTCCTAGGTATTGAATTACCAAGGCTACTCTTTGAGTTTGTTTAGGCTGGCTAATTTCTTGCATACAAATTTTGTGTCATTCGTCATTCGTCTAAATAATTTTGACTTTTGACTTTTGACTTACTTACACCAGTTCAATAATTGCCATTTCCGCATGATCTCCACGCCGAGGTACAGTATGCAGAATGCGGGTGTAACCACCACTGCGATTACCATACCGAGTAGGAGCTTGCTCAAACAAAGCATGAACCAGTTGTTTATCGTATATGTAACCTAAAGCTGCCCGACGTGATGCTAAAGAGCCGTCTTTAGCTAAGGTAATCATTTTATCTACTTCACTTCGCAGGGCTTTCGCTCTAATCAAAGTGGTGGTAATTCGACCATGACGAATTAGCTCAGTGGCTAAGGTACGCAGGAGAGCGCGACGCTGGTCAGCTGGTTTACCAAGTTTTTTAACCCGACAACGGTGACGCATAATAGTGGACTATGAACTATGAAAGGTTTTGCTTTAGTTGTGTTTGGAGCTTCTTTCTTGCGGTAGGGTAATCCCCAAACGTCGTTGCAGGGCTTCTACAACCTCTTCCGCTGATTTTTGACCAAAGTTTTTAATTTCTAACAGATCTTCTTGGGTAAAATCCAATAAATCTGCCACAGAATTAACTTGTGCGCGTTTGAGACAGTTATATGCGCGCACAGAAAGTTGCAATTCTTCGATGGGGATCTGAGCGGTTGGGTCGTCTGGAATATCCGAACCAATATCTGTTGGTTCTAAAGAAATATCTTTCAGCGGGTTGAATAAATCTACCAGAATACTGGCTGCTGAAGATAGTGCTTCTTGAGGAGAGAGACTGCCATTTGTCCAAACTTCTAATAACAGTCTGTCTTTTGTAATTGAGCCATCTACCCGTGCTTCTTCAACACTGTAGTTAACTTTTCGCACTGGCATAAATACCGAGTCGATTTGCAAGAAGTCCAAAGATGTAGCTTCTTCTCTTCCTCGTTCTACAGTGCGATAACCCTTGCCTCGTTCGATCCGAAATTCCATTTCCAGCTTACCGCCCTCAGCCAGGGTAGCAACATATTGGGTAGGATCAACGACTTCTACTTCACTAGGTAAATCAAAATGGGCTGCTGTCACTGTTGCTGGCCCAGTAACAAGCAATCTGCCAATTTGGGCTTGGGAAGAATAGCTTTTGAGAATAACTTCTTTCATTCTCATCAAGATTTCTAGCACGTCTTCCCGCACACCAGGAACTGTGGCAAACTCGTGTGTTACACCCGCAATTCGTACTGCGGTAACAGCTGTTCCTTCCAAATTTGACAGTAACACCCGTCTGAGTGCATTACCAACAGTTGTGCCTTGACCACGCTCTAGGGGTTCTAAGACAAACTTACTGTAATGGCTCCGACTTTCCTCTGTACTAGACTCTACACATTCAATTTGAAACTGCGCCACGGAGTAGCCTCCCTTGATTAAGGTGCTGCTAGCAATTAATTGCCTATTCAATTTACTTTTGCCCTGAACTTTCTTCAGGTTGATCAAACTGCCAAAATCCCAGGCTGTATCGGATCTCCTGATTCAGGGGCGATTATCCATATATATGGCGTTTTAGAAAGTACAGTAGCTCTCCCCCTGAGAAGAGCTAACTGGCTTTTTAACGCCTAAGCCATCAGAAGTTATTTAGTATTCACATCAAAGCCTGAGTAGCTATTTAGATGTGAATTTTTGATTAAACTTCTTGTCTTTGTTTCCTTACAGGTTCTATCTAGACTCGGCGGCGCTTTGGTGGACGGCAACCATTATGAGGAATTGGAGTAATATCCCGAATAAGTGTAATTTCCAGTCCTGCTCCTTGAAGGGCGCGAATTGCAGTTTCTCTACCTGCACCAGGGCCACTGACCATCACTTCAATTTGACGCATTCCTTGATCAATAGCTCGGCGGGCAGCACTTTCCGCTGCGGTTTGTGCGGCAAAGGGAGTTCCCTTTTTAGCTCCCTTAAAACCACTGGAACCTGCACTTGCCCAGGAAATGACATCACCATTTTGATCGGTGATGGTGACAATGCTATTGTTGAAAGTAGATTGGATATAAGCAAGTCCGTTGGGTACGTTCCGCTTTTGCTTTTTACTCCCAGTTTTTTTAGTTGGTTGTCTCGCCATATTTGTTTAGTTAATTTAAGGGAAAACTTGCTCAGATGAGCAAGCAATGAACAATTATTTGCCAGGAGCCTTTTTCTTACCAGCCACTGTCTGCCTTCTCCCACGACGGGTTCTAGCATTAGTACGAGTTCTTTGCCCCCTGACTGGTAAACCCATCCGATGTCGGCGACCTCTGTAGGTACCAATATCAATTAAGCGCTTGATGTTCATGCCTTCCAAGCGCCGCAAGTCACCTTCTACTTGATAGTTACTTTCTATTTCTGCACGTAGGGTTGCGACATCGGCATCACTTAAGTCTTTAACGCGGGTGTCGGGATTGACACCTGTAGCCGCAAGAATTTCCTGCGACCTTGATAACCCAATTCCATAAATGTAAGTCAGACCAATCTCAACGCGCTTATCGCGTGGCAGGTCTACGCCGGCAATACGTGCCACAATGAATCTCTCCCTGTTGTTCTCGCAATTTCTCTTAGCTAAGATGTGGTTGATAGTCCACATCTGGAATTTTTGTGGTGATTTTTCCCAGTCACGATTAACTCCCAAATGTTGAGAGTGTTATCCTTGACGTTGTTTGTGTTTGGGGTTGGAGCAAATCACCATAACGCGACCACGACGGCGAATCACGTTACACTTTTCACAAATTTTTTTGACAGAGGCTCGGACTTTCATGCCTTTCGTAATTGACTCCAAATATAAAATTATAGCATTTCTGGAAAAATATTACAGTTAAGTAAATGAGAACCCCCAACAAGTTGATTTTATGGTACGATCCTTCACATATAACTAATTTTTTCTGGATTTAATTATTTTTTCCGCAATCTATAGGTAATTCGGCCTTTTGTCAGGTCGTAGGGAGTTAATTCAACCTTGACGCGATCGCCTGGCAAAATCTTGATGTAGTTGCGGCGAATCTTTCCAGAAATGTGTGCTAGTACATTAAAACCATTGTCCAAATCAACGCGAAACATCGCGTTTGGTAAGGACTCAGTAACTGTACCTTCCATTTCAATCAAATCTTGCTTAGACAATTTTTTTGTTCCTCAACTCAACAATTTTCCGTTCAATTGCAGCAGCATTAATCTGCAACTGAACACAATTAGAGAAATATATCAACAACTTATTAATATATCTTAGCTAAAATTGATCTGCATTCTGTTTTAAAAGGGGAGCGAGGAATTGGGAGTAGTGGTTGGTAAATACGATACTGCCCAATTACTACTCCTGAATCTTCGGCTAGGAAGCTAAAATGTTTTTCAATTCACTAGTGACTTCTTCTTGGGATTGATTACCATTGACTGTTAGCAGCCTTTGGCGTTGACTGTAGTAATCAATTAAGGGTGCAGTTTCATTGCGGTACACTTCTAGTCGACGGCGAATTACCTCTTCGGCATCATCTTTTCGTCCTCTAGCTAGTAAACGCGAGATCACCACGTCATCTGGTGCATCTAAGTTAACTACCCTTTCGCCACCTTGAGCTGTTTTTGTCAGTAACTCTTCTAGAAAAGCTGCTTGCGTAACTTTGCGAGGAAAACCGTCTAAAATCCAGCCAGATTTTGCATCTGGTTGGTTTAAGCGTTCTTCCACTAAGTCTTGCACTAACTGATCAGGAACTAACTCACCACTATCAACATAACTTTGAGCTTTAATTCCCAGAGGAGTTTGCTCTTTCATCGCTTGCCTCAATATTTCTCCAGTGGAAATATGAGGAATTTGCAGGTGTTCTGCCAAAACTTGAGCTTGAGTTCCTTTACCCGCTCCAGGTGGCCCCAAGAAGATTAGTCGCGTCACTATTGTTTCACCATTCCTTCATAACGCTGAGAGATAACGTAAGTCTGGACTTGTTTAGCGGTATCAATTGCTACACCAACTAGGATTAACAGTGAAGTAGCACCTAATCCTTTAAAGGTTGGTACTTTCAACGCACTTTCCACAGCAGTAGGAATGATTGCCACCAAGCCTAAAAATATAGCTCCCAAAAAAGTTAAGCGGTTGATTACCCGCTCGATATATTCACTTGTAGCTTTACCTGGGCGAATTCCGGGAATACTCGAACCCATTTTTTTTAAGTTCTGAGCTACATCAACTGGGTTAACAATCAATGAAGAGTAGAAGTAGCTAAAGAAAACAATCGATGTTAAGTAAACCAGCGCATAAACCCAAGGTGCAGAACCACCAGGACTGAGATAGGTATTGACGATATTCGCCAATTCAGGGTTCTTAGTGAAGTTAGCAATTAACAGTGGCAAACTGAGGATGGCCGCTGCAAAAATAATCGGCATAACACCGCCAGAATTGAGGCGTAGGGGCAGATAGCTTCGCTGTTCTGCCAATACTCTCCGACCGACTTGACGACGAGCCGAAATGATGGGGATGCGGCGAATACCTTCTTGCACAAATACAATCCCAACAATGGTTGCTAGGAAAACCAAAACTAGTACAATTACCCGACCCACAATTTCTCTACCGCCAACTTGCACTAAGTCGATGGTGTCGCCTAGAGATTTCGGTAGTGAAGCAACAATGTTGACAAAAATCAACAGTGATGCACCATTACCAATACCTCGTTCTGTGATCAGTTCGGATGCCCACATAACGAACATAGAACCTGCGGTAAGAGCGATCGCAGTTTCAGCTACAAATAGTGGGCCTGGAGTCAAGGCAAACTGTTGCAGAAATAAAGCCGAAAACGCCGTACTTTGGAGAATTGCCCAGCCTACAGTCACATAACGTGTAATTTGCGAAATTTTCCGCCGTCCTGCTTCACCTTCATTTTTCTGTAAATTTTCTAAAGATGGGATCGCCGCAGTCAGCAATTGGATAATAATAGACGCATTGATAAAGGGCAAAATTCCTAAAGCAAAGACTCCCAAAGTCGAAAGTCCACGCCCAGAAAAGATATCCAATAACCCAAATATGGAATTGCTACCAGAAATGGCTTCGTGAAATCTAGTTCTATCGATTCCTGGTACAGGCAGAAAGATACCTAGCCGAACCAGAATTAAAATACCGACAGTTACAAGCAGCCTGCCTCTCAGCCCAGCTGCTTGCGCCATCTGCATAAAAGTTTCTTGAGCCGTTGGGGCTTTATCTCGACTGATCATAGAGTGCTACCTTTTTCGTGAACCAGGCACTGGAAGGGAGTTGGCAGGTATTTAAGTGCGCGGTTGGGCTTCACTCTAAAACTTCACAACTTCCTCCAGCTGCCTCAATTTTGCTACGAGCTTGACCTGTGAAAGCTGCCGCTTTGACGTTGAGGGCAACGTTCAATTCCCCATTACCCAAAATTTTCAATGAACCCTTGACAGAGGTTAAAATACCTACGGCTTTTAAGGAATCCAATGTTACTTCTGTATTGGCTGGAAGAGAGGCTAACTTCTCTACATTTATCGTAGTGTAAATCTTGCGATTCACAAGTGGAAAGCCTTTCAGCTTGGGTATACGGCGGTACAATGGCTGCTGACCACCTTCAAAACCTGGTCTAGTACCACTACCAGAACGAGATTTTTGACCTCGCATACCGAGACCAGCACTGGCACCTTGACCAGCAGAAATACCCCTACCTACACGGCGACGGCGTTTTTTCGAGCCTTTTTGAGGCTTAACATCGTTGAGTCTCATGATGTTATTAGTATTTTTTACAAGAAATTTGTAAGTGGATCTCTACTAAATGTAGAGTTTTTCAATAGCAATACCACGATCTTCAGCAACTTCAGCAAGAGTACGCAATGTAGATAAAGCATTGACGGCGGCTCTAGCATTATTGAGTGGGTTGTTAGAACCGAGTTGTTTAGCTAAAACGTTGCGAACTCCGGCTAATTCCAGTACAGTCCGCACAGCACCACCAGCGATTACACCAGTACCAGGTGCGGCTGGACGCATAATCACTTTAGCACCACCACCAATACCATCAATCGGATGGGGAATAGAATTAGATTTTGTAATCGGAATGTCAATTAAGTGTTTTTTGCCATCGGCTACACCTTTTTTAACAGCACCGATTACATCTGAGGCTTTACCTACTCCAACCCCAACTTGACCACGTTCGTTACCCACGACGACGATAGCTCGGAAGCTGAGTTTTTTACCACCCTTAACGACCTTGCTCACACGCCGGATTTGGATTACGCGCTCTTGCCAGTTAGTTTCTTCTTTTTTTGCGCGATTAGCTTTACGACGACCTGTTGCCATAATTCATGCTCTCTTAATGTCATTTGTCAGTTGTCATTTGTCAGTTGTCATTTGTCCTTTGTCATTTACCTAATGACCAATGACAAATGAATACCAGTTGCTACAAGTCGGCTTCGCCGACGACAGTCGCTTTAAGTCGGGAAACCCTCCTACAGCGCTGTCTCCCCAAAACACTGGCTCCTAATGACTAATGACTTTAAAAATCCAACCCAGCTTCGCGTGCGGCTTCAGCCAGTGTTTTGATTCGACCGTGATACAAGTTACCACCCCGATCAAAAACTACTCTAGTAATGCCTTTTTCAATGGCTCTGACTGCAATTAATTTCCCAACTTGCGCGGATGCTTCGCAGTTAGCACCAGAAGCTAAATTCGCTTTCAACTCTGTGTCTAAAGTTGATGCCGCCACTAAAGTGTGATGCTGGGTATCATCAATTACTTGTGCGTAAATATGTTCGTTAGAGCGAAATATGGCTAGGCGTGGGCGTTCTGGAGAACCGTTGACCTTGCCACGGACGCGGCGATGACGACGCTGTTTTGATTCTCTACGAGTAAGTTTCATGTTTACTTCTTACCTTTACCTCCGGTCTTACCAGCTTTGCGTCTGACTACTTCACCCGCATAGCGAATACCTTTACCCTTGTAAGGTTCTGGTGGTCGGACAGCACGAATTTTAGCAGCTGTATTACCTACAATTTCTTTGTCATAGCCACTGACTATGACATTAGTGTTGTTTTCTACAGCAAACTGAATTCCTTCTGGTGGTTCAATGTTTACTTGATGGCTGAAACCCATGTTTAAAACTAGGTTACGCCCTTGCACTTGAGCGCGATAACCTACCCCTTGAATTTCCAAACGACGCTGAAAACCTTGGGAAACTCCTTCTACCATGTTGGCAACCAATGTCCGGCTTAAACCGTGCAATTGGCGGGAGGTGCGGGAATCATCTTTCCGAACTACTTGCAATGTTTCCCCTTCTTGGCTAACTGTCACGTTAACAGGTAGATCTCGTGACAGTTCACCTTTGGGGCCTTTTACCAAAACCTTTGTGCCATCAATGGTGACTTGCACTTTGGCGGGAATAGTAATTGGTCGTTTACCAATACGAGACATGATCTTTTGTCCTTTGTTCTTTGTCTAAAGTCAACAGTAAAGGCTTTTGACTTTTGACTTTTGACTTTTGACTTTATAACTTCTACCAGACGTAGCAAAGCACTTCACCACCCAAGTTCTGACGGCGAGCTTCACGGTCGGTCATGATGCCACTAGATGTGGAAATAATGGCAATACCGATGCCGCCTAGCACTCTGGGTAATTCTTTTCTGTTGGAATAAACGCGTAACCCAGGCTTGCTCACTCTTTTCAAAGCGGTAATCAAAGGTTGGCGATTTTTACCCTTGTATTTTAAGGAAACCACCAGATGACGTTTTATGCCTTCTCCGGTTTCTGAAAATTCCGAAATAAATCCTTCTTCCTGTAGCACTTTAGCAATACTACGGGTCATTTTAGTGGCTGGCACTTGTGTTGTTTGATGCCTTGCCATATTCGCATTGCGGATGCGCGTCAGCATATCTGCAATTGTGTCGTTAGCCGCCATCGTTCCCTCTTTAGATGAACTTATTGATCGCGAAAGGGCATTCCCAATTCTTTGAGTAAAGCGCGGCCCTCTTCGTCATTTTTTGCTGTAGTAATGATGGAAATATCCAGACCACGAATTTGATCAACGCTATCGTATTCGACTTCTGGAAATATTAGCTGTTCTCTTACGCCTAGAGTATAGTTGCCGCGACCGTCAAAGCTTTTAGGACTAATGCCCCGAAAGTCACGAATTCTAGGCAGTGTCAAGCTGATGAGGCGGTCGAGAAAGGCATACATTCTCTCACCTCTGAGAGTTACCATAATTCCTACAGGCATACCCTGACGGATTTTAAAGCCAGCGATCGCTTTCTTCGCCCTTGTCACTACAGGTTTTTGACCAGTAATCAGTGCAATTTCGTTGATAGAAGCTTCTAGTGCTTTAGCGTTTTGTGCTGCTTCGCCCAAACCCCGGTTAATAGTAACCTTGATCACCTTCGGTACTTGATGAACGTTGGTGTATTGAAACTGATTCGTGAGTTTGGGGACGATTGTCTCTTGATATACAGTTTTGAGTCTTGTTGTCGCCATAGTTTTTGTCCTGATATCCCTGGGCTTGGTCAGGGAAAATTCTGAAGGATGAAGATTAAGATAAGTATTATTTATACTTCAGGCTTTAAGCTTCATCCTTAATCAATAATCTCGCCCGTTTTTTTGAGTTTTCTGACCTTCTTGCCTTCTGGAGTGAAGGTGTAGCAAACGCGACTAGCAACGTTTTGTTTTGTGGAATAGAGCATCACGTTAGAACTGTGGATCGGGTACTCTTGGGTAACGATCCGTCCAGATTCCCCTTCTTGTTGGGGTTTAACGTGCTTAGTCTTAATGTTGACACCTTTGACAATAACTTTGCTCAGTTGCGGTAATGCTTTAATGATTTCGCCAACTTTGCCTTTGTCTTTGCCAGCAATTACTTGCACGGTGTCGCCAGTTTTGACGTGCATTTTATGAAATTCTTTTTCCTTTTGGGTTGCCATTACAGCACCTCCGGAGCCAGGGAAACAATTTTAGTAAAGTTTTTGTCGCGTAGTTCCCGTGCTACTGGGCCAAATACCCGTGTGCCTCTAGGATTACCATCTTTATTGATGATGACAGCGGCATTATCGTCAAAGCGAATGGTCATACCGCTATCACGCCGAATATTATGGCGAGTGCGAACAATCACAGCTTCCACAACATCTGATTTTTTCACAGCCATGTTAGGAATGGCATCTTTAACAACAGCAATAATCTTGTCGCCAATAAAACCGTAACGACTGTTACCCGCGCCTAAAACCCGGATACACATCAGTTTACGAGCGCCGCTGTTATCTGCCACATTCAAGTAAGTTTGGGGTTGAATCACAATTGGTCTCCCTTATGCAGTTGTTAGTTAAATAACAACTTATGAATTTTTAGTGTTGAGGATTTCTGTGACTTGCCAGCGCTTGGTTTTGCTCAGGGGTCTGGTTTCCTGAATCCGCACGCGATCTCCCACTTTGCATTTATTTTCTTCATCGTGAGCTTTATAGCGCCGGGTTTTCACTACAATCTTGCCGTACTTGGGATGGGGAGCGCGGTTTTCGATGGCCACTACCACCGTTTTTTGCATTTTGTCGCTCACTACCAAGCCAACTCGTTCTTTGATTGCCATAATCTCTTACTTTTCTTCCTTAGGCGGTTGATTTGCTGCCCGTTTGCGTTCTCCCTCTACCGTTAATAGTTGGGCGAGGCGATGGCGAGCATGGCGGAACTGATGAGGTTTTTCTAGTTGTCTTGTTGCTTTTTGCAAGCGCAACTGAAACAGTTGTTTTTTAGTGGCGATAATTTCCTCAACTAATTTCTCGTCACTTAATTCTCTGGCTTCTGAAATTTTGGGAAGCGGCATAACCTACTCCTGCTCCTCTTCTATTTGAGGGCGCACAATAAATTTAGTTTTAATGGGCAGCTTAAATGCAGCTAGGCGCATAGCTTCACGGGCAATTTCTTCCGAAACACCAGCGATTTCAAAAAGAATCCGACCTGGCTTGACTACAGCTACCCAAAATTCTGGATTACCTTTACCAGAACCCATCCGAGTTTCTGCTGGACGCATAGTAACAGGTTTATCTGGGAAAATCCGAATCCAGATCTTACCACCCCGACGAATATAACGAGTCATCGCTCGACGGGAAGCCTCGATTTGCCGAGAGGTGATCCAAGCTGGTTCTTGCGCTTGGAGGGCGAAATCACCAAAGTTAAGGGTGCTACCCCGGTGGGCTAGACCCGCCATCCGCCCGCGCTGTTGTTTGCGGAATTTAGTTCTTCTAGGACTTAACATGACTATGAAGTGTGAAGTATGAAGTGTGAAGTATGAAGTGTGAAGTATGAAAGATAAATTTTTTATCCTTCTTCCTTCATCCTTTAGCCTTCATTGGAACGGTCTTCAAACTGCTGGCGACGGCGCTGTTGTTGACGGCGACGAGGTTCACGTTCGCGGGTTGTGGGTTGGGGTTGAGTTTCTTCCTGTCCAGGAATAATTTCTCCTTTAAATACCCACACTTTGATGCCCAAAATACCGTAAACAGTTTTGGCTGTGCAGTAAGCGTAGTCAATATCAGCCCGTAAGGTGTGTAGAGGTACTCTACCTTCACGAGTCCACTCTGTCCGCGCAATTTCTGCACCATTGAGCCGACCGCTGACCTGAATTTTAATTCCTTGAATCCCAGCCCGTTGCGCTCGTTGAATTGCTTGGCGGACTACGCGACGGAAGGAAACGCGGCGTTCTAGTTGTTGAGCTATGTATTCTGAAATTAAGTAAGCATCGGCATCAACTCGTTGTACTTCTACGACGTTGATCCGAATTTGACGATTGCTACCCAATAAATCTTGCAGTCCAGTGCGTAAGGATTCAATACCTTGTCCACCGCGGCCTACAACTACACCTGGGCGTGCTGTCCGCACTTCTAGATCAATTTGGTCTGCTTTGCGCTCAATTCTAACTTCAGAAATGCCGGCGTTATTTTGAGCAAGTCTACCCAGTTTTTGTTCTATATACTTACGAAGTTTGTGATCTTCTTGTAAAAGTTCTGGATAGCGGTCTGGATCTGCGTACCAACGGGATTGGTGTTCTTGGGTAATCCCCAGGCGAAAGCCAACTGGATGAATTTTTTGTCCCACAAATGCTTCCTCTAAAGTTTCTGGTAATTATTCCACCGTGTCGCCAGCAGCAACAGCTACTGTGATGTGACACGTAGGTTTGCGAATTTGGTAAGCTCGACCTTGCGCTCTAGGTTGGAAACGTTTTAGGACTGGCCCTTGATCAGCGTAAGCTTGGGTAATCACCAGTTGAGCGCGGTCTAGACCTGCATTATGTTCAGCATTTGCGGCAGCGCTTCTAATCAGTTTCAGTACTGGTTCACAAGCCCGATAAGGCATGAATTCCAGGATAATTAGCGCTTCTCTGTAAGACCGCCCCCGAATTTGATCAAGTACACGACGCACTTTAAAGGGAGACATGCGTATATAACGGGCGATCGCTTTTACTTCTGTAGTATTAGTTGCCATGATTTTCTCCTTGTCGTTTGCCATTCGTCATTTGTCATTTGTCATTTGTCAGCTACAAAGGACTAATGACAATGGACAAAGGACAAACTATCTACCCGCTTTTTTGTCACTTTTGCCATGACCCCTGTAGGTGCGTGTTGGCGCAAATTCTCCCAACTTATGTCCTACCATCTGATCGCTGATGAAAACAGGGACGTGCTGTCTGCCATTGTGAACTGCTATGGTGTGACCTACCATTTGGGGCAGAATTGTTGATGCTCTTGACCAAGTTTTAATAACTTGCTTTTCGTTTCTATCATTCAGCTTTTCAATTTTGCTGAGTAAATGATCGGCAACGAAAGGACCTTTTTTTAGAGAACGACCCATAATTAAATTTTGGCTTTAGGATTTGGGATTTTGGATTTATCAATTTGGACTTTGGATAATTTATTCATCTAAAATCCAAATTTGGAAATCGAAAACTCTAAGACTGACGACCACCACGACCACGCTTAGAAGATTTGCGACGACGACGCACAATCAACTTACTGCTGGGTTTCTTGGGTTTGCGTGTCTTGGCTCCCAATGTTGGTTTACCCCAAGGTGTGACTGGGCCAGATCTCCCGATGGGCGCTCTACCTTCACCACCACCATGTGGGTGATCCACTGGGTTCATGACGCTACCTCTGACCTTCGGACGGCGACCCTTCCAACGGTTACGTCCGGCTTTACCTGCACTCAGGTTTCTCGCATCGGTGTTGCCTACTTGGCCGATGGTGGCGTAGCATTCACGTCGCACCATCCGTACTTCTCCGGAAGGTAACTTAAGCGTTACATAATTACCTTCTTTAGCAACTACTTGGGCTGTAGCACCAGCAGAACGGACAATTTGACCACCTTTACCAGCGGTAAGTTCGACGTTATGGACGCTTGTACCCAAAGGAATATTGGCTAACGGTAAGGCGTTGCCATCTTCAATGGGAGACTCATGTCCAGCAATTACAGTTGTACCGACTTTCAATCCATTGGGTTGGAGGATATAGCGTTTTTCCCCATCCTGATATTGCAGTAAGGCAATACGTGCGTTCCGATTGGGGTCATATTCGATCGCCAATACTGTGGCGGGAATCTGTCGCTTATCTCTTTTAAAATCGATAATTCGATAAAGTCTTTTGTGGCCGCCACCCCGACGACGGCTGGTTATCCGCCCTTGATTGTTGCGACCTTTAGCGCGATGTACATACACCGTCAGGGACTTTTCCGGTTCAGTTTTGGTAATTTCTGAAAAGTCGGAGATAGTAACTTGACGTGTGCTGGGGGTATAAGGGCGATAAGAACGAGTACCCATTTTGTGTTAGACCTCTGGGAATAGAATCTGTCTAATCTTCTGTGCGTCCCCAGGTGAGACGGTGACAATAGCTTTCTTATATTGGGGCTTATAGCCAACAAATTTGCCAACGCGACGTTTTTTCCGTGGCTGTGTGGCAGTATTTATTTTGACAACTTTGACTTGAAACAAGTCTTCGATCGCTAATTTAATATCTGGCTTGGTAGCTTTGATTACCACTTCAAAAGTGTATTGATTCTGTTCCATCAGAATCGTCGCCTTTTCGGTAACAATTGGGCGACGCACCAAGTCCGGCAGATCACGGGGGTCAATCTTAGGCACTGTAGACCTCCTGGATTTTTTCTAATGCTGGTGCTGTGATGACAATTTTGTCAGCGTGCAGCAAGTCATAAACATTCAGTTGATCTGCTGCGATAATTTTTAAATTTTCGACGTTGCGTCCTGACAGATAAACTGTATCTGCAATCTCAGACAAAATTAATAAGCTCTTTTGTTCTGGGTTTGCGCCCCAACGTGCCAAAGCTGCAACCAAATCCTTCGTCTTGGGACGAGAAAATTCGTTACTAAATTCCTCGACCACAATTAAATCATCTGTACGACCGACAAAGGCTGTTCTTAATGCTAACCGCCTTTCTTTACGGTTCATTTTGAGGTCGTATTCTCTGGGTTTAGGCCCAAATATCACACCACCACCACGCCATAATGGCGAACGAATGGAACCTGCACGAGCGCGACCTGTTCCTTTTTGCCGCCAAGGTTTGCGGCCACCACCTCTAACTTCCGAACGAGTTTTTGTACTAGCGGTTCCTTGACGTGCATTGGTCGTTTGTCTAACCAAGGCGCGGTGTACAATATGCGCTGCTGTTGCCTCTTTAGCAACCCGCAAGTCGAACGTTTTTTGCCCGACTTCCTCTCCTTGCCAGTTTTTAACTACAGTCTCAACCATTTTTTGTCCTTTGTCATTTGTCTTTTGTCATTAGTCCTTTGTCATTTGTCTTTAGCTAATAACCAATGACTAATGACCATTGACGATTGACTATTTACCAACTTTCTTTGCAGGCACAACAGTTACTAAAGCACCTGGTTTACCAGGAATTGCTCCTTTGATGAGTAACAAGTTGCGTTCTGCGTCTACACGTACAACTGTCAATTTACTAATGGTGACGCGGGTACCTCCCAAACGCCCTGCCATTCTTTTACCTGGATAAACACGACCTGGTGTTGTACCCGCACCGATGGAACCAGGCGCTCTGTGATTTTTAGAACCGTGAGACATTGGCCCGCGACCAAAGTTATTCCGCTTTTGGTTGCCTGCAAAACCGCGACCGATACTTGTACCGATGACATCTACGATTTGACCAGCACTAAAAATGTCTGCTTTAATTTCTTGACCTAAAGTGTACTCGCTAGAATTATCTGTGCGAAACTCACTTAGGTGATTTAAAGCTGGGGCAGATGATTTGGCTAAATGACCCAACAAGGGTTTATTTAGTGCTTTTGGTTTGACTTCGCCATAACCAAGTTGAATGGCGGCGTAACCGTCGGTTTGTTTTGTTTTGACTTGTGTTACAGTGCATGGCCCTGCTTGAATGACTGTGACAGGAGTTGCTACTCCTGCATCGTCAAATACTTGGGTCATGCCCAGCTTGGTGCCGAGAATACCTACAGACACAATAACTGGTTCTCCTTTTTACATAATTAGCAGATTCATCGGGACGCTCGGTGATGTTCCGACTGAGGGAGGACGATCCTCAGCAATTTCCAGCAGTAACTACTGCTTTCTCTTATCCGGAAAACAGAAACCGTTCCCTTAATTTTCAGTGAATCCGTTTATTTGAATTCAGTTGTTTACTAAAACAACCATGAGTTGATTTCCTAAAGGAAATACACACTTTTGGTTTTAAGGCAATGCTCTAAAGCTTTGCACTTTGTGCAGCAATGCTCTCGTCCAAGCAATTGCTTAGGCACTCTCTGAAGGCGACGCTTGGGTTAGCCTCCATTTTGTAGTAGGACTTAAGCAGTTATTTACTACTCAGTATCCTGATAACTAAGATTTCTGTACTACTACAGCGCTAGTATTACGACTCAGTTTCTACTTTACGGATTACCTTAAACTATTGTTCAAGGTTTTGCCTAGTTTATCCGGGCTACAGGATGGCATCCAGATTGCATCTAGGTCTTGGCTTTGATTATGAAGCCAGAAGATGATGAGTGAACATTCAAGCTTTTTTAGTTTAGCAGTCTCTTGGCATTTGGGACTAAATCATCCTCTGATTATGTTTTATCAGTTCTAGATGTCATCCCAATTTATATGACACAGAGAAGCAGAACTTAGCCTTTTGGTCACAATCTCACATTTTAGATGAAAGGTGTAATGTTTGTCGAGGATTTTTTCAAGATTTATTGAAGAGGCTTTGTCTAGCCAAGATCATACTCGATAAAGATATTTTGAGTGTTTAGGGAATGCTTTTGCAAGTTTTGAACTAGTTGCGCTCCTAATGTACCTTAAATATTTTACTTAACAGTAAATAATAGAGATATGTAAGTGGGATAGGATAAACGAAAATCTATGGCACTAATTACCACTGGCAATGGTTTAATCCGAGATTTGGAAAAATTTGGCGCTCTCGGTACGTACGTCCCTTTAGAGGGAGGCTTTGAAGGTCGATATCGCCGCCGGCTGCGTGCTGCTGGCTATGTGACTTTGAATATGACTGCTAGGGGATTGGGCGATGTAGCGGCCTATCTCACAGGAGTTCATGGAGTGAGACCACCTCACTTGGGTAAGAAAAGTTCTGGTACTGGTGCTGCTGTGGGTAATGTCTACTATTTGCCTCCAATTGTTAACTATCAGCTAGAACAGCTACCACCAAAATCTAAGGGTTTGGTGTTGTGGATTATTGAAGGGCATATTCTTTCTGACCAAGAAATTGAGTTTTTGACAGAACTGCCTAAATTGGAACCAAAGGTAAAGGTAGTGGTGGAAAGAGGCGGCGCTCGCGCTTTCAATTGGAAGCCGCTGACAGCTACATTCTCTGTTAGTTCTCAGGCTGTGTAATTTGTTGGATTAACGTTTGGGCGATCGCATTTGTGATTTTCATAGATGCGATCGCTTTATTTTTTTGGAGAAGTTGCAATTATGTTTAGAAACACTACGATCGCGCGTCTTTTAAGCGCCACGATACCTTTGAGAACTATTCAATAAATCTCAGGTCATAGTAACTGACAACTCCTCGCTTAGTTTTTGCTTACTTGGGCTGAACTGTGACACTGTATTTTTTCGAGTCTAAAATCTTTCATGCTTTTCTAGAGATGCTTTCAGCACAAGCGAGTTTTAATCCTTATTGATCCTTGAGGAATAGTACGTACAATTATACGTATTCACTAATTTCATGAAATCGGCTTGGCTGAAAACGTATAACCTATGGTTTTAGGCAATTTTGGTAATGTTTACTCAGATGAGCTAATTACTGCCACTGAGTTAAATCGTCAACCTGGGCGAGTTCTCGACAAAGCTTTAGAACGTCCGGTGACAATTACGCGCAACGATCAGGCTTTTGCGTTGTTGCGTAGGGAGGAAGTAACTTCTCTGGTGAAGGTAGCTACTCAAAGTCAAGCTGTTTTTGAAGCATTAACTGTTGCTTTTTCTTTATTACTAGGAAAAGAAATCGGCTTTGAACATCCTTATAGATGGTTGAGTGTGTTTGATTCCGATGATTTGCAAGAGTTTATCAAGGAGCTAAGTGAAGCTTTTCGGTTGATAGATTCTTCAACTACAGCATGGAAGATGATTGAGGTGCTTATCCATGAATGGCATGAAAGTGCTATTGCTATATCTAGTCCTGAATTAGCAGCAGCTTTTAGTACTGAAACTGATGAAGTGGCATTAACCAAACCATCTGTTCATAGTGCTGAGTAAAGTGTGTATGTCAGACAACCAAGAAGAAAACCTCATAGTGGAAAATGTAGAGCCGCCAGAAGTGAAACTGACGGCTCCTGTATTCTCTGAGAGAGAAAGCACTTGGTTAGTAGTAGCTAAAAATCGTCGAGTTAATCGGGACTGGGAAGCTTTAATGCAACGTCATCCAGAAAACTCTCTGCGCTGTTATGAGGATTTATGTTCTACGCCAATAACCAGACAGCCAGGACGTGTTTTTCCTTTGAAGGGTAAAACTTACAAAGGAGCATGGGAATATGAAGTAACAAAAGGAGACAGAGTATTTTACGTTCTTGATGAGCAGCAATTGAAGGTTGTTGTTTATTACGCCGGAAAACACCCTAATATTGCACCTGTACCGTAAACCTGCGGCGATCACCCACTATATTATTATCCACTTTAATATATTTAGAAGCATTTTCTCTTCAGGTAACTGATATCAAGCTTAAAAACTGCTTTTAGCAATGATTTAACCCCACAACAGTAGGAAGAAATCTATTGTAAACATTTATGTAGATTATGAGTAAATAAATGGGTACTTTAAGGATCTGAAAGCTTAGGGTACTAGTAGATTTATGAGTCATGTTATCGGTGCTGATCAACTCGCTTGGTTAATAGCGGGAGAAAACTTAGCCGTTTCTTGTTGCTATTTCATTATTGGTAGTGTCATTGCTTATGGGGTTTGGCGTAATCGGCTGGCTGGAGTTGACGCACTGGTTGTTACAGTAGCAGCTATTTTTTTCAGTTGCTCTTTTGGTCATGGGCTGCATGTAGTTGGAATACTAGGTTTAGTTAATTCACACTTTTGGCAAGCGATAGCTGACTTTTTGACAGTTTTAATTGCATTACGATTTCTCAGTTTTTACAAAAGTTTTGATTTACTTGCTTGTTTCAGTCAAATATTCGCATCAAAAATCGAACTGGAAAGCAAGAATCAACTCTTGGAAAAAACTATGACAGACATGAAGCAGATGCAAATGCAGTTAGTACAACAAGAAAAAATGTCAAGCTTGGGTCAATTAGTGGCTGGGGTTGCACATGAAATCAATAATCCTATTAACTTTATTCACGGCAACTTGACTTATGTTGAAGAGTATACAGACTATCTGTTGGAGATTGTACAAGCTTATCAAGTTTATTTTCCGGTTCTACCATTGCAAATTCATCGATTGATTGAAGAAGTGGATTTAGACTTTCTACAAGAAGATTTGCCGAAAGTCTTAGCCTCAATGAAAGCAGGAAGCGATCGCATTCGGCAAATTGTCTTGTCATTGCGAAATTTCTCGCGCTTAGATGAAGCCGAACTAAAAGCTGTGAACATTCATGAAGGTATTGATAATACACTTATGATTTTGCATCACCGTCTCCAAACAAAATCAGAATGTGCAGAAATTAAGGTTGTCAAAGATTACAGTAACTTGCCAGAGGTAGAGTGTTATCCTAGTTCACTTAATCAAGTAGTTTTGAACATTCTCGCAAATGCAATAGATACGTTGGAAGAAAGCATTACTCAAAAATCTCACCAAGAAATTCAAGATCATCTGCCTCAAATTACAATTCGGACATCTCTGACAGCAGACAAATGGGTGGAAATTACCATTAAAGATAATGGAGTGGGGATTCCTGAACAACTTCAGACGCAAATTTTTGACCCATTTTTTACGACAAAACCCGTAGGTAAGGGTACAGGAATTAGTATGTCAATTAGTCATCAGATAATCGTCGAAAGACATCATGGTAAGTTAACCTGTCTTTCAACCTTTGGTCAAGGAACAGCGTTTGTGATCCAAATTCCATTGAAGCAAAACGCCTATGTGCTTGTTTAACGTTGTGGTTGTGTTAGAAATACAACGTTTTGTTGGCTTCGGAAATATAGCAGGGGACAGGTAATAGGTGACAGGTGACAGGGTTAAAAGCTTTGTTGTGTCTAAGTTTTATTATTTATCGATGTCCTAACCAACTTGGCTACTGCTATACCTATACAAGAGTTGCGATCGCGCTTTGGTTAGTATCTAGATATTGCTAGTAGTATCTTGATATGCGATATGAAGACCATCCATACTTTTATGTGCGTGTATTCGCAAGAGTTTTAGGATGTCTACTTCCTGGGGAAATTACTGTTATTCTCTTTCCGGGACATGGGTTAGTGCTAACCGAAGCAATTCCGACGTATCTGATTCCTGAAAACTTGAGAATGCCCAATAGTGAATTTTATGTGTTATTTAGACATTCTGGGCGTGAGATGATCCGAATTTTGCAGATTGACGAATTTTGCCCAGAAATTGATGGAAATTAAAGTTGAGGCTCAAATCGTTTTAACTTGCAAACAACCGCTTGTTTATATAGCAGTTAAAGAGAACAGACAAAAACTTTTTTCCCAATCAATCTAACTGTTGCCCATTCCTTTAACCAAAAGTCGGTGGTAGGGTGAGATGACAGTGATATTATCTACCTTTGATCAGTCTAGATCAGTTTTAGATTCATATTTAGGCGATCGCTAGTTGGTGTTATGGGTGCGATCGCCCAGCTTTTTTGATTGAATAGCGATCATGCTTTGTTAAATATCAGCTTTTTAACCAGCTATCTTATGGCAAAACAGTTATTGCTTGTGGCTGATAGCCAATTTGTGGTGGATAGGTTCGAGATAGAGAAACATAATAAGTTTCGGTAAATTGTAAGTATCCAGTCGTATAAGTACTGAATATCACTTATTGAAAATGTTATTTATTTTAGATTATTAGACAAAAAATATACTGATAAAAACTGCCAAAATAGCAGGATAAAATTTATTCTAAATTTGTTTAATACACAAAATAATTTATATATTCTATGGAACTTATTATTTATGCTAGAGAGGTCGGAAATAAGTATAAGAAAATGAATAAAATCTGGAGTATTTTAATGGTTTCCAGCCTAGTCGGATTAGGGACTTTATTTAATGTTAAAGCTCAAGCAGCATCATTTGAGATTGACTCTACCTACACTTTTTTGAAAACCCAGTCTGATACAACTTATTACAATAATGTTCAGACAATCGCAGGTAATACTAAAGCTATCTCTTTAGCCGATTTGGATCTTGAAGCTGGAAACACAATTCGTTTAACTACTTCTGGTGTATTTAACTGGAGTGTTTGGAACCCTGGACAAAGAAGCGATATGATTGGTGTCTTCAGTGCTTCAGATACATTGCTTGATTCTTCTTTTCAACAGCGTGTAGCTAATGCTATTAGCCTTGATACTGAAGATGCTAGTAAGTATGCCTATACAGATGCAAGCTGGACTTCTAATACTTTATTTGATACAACTTATCAAACAGGTTCTACTTACGACGCATCAAAAGGTGCTTATATGTGTAATGGAGCAACTTTAAGTGAAGTTAATAGAACTTGCGGCCAAAAAACACTGTTTGATGGTGTGTTTGGAATCTTAGGTGAGATGACAATTAAGATTCCCACTAATGCTAAGTTTTTATTCCTAGCAGTTAATGATATTTTCTACAGTGACAACACTGAAAAAATGTTAGTTGATATCACTAATGCAAAATCTGTTAATAACGTAGCCAGCGCCAAATATGTAAATAATGCAACTTCTGTTCCTGAACCAAGCGCAGTTGTTGGTATTGCTGCTACACTGACATTGGCTTTAAGAATGAAGTTGAAAAAACAAGTTGCTAATTAATTTTTTTGTAATAACTAACGAGTCAGAATTCTGGATAAATTAAGAGTCTGCTAGATAGAAAAGTTAATATTCTAATACTATTTGTTATCAAACTCTGAGTAATCTGACTGCTGGATTCTACATTCTTACATTTTCTGTCCGATTTTATTAGAGAAGGAGAGATATATTGATTTTGGGAACTTACATTTATTAATTTTCAAGCTTTGAATTTACTGGACTAAATTTTGGGTGATCGCTATTCTAAATTACAGATGCGATCGCTTTTTTTATTGATGATTATTAAGCTGCTTCATCAGGTTTAAACCTAAAAATAGGGCGGCAATAGTTCCTGAAACTGAAATTTTACCTTGATAAATTTTATCTAATACTTCTGCTAATGGAATTAAAATTACTTCAATTTCTTCTGTAATATCTAAATTTTGTTCACCAACTTTTATGACATTTTCAGCTAAAAATAAATGTATACGGTTGGTATCTTTGCTGGGTTTATCATAAAAAACAGTGACTTGTTTAACTTGTTGAGCTAGATAACCAGTTTCTTCTTGTAATTCTCGAATAGCTGCTGTCTCCGCACTTTCTTGTGTGGGATCAAAATGCCCGGCTGGCAATTCTATAAAAAAATCTGCTACTGCGTGTCGGTATTGCCGGACAAAAACAATCTCTTGATTACTTGTAATCGGTAAAATAATGGCAATTTCTGGTTTAATACTGACAAAAAAATCATCAATGATTTTACCGTTAGGTAATTCAATCTTATCTTGTCTAACCTGACACCAGGGATGGTTTAATACCATTTCAGATTGCAGAATTTTCCATTTTTTGAGATTGCTCATAGATGCTAGTTGATAAATGTAAAAAAGTATAACAGATTCATAAAATCAGCTAAAATCTCTTAAACTATTTTCTGCCCTAGCCATCATAGAGCAGACTTATGCAATTAGAAGTCAAGGTATTTACTGTCAATAAACGATTTCCCTTAACTATTAGTCGAGGGACAACTGCACAGACAACAAATGTATGGGTGAAAATTTCACAAGATGGCGTTGAGGGCTGGGGTGAAGCATCACCTTTTGGGGTGGGGAATCATGCCCAAAAAACCGAGCAAATTAAAGGTGCAATTGAGCAAGTCATACCATTATTAACAAATTTTAGTCCTTTGCAGAGACAACAAGTCGAGCAATTGTTAATTCAACAGCAGGTTCTTTCATCGGCGCGGGCGGCTGTGGATATGGCGATGCACGATTGGTTGGGTAAGTTTGTTGGTTTACCACTGTGGCAGATTTGGGGATGCGATCGCCATCTTATTGTCCCAACTTCAGTAACTATTGGCATAAATTCACCAGAGGGTGCGAGGGCGCGGGCGCGTGACTGGTTAAATTATCTGGATGTCCGGCTGTTTAAGGTGAAATTAGGTAGCTCCGATGGTATTGATGCAGATCAACAAATGCTATTAGCAGTCCAACAAGAAGCACCACATTTAGAATTTTTTGTAGATGCAAACGGTGGTTGGAATTTGCCAGATGCAATTAAGATGTGCCATTGGTTGGCTGATTTAGGTGTAAAGTATGTAGAACAACCACTGGCAAGGGGTCAGGAAGCGAGTTTAGCTCAACTCAAACAAGAGTCACCCCTACCGATTTTTGTTGATGAAAGTTGCTTTACTAGCGTTGATATTCCCCATTTGGCAAACTATGTGGATGGGATTAATATCAAACTGATGAAGTCAGGGGGCTTAACCGAAGCCTTGCGGATGGTACACACAGCGCGGGCTTATGGTTTGCAAGTGATGTTTGGTTGCTACTCTGACAGTTCACTAGCTAACACAGCCGCAGCACAATTAGCACCACTCGCTGATTATTTAGATTTAGACAGTCACCTGAACTTAATTGATGACCCATTTATGGGTGCATTAGTAGTAGAAGGAAAAATTTTACCAAACGATTTACCAGGCTTGGGGGTACAATACAGTGCGTTTGCCGTTTAATCAACGAATAGCTATTCTACTGCATGAAGGAACTACAGGAACTCAGGGCAAAACAGGGTTGGCAATTTTACGCTACAGTGAAGCCCCGATTGTCGCAGTTATTGATAAGGTAACTGCTGGTAGGTCTTTGACAGAATTAACAGGTATCAAGCGTAATGTGCCAATTGTGGCATCTGTCGCCGCGGCTTTAGAGTATAAGCCAGAAGTATTGGTAATTGGGATTGCGCCAAAAGGTGGTGCTGTACCTGATGATTATTGGGTAGAAATCAAAGATGCACTAGAGGCTGGGATGTCTTTAGTGAATGGTTTACACACACCATTGGCGACAATGGCAGAGTTAAATGCAATTCTCAAACCAGGACAGTTAATTTGGGATGTCCGCAAGGAACCACCAAATATAGATGTAGCTAGTGGGATGGCGCGGACGCTTCCCTGTCGCCGAGTGTTGACGGTGGGAACAGATATGGCGATTGGGAAAATGTCTACTAGTTTAGAACTACATTGGGCGGCAAAGTTACGGGGTTGGCGTTCTAAGTTTATCGCTACAGGTCAAACTGGTTTGATGCTAGAAGGAGACGGTATCGCTTTAGATGCAGTCCGAGTAGATTTTGCGGCTGGTGCTGTGGAACAAATAGTGATGCGTTATGGCAAAAACTATGACATTCTGCAAATTGAAGGACAAGGTTCGCTGCTACATCCTGGTTCTACAGCCACTTTGCCTTTAATTCGGGGTTCTCAACCCACACAACTAGTATTAGTACATCGCGCCGGACAAACCCATAATCGGAATAATCCCCATGTCCCGATTCCGCCGTTAACGAAAGTGATTCAAATGTATGAGTCGGTGGCTAGTGCCGGGGGTGCTTTTGGAAAAGTGCCTGTGGTGGGTATAGCGTTGAACACTGCACATTTAGATGAGTTTGCCGCCCAAGAAGCGATCGCGCAAACTACAGTCGAAACAGGTTTAGTTTGCACTGATCCAGTGCGTTTTGGCGCTGGGTTGTTGTTAGATGCAGTGATGCGAAGTGAAGTATAAAGTGTGAAGTATAAAATTTCACACTTCTATTGAGATCAAAGATCCTATTTTTGGGAAAACTACCAAATAGGCATCACCTTAAGACTGTTGTATGAAACCGATTTTACACAAAGGGCAATTAACAACTTGGAAGGATGATAGAGGCTTTGGCTTTATCAAACCCGATGGTGGTAGTAAAGAGGTCTTCTTACATATCAGTGCTTTGAAAGGAGCCGGTCGTCGCCCAAAGGTTGGAGATACGATCTTATACGAGCAAGTTTTTGAACCTAATGGCAAGATAAGTGCTACCAAAGCCTCCATTCAAGGTGTTGTGCCTCAAGCTTCGTCAACTAAGAGAAAAAACAGAAAAGGTGGATCACTCAAAACTGCTGTTGGGGTCGTAACTTTAGCTGCCATTGCTCTGTTTAGTCGTAGTCCTTTTCCCTCACCAATTACATCTATTATGCAGCCGGGATGTATGATTAAAGGCAATATTTCAATTGCAACAGGAAAAAAATTACATCATCTTCCGGGTATGGAAGATTATGGATCAACTGTTATTGATCCATTGAAGGGAGAGAGGTGGTTTTGTACAGAGAAAGCAGCGATCGCATCTGGTTGGCGTAAAGCACCAAGGTAGACACAGCAACCCAACACATCATAGCTACAGGCTGCAATCAAATTTCAGACTTCATACTTCACACTTTGTTTCACAACGATCGCACATTCCCTGCACAGTCACTTCATAGCGTTCTGCTTTCAGTCCAGACCGCAGTTTATTTAGATCAATACACTGAAATGTATCCCAACTAATGTCTTCAATGGCACCACAACATTTGCAGCGAAAATGATGATGTAGTCCAACATTGGCATCATAACGAGAGACACCTTCTTCTAAAAGCACTTCCCGCACTAAGCCTACCTCGCGTAATGCTTGCAGTGCAGCATACACTGTGGCTTGGGATGAAGTCGGTGCATCTTGATTCAAGTTCGTCAGAATTTGGTCAACTGTGGGATGGTCTTCTCGTGCCAGTAGATTTGCATATACTGCGAAGCGCTGCGGAGTCACTCGCAATCCTTTGCTCTTGAGTGTTTTGACAATCTCATCAGCTTTTTGCTGCATAGCATTTACTTGAATCACATTAACAGACCTAGGACTACTATTATAACGTTTCTGCTCTGAGTACTTAACCTATTTCAGAAATATCAATTTAATAGAGTATTTATAACTATTTTATCTCTCTGAAATCATAATTATTCTGGTTTCAAAATATGAAAGTTTATACCCTAAGATTGTGGTAAAAGAGTCGCGATCGCTCTAGGCGGATGGGGTCAGTTACTCATAGCATTAAAACAGCCCCTTTGCATAAATGAACTCAGCATGAAACGAACCAGGAAGTCTCTGCTGCTAACCTTGAGTTGGATTTTGCTGTCAGTTGGTACATCAATTTTAATTATTCTGACGCAACCTTTAGCACCTGTTCCAGCCCAAGAACCTGCCACTACCACAATAGAAACAACAGATACACCCAGTTCCGAAAGTTCAAAGCCAAATCAGACTGAAAAGCCGGAAGCCACCGAACCGAAAAAACCAGATGCAGCCACGGAAACTGCACTCACACCTGAAGAAATTGCCCGTCAACAAAAGTTTATTGCAGCTGATAAGTTATATCTAGCCGGAAATATTACCGAGGCGGAAAAAATCTATCGGGAAGTAAAAACACCATTCGCCAATATGGATGCTGCAACTCAAGAACGCAAAACCGCAATTCTTGACCCGACGCAACTATCACCAGCAGGCAAAGTTTACTGGCGAGAATCAGAAGCGGGAATTGCGGCTAAATTGCAAACGAGAACAGAAGTACCGCTGAAACTGCTGGTGGAACAGTATCCCGAATTTATTCCTGGTCAGATTCGCTATGCCGAAATTCTCAAACAATATAATCGCCCCAAAGAAGCTTTAGATATTTTAGAACGGGCATCATCACTATATCCAGATCAACCAGAGTTAATTAAAGCCAGAGTTACAGCACTGGCTGATGAAAAGAAATGGATGGAAGCATCCTTAGCTGCGCGTCAGTTTGCCCTAGTTTATCCTAATGATCCGCAAGCAGAAGAGTTTACCCAACTCGCAGAACAAAATCTCAAACGCTACAAAGCCCATATCCGCGAAGAAATTAGAGGTAACACCCTGGCTAATATCATCACAGGTGCAGTTGGCTATGCTGTGACAGGTAGTTTGTTAGGGCCGTTTTCTGCCTTGGACTCTACCATCTTGCTATTACAGGGAGAAGGGGCTGTGGGTGAGTCGGTAGCGAAACAGGCCAAACAACAGCTACCCTTAGTTAAAGATGAGGAAGTTCTTGCCTATGTAAACGAAATTGGACAGAAACTAGTAAAAGTTTCAGGACGCACCGAATTTAAATATGAATTTTTTGTCATTCCCGAAGAAGAACTAAATGCTTTTGCCTTACCAGGGGGTAAAGTTTTTATAAATGCAGGTGCGATCGCTAAAAGTAACTCCGAAGCTGAACTAGCTGGGTTAATTGGTCACGAATTATCTCATGTAGTTTTATCCCACGGTTTTCAACTCATCACCCAAGGAAACCTGATTTCTAACGTTACTCAATATCTGCCTTTTGGCGGGACTTTTGGTCAACTCTTCTCTCTTAGCTACAGTCGTGAGATGGAACGTCAAGCAGATTTTCTTGGTACTCGCTTGATTGTGGCGAATGGCTATGCTGCTGATGGGTTGCGTAACTTGATGGCGACACTGCAAAAACAACAAAAAAATGCTCCACCTACTTGGTTATCATCCCACCCAGGCGGTAAGGAACGGGTGAGTTATCTAGAAAACTTGATTACTCGTGGTAACTACAACCGTTACAGCTATGAAGGAGTTGAACGTCACACAGCCATTCAAGCCAAAATCAAACAACTGTTGAAAGAGAAAAAAGAACAAGAAGATAAAAAGCGTCGTTCTTGATGAATCAAAACACAAATTTCTGCGTCATTTGAATTATCAATTGCCTACCTCATATCTACTAAAGGATAATTTATGACATTACAACCCTTGAAGTTCTTATTTTTAAGCAGCCTGGGCTTGTCCTTGTGTTTGGGTAATTCCGCCGCCTTTTCCCAAGTGAATGATGGTGGTGGTATCGTTGTCCCGACAACTTCCGATCCCTATCCATCCGGTTCATCAAATCCGGTTGACACCTCAACAGGTGTACCTACTTCCTCTAGTGGAACTGTAGTTACTGGTACTAGATTTAGCTGCCAAAATAGTAATGGTCAGTACACAGTTATGTATCAGCCTGAAAGCCAACCTGGGCGATTTTTTGCTTGGGCTGCTCCTGCGCGATTGGGCGGTGATTGGGACCCGTACAAACGTTGTGTTACCATTGCTCAACGCTTAGAAGAATATCGCCCCGATGGTTTGCAAGAACTCCAGACAGGTTTCTTGAATAACGAAAACATTGTCTGCGTCACCACTGAAGCTAACCCTAGCTGTCGGATTGTGCTAACAGTACCACGAGATAAAGACCCGTATACTGTCCGCAATGGCATTTTCCAAAACTTAGTTTCTGCGGATGACGGTCAACAAACTACGGCTGTGAACACTTATCGCAACAATAGAGGCGGAGTAGACGATATTTACAACATAGGCCGCACAATCTTGGGTGGAAGCAATCGTCAAGTTAGCTCATCTAAAAGTGGGATTAATCTTAAACCTTTCCTTGATCGCAAAGATGGTGGAACTGGCACAAAGTTACGCAATGGTGTAGCAATTCGTCGTCAATCGCCAACACAATCTCAAGGTCGGACTCGCTTAAATCCTGGCAATTTCCGTTAAAGATGTGAGACATTTGTCACGCACAATTTTCTGTTTACTCATGAGATGGTAAAGCAGAAGATGGTGAGGAAGGAAAAGGATAAAACTATACCAATTTTAAAGATGATGATAGATAGATTGACAGTAGCAAGTTTGAGAAAAACTGCCAATCTAAAATTCTAAATGGTATTAACTTCCTCATCTTCCTCATCTACCTAATACTTAATTAACCATTTTGAATAACTGTAATAATTATAAATTTTTAATACATCTTTGCATAAATTTTCCCCTCATTTAAAAGCCAAGAAGGGCAAAGATACATCAGGATTAATATGTTTTGTTGTATTGGTAACGGTAGGGTCGCTGCCAGTTTTTCTATCTTCACTTGTTTTTGATTTTGTAGCAACCACACCAACCAACATCTTTAGGGTGATTAACTGTGCTTTATTCAGGTATTTTTCTAAAAAATTTTGGTAGAATGATGCCAACATTATAATGACGGTCTTGTTCAAATTACGAGACCGTTCTTTTTTACCACGAAACCGATCTCCACAGAAGAGTCTATTACCCCTATACAGTTCATTCTCAATAAGCACCTCATTTTTTCCAGGGGTCTGTACCTCCCAAACCATTCCCTGTCCGGGTTTAGGGGCGATTGTCGCCCTTTGAAGTTTCTGATACTGGACATTGATTTGTCAGGGCAGAATCGAAGATACCCTCATCAGGCTGTATATTTCTATTGATCATTAAGCATTGTCTTCCTGTAGATAGCTCCCTAGCTTAAGTACTTAATCTAAGTGTTAATTACTGTAACTTCTGCTATGAACCTCTACTAAAGTATATTTACTGAAATAAATACATAAAAGGATATGTTATCAATACTGTTGCCAATTTACGAGGTTTTAAAGCCTGTAGCAACGGCATGAATACGTCCCAAAGAAGTAAGCTTGGCAAAAATTTGATTTAATAAAATAGGCTCAGGGGTTTCTGGAAGCATTTTTAAAATTTCATGGACATATCGAAAGCCACGATAATGAGCCTTAAGGTCAATAATGCCGGAACCGGGATTAGAGAAACGAAAATCAGCGAGAAGATGGTGGGATAAATTGACCATGAAGAATGCTAGATTAGCAGCATTAGTCACAGCCGTTTGGCTTAAGTTCATAAAATCTTCCAGCCCCCAGAACTGTTTGGCATCACGAAAATTAAACTCGATTTGGAAACGGAGTTTGTATTAATCGATTATCTTTTCGTATGACAACTGTCTTGTCACTAGAAAATAAAATTACATGACTACGAGCATTAGTTTTCAGATTGGTTTTGACTAAAATAACTATATTTAGTGCTTGAGCAAATTCCTTGTGGAGTAAAGTGGTTTGATAAATGTCAGTTTTGGTATCCTCCTCAATGCTACTTTTACACAAATATGCGTCAGGTATATTACAATAATCCAGCTTATTGCCGTATTTACGACGGGAGCGACGATTAGGATCAGGGTTTTGGTAAGGTATGTATAATGCAGAATCATGGCGCAACTTGGAAATTATGTGCAAGTTAACAAGACGTGCCATCTGCAAAGCATTATTGTTCCCAAAATGACCATCTAAGACTAAGTAAGTCAGAGGGATAAAGTTAGCTATTAACTTAACTAACTCATTAGAACTATCTTTAAAATAAATTTTGTGGGAAAATAAACAGAAAAATGTAACTATGTATATCAATAATGACAAGTCCCCTAGAAAGAATAGAACTATACCCCCAGGAATCAAAAAGATTAATTGGGATTAAG
>NZ_JADEWI010000101.1 GCF_015207705.1 Nostoc sp. LEGE 06077
TTTTTAGGTAAAGATTCTCCAGCAATAGTTAATATTAGAAACTTTGTAAATTGTGGCTATTTTAACTTCTCTAACCTAAAAGAAAATAACCCTTCATTATACCAGAAAATATTTATGCAAGAGTTCTAGCCAACAAGTGGGCAATGTGGAGCGTAACTGGGAAGATATTTTTGCTTTTGTGCAGTCTTGCGGTCAAGCTTTTTTACCGGCTTACTTGCCCATTGTCGAATGGCGACAACAAACAGAGTATAGCGATCGCCAGCGTCATTTTCAACTTTACCGTCGGGGTCGTTACGTCGAGTTTAATTTAGTCTACGACAGAGGCACAGTGTTCGGGCTGCAAACAAAGGGAAGGACAGAATCGATTCTCATGTCTTTACCACCTTTAGCACGCTGGGAATATTGCTATGAACCAGAAGCAGGAAGCCCGGAAGCAGAACTGACAGAAGTTTTTCTCCAGCCTAGAGATTGGGTGTAAGGAAGGCAAAAGTAAAAAGTAAAAAGGCAAAAGTAAAACTTTTACCTTTTGAATTGGGATGAGGAGTGTTTGTGAAATTTAATACAATCAGAAGTTACGCAGATAACCCCCAGGCGTTGCGTCTGGATTGGCTAACTGTAGTATTTTTTGGGATAATTCATGCTCTAGCATTATTAGCACCGTGGTTTTTTTCTTGGTCTGCGTTAGGTATAGCTATGTTTCTACACTGGCTATTTGGCAGTATTGGGGTTTGTCTAGGCTATCACCGGATGTTGAGCCATCACAGCTTCCGTGTGCCTAAGTGGTTAGAGTATGCGATCGCAATTTTAGGTGCGCTATCTCTACAGGGAGGGCTAATTTTCTTGGTGGCTGGACATTGTTTACACCATGCTCACACAGAGGATGAATATAAAGATCCCTACTCAGCCCGCAGAGGTTTTTGGTGGAGTCATATTCTGTGGATTTTCTACCCCACCAAGGAGTTTTTTGATTATGACTGCTACCAAAGATATGCTCCTGATTTAGCGCGAGATCCCTTTTACCTCTGGCTGAATCGTTACTTTTTACCACTACAAATTCCCGTTGCATTGTTGCTGTATGCCCTTGGCGGTTGGTCATTTGTGATTTATGGTGTGTTTTTGAGGTGTGTGATTCTTTGGCATACAACTTGGTTTATCAACTCTGTAACTCATCTGTGGGGATATCGCACATTTGAGTGTCATGATAATTCACGTAATCTCTGGTGGGCAGCGATTCTTACTTATGGTGAAGGGTGGCATAATAATCACCACGCCTATTCTTATGTAGCTAAGTGTGGTTGGTGCTGATGGGAAATTGATATGACTTGGTGGGTAATTAAATTATTGAAAACCCTGCGTTTGGCACAAGATGTCAACTTAGCACCGAAATAGGGTTTAAGGGTGTCAGGGTGTAATACCAATTTAATCTGAAGCTGAACCCTATAAATTATGTAGAGACTTTGTATACAAAGTCTCTACATAATTTTTTTCTGACTCAGCACTCAGCACTAAATATTAGGAAGATAAATATTGTCCCATTTCTGGTTGTTGACGACGCAGAATATTCATGGCTTGCTGTTGAATTTGGCGAACTCGCTCCCGACTGACATTGAGCTTTTCACCAATCTGAGCCAAACTGCGTTCTTGATTATCTAATAGTCCAAAGCGCAAAATTAATACTTCACGCTGTACGGGTTTGAGTGATGATAACAAATTATCCAAGTCCTGACGCAGCATTTCTTGGGTGATCTGTTCATTAGGTGAGATGCCATTATCACTTAATAGTTCACTTAGTTCCGTATCTTGGTTATCTCCCACTTTTAAATCTAAAGAAATTGTCGCACTAGCCGCACTGAGATATTCTCGAATCTGGCTTGGTGCTATGTCCAATTTTTCAGCAATCTCTGCAAGAGTCGCACGGCGACCAAGTTTTTGAAATAATTCTCGCTGAACTTTTTTAATTTGATTCAGTTTTTCGTTCACATGAATTGGTAGCCTGACAGTGCGAGATTTTTCGGCGATCGCTCTGGTGATGGCTTGACTAATCCACCAGTATGCGTAAGTTGATAACTTATAGCCTCGGTTGGGGTCAAATTTTTCTATACCTCGTTGTAAACCGATCGCCCCTTCTTGAATCAAATCTAATAATTCTAGATTGCGACGCTGATATTTTTTGGCGATAGAAACCACCAGTCGGAGGTTTGCTGTCACCATTTTTTGCTTGGCTCTCCGGCCAAGCTGAAGTATTTGTGTAACTTCAGTTTCGCTTTTGTTTACAACATTTGCTAATTCTGCTAACGTTGGTTCCCGATGCAATTGTTGACTAAGCTGCTGTTGATGCTGCTCAATGGCAATCATTTGCTGTACTTGCCTGCCATAAGTTATTTCTTGGTCGGATGTTAATAAAGGGAACTGACCAATTTCTTGCAAATAAACGCGTACCATGTCAGGACTTAGGCTGGACATACAACTTTCAAACTTTTCGATATTCAGACGAATCTAAAAGTATAAATCAAATAGCCTCAGAAAAAATGCCAATTAGCACAAGCCATCTTGTGCTGTGCTGGCGATCGCGCCCTCTAAATGCAGAAAAATTATTCGTCAAGTTAGTTCACACACTAGATGATGGGTTTAACGATAGACTGGGAAAAATTCTTGAGGAAATATTCATGGCAAAATCTAACGGGGCTAAAGGTGAAACTTCTACCCAGGAACCTGCTGTAGTTTCTGATACCGAAGATACAGTCACAGTTCAAGATGCGCCCGAACCAGTAGAGGATGTCCAAGATATTGATGAAATCTTGAACTCACTCAAAGCTTTACTCAGTAGCGTCGAAAAACTGCAAAAAGTTCGTCAGGAAGTCGGCGATATTAAACCTTTAGTCCAAAGAATGCTAGATGGGGAATTGTTGGCTGGTGAAGAGTTGGAACTACTTAAGGCTGGGGTAAGTGGTCTAGTGCGTCTAGTTCGGGCTTACAGTGACCATCAAGCCGCACTGACAAAAGCCCAACCTGCAAGAAATCTACTCGACGAAATCTTGAAATAGCATCCAGCTAACTGAAGTTTTCTGCTTTCGTCATCATGACTAGTCCATCGGAAAAGTCTCGGCTCCAAAATGCCATCAATGCAGCTTGTGCAGTCGCTAAACAACAAGGGCTGAAATTTGCAGAGGCTGTGGTTCTGCAAGACAGAAGCAACTTGGTGATCCATTTACAGCCTGCACCTGTAGTTGCACGGGTAGCGACAACAACGGGTACAGTGCGGTTTAGTGATGCTTGGTTTGCTAAAGAAGTCTCAGTAGCTAGTTATTTAGCCGCAGCTGGCGCACCTGTTGTGAGTCCAACAAATCTGATTCAACCAGGCCCTTATCAGCACAATGGTTTGGTTGTTAGTTTTTGGGATTTTGTCGAAGAGATAGATGAACTACCAGATGCAACTATTGTTGGACAGACTTTACGAGATTGTCATGAAGCTTTAGTAGATTTTGCAGGTGAACTGACAGTTTTCGATCCTTTAAATGAGTCTGAAAGTTTGCTGTCTACTCTCATATCTCAAGCAGCATTCAGCTTCAGTGATAGCCAAATGCTACAAGCAGTCAATCGCCAACTCAAAAGCAGATTTCATCAACTTCAGTTACCGATACAACCACTTCATGGCGACTCCAATTTTTCTAATGTACTTAACACCACACGCGGGGTACTATGGACAGATTGGGAAGATACTTTTATTGGTCACATTGCTTGGGATATTGCCTGTTTAATCGCGGCTAGTCATGTTTTTGGCACTGACAGAGAATATGCGGCGGCGGCTTTGAATGGTTATGGTCTAGCGATAGATCAGGAAATATTAGATTTGTTTATTGAAGCACGCACTTTTCAAACCGCTATGTGGAATTTCATTATTGGACAACAACACCCCGATAGTCTAGAACGGTTAGAAGGTCGGTTATGCTGGTTGCGCGATCGCTTTCGCACAGCATTTTAATTTGTTCAATATTACCGATAGAATTATAGATGGTACGGAAATGTAAATCCTGAGACTCAGACTAAAGTCTCTAGTCTACATAAAATGAGAGATTTATCCGAAAAAAGTACTTTTTTTGAGAGTTTTATGTTTTGGCTAATAGTTTTTTAATGGCACAGACCCATACATTTATCTGTGAGGTTAATCTAAAATCCAAAATTTTTTGACCTCTCCAGTTGCGCTTGAAAGTCATTGTCAAAATAATTGCATCACCTACTCAAAAACATAATGGAATACGAGGTAGTCGAGCAGATTTTTAACAAATATTCGACTTTACGCAAATTTGAATACTTAGAACTAGATGTTCATTTCTGCATTGTGGATAAATCTGAGCAAGTACAACGCTTTGCAATTCAAGCAAACGCGGTAATTTTAGGCACAGATATTCGCGTTGGTTTTCCTGAATTGATTGGTACAGAAGATGTATTACAATCAATCATTCAAGGACAACAAGAAAGATTTGAATTACTAGCAATTAGAAGAAATTTTGAGAATCAACCAGATATCTATATCAATATATATATTATTGGTGAATCTAAAGAAAAATCATCCGAGAGGAAGATAGTAATTCTCATTGAAGATGTTACCGAAAAGATCAAACCTCAACAAGATTTATCTAAATTAACTAACGCTACTACTCTGCTATCAATGACACTGGTAACATATAAAAATTATATGGATACAGTTATCACTTCAATGGCAGATGCCTTATTGATAACTACCAATACAGGAAAAATTAAGAAAGTTAATTTGGCGGCGCAAAAGCTATTTGATTTTTCCGAAGAAGAGTTAATTAATAAACCAATATCTTTGATATTTGATGACAATTTTTTATTACTAAGAATTATTAATCACTACAGTAAAATCAACCGAGATTTACAGCATTTTGAAGTTGTCTGCCGCAAAAAAACACGAGAAAAAGTGCTAGTAGCTTTTTCTTGTACTGTAATGCAGAAAAAAAATGAAGTTTTAGAAGATATTATCTATATTGGTCGGGATATTACGAGTCGCCAGCGTCGAGAACAACGAAATGTTGCCCAATATGCTATTACACGGATTCTTTCAGAAGCGCAAAGTATTAAACAGGCAATGCCAGAAATTTTGCAGGCAATTTGTCAAAACTTAGAATGGGATGTGGGAGAATTATGGACAATAAGTGAATATATTAGTCCAAATATTCCGGCAGAAAGTGAAGATGCAGTATTAAGATGTGTAGAAATTTGGTCAAGCCGACTTGTATCTACGCGGGAATTTAAATCGGTGACATGGCAAACTACATATCTTCCCAGTGTGGGATTCCCTGGACAAATTTGGGAGAGACGTTCTGCTTTATGGATTAAAAATATTTTAGACTATAGCGATTTACCGCGATCGCCAACCGCTATAGCTGCTGGATTGCGTTCAGCATTTGGGTTCCCCATCCTCGACGACAATAAAATTTTAGGAGTGATGACTTTTTTTAGCCGCGACGTGCAACCTAAAGATGCAGATTTACTGCAAATGATGGTTTCTGTGGGTAGTCAAATCGCGCAATTTATGAAACGCAAACAAGCAGAAGAAGATTTATTAGAAAGTGAATCTCGCTATCGAGATATCTGTGAAAATGCGAATGATTTAATTCAGTCTGTGAATGCTTATGGTCGGTTTTTATATGTTAATCGGACATGGTGTCAAACATTAGGATATAGTGCCGCCGAAGTTGAGCAAATGAATGTATTTGACATTATCCATCCTGATTCTCAAGAACATTGTCGGCGAATGTTTTATCGTTTAATGTCAGGCGAAAAATTAGACCAAGTTAAGGCAGCTTTTATTGCTAAAAATGGTCAAACAGTTTTTTTGGAAGGTAATGTGAATTGCAAATTTGCTAATGGAATACCAGTGGCAACTCGTGGGATTTTTCGCAATATTACTCGGCGAGTAGCACTAGACGCAGCATTACAGCAGCAGCAAGCACAAATAGAACAACTTTGGCAAACAAGAATACCCACATCGGCATCTAATATTTTACAACCACAAATAAACGGCACAGACGCAGATGTAATAAATGTGACTGTTTTGTGTGCAGATATTGTTGGTTTAAACGAAATTGCGGCTTCAGGAAGTGCAATGCAATTAGTTAATTTACTCTGTCCAATTTTTGCTAACTTTGATCGCCTCTGTAATCTCTACGGTTTAGAAAAAATCAAAACCATCAATGAAGCCTATATAGTACTTGGCGGATTACCAGCAAAACGCCCAGATCATGCCCAAGCTATAGCCCAAATGGCGCTAGATATGCAAACTGCGATCGCCACATTTAATACAGAAAATCAACAAAACCTGAAACTTTGCATCGGTATCCATACTGGAGTCGTTACAGCAGCCGCCATTGGTTTAATGTATACAATCAATATTGCCAAATCTATAGAGTCTCAAACTTTAGCCGATACTATCCAAGTTAGTGCGACTGCTTACGAATATATTCGTGATGAATTTGTTCTCAAACCACAGGATAAAATCGAAATTCCCCATCAGCCACAAATGACAACGTATCTTTTATTGGGAAAAAATCAAAAGTAAAAAAGCAAAAGGCAAAAGATTTATAGTTTTACCTTTTACCTTTTACCTTTTACCTTTTTAATTACGGACTATTCGGAATTAATCTACCGCAAGGATAAGTTGCGACACCTTGCGCTGCATCTTCAGCCATTGCAGCAGGTACTTTATCCGATGATTGGGTTTTCGCGGCGAGATAATCTCTTTGCAGGGTAGCTAATATTGTTTCTCGCTGATCGTATAACCGCTTTAACGGACGAGGCGAACATTGATTCATCACGTAGGCGGTGACTAACGGTAAAGCGATCGTGCTATCGGTATAACAAACAATTGTGCTGGGTAACTCTTCTGGGTCAATTTTACCCCAGCTTACCGCCTCGGATGGAGTCGCCCCAGACAAACCGCCAGTATCAGGACGCGCATCAGTAAACTGGACAAAGAAATCATGTCCGCGTTCTTCCAATCCCAATACTTCATGAATTTGCGGTTGAGTTTGCAGTAAGAAGTTTTTGGGACTACCACCACCCAGAATTACCGCCGCACTTTTACCATCAGCAACTCTGGCATTGTAGGCGATCGCAGCTGTCTCATTCACATCAATGGCGGGATCTAAAATTAATTGCGAACCTTCTAACGCCAAAGCTGCAACGTTCATCCCAATGGAACTATCTCCAGGGGAAGACGTGTAAATTGGTACGCCATATTCATAAGCCGTCGCCAGTAAGCAAGAATGCTGTACTCCTAACTGCTTTTCTACTTCCCGGACATACTTACCCAAAAGATAATGAAATTCCGCTGTTCCCATCCGCTTTTGGAAAGGTTCAGCTTGCAAAATCTTACGGATGAAAGCATCGGTTTCTAACAAGACATCGTAGCCAAAGATAATGTCATAAATGCGGATAGTCCCTTCTTCTCGCAGTTTGACATCATCCACAAATGGATTACCAGCAAATAACTCAAAACCTAAGCCATAGTGCATATCATGGTAAAGATTCGCCCCAGTGCTAATCATCCAATCAATAAAACCGTTGCGAATTAAGGGTGCTAGTGCAGAAACCCCAAATCCGGCTGGTGTCATCGCCCCAGAAAGGCTAACTCCCACTGTCACACCTTCTTGAAGTACATCTTTACTCAAGAGTTGGCAGACTTCACGTAAACGTGCTGAATTGTAAGCTGTGAAGTAATTATTGATTAAATCTACTACCCCAATATTGGTTGGTATGGGTGTAGGTGCGATTTTTTGACCACGCTGTTTTGACATTTTGCACTCCCGAACAGTAAACGCGCCGAATCTAATGTTAACTATGTTTCAGCAAATTCTTGCATCGTCTTAGTATATAAATCGAATGCAGTTTGACCAAAACAGACGAAAATTACTTGTTGTAGGGAGTTTGCCTGAGATAAAAACTTTTTTACTTCGGCGATCGCAATTTTACAAGCGCGTTCCATCGGGAAATTATAAACACCTGTACTAATAGCCGGAAAAGCAATAGTTTTAATTTGGTATTGTTCCGCTAAAGCCAAACTGTGGTGGTAACAACTAGCTAATAGCTCATCCTCTCCATAATTTCCACCTTTCCATACTGGCCCAACAGTATGAATTACCCATTTTGCTGGTAAGTTATAACCTTTGGTAATTTTCGCTTCTCCAGTTTCACAGCCTCTTAACTCTCGACATTCTGCCAATAGTTCTTTTCCAGCGGCGCGATGAATTGCACCATCAACACCGCCACCACCTAATAGAGAACTATTAGCCGCATTAACAATTGCATCTACTGATAACCGAGTAATATCACCTTGATTAATTTCTATTTGCTTCATAATATTAGTCTTTCTTGATTTGCCTGCATTTTCTCAAATTGTTAGCTATTCAACATTTTTCTTAAAATATATCATTACCTAAATTCTTGCTTAACAATAAGAACCGCAACTTCTGAGAGAAGCTACGGTTTTGAAACTCTCGTCAAAGTAACTACAAAACTTTTTGAGAGAAATGCTTTAATGAAACTATTAACTTATTTAGAGTCGTCATATAATTTCACTTCAATGAGGCTCTTATTTTTATCAGTTATTAATCTTTATTTTTACCAAAATTAGCAGTTCACAGTCAGTTTAAATAAAGTCGCCCCATCATTTTCTCTCAGCCAAGTCCCATCATTCTATTTTCTGTAGTAGTTATTTTCATAAAATGTTGATGAGCAAAGATACACCAGAAGAATTAGAATCAGATAGAGAAATCGAACGCTTGATTGATGAAGTAATGTCCTCATCCATAAATAATGATGCAAAACTGACTGATGAGCAGTATCGCCAAAAGATGCAGCGCCGCAAAGAAGTACAAGATCGGCGCATAGCACAAGCTGTCCCAGAGAAAGGGTTAGTGATTGTTAATACTGGTAACGGTAAAGGCAAAACTACTGCGGCGCTGGGAATGGTGATGCGATCGCTTGGTCATGGCTATAAAGTGGCGATCATCCAGTTCATCAAAGGCGCATGGGAACCCTCAGAAAAAGTAGTGTTCAGCCATTGGGAAGACCAACTTGAATTCCACGCGATGGGTGAAGGCTTTACCTGGGAAACCCAAGATCGCGATCGCGATCTGGAAAAAGCTCATGCAGCTTGGGAAAAATCTTTAGAATACATCCGCAACCCAGATTTCCAATTGGTGCTATTGGATGAAATTAATATCGCCTTAAAAATGGCTTATTTACAAATAGAAGAAGTTTTAGCGGGCTTGGCAGAGAAACCGCCTCATAAACACGTAATTCTCACCGGTAGAGGTGCACCAGCAGCTTTAATCGAACGCGCTGACTTAGTTACAGAAATGACTTTAATCAAACATCCTTTCCGTGACCAAGGTGTGAAGGCTCAACCAGGAATTGAATATTGATAAAGTATGAAGTGTGAAATAAATAATGAACTAAGCATTTCACACTTCATACTTTCTAATTCATCTTTCATAATTGATTTGCTTGACACGTTTGTAAAATGCGGCGATCGCTAGAACTAATAGATCGAATGGGGTGATAGTCTTGTAATGCTACAGAGTAAGCATAGTTATTAAACTCATCATCAGAAATAGATGGGATGGTACTGGTTGTAGCGACATCTGAAGCCGTAACTTCATCTGGAGAGCCATTGACAGTCATTGCCAACTCACCAGATTTATCAATTGTGCCTTGAAAACAACTAAACTCAGAGCTAGGCATATATAACGCCCCAGTTACTCTACCTTGCTGCTTCTGGAATACGATATAACCTTGACCAATTTTGTTTGGTGTTGGCGATTGTCCATAGAGATAAACCCCATCTTTTGTAGGAATATTTCTTGTAGGCATCACTCCGGCTTCTTTGCCAGCTTTTTGATAGTGTCTTGGGGATATATCTCTAGATTCAGACTCTATAGTTTCACGCTCAAAAGCTACTGTTTGCTGTTGCGATCGCTGTTGCCGATATTCTCTCAGCCGCGACAATAAAGAATTATCGGAACTAATATATTGATGACTCGTTAATCTGGAAAAATTACCATCTACTGATGCGGAAGTTGTGACGGTTTGGAATTGCTTACTTAGTACAGGTTTAGTCTGCTCACTGACAACACCAACAGCTAAAACTAAGCCAACAACAGAAATTGTTAGCTGACGAGGGGATAATAATTTAGAAATATTGTTAAGCACCCGACCACTCCTGTTACGAAATTAACTGTCTCCTCTGCGACTCACTTAAACCATAACCAACTGTGTATCGTTCAAGGTTCCGTCGATGGTTTGATTTAGTTTTCTCAAAATAAAAATTCGTCAAAAAAAGAAGCTTTCTGGAATATTTGACGATAAACTCACACTACCATCACTTATAGAATTTACTCTTCACCCAATAGAATCACCCGATTGGGTGATGTAATTGCCAAATTCAATATTTTGATAGCTCATTGTTTACAAATAGTGATATTTTCGTTGTCAATTATCCTTGACTATAATCAGCTACAACAGCCAAGCTCTTCATTCCGCAAAAGGTGAAATTTTGCTGTGTCGGGTGTAGAACAGTCGGAAATTCAATTTATATCAACACTCTAAAAATCATGATATCTGCTGACAAAACTTCTAAATTGTTGACCATTCCGCCTTTAGAAAACGGCGACAAGCTTACCCGTGCTGAATTTGAGCGCCGCTATCACGCTATGCCAAATCTGAAAAAAGCAGAATTAATCGAAGGAGTTGTGTACGTGGCATCCCCATTAAGAATTAAAAGTCATGGAGAACCTCATGCTTCAAGGGGCGACAATCGAGCTAAAGCGATTGCTGTATAAGCGTCATAGCCCGTAAACCTTGCTGATAATATACCTGCTTATTGCGAATAGAACTGACCAGTTCCTCAACCCATGCTTGACACTCAT
>NZ_JADEWI010000102.1 GCF_015207705.1 Nostoc sp. LEGE 06077
CGACCCTTGTGAAATAGCCTTGCCAACCGACTGCTTGGGCTTTTAAACTCTTGCATTGACTTTGAGTTCGTTACATAGTTCTTGCATGAGAAGCTACCATCATCAAGCTCTCAAAGTCAACACCCTACATTGCAACGGTTTGGGTTCTACTCACAAATCCATGATCAGCCAGTACATCTTTATGATTACAGAGGCGACCAGAGAGAACAAACTGCCCACATCGTTGTACCCCGAAACCAAATTAGCAGTCTCAGCAATGATTTAGGTTTTTACTGGAACGGTATTGAGTACGAATGCCTAATTAGCGACTATGACCAGGGCGCAGGTTTAGCAAAAGCAGGTCAAGGACTAGGACGGAATTTCCTGCCCAAGCTGCAACAAGAATATATCAACTTGTACTTGCCCAAACTTGCTACGCAGATGGGTGGTGAAGTAGTGGAAACGAAAACTCATGATTCTGTCACTACTGTTCGCGTCGTTTTACCAACTCAAACTCAAAGGAGATAATAGATGTCTCATTTCTCAACAGTCAAAACTCGTTTAGTCAACCGTGAATGCTTGGTGCAAGCCTTAGAAGATCTGAAACTGCAACCCAAGGTTTATGAAACGCCACAGCCATTAACGGGTTACTACGGGGATTCGCAAGGTCAAAGTGCAGAGATTGTAGTCCCTGGTTACACCATAAAAGCTCGTGCAGATATTGGTTTTAAGTGGGATGCCACCGATAGTGCGTACCAAGTGATACACGACGAATATGAAACAACACCTCGGCTTGGGGAAAACTTCTTCAGCCATCAGTTGATGCAAGCATACGGTAAACGGATGGTACTGGCAAAAGCTGTTGAATTACAAGAGCGATTTGGTGAATGCAGTATTAGTGAAGAAACCAACGGCCAAGTGCAAACCCTACGCCTGACTTTTGCCGGACATCAGGAAGTTCAACAATTCGCACGGAGATAATTTATGGAACGCTCAGTATTAATACATTTTGACAAATCTACTGGTGAAGTGCGAGTTGAGGCGGAAGGTTTTGAAGGTTTGAGTTGTCTGGAAGCGACACAGCCTTTTGAACAAGCTTTGGGGGTTGTGGGCGAACGGGAGTTTAAAGCTGAAGCCCAAACTCAGCAAATACGGACAACTTCAGCGCATCAAACCAGATTAAGACAATAAGGAGAGAAGGGGAAAGCCACAATTACTATGCTTTCCCCCAGCGTTTATGGATTTACCAAAAGAATACCCCTTCATCCACATCTACGCACAGCGCAAGCCAAGACAACCTGTGATCATTAAAGCTAATACAGAAGGCTTGTGCGTGTTACTTAATGCCATCGTCAACGCACTTGCTTATCCCCAGTCCAATGGAATAGCAGAAGTATTTGACGGCGATGCCGAATATTATCAAGTGCTTGTCCAACAAACCAGCACTCATGAAAAACTTGCACCAATACCGTATCAAGAAGAACATGAACCTAAATAACCTATTCAGTACCCTGGATTCACAAATTCCCATTGCGGCATTAGAGGTACTCGCCCCAGAAGAAGCTACGATTATTCAGTGGTTGGCATCTTCCGCACAAGAAAAACTTGAATGCCCAACCTACTTCTGGAACTTGGGAGTCTCTACTCTTGAACAATGCCAAATTGCTGCTGATGGTGGTTTGGTCTTTAAGTCAGTACCAGAGTATAAAAAACCACCACAAGCAGACCCGCTAATATATATTTTCGAGTACATCAATAACTTCACAGGCAATGGCGTATTCATCCTGGGTGATGTGCATCCCTTTATTGGGCGTAACTCACCGCAGTTATCCTGGGAAATCTTGACCAGAGTGAAAAACCTTTACCACAGGTTAAAACCAACCGACAAACGTATCATCTTTCTGGGTCAAAACATCCAACTGCACGAGTCCTTGGTGCGGTTGATTCCGTTTGCAGAAGTGCCACTGCCCACCGTTGAACAAATCCAAGAACATCTTGATTCATACTTGCAGTATTTGGGTGAGGAAGCACAAAAACAACAAGTCAAGTTTAGTGTCTCCTTGACGGCGGCTGAAACCGAAGCACTTGCACGAGCGGCTTTAGGTCTGACACTTGAAGAAATCAGCGACTTTTTACGATTAACAGTTAAAGAGCGTTTGAGCCGCAATGGTATTACTATGGATGCGACTGTGACACCATTAGCTGTTGCGTATAAAACTCGGCTGCTCTCTCAAATGGGTATTGAGTTAGGGAAACCTGCAAGCATACCGTTTGGCGGACTCGACCTATTGCGCGAGTGGTTGAATCGTCGGCGGCGGCTGTTTACGCAAGAGGCAAGAAATCTGCATTTGCCTCAGCCTAAAGGTGTGTTGCTTGTAGGGCCTCCAGGTACAGGTAAAACATTACTTGCAAAGAACATCGCTAATATACTTAATCTACCACTACTTCAACTCGACATTTCATCAATGCTGGGTAGTCTGGTTGGTGAGTCGGAAGGCAATATCCGTAGGGCTTTGAAGACAGCCCAAGTGATCGCTCCATGTGTCCTATGGTTGGACGAAATCGAAAAAGCTTTGTCTGGACAAGGCGACACTAGCGGCGTTTCACAGCGAATCCTGGGGAACATCCTCACATTCATGTCTGAATGTACTGCTGGTGTGTTTGTCGTCGCAACCTGCAATGACCCATCAGCACTACCATCTGAACTCAAAAGGAAAGGCAGATTTGATGAAATGTTTTTCGTCGATCTACCAACCGTTCCCGAACGAGCGCAAATCCTCAGCATTCATCTGCAACGCTTTGGCATCACTATTGAATCGGAGTATCTTGAAGCGATCGCTGTTAACACCGCCCAATTTTCAGGCGCAGAACTTGAAACGCTTGCTGCTGAAGCTGCACTGTTGGCATTCGATGAAGGCAGACCTCAACAGGTGACTTTGGGTGATCTGGAGGCTTGTCGGCAGACGATTACACCACTGGCTGTTCAGGATGCGGCGGCGGTAGAGCGGATGCGAGATTGGGCGAAGACGGCACGGGCGGCATCAACGGCGATCGCTGACCAAACCACCAAATCCTTAAGGACTGCGAAATTTCGGAATTTGAATTGAGGAAGAACGCGATTGCTACGACTATTGCCTAACAAACTACGGTTCTAGAATCGTACCTTCTAAATTAGCCTTATCTAAATTAGCTTGGTTCAAGTTAACGTTGTTTAATTCGGCTTGCCTAAGATCGGCTTGAGTTAGATCTGCTTTTGCCAAATCTGCGTGGCTTAAATCGGCTTCATTTAGAGACACTCCTGTCAGATCAGCTTCTTTGAGTTCAGCTTCACTCAAAGAAGCACCAATCAACTTAGCTATTGTTAAGTCGGCTTGATTTAAATTAGCACCATCTAAGATAGCTTCTTCGAGGATTGCTCCATCTAAAATTGCCCCACTCAAGTTTGCATGACTTAGATTTGCTTGTGTGAGATTTGCACCATTTAAGTCAGCCTCAATCAAGCTGGCTTTGCTAAAATTTACTTGACTTAGCTCTGCGCCATCAAGAATAGCTCCGTCGAGAATTATTTCGCTTAAGTTAGCACCTTCCAAAAATATTTCACTAAGGTTGACTCCTGTAAAATCTCTAATGCCATTTTCGTATTGCGCTAATAATTCATCTGCCTTCATGCTTTTTTCTCCTACGAATGGCTGTTGCTGTCTTTAGTCAAGTAACACAGATTTTTTTAGCAGAGTAGCACTCTACAATCCAATGGTAAGATGGCTTGACGCTACAACAACATTTCACTTCTGGTTACAAACTCGATATCTTGCAAAGGAAGTTGAGCATGAAGGTTCTTACCTTGAAGCGGAAAATGAATTTCAAACTTATCTGAATGACATTGTAAGACTGTTCCTACTAAACCTTTTTGCAATTCATGATCTACGTTGCGTGTCAGTCTCACTATGTCTTTTTCTTGAATATGATTCATAGTTGTGACCTCAAATTATTACTAGTTGAATACGCGATGTTTACATTAAATTGTATTTTGTAAGCATGAATCATTAACTGCGGATTTTACCTCATACCATAGAAGTAAATAAAGTTTTAAATTTTATCTATAGGTGTAACTCAATAGGATGAAAGTGCAGATTTGTTGGGTAAATGCCCAAAAAAATTAATAATTACTTTACCCCTCCAGCAACAAAAATTTTGCTCCGCAGATAGCCATCTGAATCATTAAAAATATCAAGGATAAACTCATGAAAAATCAAGGGTTGCATGATGCGACTGTTCAAGCCCTCACCGATAGAGGATGCCCCGAAGATTTAGCCAAATCAGCAGCTACAGTAGTTGCTAATGATGACGCAACAAAGCCTGATTTGGGACGAACACAACAAGACCAAGAAGTAATTAAATCTGCCTTACCTTATTTACAAAAACAATAGCTCATTTAGGTGAATATTTTTAAATAAAGTATTCACCTCATTATTAATTAAGGACTAAAAATCATGGAAACTTACTTAGTTTATGTCGATGCTGCCAACAACAGTAACAAATTCTGGTCAGCTAAGGTTGAAGATAATAAAGTAACAGTGCAATGGGGTCGAGTCGGCTACAATGCCCAAACTAAAGTTCACTCTTTAACCAGTCAACAACAAGCTATTTTTAAATATTACAATCTCATAGCCGAAAAGAAAGCTAAAGGTTATCAAGAAAGTCAGCCGCAGATGGATTCTAGTTGTTCTGTTGCAGATATTAGGAGAGCATTGCAATTACTGAATAGCCTACGTACTTATGTGGCTAATCACAATTTTAATAACAGTTATCTCCAGACACTTAACGAATACTTAAAAATCGTTCCTACTCCTTTGGGGATGCAAATTGATCCTTACAGAATTTATCAAAGTGTGGTGGATGTTGACCATCAAGTTCAACTGCTCGATTCACTGTTACCATCCGAAGCTGTGGTTGTTGGGCGGAATACTAAAATGGAGAATACCCAAACCCAGACAGTTAGCCTGAAGTCTATTAGTAAGAATTTCTGGCGGGCATTCTCAGAATAATTATGAAAGTAACTACGTTCGTAGTTATAGATTGAGAAATGGCTTACTAAGCTCAAATCTGAAGATCATGAACAGCAATCTCTTTGGTTGATTTAAACAAATCTAAAACCGTAAAAACAATCTCCTCAGCCTTAATGCCTTCTTCTATTGCACACATTGCACAAATTGATATCCCCCCTAATTCAGGAGCGTGAAATGCACTAGCACTATATCCAGGGCCACCGCCGTTGTGGCCTAACACTAATCCCCATTTTGATGCTGGATCTCCCATAAGTCCCAGCCCATAACTAGGCTTTAACCAGGGCAGAGTCGGCTGTTGCGTAGATATATTTGTGCTAGTCTGTGGTGCAATAGGTACAAGTTCTACCATCTGTTTGAGACTTTGTGGTGAGAGTAGACGATTGCTAAACAAACTATTTAAAAACATCACAATCTCAGAAGGTGTTGATGCAATCACACCATGAGACACCCAACCTGGATGATAGTATTGACGGACATCACGAGTCGTTTTATCAACAGCCAATGCACGAGATGTTGCCGGAGCTAGTGAAGAAAGTTCTTCTATCGATTCTGGTACAAAAGTTTGACTTAATCCTAGTGGTTGGATGATGTATTTGAAGATCAGTTCGCGGTAGGAAATGCCACTGACAACTTCGGCAATGCGTTTGAGCAGCATATAGCCAGGGTTGGAGTATGCCCAACTTGTTCCGGGAGTAAAGCACAACCCCTGCTCAAACGTGACTGCCGCAAACTGTTCAAATGTCCAAGGAGTAGACGGATAAGAGCGCACACTATCATGATAAGCTTGCAGTGAACCATAATCAGGGATACCTGCGGTATGGTTGAGAAGTTGGCGAAGGCTAATACAATCGGCTTGAGCAATTTCGGGAAACCAACGCGCTAAAGAATCTTCCAGACTCAACTGTCCATCTTCCTGTAGTAACAGCAACATAGCTGCACTAAATGTTTTGGTAATGCTATATGCCAAGAATATGGGTTCATCAACAGTTGCCGAGTCATACCAAACAGATTCGGGTTGAGTACTTGGATTCAGTGCAACAGCAACACCTGCTATGCCTCTGTTCTGAACCTGGGCGTTAAGTATCTCTAATAGCTGCTTTCTTAGGTCTTTCACCACCTACTTTCACCTCATCATTTCTACCAACGGATTAAATTGGAGGATTTGTTTACAAGCTGCAAATTATTGTAATCTCTGTCTTTCTGCAATTCTTTCTTCGTTATTCATTTGCAATAAATAAACTGTAGTACGTCCTACATCTGTCAATCCTACGATAGTTAGTTTTGAAAAACTGAAGTGTTCAATCCACTGTTGAGTACGCGGGTTAAATAAAAAACTAAAAGCACCTGTTTGTGGATCAAAAGAGCCTAAATCAGTACCTTTGTGGCGATTACAACGCCAGCAAGTAAGTGCCAAATTTTCTGCATCTGTCTTGCCACCATGCTTTTGAGCAATGATGTGGTCGATTTCATGCGGGAAGAACGCTACTTTAGTTGGCAGCAAACAATACTCGCATTTATAATTAGCCCGTTCTTCTACTAAGCGACGCAGCGCAACCGGGATATAACTTAAACTCACGAATCAACGCCTAAATAAGCTAAATTACCAGCTTTAATCATCACCATCAAATGTTCAATCTTTTCGTACTCATCTAATTCTTTTAACTCAATAGGCGTGAGTTCCCCAGCCTTAGAACGTGTTACTAAAGTCCGTAATCGCTCTTGCATCTGTGGTGTCGGTTGAAACTGAGCAATTTGTTCGGGTGTGGGATTGCTGGCTAGAAAGTTCAGAATATATCGATATATCTCTGCGGGGATTGCTGGTTGTTGCAGACTTAAAGCCAGTAGTTCGGGTAGGCGATCGCCAACTTGTGCTAGTTGTTGAGATAATTCTTCTGATACTTCTAGGGTAATTTTTGGCATATACCAGTTGGCTGACTAGTTGGGCTAAGAGCTTTAAAACTAATGTTAGCAATTAAATTACAAATAAAAGCGATCACAAGTACCAGAGCGATTGCAAATAATTTTAGGACATAAGTGCTGTATCGTAAATGGTAAGAATTCAGCACCCAGGAGTCAGAAGCCAGAATTTAGAAATATCTAGAGGATTAGCAAATTAATTCATCAAATATTTCTCCTTATTCTTTAAACCTTCTGATTCCTGAATTCTGCCTCCTGAATACTTACCGTAAATGTACATTTAACTTCACAAAAAATCCTCTTCCTCAATGCGAATGCTATTAATCGCCAATACTGTTTTTGAAATAGGAATTGGTTGCGTATTTCTCTTGTTTCCAACTTTGCTTACTCTGGATAGCCAACTGTCTATTTCTTTACTCCGGGTAATTGGATGTGGTGCTTTATCTTTGGGGGTTTTGAGTTTTTTAATGCTAGATATGACTGATAAAAAAGAACTAAAACCAGGATTAATCGCTTTATCCATTTTTCATAGTCTGGTAGCGATCTCCCAACTTTACAGTTTTGTTGGCAGCATGATTAATACACTTGTAATCATTATACATTCATTGTTTGCCATGTTATTTATTACTGTTTTATGGCAGCGAATTAAATAGGACTTATGCTACTGTCACAAGCAGTAGGTGAAGCTTTGCCCAGCCATACAGTACTTAAAATCAGATTATTATCGGTGCAACTTTATTAATATCTATGGCTTTTAATCTACTAGTAATGACTTAATCTGCCATAGAGATAGAACACAGCCCAAAGCTAATAATCTGGATTTAAGACAATTAAATTTTAACTTAAAGCTACAAATAGTTGCTTCCGAAGTATGATACTGCTTAAGTATGTAACGTCAACATATAATAAAATCTCATGAGCTTTATAGTTACTCTTCTAACTAGCCTGATCGCAATTCTCATTTACCTGAACACAGACAAGATATCCAGCCAAAAATCTCGTTTAGTTGTACGCGGGATAACTATATTAATTGGTAGTGTTGCAATACTACATTCCATTTCTAGGGTTTTGGTTATTGTCCCACCAGGCAATGTCGGCATCGTTAACTTCTTTGGTCAGGTTTCTGAAAACAGTCTTGATTCCGGTGTCCACTTTTTGAATCCTTTTAGCAAAGTGCTGAATTTTTCCATTCGCCTTAAGGATGTGAAGGAAAACATAGATTTGACATACTCACCTGCCTGAAGGCGAGGTGATTCTTGACGCTTCGTTGACAGATGCTAACTGTTGCTAGTCTTACTCCGTCTCTGCGTCCGTTTAGAGTCGTGGCAATGCCCTATCCCGACTTTATTTATATTTTTAGCTGCATTCTCATCTCGGTCGTGTTCAGTTCCACAATTTAAGCATTGAACCGACCGAACCTTTAAATCAAGTTTCCCCCATTTGTAGCCACAATCAGAACAAACTTGGCTTGTTGGTTCCCATCGACTTATAACGTGGAAATCTCGATTAAGTTTCTCAGACTTGCCTTCACACAAAGTTCTAAATTCTCTCCATCCTTGAAGGCTAATAGCTCTAGAAAGTTTACGGTTTTTAACCATTCCTGACACATTCAAATCTTCCAAAACAATAGCTTGATTTTCGCTAACGACTTTGGTGGATAGTTTGTGTAGAAAGTCTTTGCGAGTATCTGCTTTTTTGTTGTGCAGCTTTGCAATTTTAATTCTAGTTCTATTTCTACGCCGTGAGTCTTTTGGTTGACGTGCTAGTTTCTTTTGGAATTTGCGAATTCTCCGGTCTAACTTTGAATAATTAGGACTTTCCGCTTTCTCCCCATTGCTCATAAAAGCAAAAGTTTTTATCCCTAAATCAATACCAATGCTTTGGTTTTTAGCCATAGTCCCCGTCCTTAAGGACGGGGATTCTGGTTCAACTTCTACGACAAAGCTGAGAAAATAGCGGTTAGCACAATCCTTGATGACTGTTACAGAACTAGGTGATGATGGTAATTCTCTAGACCAAATAGGGCTAACGTTGCCAATTTTAGCCAAATAGACCTCATTACCTTTGATTGAAAAACCACCAATTCTGAACCGTGCCGATTGTTGATTGGTTTTCTTTTTAAACTTTGGGCTACCTACTTTCTTCCCTTTGCGTTTCCCTTTTAGAGAGTCGAAAAAGTTCTTATAGGCAATTCCCAAATCTGCGACAGATTGTTGCAATGGGATATTTGAGACTTCGGACAACCAAATACGTTCATCAGTCTTTTTCGCTTGGGTAATTATCAACTTTTGCAAGTCGTTATTACTTGGCAACTTCTCAGACCGCTTACAGAGAGCCAGAGCATCATTCCAAACCACACGGACGCAACCAAACAACTGAGCTAAACTCTGTTGCTGTTGGTCTGTTGGATAGAAACGATACTGACACCTGGCTTTCATGCTTGATGCTATAATTGGTCTATATGTATATTATATATTGGTCTGCATAAAATGACAACTATATTTAGAAGAGAAAGGCACAGTGTTACAGATTTAAAGATACACTTGGTCTGCGTGACGAAATATCGTAAGTCTGTGTTCACATCAGATAGTCTTAATTTGATTGAAAAGTCGTTTAAAGAAGTCGCCGAAAAGATGGACTTTCAAGTAATTGAGTTCAACGGGGAAGGAAATCACGTCCACGCACTGATTGAATATCCACCAAAACTGTCTATTTCTCAAATAGTGAATGCCTTAAAAGGTGTTTCTAGTCGTCGTTATGGGCAAGCTGGATATAAAAAACCACACCAAGAATCTTTGTGGAGTCCTAGTTATTTTGCTATTTCAGTAGGAGGTGTGCCTTTGGAAATTCTTAAGGAATATATCAAGAATCAAGAAAAGCCGTCCTAGAACGACGGGGCTTGTATCCCATTATTTTCGGTAACGCCCAAGGCAAAATTGAATTAATTGCCGACAAATCTTCTGTAAATTTGCAACCATCATTAACTTGTGCGGCTGTTCCCCAAATTTAAGAATGTTATTTTTCATACCTTTACGGGAACGTTAACTTGGTTGACTGCCTGTAGCAGGTGATGGTGGTTATTCCAGTAGATCCCAACGTTGACGAAACTTAAGACATAGCTCAAGAATATTGGCAGCAATGGGCGGAGTGCGGCTATATCACTCCCATGAGGCACTTTTAATTCCAGCACCATGATAGTGATGATAATCGCAATTACACCATCGCTAAAGGCTTCTAATCTCCCTTTCCCCATTGTTTTCCCAGGCTTGTTTTGCTTTGTAAATTACCTTTCTGGTAAGCTCACAGCGTCTAATATCCTTAATTTTTTTACCCATCATGTAATCACAGTTGGCTGTTCTCTACCTATGAAGGTGCGAATTTGAGCAATTTCATCAGCAATTGTAATTAAATCTGCTAGTGCTTGTTGCGGATCGAGGTTTTGTTTAGCCGTATCCGGTTCGTAAGATTCTAGATAAACTCGTAAAGTTGCACCGTGAGTACCCGTACCAGATAGCCGGAAAACAATACGAGAGCCATCAGTAAAGCCGATGTGAATCCCTTGTTTTTGACTAATGCTGCCATCAACTGGGTCGGTGTAGCTAAAGTCATCACTATATTCAACTTCATACTTACCAAATCTTTTTCCTTTCAGGTTTGGTATTTGCGATCGCAGTTGTTCTACTAAGCTGTTGGCTCCCTCGGCATCTACTTCTTCATAATCATGACGAGAATAGTAGTTGCGTCCGTAGGTTTGCCAGTGTTCGCGGACAATCTCTTCTACAGATTGTTGTCTGATTGCCAGAATATTCAGCCAGAATAGCACGGGTGAACGAAAAAAGGTGTGGGGAAGAGCTTAGTTAGCGGATGATATCCGCTAACTAAGCTCTGAGTAAGATAAATTTTAACTTTCATCAGATTTTTGATATCTTGTAGCTTCTTCAACTAGGTC